>JBDHQI010000030.1:0-52752 GCA_039806955.1 Verrucomicrobiota bacterium | reverse complement strand
TGGATTTCAGACGCGCACGCCCAGCAACTGTTCAATCCACTTTGCTAAAATTGCGTTCCCTAAGTCCGACAGGCTGCTAGGTCTGCCTTCGCGGGTGCTGCCGGATTTTCAGTCTCGCCAAGTCAATCGAAATCGAGGACGCTGAACAACCTCGGGATGGCGGGAGGCGGGCTTGCGCCAACCTAATCTTTAATGCATACAGTTGCTTTTCTTCAGGACCTGGCGGTGGTGATGATCGTCGCGGGATTGGTCACGATTGTTTTTCATCGCTTCAAACAGCCGGTGGTGCTTGGGTATATCGTGGCTGGGTTCATTATTGGTCCGCATACGCCACCCTTTCCGCTCATTTCCAGTGAGGAGAGCATCAACACCCTCGCGGAAATCGGTGTCATCCTGCTGATGTTTTCGCTCGGGTTGGAATTCAGTCTTCGCAAGCTTAAGACGGTCGGCGGCACGGCGGTTATCGCCGCATCGCTGGAAATCCTCGGAATGGGCTGGATCGGTTACGAGCTTGGCCGAATGTTCGGCTGGAGCAACACGGACAGTATCTTTCTCGGCGCAATGCTTTCCATGTCTTCCACCACGGTCATCATCAAGGTGCTGACGGAGATGGGGCGCACCAAGGATAAGTTTGCCCAGTTGATCTTCGGCATCCTGATCATTGAAGACATCCTGGGTATCGCCATGATCGCGTTGTTGTCGGGCATCGCGATGACCGGAACATTGAGCCTGGGTACGGTGGGGGTAACCCTTGGAAAGCTGGGGGTTTTCCTGATTGTGGTGCTGGTCATTGGTTTGATCACCGTGCCGCGCATGATGGGCTATGTTGCCAAATTCAAGAGCAATGAAATGCTTCTGGTTTCGGCCTTGGGACTTTGTTTTGGGGTTTCGTTGTTGGCGGCGAAACTCGGTTACAGCGTGGCTTTGGGAGCATTTATCATCGGGGCGGTCATTGCGGAGTCTCGCGAGATTCATCGGATTGAAACGCTGGTTGAGCCGGTGCGGGACATGTTCAGCGCGGTGTTCTTTGTGGCCATTGGGTTGTTGATTGATCCCCAGATGCTTGCCGCTCACTGGTTACCGGTCGTGGTCATCACCATCGCGGTGATTTTATGCAAAGTGATCGCCTGCAGCAGCGGCACCTTTCTTGGCGGCTACGACCGGGGAACTTCATTACGCGTCGGCATGAGCGTGGCGCAAATTGGCGAATTTTCCTTTATTATCGCTTCGCTGGGCGTCACGCTGGCGGTTACCAGCAAATTTCTGTATCCCATCGCGGTCGCGGTGTCGGTGGGGACCACTCTGTTGACTCCCTACCTGATCCGGAGCACGGATGGCGTGGTCAATTGGTTCGATCGCCTGGCGCCCAAATCTTTGGTGAACACGCTGGAGCTGTACACCCGCTGGGTCGGGCAATTGGGCGGTCAACGCGAGTCCAGTCTGCCGAAGGCTCCGGTCCGCCAGTGGATCGGACAGATGATCTTGAATGCCGCGCTCATTGCGGCGGTATTTATTGGGGCGGCCTATATCGGCCGGCGTCCGCCCGCTTGGGTGAGCGATTTGGAGCTGGGCGAAGATTGGCTGAAAGCCGCTCTTTGGTTAGTCGCCACGATTCTGTCACTGCCGATGCTCATCGTTACGTGGCGCAAACTCCAGGCGTTTGGCCTGTTTGTAGCCAGATTGAAGGTCGAGGAATCTGCCGCGGGCAAGCGCACCACCGCCATTCGCACCGTGGTTGCTCAAGTCATTCCGATCGCCGGGACAGTGATTTTGAGCGTGTATGTGCTCATGCTCAGTTCCACGTTACTACCCAGCTTCAAAGCGCTGCTCGGGCTGCTGGTGTTGGCGGGTATCATCAGTTGGCTGTTGGGGCGCTCTCTCATCAAGGTTTACTCGAAAGCACAAGTCGCATTGGAAGAAACTTTTGCGCATCCACCCGCCCCCCGACATGAACCCGCTCCGGCGGCGGCATCCATATTCCGTGAGGCAGACCTGGACACGGTGGCCATTACCGCTGGTTGCCCGGCGGCGGGCAAACTCATTCGCGAACTTGAATTACGTACCTGCACTGGCGCGAGCATCGTTGGCATTGAACGCAACGGCGTTAACCTCATCAACCCCGGGCCGGATGAAGAACTGCAAGTTGGCGATCAAGTATTGCTCCTTGGCCTGTCGGCTCAAATCGTCGCCGCCAGGAACTATTTTCAAACGGCGAAGAAGACCTAACCCGACCTGGGCGTTGCGGTCGGAATCGGAAGATTTCTACCTGGATAATTGGCGGCGGCAGATCCAGTTGCCACCAAGTTGCGGGCGTTGGTTTGAGGGTGGTTTGGATGAAGAAACACCTTTGCATCCGTAATAGTCGGGAGCGTATTTACCCGTCCGCCAAACGATATGGATATTGACATTATTTGGGGAGTTCGTTAGTCTTTCCACCAAGTCAGAGTAAAAACAAAGTTCTAAAACTAAGCCTCAGAACGAGGCGGAGAAAACCCCAAAGCTAAAAAAACTTTTTATGAAAAAGGTCAACTTCATGTTTGGTGGCGTCGCCACCGGTATGATGGCTTGCGCGTTACTGTGCGCGCCGCGCGCCGCCTCAGCGGCGGAGACGGTATATTATATCGACAGCGCGTTGAGCAGCATCACCCTCTCGGGGCAGGCCTTTGGTTTGAATTTCTCGCCATTGGCCGCAGGCGGCGATGTGGCATTTCTCAGTGGCACGATCAAAGCCGACCTGAATGGCGGCGTGCTGACCTTTAGTGGCGGTAGCAGTATCATCGCCTTGCTGAATCCAGCCGCGCCGTTCACCTGGCCGCCCGACAGCGCGGTCAATGGAGTCCAAAATTATGGAATGCTCGGGCAGGGGACGGTGCCCGGTTATGGTTTTGCACAAATCTCTGGTATTTATCGCGACATCATACTCGACATCAACAGCGGTACGGCGCAAGACGGAGCGGCGCCTTCGGGAATGGCATTGGGGTTTGATTCTGGAGCGCTGGATTACAGCATTTTGATCAACAGCAACCCGTTCCAGGTCAACCAAACCTCATCGCCTTTGAACGCTGGCAACGACGCGGCAAACACCACGGCATCCTTGGTGTCGCTGAATGGTACGGGGCTTTATGGCGATACTTTGTATCTGCCGATCTCAATGACCACCTCCGGTTCCAACCGGGGTGAAGTTTGGACTGGCGTGATTGTAGCCACCGTGCCTGAACCATCGACGCTGGCGTTGGTGGGAGTAGGCATCGTGGGCTTGTTGACGATGCGAGGTCGTCGCAGCCACTAATTGTGGCGAACAAGCTCCAGTGTATTTCTGCGGAAGGCCGCTTCATTTAAGAAGCGGCTTTTCGTCGTAAGCCGAGTGAGGAATGCTGGTGCGGCGGGTGAACCCATATCAAGACCACTGTAACTGACTGAAAAAAGCGTTATGAAATCTATATTGAACTCTTACCGGGCCCATCCTTGGACCAAGCGGCAGCGACTATCATCGTTGCTGGTGGTTGCCGTTGGCTTGCTGCTTGTCAGCCCGCTTGGCGCGCAGGTTTATTACGACTTCGACAACGGAACGGATACCGGTTGGATGAAATCCACGGAGCATCCAGCCACGATCACCTTTCCCGCTGACAGCCTGGGCGGGAAGGCCTACCGGTTGCAAGGAACGCCGATGACGTCTGGAGACGATCCGAGTGCGCGGGTATTTGCATTTTTCACCAATCGGTTTTACACCAATTTTTACGCGGCCGTGGATGTGGTGGCGTGGGATACCAACCAGGACAGCGACTTGGTTATCGGACTGATCGCCCGCGTGAATGGCAACGACGTGCTTCCCAATACCAGTTTCCAATATTCTACTGACCCGCTGCAGCCGGATGCGCCGAACGGCATCACTTTCAACGTCCGTTTGCACGATTACCGGAGTTACACCGGCCCGGACAACACCGGCCCGTTGGGACATGCGGACCAAATGAGCATTTGGAACATCAATTATGATATTTATCAAAGCCGCTCGAGCCTGGGAGTGCCAGTGACCGTGACGCAATCACGCTTCCGCTGGGTGGCCGGTCACGCCTACCGGCTGGTGCTGACCAGCACCAACGCCTTGGATGCCGATCCCGCCACTTACACCGCCAGTATTTATGACATCAATGATCTAACCACCCCCTTGCTGAGCATGACGGGCGATACATCCTATCAATACAATGGCGGCTATTTGCTGACCCCGCGTTACGGTTACGTCGGAGTGTTTGCCTACAAATTGAGCGCCGGAGACTACATTCCCGACGTGGATGTCACCTTCGACAATTTTTATGTCGGAGAAACCGCACCCGCCACCGCCGTCGTTGCTCCGGCGATTGCTCATGGCAAACCGGGAGCGCCTCAAGTCATCAACCGCACTCCAGCTTCCTTCAAAAATTTTCATCCGGCGGCCAGTGGAATTACTTTCAACGCGACGACACTTACCACCACGAACAATATCAAGACGGACGCCATCAAACTGTATTTGAATGGCGTGGATGTTTCGAGCGGGTTGGTGGTTGCCGGACCGGCGACCAATGCCAGCGTTTCCTTTGCGGGACTGGCGCCGAATGTGGTTTACGACGCGCGAATTATCGTGGAAGACGTTTTGGGCCGACGCACAACCAACGAATGGACCTTTGACACATTTTCGGACGCTTACCTGGCGAGCGCCTCGGTGAAGGTCATTGAGTCGGAAGACTATGACTTCAACTATGGTTCCTACCTAAATGATCCGCCGGCCTCGGGGTATTATGATTACGATCCGATCTACGATATAGGTACTGTGATCAATACCGAGGTGGGTTATGTGGATCAATTCGGCGGTCCTGGTGAGGATTTTTTCGATACGGATGGCGGACCGAAAAGCCTAAACAGCCAGTACCGGCATTATGATCCTGTTGGCACACAACAAGGCAATCTCGGGGATTATTTCTACGGCGACATCAATGAAGTCAATGGTCCGCTCGGCTATGGAGCTTCGCAAAGGTACGATACCCAACGGAGCAAATACGCCAATCTGAATCCGACGCTCCAGGAATACGTGGTCACCCGCGTCCGCGGTGGGGAATGGTTGAACTACACGCGTCAGTTCGATGGCAGCAAATACTACAACGTATATCTGCGGGCGGCGGCAGGTTTGGCGATGCCGGTGCGCCTGGATCAAATCACGACGGGGCCGACGACCAACGCCTTGGGACAATTCCAGACGCCCAGCACGTTCTTCAATTTCAATTATCGCTACACCCCACTCACCCAACCGGGAGGAGAATTGGCCACCATCAACCTTGAGGCCGTGAATACATTACGGGCCACCATTGCCGCTCCCAACAATAGCGCGTATCAGGATGGTTTCGCCATGAACTACATGGTCTTCGTGCCGGCCGTGCCGCAGGTCTATTCGGCCACCACGGCGAACGGGACTTACACTCCGGAATTGAATGTCCTGGTGGATTCGAGCGCCAAGCGCATCGTTGTTCCGCAAAACGGAGCGACGCGCTTCTACCGCCTTGGCTGGCATCAGGCACTCACCATCAACAGCGCGCAGCTTTCGGGTGGCAACGTCGTGCTGACTTACGAGTGAGCGCGGCGCCGGTACCATAACCACGCGCATCTCGAAGTCGCCCGGAACGGTTTCGTGGCGAAGCAAAGGTCGTCTGTGTCTTGAACTGTTATGCAGTTCAAGGCAAACTGCCGCGTATGAGATTTCAATGCTGTGGGCC
Organism: Verrucomicrobiota bacterium; assembly: GCA_039806955.1. Lineage (GTDB taxonomy): Bacteria > Verrucomicrobiota > Verrucomicrobiia > Limisphaerales > JADLHS01 > JADLHS01. The sequence goes on along the minus strand of JBDHQI010000030.1, from coordinate 47,011 downwards.
GTCGCGCTGGTCCTGGCCCGCCAAGGCCATTTTGTTGGGAGCGTTGACCGTTGGGGTTACGTTCCCCGCGCCATCCCAACTCAGCGGGGTCCGGCTGATCTACCCAGCCAAGGCGCTCGAGGAGTCGGCCAGTCGGGGGATTGTGACGCGCGATCCCTCCACCATCGTCAAGTGCCAGGACGAGTATTGGGTCTTTTACACTGGTCGAGGCGTCCCCTCATTTCGATCCAAGGATTTGGAAACCTGGACGCCGGGGCCGCCCGTTTTCAAACAAGCCCCCGATTGGATTACGCAGGTGGTGCCGGAGAACCGTCAACTCATCTATTGGGCGCCCGACATCATCAAGCTGGGGGATCGTTACCTGCTTTACTATTCGGCATCCACGTTTGGCAAAATGACTTCGGCCATTGGACTGGCCAGCAATCCCACCTTGAATCCCGATGATCCCGCGTATCACTGGACGGATCACGGTTGGGTGGTGCGCACGCGCGAAGGTCAGGCCGGAGCGCAATACAACGCGATTGACCCTGCCATTTTTCAAGATACAGACGGAAGTCTGTGGATGGTCTTTGGCTCGTACTGGAGCGGCATCAAACTGGTGCAACTCAATCCACAAACCGGATTGCGTCTGGCGCCGGACTCGGAGTTGTATTCGCTCGCCTACAATGAATCCATCGAAGCCGCTTTCCTGTGTCGGCACGATGACTTTTATTATCTATTTGTGAACTGGGGATCGTGTTGCCAGGGGCCCAAGAGCACTTACAACATTCGCATTGGTCGGAGCAAAACCATCACCGGACCGTATCTCGACAAGGCCGGAGTGGATCTGCTCCACAACGGCGGCAGTATATTTCTGGCCACCACCAACGGGCCGCTCATCGGTCCCGGTCACGCCAGCATGTTGGAGGCGTCAGGGCGCACCTGGTTTACCTCGGATTTCGAGGGCAACCTGCTGATGGAAGGCAAAGCCACGCTCGCGATCATGCCGTTGCGCTGGAATGCCGATGGTTGGCCCGAGGCGACCGTCTTGGATGCGCAGAATCACGCGGCGGCCAAGCCCGAGGAGAAATAGACGTTTTCGTCGTCGGATATTCCGCGCCCAAAGACTACGAACGGGAGTGCCGTCTCGCGCTCGCCGGTTTCAAGCTGGTTTCTGCGCCGCCAACACTTCCTGTTCCGCAGCTACTAGGGCGTCGTACATCGCGGAGGCATCGGGAGCGTTGCGTAATTGGGTCAGAACTTCCGTTTTGACCGCGACCATGCACAGACGCGCCAACGTATGCAGATGCAGTCGGTCGTCCTGGCAGCAGAGCAGAAAGAATAGATCCGTCGGCCCGTCATCCGGCGCGCCGAAATAAATGGCGCGGACGAGTCGGCCAATGACGAGGAATGAGGTTTCAAACAGATACGGTTCCTGGACGCGCAAATGTGGCACGGCGAAACCGCCCGGCATGCCCGTGGAGCACAAATCTTCCCGCGCTTCCAGGCTGCCGCGCAGCAGTTTGGGATCGTTTAACTTGCCGGTCTGGTCGGCCAGGGTGACGAGATCATGCAGCACCGCGGGTTTGGTGCGGGATTTCAGATGAGGCTCAATGATTCCGGCGGTGAGCATTTCCGGCAGGATCGCTTCATGGGCCAGAAGTTGACTGGCGCGGCGGCTGGACTTTTCATGATACGCCACCAGGCGATCGCTGGAAAACCCCATGATTCGCTGTGAAGCCCACTCGTCAATTTCGCCCTTGCGAAAGATAAGCCGATCGCCGCGTTTCTCGAACGGGATCACGCGATCCTTGACGCGCTGCTCCACTTCGGCCGGCGTAAAATTCAAGTACTCCGCCACCGCTTCCAGGTTGAGGATTTGAAATGACATAAATGAAAACCCCTGCAGCATCAATGCACTGCGTCGGCAGTTTAGAACGAATCGAGCCGGATAACAACTGCGGCTCCAACCGTCGGATTTCAACAGCGGTAAAGGGCCTTTCGCGAGGTGGCGCGCGCGACTGTCTGGTGATCGGGTTATTTGCCGGTGGCTGGTTGGCTCCGATTGCTGATGTTGTCGCCATCATTGTGGCGCAGCCGGGTGAACGTCCAGGAACTCAGGATCGTGAGCAGTCCCAGCGTGATGAAGGCGTGATGCAACGCCGGAATGAGCTGATGTGAATCCGAGCGTTGGATGCCGCCCAAAAACCAGCCGGTGACGAGCGAGGCGCCCGCGACGCCAATGCTGACGGAGAGTTGCTGTGCGGTGCTGGCGATGGTGCTGGCGTCGCTGGTTTGAGCGTCAGTGGTATCCGCAAACGTCAGGGTATTCATGCTGGTGAACTGGAGCGCGGAGAAACAACCTTGCAGAAAACTTAAGGACAAGATCACCCAGACCGGGGTGCCGATCTTTACGAACGAAAACATCATGATGGTGAGACCGATCAACGTGGTGTTCAACAGCAAGATGACGCGATGGCCGAACCGCGCGAGAATCGGTTGCGTGCAGAGCTTCATGCCGATGGCGGCGGCGGCTTGTGGCATGGTCAGCAGGCCGGCCTGCCACGGCGTATAACCCAAACCAATTTGGTAGAGCAACGGCAGCAAGAACGGCATGCCGCTGATGCCGAGGCGCGTCACGAAGCCGCCCACGACGGAAATGCGGAAAGTGCGCAGGCGAAACAGATTCAGCGTCAGTAGCGGGTTGCGGCGCAGTTGCGCGTGCCAGGCATAGGCAAACAACAATACCAACGCCGCGACCAGCATGGCCCCGATCGCGGGTAGCGGCAGGAAATGTTTCCCAAAGATTTCCAACACGTACGAAAACAGAGCCACGCCACTTCCGAACAGCAGAAACCCGCGAAAATCAAAACGTCCGACGCTGGGATTGCGATGTTCCGGCATGAACCGGTGCGATAGATAAAGTCCGAGCAGACCAAATGGCAGATTCAACAGAAAGATCATGCGCCACGGCATCCAATGCACGATTAACCCGCCGGTGACCGGGCCCAACAGTGGCCCAATCAGCGCCGGCACGATCACATAATTCATAATCCGGATCATCTCGGATTTGGGAAACGTGAGGAGCAGCGCAATGCGTCCCACTGGCAGCATGATGGCCGCGCCGGCACCCTGTATAATTCGCGAGGCGACCAGCATCGGCAGATTCAGGGAGAGACCGCAGAGCAGTGACCCCAGGGTGAAGACGATGACGGCCAAGCTAAAAACGCGCCGGGTGCCAAACCGATCCGCGACCCAACCGCTGAGCGGAATGAACACGGCCAGCCCAATGGTGTAGCTGGTGATGACGGATTTGAGGCTGAGAGATGCGACCTGAAAACTGGCGGCCATGGTGGGTACGGCGGTGTTCACGATCGTGCCGTCCAGTTGGAGCATGAACATCGCCACCGCCACAATCCACGGCATGAAGCGAGTGGATTGCGGACCTGCGGGGGCAGACTGGGCAGACCTCATGTCGCGCAAAACATAAACTGACCGGGGGAAGTTCCACAATCTCCGCGCACGATTGAAGACGGAAAATGTTTGATGGCCGACCGAACGATGGTCGCCTCCTGCGGTCAGGGAGTAAGGCGTCCCGATTGTTCCAGGTTCAGCAACATTCGTTTGCGCCAGACGCCGCCACCGTAACCGCTGAGCGCGCCATTTTTGGCCACAACACGGTGACACGGCACGAACAGGTAAAGGCGATTGGTGCCGTTGGCGCGAGCCACCGCACGCACGGATTGCGGCGCACCGATGCGCCGGGCCACTTCAGTGTAGCTGGTGGTTTTACCGTACGGCAGGTTTTGCAGCTCGCGCCAGACGCGCGCTTGAAACGAGGAACCTTTCCAAGCGATGGGAACGGTAAATATTTTTCGTTTCCCGGCGAAATACTCGTCCAACTCGCGTCGGGCTAGTTGCAAGACTCCATTCTCGACGGAGACCACGGGGAGTTTGAAACGTCGCTGCAGATCGAGGCGGCTCTGTCGCAGGGTGCGCACATCCGCAAATTCCAACTGACATAGCGCGGTGGCGGTGGCCGCCGCCAGCATCGGGCCGAGTGGTGTGGGCAGCAAGACAACGCAAAGATGGTCGCCGGTGCGAGCCTGTTTTGGAGTTTGGCCGAAGACGCGCAGGAACGCGCTGCGAAAACCGCTGAAGGACTCGTAACCGTGATCGAACACCACCGCAGCCAAACTCTTGCCCGCGTGAATTTGCGCCAACGCCCGCGCGAGTCGTTGGCCGCGATTCCACTCGGCGAAACTCATGCCGAAGTGAGTTTGGAACCAGCGCCGCACGCGTTCCGGTTGCAGCCCCAATTGACGCAGCTCGCGGGCGTTTAGATTACGATCGGGTTGACCGGCCGCGAGTCGCATCAATTCCGCGACCCAGGCGGGCGGTTGCCCGGAAGCCAACTCGGGGCGGCAACGCTTGCAGGCGCGATAGCCCGCTTGTTTGGCGTCGGCGTCAGTGTGAAAAAATTCCAGATGCTTTTGGGCGGGTCGTGAAGGACAGGATGAGCGACAGAAAATCCGCGTGGTTTTGACGCCAAAATAAAATAACCCATCGTAGTTGGGATCGCGCCGGCGCCAGGCGGCGAGCATTTCGCGGCGAGTCAAAGTTCGTTTACTTTTCTGCACGCAGGCAGCCTAGCAGATGCGTCCACCGAAAAAACGACACGACATTCACGAGCCGACGATTTCGGACGGAGCGGGTTACATGAAAAAGCCGGAGCAGAACATTGCTCCGGCTGAAATCCAGTGCGGCTGAGGATTATTTATTTTCCGGAATCCGCATCGCGTAGAATGAGCGATAGACAAAGATCAACGCCACGATGAAGAAGAACGCGCCGATGGCGGTCTTCGCGCTTTGATTCGTCATGGTCACGGCGATTTCCACCGCGAGCAGACCGAACAACGTCGTGAACTTGATCACCGGATTCATCGCCACGGAGGACGTGTCTTTGAAGGGATCGCCCACCGTATCGCCAACAACCGTGGCGGCGTGGAGGTCCGTTCCTTTCTGGCGCAAATCCACTTCAACAATCTTCTTGGCGTTGTCCCACGCGCCGCCGGCGTTGGCCATGAAGATGGCTTGGAACAAACCGAAGAACGCGATGCCGATCAGGTAGCCAATGAAGAAGTAGGCATTAAAGAACGGTAACGCGAGCGCGAAGCAGAACACGACGATGAAGATGTTCCACATGCCTTTTTGCGCGTACTCGGTGCAGATGCGGACCACTTCCTTGCTGTCCTTGTCGCTCGCGGTGGCGGCATCCAGCTTCATGTTTTCCTTGATGTAAACCACCGCGCGATACGCGCCGGTGACGACGGCCTGCGTGCTGGCGCCGGTGAACCAGTAGATCACCGCGCCTCCCGCAATGAGGCCGAGAATGATTTCCGGGTTCACGATGGAAAGCTTGGCAATCACGTTGCCGAACAGATTTTCCAGAAGGATGATGATGCCGAATACCATTGTGGTCGCGCCGACGACCGCCGTGCCGATGAGCACCGGTTTTGCCGTGGCCTTAAACGTGTTGCCGGCGCCGTCGCCTTTTTCGAGTTGGTATTTGGCGTTCTCGAAATCCGGATCGAAGCCGAAGTCGCGCTTGATTTCGGCTTTGATGTTTTGGCGGCCTTCGATCTGGCTGAGTTCGTAAACCGATTGCGCGTTGTCCGTCACCGGTCCGTAGCTATCCACGGCAATCGTCACCGGGCCCATGCCGAGGAAGCCGAACGCGACCAAACCGAACGCGAAGATCGGAGCGGCGAAGCGGAAATGCTCGGGCATCAACTCGAGCACAGCGGGGTTCTGCGAGAAGTAATACGAGATAAACATCAGCAGCATGATGACCATGCCCATCCAGAAGGCGGACATATTGCCCGCCACGAACCCGGAGAGGATGTTCAAGGACGCGCCGCCATGTTTGGAGCAGTTCGTCACTTCCTTGACGTGCCGCGAAGTCGTACTCACAAACACCTTGGTGAACTCGGGAATCAACGCGCCCGCCACCGTGCCGCAACTGATGATGATGGAAAGCACCCACCAGAGCTGCGCCCCCATCCCGGTTTGTTTGGCCAGCAGAAAATAGCTAGCGATAAACGTGATGCCGATCGAAACCGCGGAGGTAATCCAGACCAGATGGGTGAGTGGTTCCTCGAAATCGAAATCCTTCTTGCCGCCATATTTGGCGCGGCTTAACGCTTCATTGACAAAATAGGAAACGAGCGAGGTCACAATCATCAAGGCGCGCATGGCGAAGAGCCAGATGATCAAGGTGCCGCAAACCACCGGATTGGCGGCCAGCGCCAAAGCCAGAAACGCAATCAGTGCCACCCCGGTCACCCCGTAGGTTTCAAAACCATCGGCGGTCGGCCCGACCGAGTCGCCCGCGTTATCGCCGGTGCAGTCGGCGATGACTCCCGGATTCTTCGGATCGTCCTCGGGGAGTTTGAAGACAATCTTCATCAGGTCTGAACCAATGTCGGCGATCTTGGTGAAAATACCGCCGCAGATGCGCAGCACCGAGGCGCCGAGCGATTCGCCAATGGCAAAACCGATGAAGCACGGCCCGACCAGATCGCGCGGCAGGAACATTAGAATGGAGATCATGAAGAACAATTCCACCGCCACGAGGAGCAGGCCGACGCTCATGCCGGAGCGCAAGGGAATGCCCAGGGTGGCGAGCGGATCGCCTTTCAGCGCCGAAAAGGCCGCGCGCGAATTGGCCGTGGTATTGATGCGGATGCCGAACCACGCCACGCCGTAACTGCCCAGAATTCCCAGAACGGACGCCAACAGAATGACGATGACATTAAACGTCACGTGACCGGTGCTTAACGCTTGTCCCGCCGCGTCCTTATGTTCGGTGAGGAAGCCGAAATAGTAAATCATGCAGGCGGCGATCAGCGCCCAGAGCACCGCAAGAAATTTACCCTGCGTGAACAGATACGTTTTACAGGTCTCCCAAATGGTGTTCGACACCTTCGCCATACTTTCATGCACATCGAGCGTCTTGGTCTGTTTGTACTGCACGAGGCCAAAAATCGCCCCGATAAGACAGATGCCGATGCCGAGATACATCAACAGTGGTCCGCTCGCTCCATTGAGTCCGTCAAAGGTGATCGCGGTCAGATCGGGAATGTGTATGTCTGCTTCACTGGCGTTTGCGCCCAGTGCCAGTCCGATGATTGAAAGGAGCGTGACGCCCCAGAATCGCATTGTTCTAGTTGCCATATTAGCGAGATGAATATGAGAAAGTTGCCCGTTAAAGCCAACGTAATTTTTACCGCTTTTTAGCCGCCCCGGGTAGTTTATTGCTCCGCTGGAGCGCCGGGGCTAATCTGACCGGGTGCAAATTGAAGCGATTCAACGCAACGAGCAGTTGCGGCAACACGAGTTTCCAGTCGTTAAAACCAAGATTTTCCTGGGGCACGCCGGGGATTGTCCATTGCCGCGCCGTGTTGCCCAAGCGATCTCCGATTACGCTTTCCATGCGGCAGCGGGCGATCAGGAAGCGGCCATTTGGCCGCAGGCGGTGGAAACGGGCCGGACGCTCGGGGCGCAGTTGTTGAATTGCGCGGCGGACGAAATCGCTTTTGTCGGTCCGACCTCCTTGGCGCTGAGTTTTTTTGCCAGTGGATTAAAATTCCGCAAAGGCGACAACATTCTCGTTTATCATGATGATTACCCCTCCAATGTTTATCCCTGGCTGGCTCTGGCTGGACAAGGCGTACAGGTGCGGCTGCTCAACACGCGCAGTCTGGGCGCGATCCGCTCCATTGACGTGTTGGGTCAGGTGGATGAGCAAACCAAACTTGTGGCTCTGGCCAGTTGCCATTTCGTGAGCGGCTACCGACTGGATTACGCGACCATTGGCGCGGCGTTGCGACAACGCAACATTCTATTTTGCCTGGATGGAATCCAGACCGTGGGCGCGTTTCCCATGACGATGGAGTCAGTGGATTTGCTGGCCGCAGACGCGCATAAATGGCTGCTCGGTCCCTGTGGCGCGGGTTTGATGTTTGTGAAAAAGGATCTGCAACCGCAGCTCAATCCGCCGATTTACGGCTGGCACAATGTGCGTTGTCCCAACTTCGTGACGCAGGAGAAAATCGAGTTCAATTCCGGCGCAAAAAAATTTGAGGCGGGCACGCATAATTTGCTGGGATTGGTTGGGTTGAATGAAGCCATGCGGATGCTGCTGGAAGTGGGGGTGGAAAACATCGCCGCGGATTTGTTGCGCAAACGCGCGCTGCTCGTGCCGGCTTTACAGGCCAAAGGTTATACGGTTCTGCACGCGGACGCTGGTCCGGGGAACGCCAGCGGGATCGTTACGTTCTTCAAACCGGCCGCTGACATGGCGGCAGTTCATCAGCAACTTGGGGACGCCCACATCGTCACCTCGCTGCGCTCCGACCGCCAGGGACAGCGCTACATCCGGCTCTCACCGCACTTCTACAATACGGACGCTGAACTTCAGCGCGTATTGGAACTGCTGTAGGCCGCCAGCGTAAATCGGTTATCGGCCAACGCGTCTGGCGCGCTTGGAAAGCGCGGCCGGGAATAATGGGAGATTTTGAATCGGCCGGCCGGCGGATTATTTCAGTTCCTTGATTTGGAGATTGCGGAACCAGACGGTGCCGTGATCGCCTTGCAGCAAAATCGGTCCGGGCTGGTCGTAATGGTGATCCAGCTCGCCGCCGGTGCCTTTCTTAATCTCGACGCGAGCATGCGTCTTCACGCCGTTATGGATGACCGTGATGCGGTTGCCGATGATGGTGGCTTCGACGGATTGCCATTGGTCGCCCGGCTTGGAAACGAACTGGTCCGGTGCCTTGAAATTGTAGAGCGCGCCGTTGCCGGTGTTGCTGGGTTTCCCGCTGGAATAGTCGCCCAGAATTTGGATTTCATAGCGGCCGCGCAAATAGAAGCCGCTGTTGGAATCATTCGGAACGAGGTATTCGTATTTGACGGTAAAGTTCTGGAATTTCTGGTCAGTAAGCAAATCCGTGCCGTGTTCACCTTGGTTCACGATGTTCTTGAGAATGCCATTCTCGACCTTCCAACTGTTATGCCCGTTCGGATCGCGGAGCTTCCAGCCGGACAAATCTTTGCCGTTGAAGAGTGGTTTGTAGCCGGCGTCGTCCGCGGCTTGGATGGTCACCAGGACCGCAAGGCTTAGCGCGAAAGCGAGAATGGATTTTTTCATGCGAGAAGGGAGTTTGAGTTGCTGGTTAATGGTATGAACGCGGCGCAACCGGCTTGGGACGATGATTGCGCCGCACAAAATGCTTCACTTACTTTTTGGTCAACACTTTGGCCAAAGCCTGTTCGAGGGCTTCGCCGCGCAGGTTCTTGGCGAGGATCGTGCCGTTGCCATCCAGGAGGTAGGTGGCCGGAATACTGTTCACCCCGTATTGCGTCGAGAGCTTGTTGTTCCAACCCTGCCCATCAAAGAACTGTTGCCACGGCATTTTTTTATCTTTGATGAACTTGTCGAGCTTGGCGCGGTCACTGTCCAGGCTGATGCCGACGATCTCAAAACCGGCGGCGTGATGCTTCTCGTAAGCTTTAAGGACGTTGGGCAGTTCGGCCACGCACGGACCGCACCAGGTCGCCCAAAAATCCACCAGCACCACTTTGCCCTTGTACGCGGCGATGGAAAGAGGTTTGCCGTCCAGGTCCTGCACTTCAAAGTCCGGGAACTTCGCGCCTTCCACCAAGCCCTCGCGAATTTTTTTGGCCGCTTCCTGTTTGCGCATCATCTCCGCCGGTTTGGTGTCCGGAAATTCCTTCAGCAATTGTGCCAGATACGCCTCACCCTTCTTTTCGTCGTGGAAAATTTGCGAGTATAACTGGGATTTGATCAGCAACACTTGGGCAACTTCATCCGTTTTCTCGCTTTTGTGTTTTTCCAGCAAGGTATCGAGTGCCTTCAATTCATCCGTGAAGTTGGCCTCGGTGCGGTCTCCGGCCTTCACCTTGGTTTGCACTTTGGTGAGAATGGCTTTCATTTCCTTGCTCACTTCGCCGGTCTCGGCGGTGGCGGTCGGTTGCCAGGCCAGCCACAGGCTGACGATGGCAAGGGCGGTGAAAAATTTGATTTTCATGGTTTTAAAGTGGTTTGGTGTTTTGCGCGTTGCAACGCAACCAGCAGAACACCGCCATTTCCCGCCAGCAAGGATTATCTCTGGCTTTTTTGGGGGGACAATTTCACCGCCCAGCCGGGCGCGAACCGGCCGGTTTTGGCGCTCAGGCCAGCAACTCTTGAATTTCCTCCCAGCTCAGCGTGCTGGCGAATGTCTCTTCACCGCCCACCGTGGCAGCGATCACGTCCCGTTTGCGTTGTTGCAGCAGTAAAATTTTCTCCTCAACGGTTTCGCGTGTAATGAGCTTGTAACTGGTCACCACCTGTTGTTGCCCCAGGCGATGTGCGCGATCCGTGGCCTGATCCTCCACCGCTGGATTCCACCACGGATCAAAGTGGATCACAGTGTCCGCCCCGGCCAGATTCAGGCCCACGCCGCCCGCCTTGAGACTGATGAGGAATACCGGAATGTCCCGCTGGGTTTGGAATCGGTCCACCGCGCGCGCCCGGTCGGTCGTCGCGCCGTCGAGATAGCAATAATCAATGCCCTCCGCCTCCAGATGCACCTTCAGCAACTGCAACATTGCGACGAATTGACTAAACACCAGCACCCGATGGCCGCCGTCCAGGACCTGTTCCAGCAACTCGCGGAATAAGTCAAATTTACCAGAGGCCGGCGGCGTTTTCTGTTCCAGGGGGAGCAAGCGCAGATCGCAGCAGACCTGGCGCAACCGCAACAACGCCGTCAGCACGAGCATGCGGTTGCGCGCCAGATGTTGGGGGCCGGTGGCGGCCAGTACTTCCTGGCGCGTGGCTTCCAGGAATTGTTGATACACCGCGCGCTGGGGCGGCGTGAGTTCGCAGTAGGCCACCTGTTCCAATTTGGCCGGCAGATCCGGCGCGACCTCCCGCTTTAGCCGGCGCAGCAAAAACGGTCGCAACCGTCGCGCCAGTCGCGTCTGCGCGGCGGCACTTTTCTCCTTCACGATTGGCACTTCATAGCGTTCGTGAAAATCCCTGGCCGTACCGAGATAACCCGGCATTAGAAAATCGAAGATGGACCACAGATCGAGCACGGAATTTTCCAGAGGCGTGCCGGTCAGCACCAAACGGTGGCGCGACCGGATCGCCTTGACCGTTTGCGCGTTTTGCGTCTGACGATTTTTGATGTGTTGCGCCTCATCCAAAATCACCGTGTCAAATTCCAGTTCGCAATACCGCTCCGCATCACGGCGGATCAACGCGTAACTGGTCAACGCGATATCCGCGTGCGGAACTTCCGCAAACAATTGGTGTCGGCGCGGACCGTGCAAGGCGATCACGCGCAAATCGGGGACGAACTTGCCGGCTTCCGCCAGCCAGTTGAAGACCAGACTCGTGGGACAAACAATCAAGTGAGGTCGGCGAGACGTGGCCGATTGATCAACCGTCGCGCCGCGTCCGGCGACCTTTGCGTCCGTATCCGGTGCAGCCCATTCCAGTTGGCAAAGCCGGAGATGTGCCAGCGCTTGCAAAGTTTTGCCCAGCCCCATTTCGTCGGCGAGAATGCCGCCGAATTGGTTTTCGCGCAGCAAGCGCAGCCACGCCACGCCTTGCTTTTGGTACGGGCGCAGCACGGTTTCCAACGACCCGAGCGGGGGACATTTCAGCTCCATTTCGCCGGATTGTCGGACGGCTCGTTCGCGCCATGTGTCCGGCGCTTGCACCTGCCAGGTCGGGTGTTGACGCAATGTCGCTTCGAGAAATCCCGCCTGTTGCGTCTGGATGCGATAGCGCTGCGCGTGTTGTTGCGGGGCGCAATCGAGCAATGTTTCTTGCAGTTCCTCGGCCGCGCCGGGGTCCAGTACGGCGAACTTGCCGTTTTTCAAACGGGTATGGCTCTGGCCCGAACGCAGCAGCCGTTGGATGTCCGCAGGTGAAAAAGCTTCGCCGCCGCTGCTGGAAAACACCATGCTGAGATCAAACCATTGCACGCCGGATGAAGTGATCTCAAAGCGCGGCTCAATGCGTTCAATGTTTTTCAGCGTGCGTTGCTCCAGATGCGCGTCGAGCGTGACCCGCCATTCCTGTTGTAAACGCGGGTATTCGCGCGCAAAGAAATTCAACACGGCGTTTTGTCCGTCCAGCACCCATTGATCTTCGCGATCCGGGCCGATGAACCCATGGCGTTGCAATCGGGACCTGGCCTGCTGTTCCGCCGCGAAGTCGCGGATGGCGTAATGCGTGGGTCGCTCCGGATCCGGCCACCAGACGGCTTCCGCAGCGGCGGGCTGACCGATGGGCAGGGTGTGGGAGCCGTAAGCGCAGTGCAGCGTGGCGCGCAGTTGCGCCAATCCTCCGCGCAACGACAACTCGAATCGCGGCGTTTGTGGTTCGATCGAAAAATCATCGAGTTGGAAGTTGGTCTCAATCGCGTGGGCGGCTTGCAATGGCGGCCAATGCTGGCTCAGAAACAACGGCACCTGTGCGCGGAGAATGTGGACTGGTTCGCGCCAGACCTTGCGGATCATGGGCGGCAGATCAAGCGGTTGAAACGTGTGCTGTTGCCAGACCCAGTTCTCCAGGATTTCCGGCGCGGCGTCAGTTTGATGGTCGCGTGGCGTTTTCGCATCCGCCGCATTCGCCCGCTGAATCACGATTTCGCCCGTCGCTTGCAGCGTCGCTCGCAACGTAATCCGGAACGGCGTCGAGGCCACCCGCAGGGCTTGCTTTTTACCGAGCGTCAAACGGGGATGATTCACCAGGAGCGGCAGCAGGCTTTCCAGATCGTGTGGTTCGAGTTGCAGCACCGCCGGAGTTTCGCCGCCCGTCCATTGTTCCAACCGATCCAGGATGCGCTGGTCCGTTGCGGAAAATGCATAGTGGCGTCCCTTGGGCAACGCATTCAACGGCAGGCGCTGCTCCGACCATGCGACTTCAAACACCAGCATCGTTTTGCCGCGAGCCAGCGCTTGATCCAAATTCGGCGGAAAGAGGATGGCCAGTTCAACCGGCTCTCCGTCAGGCGCGCGCTGAAGTGAAGAGGCCGATTGGGGAAGGGGCACGGTTGGCGCTGCCGCCCGGCCACTTGACGAAGCTGCCGCGGCGGTCGCGGTTTGTTTTTGTGTGGCGAGCCAATGCAACGCCACGGCGACGCTGTGCGCGCAAATTTTGCCCCACTCACGCGACTCGCGGCAGGTGCAAAGGTTTTCCACATCCACCGCACTTTGGAGCTTCATGCAAGCCCGGAACGAAACGCCGTGGTTTTGCACCAAGCCCTCAAGCTGCGGCGGTTGCCATGAAGAGTGGGCCACCTGCCCAGCGGCGACGTAACCGCGGGCGCGCTTTACCACGTCCCACCCGGCGCACTTCTGCAACAGTGCCTCGGTCAGTTCAATGGACATCGGCAACAACGAAAGGTTCCGGCTGGACGGAGGCCACGCCAACGTGATTACGCCTGAAGTTAGGGATCATTACCGGGAGCATTGGTGGTGATGGCCGGACTGGCATTGGTTGAAACCAGGGCGTCGTTTTGAGCCTGCTGCAACACGCGGATCAACCGGTTTTTCACGACTTCGTGAGTGGCGTTCGTGACCAAATTCAAATGCGTCTGCGCTTCCTCGAGGCGGCCCGCCTTGATCTTGATTCGGGCAAAGTGCAGTTGGACGCCTTCGCGATCCGCTTCATTGTCAGCCAGCGAGAACGCGTTCGTCCAGGCCCGCAAGGCGTCGTCCACGCGCGGCGGCTGAATGCCGTAAAAAGTCTGCGCCACGTCGGCGGCGAGTTGAAAGTCCTGCGGATTCAAGCGGATGGCGTTGCTGTAAAGCGAGAGCGCGCGATCAAAAACCTGTTGCTCGTTGATGTGGTAATGTTCCCGCGCGTCTTTGCGGAACAGGAAAATGGTCGTGCCGAAATTGTGATAATAAACCGGCTCGTTCGGATTTAGCTCGATGGCTTGGGTGTAGTAATCAAAGGCCTTGGTCACCTCGCCGCTGTGACCGTAGAGGTTGGCGAGGTTATTCCAGATGGCGGGATTCTGCGCATCCAGACCGCGCGCTTTTTCCAGTTGCTCGATGGCTGCGTCTTCTTCGCCGAGATCGCCCAGGTAACTTGCATAGGCCACCAGAACGTCCGCGCGATTCGTGTGTTGCTGGATCAATTCCTCGTACCCCTTCCGCACCGGAGCGAGCCGCGCCAGAATGCGGCGGCGCATGTCTTCGGGCGGCATCCCCGCGCCCTGCGCCGCGAATTTCTCGTTGTCTTCGACCCACTTTTCCACTTCCGCCCGCGCGGCGTCATCCTCCTGCATCAAGCGGTTCAAGGCCTGCTCGACGGGATCGTTGGTCGTCGCGATCGCCACTTCCAATCCGGTGGTGGCCTGAACCAGATTGCTGACGGCCGCCGGCTGGTTGGTGGCCAGGATGGCGCCGACGGCGGCGATGAGTAAATTCGTCACGCCCCCACGGTAGCAGCCTGCAATCGAATGTCAGGAAAAATGGAGTGGCCCTGGCCAGCCGGGCGACGATTCGCTGCCGTCCGTTCCGGGTGGCGTTATTCGTGCGCTTTGCCTTCCGCTTCCGCTTTCAACCGTTGGCGCTCGGCGACTTTGGCGAAGGGATAATAAACCGCCATGGCCAGGACGATGGAGATCACGCCCCACACGGCCGCTTTCCAATCGCCCCCGGAGACGAGGTAATGCCCGATGATGGGCGGGGTGGTCCAGGGCACGTTGACAAATGGTTTTTGGATGATACCCCAATCCATCAGCAGATAGGTGATCGTCGTCAAAATCAGCGCGTTCAAAATATACGGCATCATGAAGATCGGGTTGAGCACGATGGGAAAACCGAAAAAGATCGGCTCGTTGATCTGAAAAATCTGCGTGGGCAACGAGAGCCGGCTGACCTTGCGAAAGCCGGGTTCTTTGGAATTGATCATCACCAGCGCCAGCGCGAGGGTCGCTCCGGTGCCGCCCACATTCACGAAGGTGGTGAAGAAACCGAGCGCCGTGATGTTGGTCAGCGGCTGGCCGGCGCTCATGGCTTCCGCATTGGCCATCAAGCCCGCCAGAAACACCGGCGCCACCACGGCATCCATTGCGTTATCGCCGTTGATGCCCACCGACCACAACAGCGTCACGCAAAAGGCGTACACCAGGATGCCGGGCAGCGTGTTCAACGCAAAGACCAGGGGCTTGAACAACAGTTGCACCTGGTGATTGATATCCACCCCCAGACCGAACCGGATTCCCCAAAACACCAGCACCAACACGCACATTGGAATCAACGAAAGAAACGATTCATAAACCACCGCCGGGACGCTCTCGGGCAGCTTGATCACCAGGTTGCGATCCGTGAAAAACTTTTGCACGCGTACACAGATCAACGCGACGACAATGGCTGTGAACAGTCCGCCGGAACCCAGGCCATCCATATCGAGCACGATTGAAGGTTCGTCGCCGGGCACAAGTTGCAACTGCAATAACAGGAAGACCAGGGTGGCAATGGACGCGCTGGACAGCGGGTCCAGTTTGAACCGCGCGCCCAGGTCGTAGCCGATGGCGAAGCTGACGAAGACCGCCAGTAAACCGAACGTGGCTTTGAATGGATATTCGAGCAGTTGATGCCAGGGCGCAATGAAGTCCGTCCAGGCGGCCACGGGAAATTCCGCAATCACCATGAACAGTCCGCCGATGATGGTCAGCGGCACCACCGACACCATGCCGGCGCGGATGGCGGAAAGGTAGGTGTTTTCACTCAGTACCGTCAGCGCGGGCACGAGATGTCGGTTCAGGAACTCGGTAACCCGCTTCAAAAGACCTCCTTGCGTGGGCGGCGCGATGGTGACATTGCCAGCATGATCATGCGCCACAGTCAACCCATCCGCCGCGCGCGGCGCAAGCGGATTAGAATAAAACTCCGCCGCCCGTGGCAGCGGGACGCTTTGACAAACCGCCGCTTCCGGCCATCATTTGCGGCACGATGAACACGGTTCCCAATTTATGAGCGCCACACCCTTCATCAGCGGTGTGATTGAAGGATTCTACGGTCGCCCGTGGACGGGTGCGCAACGCCGGCAATTATTCCAATGGCTGCAGCAGTGGGGATTGAACACCTACATGTACGCGCCCAAGGACGACATCAAACACCGCGCGTTGTGGCGGGAACGCTATGATCGCGCCGAAGCCGCCGAATTGAAGCGCCGGGTGGCGGATGGCCAGGCGCACGGTCTGGATTTTGTTTATGCCCTTGCGCCGGGGTTGGATATTCACTACGCGACCGAACTGCCAAAACTGCAAAGCAAGTTGCGGCAGGTTGCGGAACTGGGCGTGCGTTCGTTTGCGATCCTGTTTGACGATATTCCCCAACGCATGCGCGCGGCGGATACGCGGCGGTTCGGTAGTTTCGCCGCGGCGCAAAGCGCGGTGGCGAATGAACTGTTGCACTGGCTGCCCCGGGTGGCGCCGCGACCCCGGCTTTGGTTTTGTCCGACGGTCTATTGCGGCCGCATGGCGGCGGGCGTGGTGGCGCGCTGCGCTTACCTGCGCGAACTGGGCGAGCGGTTGGCGCCGTCCATTGACGTCTTTTGGACCGGGCCGGAGATCGTTTCCGAAACCATCAGTCCGGCTTCCATCCGTGAATTGCGGAAGGTGCTGCGGCGCGCTCCGTTGATCTGGGACAATCTCCACGCCAACGATTACGACCGCCGGCGAATTTACCTCGGTCCGTATGCGGGCCGTCCGACGCAACTGCGTTCCGAGGTGCGCGGCATCCTATGCAACCCGAATTGCGAATTCCCGCTGAACTATGTGCCGCTCCGGACTTTCGCAGGCTACACGCGAGCGCGCCGGACGTGGAACCCCCGGAACGCCTTCAAACGCGCCGTCGCCGCCTGGCGACCCGCCTTCGCCGGGCGGACGCGGAATCGGATGACCTTGCGCGACCTCGAATGGCTGGGGGACGCTTTTTATCTGCCGTTTGCATTCGGACCGCAAGCCACACAATTCATGAATGATTACGCCAGATTGCTGCGCGTGCCGCCGGAGCGCTGGGGGCGCACCTGGTCGCGGTTCAACCAGTCCAGTCAGGCATTAGCCGCCTTGCTGACGAAAGTGACGGAGCTGACGGATCGCGATCTGTGTTACGCGCTTTATCGGCACGTTTGGGACCTTAAGGAAGAGATCACGTTAATGCAGGCGTATGTGCGCTGGCGTCAATCCCGACCCCGGCGCGAGGAGCTGTTTGTTTCCGGCGAACATCGTCCGCGCTTGTATCGGGGGGGATTGGTCGCCGCGCTGCAGCACTGGTTGCCCATGGATGCCGCGGGGTCTTTTACTTCTGCGCTTTCCAAATCGGGCCGGGAACGGTAAACCTTTCGCGCCATGTTACCCGAAGGATTTCAAATTCGTCCATATCGCGCGACCGACGAGGATGCGGCCTACCAGGTTTGTCTGACTACTGGCGACAGCGGTGGCGATGGCACGCACCTTTACCGCGACGATCCTCGGGCGCTGGGTAATATCTTCGTCGGCCCGTATCTCCATTTCGAACCGGAGCTGGCGTTCGTGTTGGAAGACGCACAGGGAGTCTGTGGTTACGTGCTGGGCGCGTTGGACTCGAAATCGTTCTACCAAAAATTCGCGGATCAATGGCTCGCGCCGCTGCGTCAGCAACATCCCGAACCGACCGGCGACCCGGCCGCATGGACGCCCACGCAAAAACTTTATCACCAATACTATCATCCCGACGTCGTTTGTCCCGAGCCGTACGCGGAATATCCTTCACACCTGCACATTGATTTAATGCCTCGCGCCCAGGGTCGCGGCATGGGCAACGATCTGATGCGCGTGCTGTTGTCCGCGCTCACGGCCCGTCAGACGCCGGGCGTGCATTTGGGCATGGCGCCGGAAAATGCGCGAGCCGAAAAATTTTACAAAAAACTTGGTTTCTACGAGCTGCAACGCACCAGCGATACGCTCTATCTTGCCCGCCGGCTCCCGTAGAATCACCGCGGGCGAATTTGGAAGAGTTGCGTTGCGTGAGCCTGCGGGGTTGAAATGCGGGGCGCGGTTGGTCACTCTGACGCCGCTTAAATTAACATAACCGAGAAACGCAAATGGCGATCAAGCAGCTGGACCCGGAACAAATCCGCACCTGGACCTTGGAACAAAAGGACCGGTGGTGGTTCGAGAACGTCTGGCGCGGCGATATGCCGCAACTGACCCTCCGCTCGGCGCTCACCGGCATGTGTCTGGGCGGGGTGCTTTCCCTCACCAATCTGTACGTGGGCGCCAAGACCGGTTGGACGCTCGGCGTCGGCATCACTTCCGTCATTCTGGCGTTCGCGTTGTTCAAGGCGCTCTCGGCACTGAAGATTGGTTCGGAATACACCATCCTCGAAAACAACTGCATGCAGTCCATCGCCACGGCGGCGGGGTACATGACGGCGCCGATGATTTCGAGTCTCGGCGCCTACATGCTGGTGACGAATACCGTCATTCCCATGGCCACCACGATGATCTGGATCATCGCGATCGCCGTGCTGGGCGTGCTGTTTGCGTTCCCGCTCAAGCGCCGCTTCATCAACGACGAACAACATCCCTTTCCCGAGGGCCGGGCGGCGGGCATCGTCATGGACGCGTTACATTCGGGCAACGCGGCGGACGGAATGTTCAAAGCGAAGGTGTTGCTGTCAGCGGGCGGATTGGCGGCGCTGACCAAGTTGCTGCAAAGCCAGGCGATTCTGGAAAAGCTCAAGTTGGGTTTTCTCCTGATCCCGGAATATCTCGACGGTTGGATTTACAAATTCACCTCGCTCAAAATCGGCGGGGTGGAACTGCGCGAACTGACCGTGCGACCCGATACGGATTTCGTCATGATGGCGGCGGGCGGCTTGATGGGGATCCGGGTCGGTGTTTCGTTGCTGATCGGCGCGCTCATCAACTATCTGATTCTCGCTCCCTGGGGCATTGCTCTCGGGGACATTGTGGGACAAACGGGCGCGGACGGCGTAACGCATTATGGTTTTCGCGCCATCACCGCGTGGGCGCTGTGGGGCGGCGTGGCGATGATGACGACGGCGTCGCTGATGGCATTTTTTGCCAAACCGCAAATTCTGTTCAGCGCGTTTCGCGGCCTGTTCCGCAAAGGTCGCGCGACCGATCACGACGTACTCCGCCACATTGAACTGCCCATGCGCGTGTTCGTCATCGGCATTCCCATCGTCGGCACGATCGTGGTTTTGCTGGCGCATTACTTTTTCGACGTGAACGTCTGGCTGGGCATCATCGCCGTGCCGCTCGTGTTCGTCTTCACGCTCATCGGGGTGAATTCCACGGCGCTGACTTCCATCACGCCGACAGGGGCGATGGGCAAGCTGACGCAATTGACCTTTGGCGCGCTGGACCCGAAGAACATCAAAACCAACCTGATGACGGCGGGCATCACGGCCGAGGTGGCCGGCAACGCCGCAAACCTGCTCATGGACATCAAGCCCGGTTACATGCTGGGCGCGAAACCACGCCAGCAGGCCATCGGCCATGTACTCGGAATTTTCGCCGGCGCGCTGATCTCCGTGCCGGTTTTCTATTGGGTGTTTCTCAAGGGCGGTCCGTCCGAAATGATTCAAGAACAGTATCCCATGCCTGCCGTGAGCATTTGGAAGGCGGTCGCCGAAGTGCTGACCGAGGGACTTTCCAATCTGGCCATGTCCGCGCGCTGGGCGGCGCTCGTGGGTGGCTTGTTGGGACTGGCGCTCGAAGGCCTCCGGCTTGCCACGAAAGGGCGCTTCTGGTTGTCCGGCGTCGGGGTGGGGCTGGCGGCGGTCATCCCGTTCAACACCTGCCTCGCCATGTTCCTGGGCAGCCTGTTTTTCTGGCTGGCGGAACGCGCCTTCAGAAAACCGGAATCAAAAGCCAACCGCATCATCGTGCAAAACCAGGAACCGATTTGCGGTGGTGTGATCGCGGGCGGCGCACTGACGGGCATTGCCGTGATCCTCATCGAGAATTTTGTGTTGTCGCCCTGAGCCGGCGACGTGAGAGGCTCGGGCGCGGCAAAAGTGGCGTATTCCCATCTTGCCAATCCGCCGCTGGTGGCTACTGTGACCTGCAAACATACTGACACCACGACGAGGACGACGATCCGGAGCAACGGTTTCTTAAATCATCTCACGTCAATCTCGCCCCTGGGAGAGACGGGGGACACCCTGTCCCACTCTAACTGGAGCGATAACACGCCCGTCGCCGGGCAGCAGTTTGATTGCGCGTTTGACGACATTGGCAACCGCCAGACCGCCACGCGGGATGGTCGCCAAGCCACGTATTCACCCAACAGTTTGAACCAATACACCAGCCGCACGGGGCCGGGGTATGTGAACGTGCTGGGCACGGCCACGAACGACGCCACGGGCAGACTGATATTGTCTGTTACGAGCAAGCCCGCAACGGCACGACGGCTGGCCTTTGATTCTCGTAGCCGGCCTGACGGCGCGGGGCTGCGAGCGGTTGGGGCGCGTTGAACGCGACGAGTTTGCTCACACCGTGGGCGGGACACCGGCGGGTTATTTGCGACTGACAAAGGGGAACGTCCTTACAAGATCATCAACGTCCTCACCTTTCGATAACCACCGGGCGATAGATGCCTTGGCGTCTTGAAGGTTTGCCGATGAACCAGAGGCCAGCTTGCGTTCTTCGATCCAAAAATCGAACAAGAAGCAACATTCTTCCAATGACAAGAAAACTTGTGATGCTCCCTGTCCCGCACGAATGTGAACGTAATTCTGTCCAGAACCAAACCCGTTGATCTCAACACCCGCAAGACAGTCTCCCAACATCTGCCGAATAACAGAGACTATGCCTCCGCTATCCAGAATGTCAGCGTAAAGCGTCTGAACTTTTTCGTCTTCGTTCATCATTGTCACTTGAATGGGTTGGGCACAGGTTTTCCTTCCAACGTCCACACGATTCGATCCCGCCACTGTGGATTCTCTTTAATCATGAGCAGTTCCCAGTCGGTTGCACCGGGTTTGTTGCCTGATGCAGCACGCTGCACCCTCGGCCAGACATCCACATCATCGAGAATGAACACGAATCGATTATTCGCGTTCCCCATCACCCGATCAAAAACTGCTTTCCACTTCGCCAACTCCTTCGAGCCATCCGTGAAAAACGTGTAATCAACGGTGTCGGCAAACTGTCCCAAGCGTGCATCCAATCCGAGTGCCACGACCCTGCCACCATTCGCTTCTTTTGCCAACTGGCTAATCAAGCGTCCGAGCTTTAAGCCACCTCGAACCAGAGCAGGAATTCCATAACGAATCGCCTTGTAGCCAACTACGACAGCAGCAGTGCCCAACGCGACTTGCCCAACCTTCTCGTCAATGATCTCCGTTACTTCAAGGCCATAGATGATGGAGTCCACGCCGTCATTTGAACCGAACATTCCCCGCGCACCAACCAAAGCAGCGCGTCCACCTCGAACCTCGTGCATGACAAGATACGACATTATCCCAATGGTAGCGTTGACACTTACCAACGACTCGTGCCCCGACGGGTCTATACGGTTGATTGGGTTAGCATGTGCATAGAGGTATTTGCCCCCCCCCCGACGCAAAATCGTAGCCGCAACCGCGACTTTCCCGGCGTGCATCAAGGGTTTGCGCGAGGTCGGCAGAGACGGATTTGGGTGAGGCTGGAAAAATTTTCCCGACGCGAGTTTCTGGCCGCGCAAAGGCGTGTGCGGGCAGGCTCATCGGCCCGGCGATGAGCAGGCACAGCAGCAGACTCAGGATGCGAGCAGCCATTGTCACGATGGCCGCAAGGGTAGCGGGACGGCGGCTCGGAGGGAAGCCGCTAAAAGAGGAATGCGCTCACGTCGCGGGCGGCGCGTCAGCACCGGACTGCGGGCCTGCGCCGTTGGGCGGCGGCTTGGCTGGATGCGTGAGGCGGTGAACTTCAATTAGTTTCTGGATGTTCACGTGGGTGTAAATCTCGGTGGTGTTCAGGCGGGCGTGTCCGAGCATCTGCTGGACGTAACGCAGATCGGCGCCGTTCTCCAACATGAGCGCCGCCATCGCGTGACGGAACAAGTGGCAACTGCCGCTCTTGTTCACGCCGCTCTGCTCGATGTAGGCGTGAACCAGGTTGCCCAAAACGCCGGGCGTCAGGCCGCGTCCGCTGACGCACAGGAACACTTCGCGTTCGTCGGGTTCGACCACGAGCTTGGGGCGGGCTTCCTCCAGGTATTTGTCGAGCCACGCGGCGGCGCGTGCGCCCAGCGGCAGCAGGCGGTCTTTCTTCCCTTTGCCTTCGCGGATCATCACGGTGCCGCGTTCCAGGTCCAGGTCGTAGAGGCGCAGGCCGGTGAGTTCCTTGCGCCGCATTCCCGTCGAGTAAAGGATTTCGAGGGCGGCGTGATCGCGCAGGCTGCGGTGAGGAAGTCGGCCACCCGCGCCTTGTAAGGGTGGGGTGTGATTGAGTTCCATCCATCACACGAAACTTTGCGGACAGCAACCGGACAAGCCGAACCCGCGCCGAGCGCTGAGTGTGCCGGGGCTTGTGGCGGCGGCGGTCGCGCACTAGACTTCGGCGCTGGCTCAAGCCCGGAGGGTTCCGGAAGAGCGGGTTGATCACATTCCAAATTTTGCATGGACAGTTTTCTCATCAAAGGCGGGGTGCCGTTGCACGGCGAAGTCGAGATTAGCGGGGCGAAGAACGCGGTGCTGCCGATCATGGCCGCCACCCTGCTGACCACCGAGCCGTGTGTCATTCATCGCGTACCGCAGCTCAGCGATGTTCGGTTCATGACGCAAATTCTCGAATGGCTTGGGGCCACCGCCAAGTGGGATGGTGCTTCGCTTCGCCTGCAAGCGCGCAAGATCAAAGGCCGGGCCGATTACGATCTCGTGCGGAAGATGCGCGGCTCCATCTGCATCATGGGGCCGTTGTTGGGGCGATTGCGAAGGGCGGTGGTTTCGTTGCCCGGCGGTTGTGTCATCGGGGCGCGCCCCATCAATTTGCATTTGAAGGCGTTTGCGGCGTTGGGCGCCAAAATTCGGATTGAAAGCGGTTACGTGGAAGCCGTCGCGAAAAAACTGGTGGGCGGACCAATGTTTCTCGGGGGGCGCGCCGGCTCCACGGTTTTAGGAACGGCCAACGCAATGATGGCGGCGGTGCTGGCGGAAGGAGTGACGTTCATCGAAAGCGCGGCATGTGAGCCGGAGGTGGTGGATCTGGCCAATTTTCTCATCGCCATGGGCGCACAAATCCAGGGCGCGGGCAGTCCTACCATCACGATCACTGGCGTGAAGGAATTGCATGGCGCCGAGCATGAAGTCATCCCGGACCGCATCGAGGCGGCGACCTTTGCCATCGCCGCCGGCGCGACGAATGGCGAGATCACCTTGAAAAGCGCGCGCGCGGAGCATCTGCGCGCGGTGATTGATAAATTGCACGAAGCGGGAGTGCTGGTGGAGCGGCACGGCGCGGATTTGATCGCGCGCCGCCACGGCAAGTTGAAAGCCGCCGACGTGACGACGCTGCCTTACTCCGGTTTTCCGACTGACGCGCAGGCGCAAATGATGGCGTTGATGACGTTGACGCCGGGCATCAGCATCATCACCGAGCGGATTTTTGAATCGCGGTTCATGCACGTGAGTGAGCTGGCGCGGCTCGGCGCGGATATCGAGATTGAAGGGCCCAGCGCCATTGTCAAAGGCGGCAAACCGTTAAGCGGCGCGCCGGTGATGGCGAGCGATTTGCGCGCGTCGGCGGCACTGGTCATCGCCGGATTGGCCGCGAAAGGCACGACGCAGGTGAACCGCGTGTATCATCTGGATCGCGGTTACGAACAGATGGATGTCAAGTTGCGCAAGCTCGGCGCCCGCATTCAACGCATCGAGGAATCATGACCAAAGCCATCTGGGTATTGATTGTTTTTTTCGTGGTTTACGTCGGCTATCTGCTGTTTCAGCAGTGGGATCAGGCGCGACTGGAACACGAAGGTCAGCAACGTGAAAGCGCCGTGGTGGTGACCGGTGAAAGCCTGGCCGGAATGCCGGTACAACTCGAATCGAGTTATCGCGACGCCAAGGGTCGTGGTGCGGCGGCTTTCCAGGAATGGTTCAAACAAAATGAGCGCTTCCTATCGGACCCGCGCAAAGCGTGGATCGAGGTAGAGTTGTGCAAGATGCTGATCCGGGAGAATCCCTCGGAAGCGAAAAAAATTTACGTGGCGGTGAAGGAGCGCGTGTCATCGGCGTCACCGGTTTACGAGAAAGTGAAGGAGTTGGAAAAAGCCTTTGGGCCGTAATTGGGTGGAGTTGCAGGCAGCGGCAGTCTATAACCGCCGCAGATTCCAGTGGGATTGGGGATACGGTCAGCACCGCTCACTGGAGCGTCGCCACAGCGGAAAATCTTTTCAACGCGGCCAGAACCGCAACCAGAAGCGTTGCGGCGATTGGATCAGGATTTCCCGGAGCAACGCCTGCATGCTGGCGGCCTTGGGTTCGTGCAAGCGTTGGATGATGGCGAGCAGGACGACGTACGCTAGGGCGGCGCCGCCGAAGAACACAGTGAAGCGGTTCCATTGCAGCCCGAGGAAACGGGGTGCGTGCGCGCCCATGGCGTCAATCAACACGCCCCAGGCGATGGGCGCGAGTCCCAGGGTGACATTCGAGACGACGGAAAAAATGGCGAAGAAATGGTTGCGCCCCATTTCCGGGACAACGCCCATGGCCAGTTTGTTGTAAGCCATGTTCACGGCGGCCGCCAGCAACCCCATTAAAAATTCCAAACCGAGAATGACCCCGAGCGCCGGATGCAACGCGCCCCCGGCCAGGGCGCCCCAGCCCGCCAGCACCATCAGCCAGCCCACGCAGGCCGCGCCCAGAACCGGTTTGCTGCCCACGCGATCAAAGCGCGAGCCGAGCAACCATAAACTGCTCACGCCGCCCAGGAACGCCACCGAGCTGATCAGCAGGATTTGTCCTTCGGATAACACGTTGTCGCCCTTCAAAAACGCCACAGTAAAGGCGTTGATGCCGCCGTAGGCCACCGACCAGCCCACCGACGCATGGAGCAGTTTTTTGAACGGGGCAAAGCGCACCATGGCCAGCCACGGCACGGAAGCCGGAGCCGTGCGGTGCGTTTCAGGAATGGGCACATCCGGGATGCGTTTCAGAAAAATCAGACTGATGGCGCCCATGCACGCGCTGAAGGCGAATAACAGGCCGAACTGCCAGGATCGGGTGTCGCCCGCCAGCGTCACCGCCGCCACTAAAAACGTGACGAAGCTGGCCAGGTTCTGCACCGCCGCATCCCGCGCCAGATAGCGTCCGCGCATTTCCGCCGGGACAAGCAGGGCGATCCACGGCAGCCAGGCGCAACTGGAAATGCCGCGCGACAGGTTGAAGCAAAACAGCAGCGCCAGCAGCAGCGCGAGCCGGTTGGCGACGTTGAGGAAACCGCTGGTCAAGGGCACGAGCGCCATGGCGAAAATGAACAGGACGCGCGTGCCCCAGCCCGCCAGCACGAAGCGGCGGTAGCCAATGCGGTTGATGTGACTGGCGGCGGGGATTTGAAAGATAACCAGCAACGGCATCATGCCCGCGATGATGCCCAGCACCGTGGCGCTTGCTTCGAGCGTCTGGGCATATAGAATCATCGGACTGCCCAGGACAATCTGGAACGACAGCGCGTTGAAGGCGGAGAACGAAAAGGCGTTATGCAGTCCGGGAGGGAAGGCGCGATCGGAAGCGGTCGTTGTGCTGGTCTGGCTCATACGCCGCTCGTTACGGCAGCGGCAGGCGCACTATCTCCAGAGCGGAAGCGTTCTGTCCAGCAGAATCAACTTGATGCGGCGGGCGGAGGCGGACGAATTGCGGGGGACGAGGCGCGAGGTATGGTAGGACGCGTTATCATGCTAGGAAATAAAACCAAACCACACTGGCCAGCCCCAATGTGACCCCGCCGTCCTCGGCGGTGGTCGTTCATGCCCTCGCGGACGACATTAGGTTTTGCCCCTTCCTCTGTGCTCTTGCCGTTCTTTTTGGTTGCCAATGGCCGGGGATAAAATGGGTTGTGGAAGTTAACAACCTAACTTCTGACAGTGTATTCTGCGAACTGTCGCAAACAAGCGTGGGGTGGTTGGACTTGCGGCGGGAACAAAAAAGAGCGCCGTGAAGGCGCTCTTGGTGCAAAAGGCTGTTGCAGCGATCAGGCCGCAGCTTCGCCCACCTGATAGCGAACGAAGCGGCGGATGACAATGGTATCGCCGAGTTGTTTGGCAACTTCCGCCACGTGATCCTTGACGCTGATTTCGCCGTTGCGTTTGACGAAGCCTTGATCCACGAGGCAGTAGGTCTGGTAGAATTTGTCCAACATTCCCGCGAGGATTTTCTCCAGCGCGTGCTCGGGTTTGCCTTTGAGGCGATCAGATTGTGCGGCGATTTCGCGTTCCTTTTGAATTACTTCCGGAGCGACTTGTTCGCGGGAGACGGCTTGGGGATTGCCCGCCGCGATTTGCAGCGTGATGTCTTTCACCAGTTGCTTGAACTCGTCCCGATTGACGGTTTCGGCTTTGTCCGCGCCGACTTCCACCAGCACACCCACCTTGCCGCCGGTGTGGATGTAGGCGGCGATCAACCCGTTGCCAGCCACTTCGAGCCGCGCGTGGCGCGTGATCTTGATGTTCTCTCCAATCTTGGTGACGGCGGCCTGGCGGTCGGCTTCGAGGTCGGCAGCCGGATTGGCTGCGATTTTCCGGGCGATTTCGTCACAGAACGCGGTGAAGCTTTCGTTGCGCGCAACGAAGTCCGTTTCGCAATTCACTTCCACCAGGACCCCGGCTTTGCCGTCGGGCGTGATGTGTTGGGCAATGACCCCTTCGCGGGCGTCGCGCAACGATTTTTTTGCCGCGCTGGCCGCGCCCGATTTGCGGAGGTTGTCCACCGCCTGGTCCATGTTGCCCCCCGCTTCCACGAGGGCCTTTTTACATTCCATCATGCCGGCCCCGGTCATCTGACGAAGTTTCGCGACGCTGGCAGCAGTAATTTCAGCCATAAATATGTTGATCGTTGTTCGTTAAAAATTATGGGTTGGAACTCGTTGGTCCCGCCGGGCACAGCGGCGATGTTCTTCAGCTGCATCGCCGCCGAACCCGAAAATTATCAGGCCGCCGGAGCCGGGATGGGCGCGGGGACTGGCGCCGCTTCCGCTGCCGCCGGTTCTTCCGCCGACTTGGCGTGGCTCGATTTTGATTCGTATTCGGCCATCGCCCGAGTGATGGCCTGGCCAATCGTGGCGAGGATCACGCGCACCGAGCGGATCGCGTCGTCGTTGCCCGCGATGGGGTAATCCACCAGATCGGGATCGGTGTTGGTGTCGGTGATGGCGATCACGGGAATTTTCAGTTTGCGCGCTTCGGCGACGGCGTTGCGTTCGCGTTTGGTGTCCACGATGAACAAGGCGCCGGGGTTGCCGTTCAGACTGCGGATGCCGTCGAAGTACTTCACCAACCGGGCGGCTTCGCGGCGGAGGACGGCTTGTTCCTGCTTGACGTAATTGTTGATGGACCCGTCGGCTTCCATCTTTTCGATTTCCTTCAAACGTCCGAGGGAGCGTTTGACGGTTTGGAAATTGGTGAGCGTGCCGCCGAGCCAGCGTTCTGTAACGAAGAGCTGGCCACATTCCTTAGCGGTTTCCTTGATGGCCTGTTGCGCCTGCTTTTTCGTGCCGACGAAAACCACCTTGTTGCCCTTGGCCACGGTTTTGGCGAGGAAGTCGCAGGCGGCTTCCAATTGCTGGACGGTCTTGCTGAGGTCAATGATGTGAATCCCGTTGCGCGCGTCGAAGATGAACGGTTTCATCTTGGGATTCCAACGCTTGGTTTGATGTCCGAAATGGACGCCCGCTTCCAACAGTTCTTTGATACCGATGCTAATCATGTTTCCTTTGGTTAAAACCCTGTTGCCAGGGCATCCCGCGAAACTCGGGATTGATTTTGGTGTTGTTATGGTTCAGTGATTTTCGCCTCACGGCGAAAGCGAACCGTTTCTCTCCGCGCCAATCCGGCTGGCGAGGAACGCATAGAGTAGCAGAGAATTTCCCGGTGGCAACGGTTAATTTCTGAGTCGCAATTGGTTGGAAACGTGGAGGTTAAGCGGGGGTTGCGCCCGGACTCATGGACTGAGTCCAGCGTTCCTGCTCGGTGACGGGAATGAGGCCGCGTTGCACTTTGAACCAGCCCATTTCCCGCAACGAACGCCAGCCAAAGCGCCGGGCGGCGGCGCGCAGCTCGCCAGTTTTGACTCCGGGTTGAATCAGGTCCGCCAAAGTTTCGTTCAGCAGGAACATTTCGTAGATGGCAACGCGCCCACGGTAGCCCTTTTGGTGGCATTCCACGCAGCCTCGGCCGCGGAACGCTTGCACTTCGTCGGCGGGGATGTTTAAGGCTGTCGCCATCTCTTCCCGAACGTCCGCAGGAAGCTGCGGGTCTGGTTCGGAGCAATGCCGGCAGATGCGCCGGGCGAGGCGTTGGGAAATACTGCACACCAGCGAAGAGGACACCAGGTAGGGTTCGATGCGCATTTCGAGAAAGCGCGTCACGGCGCCGATACTGTTATTGGTGTGCAATGTGGAGAAAACCAGGTGTCCCGTCTGGGCGGCGCGCACGGCGATCTCGGCGGTTTCTGGATCGCGAATTTCGCCGATCAGCACCACGTCCGGATCGTGGCGCAGCACGGAACGCAGTCCCGTGGCGAAGCTGAGTCCAATCTGCTCGCGCACCTGGATTTGCACCACGCCATCGAGTTGATATTCGATCGGGTCTTCAAAGGTGATGATTTTGCGGCCTTCATCGTTGGCTTGGGCCAGGGCGGTATAAAGCGTCGTCGTTTTACCGCTGCCCGTCGGACCGGTCAGCAGGACCAGGCCCTGCGGCAATTTGGTGAGTTGCGCGAAGATCGCCTCTTGCTCGGGCTCCATGCCGAGCTGGCTGAGGTCCAGGAACAGTTGTTGTCGTCCGAGCAGGCGCAACGCCACCGCCTCACCGTGCTTGGTGGGCATGATCGAAACGCGCAGGTCGTATTCTTCCGAACCGGTTTTCATGGCGATGCGTCCGTCTTGCGGCAGGCGCTTTTCGGCGATGTTCAATCCAGCCATGATTTTGAGGCGGGAAACGACCGCCGCGTGCAGATGCCGCATGTCCGGTGGGACGGGCACGGTCTCGAGGATTCCATCCAGGCGATAACGCAGGCGGATGAAGTTGGGATACGGTTCGAGGTGAATGTCCGTGGCCTGCAACCGCAGCGCTTCCTGTAGGATTTGATCCACAAACGCGGAAATGGTGGCATCGAGCGCGGTGTCGCCCTCGCGTTCGGGAACGTCGAAAACGATTTCGTGGTCCAGATCGCCGCCGCCGCGTTCCTCGCGCAATTTTTGGATGACCGCCGCGCCCAAGCCGAAATGTTTTTTGATGACCGCATGAATGGCGCTGGGCGTGGCGAGAACGATTTTGAAGCGGCGGTTAAGGAGCAGTTGGAGGTTGCCGGCCTCCATTGGCTGCGGCGGTTCGCTGAACGCCAGCGTGATCACGTCGCCCTCGGTCCCAATCGGCAGCATGTGATAGTGAAAGAGGAATTTGACCGGGACAAGTTCGAGCGTGGTGCGCGGTAAATTCAACGTGTTGACGGCCACAAATTCCAAGCCGCTGACTTCGGCGAGGGCCCGCCAGGCTTGTTCCTCGGAAACGAAATTCAAATCCACCACCGCGCGATGCTGCTCCAGATGCAAACGCCGCTGGCGGCGGCGCACTTGTTCCAACTGCGCCGCGCTGAGGAACCCTTTTTGCAACAGGATTTCGCCCACTTCCCGGGCGGGTTCAGGTGCAGTCATTTGATGGGAACCTCCAAAGTGGTGGCGGCGTTCAATTTCAAGACGTTGGTTTGGGCGGTGGAATTGGTCAGCGTCAATTCCCGCGCCGTGGCGGCGGCGACAAACAGCGTCGGCGCGATCTGGCCGCCGAGAGGATACACCAGCAGTTTCTTATCGGTTTCCAGGAACACTTTTTCCGCGTCGGGCGTGGTGTAATAGCCTTGATAAACCAGGGCGATTTTTCGTGTTGTGGGCACCGGGGCCGGAGGTTTGACCGGAATGAAATGGCGGGTGGCAAAAGGACTGAGCCGTTCCGTCTGGTTGGTGTCGAGCGTCCGGGTTTCCGAGGCGAACAGCGACGTCAGCGCAGCAAGGGAGATGGGGTTGGCGTGGGGCGTTCCCAGCGCCCGATCGTGAAACGCGGGGGTTGCACTCCGCCATTGCAGCACAAGGATGAGGATGAACATCCATAGGCCCAGGTGCAGACCCAGGATGAACCACGGCGTTTCAAAAGTTTGGGTTTTCATCGGCGGGAAAATCAACGGGGCGGTGAGAACACGAAGCCCGTCACCCGCATGATGGCTTTAACTTCCTCGAGTTGTGCCGGGGTTTGTTTGCGCAACAAGATGCGCTCCACATAAAAGGCGGGTTTGGGGGCGGCAACGGACAGGGGCGAAGGGGCAGCGGCGAGTTCGTTGGTTCGCATCGGCAGCGCTTGCAGGAGGCGCTTCACCGCCGGGGCGGGCGCCGTCAATTCGATCTGGATGGGAATCTCCTTGGGCCACGCGTTGGTGAAGGCCGCTGGCGCGTTCGAGGGAGTGTAGGCCACGTTCAAGGATTCGATGGTGGGGATGCCGCATTGCAAGGCGGTGTGGAGCAGCCCGGTGACCATTTCCAATTCCGCCCAAAGCAGGGTGGGTTCGGTGACGGCCGTGGAGTGGGTGGGGAAACCTTCAAACACAGCCGGGGCGAGAGTGGCTTTGAGTTTGGCCGCCAATTCTCGCAACTCGTCCTGCTGTCGGCCGCGTTCATTTTCGTAATCTACCAACTGAAATGGAGCTTGCATTCGTGCCTCGGTGGCCGGACTTAACTCGCAGCGCGCCGCCGCCCGGGCGCGGGTGTTGTCCAGAGTGCGCAGCGCCAGTCGGGTGTGTTGCAGGCCGCTGGCAATCGCGCCAAAGTCAAGGTTGAGTTGGTTCGAATCGCCCAAAGTTCGCGCCAGCTCCGTCCATTCCTTCCGCAACGGAACTTTTAGATTTTCCGATTGCCGTTTCAAGGGAAGCAGCGCGAAGAGGTACCCGGCGAGCAACCCCAGCGCGGCGGCGGGGGCCAGTACGCGTTTGCCTTGATGACGCAGCCAGTTCATTGGATCAAATCGGGTTGCGGGGATTCTCCGGCGCGCCGGCTGAACCGGCCCGTGCCAGGTTCGTCAAATCGTGATCGCCCTGCTGGCGGCAGCGCCTGAAAAATCGTGTTCGAGAAGTTCAGCGCCAGGGCGAAATGTCGCTCGGGTAGAAGCACCTTGGGATCGGCCAAGTTTTGCCGCAGATCGTCAGTCAACAAATCCACCTTGGAGAATAGCGGTCGCGATTTCAGATCGTTGACGATGGAGCTTAGAACCTGTCGCGCATCATCCAGATTTTCAGGCACGCTCAACTCCGCGATCAATCCCGGTCGCGCGGGCGAGCGATTGGTGGCCGTCGCCGTCGGCCGGCCGGTTTCCAACAGCCAGGGGCCGTACACGTTGGTTGCGCCCGCATGGGCGGTGGTGGCGTAGTGCAGACCGTGGAAGTAACTTTTCTGATCCGCGATCAGGATGAACCAGAAGGAGCGATTGCTGCGGGTTTGTTCCAGCAGGTCCAGCGTTTCCAGCAGGTCATGCGTGTTTTGCCGGGCTTGCAACAGCGGCCGCAGGTTTTCGTATTCGGTTTGGAATTGAGTCGTCAACGCCTGCTCCGTGCGCAACACCTCGGTTGCTTCCCGGACTTTGTGCAGCAGATTTTTTTGGTTCATCACCTGGGCGATGCAATGCCACAGACTGGCGATGAGCAACAGGGAGGCAATCACCAGCAGCACGTTGTTGATGCGGGCAAGCCGTTGCGTGTTGCGGTGTTGCTGCCAGTGTTCCTGACGTGGTGCGGGCAGGAGGGACACGGGTTGCGTAGTGGCGCCCAGCGCCTGCAATGCTGTGCCATGCACGATCTCGAACCCGGCGCCGGGCGAATATCGCTGCTTGGGCCAGACCTGTAACGACATGCCCAACTGATGATTCAAGTACGTCAGCAAACCGGGCTGACGAAAGCCCAGTCCGCTTGCCGCGTAGATGAAAGCAGCCGCATCCGCGCGGAGTTTCTGGTTTTGTTGCAGCGCCGCCTCGATGAAGCGGCGCAATTCGATGGCCCACCGGTTCACTGCCGCGACCATTTCCGGAACCGGCGCCGCTCCGCCCAAGGTTTCGGAATGTTGTTTGAGCTGTTCGGCTTCAGCCGCAGAGCAGTGCCGCGCCTGCGCCAGGGCGCGCGTAAAACTGTCGCTGCCGGTGGGAAAACTTCCCGCATAGACCGTTTGCGCCTGATGCCGCACCACGACCAGAGTGTGCTGCGCTCCCAAGTGGATCAGGATGGTTTGGGTCGCCGTAGGCACGGTGGCGAGATAGGTGGTGGCAAGCGAATTGGCCGCCGTGCTGACATCGCACAGGTTGGCCTCTTGCAGCCCCAGGAGTTGGATCAGTCCTTCAACGTCGCCTTCCTTGGCGAGCGTGACCCAATATTGGGGGCGGCCGGTGGGGGTGGCGCCGACGCGCACAAAATCGCTGATGATCGGAGTGTCGCTGACGCCGCTGAGTTTGACGACTTCCGCCTCGATCAGTTGTTGGGCTTCCGCTTCGGAACCAGGCGGCAGATCAATCAGATGAGAATTGGAAAGATGCTGTGGCAGGGTGATGGCAATGGGCGGTCGTCCCCAGGTGTCCAGTGTGGTTTGTAAATACTGTTTGAGTTCTTCCGCGGTGACCAGTCCTTCCTCCTGCAGGTCCACCGATTCCTCCTGGATAATTTTGATCCGGTTCGAGTGTTTCTCGAGCAAGGTCAATTTCAGCCGGCGCCGGCCCGCATCCACGGCCAGAACCCGTCGGATTGTGTTGAGATGCGCAGCGTTAGGCATGAGCAGATACCGTCCCTCAGTTGTGCTCGGGTGCATCATCGTAAATCAGGAACTCGCCCGATTCGGTGACGATGGTGGCCGTGACGAAGACGAGCAGGTAGCGCGGTTGATCCACTTCCGTCCGGCGGCGGAACAAGACGCCGAGGATCGGAATGTTTCCCAACACGGGGACGGATTCGACCACCGTGGCTTTTTGTCGTTCCAGTACGCCGCCCATGGTTACCGTTTCACCTGAACGCACCACCACGCGGGTGGCCAGTTCCTGCGTGCGGAATTGCGGCAGGCTGATGTCGAAAGTACTCGGTTGGTTACCACCCGAAAAATCCGTCAGCGTGGCGAAGCGAACCAGTTGCACGTCCGTGTTCACCCGGGGATTCAGCGCCAGCAGGATGTGTTGCCCGTCGCCGCTGATGCTTGCCATGACGTTCAATTCGGCGCCGGAAGTGATTTTCGTGGGTTTGCCGGAAGGGACGAATGAAGAAGCGGTGACGTATTGGCCCACCGTGGTCTTCACGGTGTATTCCTCGTAGTAGTACTGCACCTTGCCGTCGGCGATTGTGGCGGGGAGGTTGTTTAACACCGTCAACCGCGGCGCGCTGAGGGTCTGGCTTTCACCACTCTGCTCCAAAGCGCTGATCGTCGCGCTCAAGGTGGAACTGCTCAGAACATTGGTGAAGGACTCGGCCAGCCCAATGCCGATATTTTTGGTGATCGGCGAGTCGCTTCCGGCGATCCCCGTGAACAATCCCGTCAAATCCTGCGAGCTGCGGGGGCTGGGTTGGCGGCCGGTTTCCCAAATGGCGCCCAGTTGCAAGAAGGCGGGTTTGGACAGGGTGACGAAGCGCGCCTCGATAAGCACCTGTTGAATGGGTTTGTCAAATTCCTTGATGATGTTCTCCAGGACGTCCAGTTGTTCGGGAGTGCCGCGCGCCACGATCAGGTTGCGCTCATAATCAATCATGTATTTCGAGCCAGTGAACAAATTGGTGATGGCGCGCTCGATGGAAGGGATGGACGGCGCGTCATCATTGACAAACTTGTTGAACTTCTGTGTTTCCGACGTCGTGGTCACGTTGTTGGCCGTGACCTGGGTGCGCACGGCTTCGTCCGCGCCCAGTTGCGCCGGCAACACAAAACCTTTGCGCAACCGATAAAATCGCGTTTCCTCCATGATGCGTTTGGGGTCCTTGGCATCCACCACCCAGACCAACTCCGGACCGACCTGGAATTGCAGGTCGTAATTCCGCCCGATGTACTTGAACAGCTCGCCCAAGCGCACCTTGTCCAGGTTGATGTTGAGTTGCTGCTTCAAGGCGGCCAGGGCTTTATCGGCGACGATGTTGACTCCGGTGGATTCACTCAGATTCAGCAGGATGGTCTCGAGCGGAACATTGTCGAGGTGCAGACTTACCTCTTTATCCAACACCTTGGCCATCGGACCTTTGGCGGCGTCTATGTCAAACAACGGTCCCTTTTGCTGAATCACCTTGCCGTAGGTTTCGGGGATATACGGGGAGTTTTCGATCCGGGCCACGGCATCGCGAATGTCTTTGGTGGCTGGCAGGCCGCGATCTTTTTCTTCCAGCAGCAAGCTTTTGGGCGTGGGATTGAAAACCGAATTTTTCGCGTCTATGGCCCGGATTTTATCCTCCAACTGTTGATCGCGGATGCGCTGGCGTTGTTGTCGAACCCAGGTATCCAAACGTTCCGCCGTGCGGTTGTCGGGCGCTTTTTCCCGCAACGACGTGGTCAGGGTTTGGGCGTCTTCCCAACGATTGTCATTCGCCAAGCGGAGAATTTCGTCCACCTCCCGTTGGTAATGCTCCTCCGTTCCGTCCTTGGTGATGGGCGGAGGCGGATTGGGAACGACCGCGTATTGATGGTGACGACAACCCACCAACAATCCCATCAGCGCCGTAGCGAAAATAATTCTCAACATGATAAACCTGGTTTGGGGCGTGAAATGCGCGCGAGGAATGGACGCCCGGACGGTTCGATAAATTCGTTTCTCGCCAAACATGTGTCGCAATTTTGTTAATCGTCTGCCAGGAGGAGGTTCAATCCTCGTGGAGGTTTGCCTCGACAATAAACACTCCGTCGGTACTTGTCGAGAATCGCTCCATCTGTCACGCCAAAAGATCAATGATTTTGAAACCGGCCATCGCGGCGGCGCATCCGGCTTGCGGTCTGATGGCCTCGGCCCGTCCGGCAAAACCTTCCTTTTGGCTTCCGGGCCGGCGCGGAAAGAGGTTAAATGGCGCGCATGGCGGAATCACTAGGCATCGGCTTTCTGGGCGCAGGCAAAATGGCGACCGCGTTGGCGCGCGGATTCATTCGCGCACAACTGGTGGAAGCGAAACGGCTCTGGGCCAGCGACCCGGTGGCGGCGGCGCGTGAGGCGTTCGCTCGCGAAACCGGCGGTCGCGCCATGACGACAAATCGCGAAGTGATGGCTTCCGCTCAAGTCATCTTTCTGGCCGTCAAACCGGATCAAGCCGCCGCCGTTATGGGCGAGGTCCAATCTGTTTTCACCGCGGAGCATTTGTTGATCTCCATTGCGGCCGGCGTGCCGTTGGCCCGATTGGAAGCCGCCTTGCCCGCCGGCGCCAGGGTAATCCGCGTCATGCCGAACACGCCCGCGCTGATTGGCGCGTCGGCCAGCGCGTTTGCTTTGGGCCAGGCCGCGACCGCGGCGGATGGCGAGCTGGCGCAAAAGTTACTCGCCGCCGTGGGCCTGGCGTTGGTGGTCAAAGAAGCCTGGCTCGATGCAGTTACGGGATTGAGCGGGAGCGGTCCGGCGTATGTGTATCAATTTATTGAAGCGTTGAGTGATGGCGGCGTGGCGGCGGAGTTGCCCCGGGATCTGGCGACCAAACTGGCGGCGCAAACCGTTCTGGGCAGCGCGCGAATGGTTTTGGAAACGGGGAAACATCCGGGCGATTTGAAGGACCAGGTCACCAGTCCCGGAGGAACGACGATCGAAGGCTTGCATGAATTGGAGAAGGGTAAATTGCGGGGCACGGTAATGAGTGCCGTGCGCGCAGCCACCGAGAAATCACGAAAACTGGGGCAGGGTTGAAATAACCGCACCATGCGCCACTCCACCCACATACTCCGATCAGAATCCTCCGATGAACCACTGGTCAGCGAGGCGCTTTTCCATTGTGCGTCACGGCGGAAATCGAAAGACTCGGCGCAATTAAACTCATGAGCCTGCCGCCACCCACCCCAAAACAAAGCCGCATCATTTGGATGGCGCTCACCGGTTTGGCGATTGGCGCGATTGTCGCCCTGGTGGTGGCGTTGGTCTGGGGTTTGGGAAAAGTGCTGGAGGTGTTGTCGCCGGTCATCTGGCCGCTGGCCGTGGCCGGTGTGCTGGCGTGCTTGTTGGATCCGGTGGTGGGGTTTTTGGAACGGCGTCGCGTGCCGCGCATCCGGGCGGTGGTGGTGGTGTTTGCCCTGGCGTTGTTGATTGTGCTGGGGCTGGCGGCGAGCGTGGTCCCGCAACTGGTGGTGGAGTCGCAACAACTTGCGCAGAAATCCGGCGAGTTGACAAAAAACCTGCCTGCTCAGACGGCGAAACTGGCGGCCAACCCGCCCGAGTGGCTGCCCCAACGCGGTGTGGAATTGCTGGAATCACTCAGCGGCCTGTTGAAGGTGGCGGACACCAATTCGTCCGTGGCACATCCGCTCCCGTCGGAAGTGGCCAGCAGTACCAATGCGGTCACGACGCCGTCTGCGTTGGTCGAAGAACCCAATTCCTGGAATCCGATTACTGATTATGTGACGCGGTTGTTGCCGCGCTTTGGAGAATGGATGCGTCAGGTGATGGGTTTCGTGGGTACGGTATTTGGCATTATTGCCGGCCTGGCTTTGGTGCCCATTTATGCCTTTTATTTTCTGTTGGAAAAACAGGGCATCAACCAACAGTGGCGCGATTATCTGCCGGTTCAGGATTCCAAGTTCAAAGACGAACTGATTTTTGTGCTGAAAGCCATCAGCGACTATCTGGTGGCGTTCTTTCGGGGGCAGGTGCTGGTGGCCATTTGCGATGGAATTCTCTACACGATTGGGTTCGCGCTTATTGGCTTGCCGTACGCGTTGTTGATCGGCGTGATGGCAACATTCCTCACCATCATTCCGTTTTTGGGTGCCATCACCACCTGCGTTTCGGCATTGGTGATCGCGGTGGTGGCCTTTGGCGATTGGCAACATCCCGCGCTCGTGTTGTTGGTGTTTGCGGTGGTGCAAGGGTTGGAAGGTTTTTTGATTCAACCCAAAATCATGGGCGACCGGGTCGGATTGCATCCGGTGACCATCATTATTGCGTTGATGGTGGGAACGACCTTGTTGGGGGGCATTTTGGGAGGCATTCTGGCGATTCCCCTGGCCGCCGTGTTGCGCGTTATTCTTGCGCGTTACGTCTGGCGACGGCCATCCGCGCTGCCGTGATTAAAAACTCAGTGGACATCGCGCAGCGAGCCGTTAGACTCGCCTCGCTTGTTTTATGAATAATAGTGGTTCGGGCAAGATTTTGAATGTGGTCTTGATCCTCAGCGCCGTCGCGCTGCTGGTGTGCGTATTCAAGTATTACAACAAGACCAGAACGGTGCGGCAGTATCAGGCGTTGATCGGGCAGTTCAGCGGCCTCCAGAACAACGAACAATTGGTACGTGGTTTGGTGGCGGAAAGTATGGAATACGCCAAGACCAATCCCAGTATTAACACCGTGCTGGAAACGATCATCGGCAAACCGACCAACGCGCCCAAACCGGCCGCCGCCCCCGCCAAGAAATAATCGCGATTTGTTATGAGTGACTCCATTACCCCAGTCAGCACGCCGATTTCCGCTCCGACCACTTCCGGGAATGTTCTGACCGATCTCAAGGCCACCGTCGCCGCCTTGGAATCGCAAACGCACACTTTGCGCATCATCCTGTTGCTGGTGATTCTGGCGCTCTGCGCCTTTTTCTGGCGCGAGGCCGGTTATAACAACGCGCTGGCCGTCGCCTTGCAACCGCAGGCCACGCAGATCAGTCAGTTCGTGGCGCAATTGGAACAGCAGGGCAGCTCTATTCAGAAGCAAATGCAAGCCTTGCAAAAAGCGGCCTTGCAATTGGCGGAATATGGCAAATCACATCCGGATTACCTGCCCATTCTGGTAAAGTACGGTTTGCGTCCCGCCGCCGCGCCCGCCGCGGAAACGGCCAAGCCCGCAACAACTCCGGCCGCCAATCCCGCGCCCGCCAAAAAGTAATCGCCCGTCCGTCGCCCGTTGAAAGTGCGGATTTCAACGCGCCGGTTTTCTGATTACTTCCGGAGCGTTCGTTGAATTCCGTCCGCACAGATCGGTGAGAAGTGGCTCCCGGCGGCGAGCCGGCTTCACTGTCTGCAACCCCGTAGTAGCCGAAATTTTCGGCGCTTATTTGCTTTTGCGTGCCGTCGAATGCTCCTTTTCTGAATTGCTATCGCGGCGGTGGGAACGTCGCGTGAGGCCGATTAAGATCGTCGCCACCAAACCCAGCTTCAGAATGTGGATCACCAATAGTCCGCGCCCACCGAACCGCAGAAATTGATCCAACGCGTGGAGCGAAAATAGGTCCGCAACGATCAACGCCAGGTACAGTTCCAGGGCGAATTGCGGAAGCGGGAAGGCGCGGCGTTGTCGCCACCAACCCACGCTGCGGATCAGTATCGTCCCGACGATCAAACTGATGACGCCTCGCTGCAACCAATGGCGCAGATGATAGAGATCCGCGGTGCGGGTGAAGGAGCGCACGCGGATTCCAATCCAGGTTTCCCAGCCGGCAAGTTCCCAAAGACCGATGGCCGCCAACGCAAGGACCAACCAGTTCCACCGGTAAGCACTCTGTGCCGGGGATGCAGAACTCGAATTGCGAGAGTGGGGCACCCAAGTCATCACCGCCGCCGTAAACCACAACAGGCCCAGTAAAATTCGCGGCCAGGCCGCCGTTGGCGCGGCGGAATAACCGTTTGCTGTGCTGGAGGAAAACAGAGATATAGATCGAAATTCCCGCGCGGGCATCTCTTCCGTGACGGGAATCAGATCGGTGTTGGCGACCATGGAATGGTCCGACCACGTTCCAGTCGGACTGAGAAAGACAATGCCATTGACGAAGCGCAAACCCGGTCGCGCCGGCACCGACAGTTCAAATTCCAACGCCTGACCGGGAGTGGTTATCCATTGGGGCGGACTGGTCGCCAGGAAACCCTGGGTGGTGTGGTGGTTGGTGGTCCAATGCAAATCCACGCACAGATAAGTGGGCGCGGTGAGTCGTTGCACTTGAACGCGCAAAACCAGCGGTTCGCCCACCCGGGCGCGCGTCGGCGCTGTGACGCTCACCCAGTCCACCTGATGGTCCAGTCGTCCGAGGCCGAACCAAACGGCGCCGACCACCAACCCCAGCACGATCGCCATGGCGATGCAGCGTTGGGCGACAGATAATCGGTTGCAAATGTTCAAGCCAAGTCAGCATCGCCAACCCGCCAGCGCAGACAAGGACGAATTGCGCGCCATGCAATTGCCGGGTTCACCTGCTGCGACCACTCAGGGCCAGGACGGTGTGACGACGCGGTAGAAGCGCAGTGGTGTGGGTTTCGCCGGATCTGTGACCACGACGGTGCGATTGGTGGAATGCGCGGGAATGTTGATCAGCTTTTGCCAAAGGTCCGTGGTCAGGTCGGTGGCATAGAGCACCGAGTAGGAGAGATTGGCCGCACCCGGAAAACTTACGGCAATTCCATTCGGCGTGCGCGCGATGGTGAGGCGGAATCCCGCCTGCACGTCCAGGACGTAGAGATCGCGCACTTCGTCGGCTGACAACGCCCGCGTGTAAATGCGCACGTCGTCAATCTGCCCGTCAAAGTGGCGCAAACTGGTCAACGGATCCCAGCCAATTTTGAAAGGGGCGGTGGATTGCAGCGTGAACGGTGGGGTCTCACTGGCAGC
Source organism: Verrucomicrobiota bacterium (assembly GCA_039806955.1). GTDB lineage: Bacteria > Verrucomicrobiota > Verrucomicrobiia > Limisphaerales > JADLHS01 > JADLHS01. Next base: position 6,961 of record JBDHQI010000030.1, on the reverse strand, counting down.
CACCAGCACGCCATCAATGAATAATCGCTGAACACCGGTGGCCGCATCCACTGTGGCGACCATCGATCCGTATTTCGTGTTCCTGAACTTGGCCGGGCGATACGAGGAGCTTCGAGCATCGAGCAACGCTGGCGGACAAGAAAACCTGAGCCAAGGACTCGTCCGAGAAATACCGTTTTCGTTTCCATCGGACGAAGACGAACAGCGAAAAGTGACCACCTGCCTCTCCTCGCTCGACGACCTGACCGCCGCCCAAAGCGCCAAGCTCGAAGCCCTCAAGACCCACAAACGCGGGCTGATGCAGCAGCTCTTTCCATCCCCGTCGGAGGCCGCATCGTGAGTGCGCCGGCGCGCGGCGTTCACGCCGCTTCACCTTCCGAATCGCGCAAGCTGTCGAACAGTTCGACCGGCTTGAAACATCGTGCGTTGAAGCGGCATGAATGCCGCGCTCCGAAAACCACCGCCCAGCACCGGAGGTGCGGCATCTTTGTAGAAAACGCGGCGCAAAGGATTTCAAGCTCCGTAGGAGCGGCATATTCCGCCCCGGACGGAGCTGGATTCCATTTTGGATTGGCTCATCTACAAAGATGCCGTGCCGACGGCGCTGGAAACGGTCGGCGGTTCGGTTGTTCCCGCCCGGAGGCAAAACGCTCAAAGATTGTTTCGGCCATGCGGTGCGGCTGACGGAGGAGCGGCTGGCGCATATTTTAGAGCATCCGGAAATGCGCGGCATGGCGGCGGAAGTGGAAAGAGTTTTGCGTGAGCCGCAACTGGTGCGCCGTTCGCAGGCGGATGAAGCGGTCCGGTTGTTTTACGAGTTTTACGCGCAGACAATTGTGGGTGGCAAATGGCTGTGCGTTGTGGTTAAGTATGCGGAGAACGATGCGTTTGTCGTCGCGGCGTATCTGACGGACAAACCGAAAGCCGGAGAAGATTTATGGCCGACAAAGTAAAAGTCTGGTTCGATGCGGAAGCGGATTATCTCGAAGTGAGATTTTCCGACGACGCCGGTTTTGAAAAGGAAACCAAGCACGACGCGGTGATGGAGCGGGTGGATGAAAAAGGCAACGTGATTGGCTTCAGCGTTCTCGGCGTGAGCCGCTTCAAAAAATCCAAGCCGCTGGTGGCAGACCTGGCGGCGGCGTGAGGGTTTCCTCCCGCGCCCGGTTGACCGCATCCCGACCGAAACGCTCCGGGAATCCGCCCTGAGCGGTGCTGGAAAAACCACATGACCGCTCAAAATCAACAACGCCTGGGCAAGACCCTGTGGGCCATCGCCGACCAATTGCGCGGCGCGATGAACGCGGACGATTTCCGCGATTACATGCTGGCCTTCCTCTTCCTGCGCTATCTCTCCGACAATTACGAAGCCGCCGCCGCCCGCGAACTCGGCCCGGATTATCCCAAGCTGCCCGCCGGCGATAACCGCGTGCCGTTGGCCCTCTGGTATGCCAACAATCCCAAGGACGTGGTCGAGTTCGAGAAGCAGATGCGACGCAAGGTGCATTACGTCATCAAGCCGGATCATCTTTGGGCCAGCATCGCGAATCTGGCGCGCACGCAGAGCGGGGAGTTGCTCGAAACCCTGCGGGACGGTTTCAAATACATTGAGAACGAATCGTTCCAAAGCACGTTCCAAGGCCTTTTCACCGAGATCAATCTCGGCTCGGAAAAGCTGGGCAAGACGCACGCGGACAAAAACAAGAAGCTCTGCGACATCATCAAGGAGATCGCCAAAGGGCTGGCGGAATTTTCCACCGACATTGACGCGCTGGGCGACGCCTACGAATACTTGATCGGCCAGTTCGCCGCCGGTTCGGGCAAGAAGGCGGGTGAGTTCTACACACCACAGCAGATTTCCAGCATCCTCTCCGGCATCGTCACGCTGGACAGTCAGGAGCCCTCCACCGGGCCAGTGACGCAACTTGGCAGCATCCTTGATTTCGCCTGCGGGTCTGGCTCGCTGTTGCTCAACGTGCGTCGGCGGATGGGCGCACACGGCATCGGCAAAATCTACGGTCAGGAAAAGAACATCACCACCTACAACCTCGCGCGCATGAACATGCTGCTGCACGGAGTGAAGGACACGGAGTTCGAAATCTACCACGGAGACACCCTCACCAACGACTGGGATTTCCTGCGCGAGACCAATCCGGCGAAGATGCCGAAGTTCGACGCCATCGTCGCCAATCCGCCGCCGACTTCGCGTTCCTCCTGCACGGCTTCCACTTCCTCAAGGATCAGGGCGTCATGGCCATCATCCTGCCGCACGGCGTGTTGTTCCGTGGCGGGGCCGAGGAACGCATCCGCAAGAAGCTGCTCCAGGACGGGCACATTGACACGGTCATCGGCCTGCCTCCGAATCTTTTCTACTCCACGGGTATTCCAGTCTGCGTCCTCGTGTTGAAGAAGTGCAAGAAGCCGGACGACGTGCTGTTCATCAACGCCGCCGAGCACTTTGAAAAAGGCAAACGCCAGAACATCCTTCTCACCGAGCACCTCGAAAAGATCATCGAGACCTACCAGTTCCGAAAAGAGGAAGCGCGCTACTCCAAGCGCATTTCAATGGAGCGAATCGCCGAAGAAGGTTACAACCTCAACATCTCCCGCTATATCAGCACCGCGATGCCAGAGCTGGAAATTGATCTCGCGACGACGCATCAGCAACTGGTGGACGCGGAAGCCGCAATTACCAAGGCTCGAAAACAACACAATTCATTTCTGAAGGAACTGGGGTTACCGCGCCTGCCTGGGGCGTAAGACCGATCAGGTAAACCAACGAGCGGTTTCTCGACTTTTCAGTGTTGCCGCGCAGGTTGGTTCAGCGCGAGGTCTTGCTGGCGCTACAGGATCAACGGACAAAGACGCGATACGGTCCGCAGAATTGGTTGTCGAAAATCAGTCGCGCGCGCGCGGCCACGGGAGCGGCCAAGGGATTGGGATTTTCCGCGTCATTCAAACTCACCTGCAATCGGTAGAAGTTGTTTGCCGAGTTGGTGGCCGTCAGCGCAAACAATCCCGTGCCATCAGCCAGCCGTACCGGCGCCGCCGAGACTTCCGCCCACGGGGTGAAGCTCAGTTCCGGGCGACTCAGCAGTTGATAGGTGCGGTCCGCGTGTTGCGGCCAGAAGGAGAGATTGGCGACGACGTTGGTCACGTTGACGGTGAATTGCAAGTGCGAGGCGGCGTTGGTGGGGTTCGTGCCCATGACGTATTCGCGCGCCGTGTGGTAGCCGTCATTATCGGGATCGGCGAGCGGATCCATCGGGCCGCCAAAGAAAAAGTCGCGCCACCAAGTCGGCACGGTGTGATCGGTCGGAAAATCCTGGGCGGTGACGTACTCAAATTTCACGGCGTCGGCCAGAACCACGGAAGGGTTGGCTTGATTGGCGAGTCGCACGTAACCGCTCGTGCCCCGGGCAAATTCCAAACCGGCCGCCAGCAACCGCCAGCCGCCGCCGCCCGTTTGTTGGTTCACGACCAGATTGGTCGTGCCGTTGGCGTGCGCGATCTGGAAGGGCGCGTTGTTCGCGCGGTTGTTGCCTTGCGGATACCAGACATAGACATCGTAACGACCGGGTGTGGCGAGGTTGGGGCGCCAGGTGGCCGTGGCGGTGGATGCACCCGCAACGGAACTGGCGAAGTGATAATCTGCGCCGTATTTGTCGGTGGAACTGGTGGCCAGCGTCCAGTCGCCGGTGAAGGTGGCGGCGGTATTATCCAACACCAGGGTGCCGGCAGTGGTGAATTGATAAACGCCGGAAAGGTAGGTGTTGGTGCCGTCGTGGGACAACGCCTGGTAACTGTAAGTCGTGCCCGGCGTCAATCCGGTCAGCAACACCACATGATTGGTGGTGCGTTCGGGGTCCACGTACGAGTCCGAGGCGAAGCTGCCTTGCGCTGCGGCGACGGCTTGATTTTGTTCGAGGTCCGAGTCGGCGCTGAATTGCACCTGGCTGTCGCTCGGAACGGCGGTGGTCCATGAAACCAAGGCGCCATGCGAACCAGCGGTGGCTTGAACCGAGTTGAGATAGGGCGAATCCAGCAACGTCAACGCCACCGGCGCACTGACGACCTGTCCGGCGTGATTCACGACCATTACAGAGTACGCGCCAACGTCTTCCGCCTGAACGTTAAAGCGCGTGTAGCTGTTGTTCGTGGCGCCAACGATCGGCGTGCCGTTGAATTGCCATTGATAATACAACGGTGCTGAACCCGTGGCGGCGACGGAGAAGGTTGCAGCGGCTTCCGGGTACACGGCCACGGCCAGTGGCGGCGTGGAAATCGCGGGCGGGTCCGGCAGCACCAGCGTTTCCACGCGGACGTTGTCAAAAATCACAAACGCGTCCTCGGCAGGATCGGCGATGGAGTTGAACAAATCCATGTAACCAATCATCACGTTGCCATTGGTGAAGGCGGAGTCATTGACCCGTTGCGCGACGAGTTGTCCGTTGATGCGCCAGGTGATTACGCGATTAAGGTCCTGACTGAGTTCCACTTCCACCCAGTGTTTACCAGGGGCGCCGGGGCTTTCAAACTGGGGCGCGGGAAAGAGATTCAGCCAGGCCGGGTCACTGTTGTCGGCACTAACCGCGCCGCTGGCGCTGAAGCCGCTGTTGGCAAAGGCAAGCGCGCTGGGGCGGCCGGAAGCGTTGCCGACGTAGGCGCGAAAATCCGGACTCGTTCCGCCCTCACCATCCATGGCAAAGAAAACTCCGTCGCTCGGACTGGCCGTGGGCGAATCCCAGTTGATGCGTGTGCCGGTGTGATTCAGGCCGCAGGTGAAATGTTCGGTGCTGCCCGTGCCGCCGCCGGGGCCGCCCGGATAATTCATCCAGAGATCAAACGTCAATCGGTACGCCCCCTGGAACTGCTGGTTTTTGGGATACAAACTGACTCCGGCGGTCGCGCCCAGCAGATCGTTGTTATTCACGGTCAGGCGCAGTCCGCGAGTGGTGGCTCCGGAGGCGTTGGGCGCGGGCGGAATTGTCGCGCCGTGGAAGGCGCTGAAATAGGCGCTGTAATCAAACGCCCAGTCCGCCGTATAATCCGAAATCCCGTTGCCACTGTCCGTGAATAAATCCCAGTTGTCGCTTGAGGGCGAATCAAAATCGTCCGCAAACACTGTCTGCCAGGTTTGGGGATACGTCACGCTCAAGCTGGCGACAACGCTGGTGACGGTGGCGGTGGCGTTGGAAACCACGAGCGCATAGGGGCCAGCCTGCGCCGCCTGCACGTTGGCCAGCACCAGATTACTGCTGGTGCTGCCGGGCCGGTTCGCGCCGTTGAATTGCCATTGATAATGCAGGTCCGAACCAGTCACCACCGGCGCGAAGACAACTTCCGCTCCCGCCGCTACTGTCTGACTGGGCGGTGGTTGCACGATGAGCGGAGGGAAATGATCCGTGGCGGTCAACAACTCGCTGCCATCCAGAATCAGCAGGCCGCGTTGGATGTCGCTCACGAGCAGCTTGTCAAAACCCAGATGCGGGAACACGCCCCAGTTACCCTGATACGAACTTGTGGCCGTGCCGGGAAAGGTATCGTAAAAACCGATGCGCACGGGACGGGTGACCTCGGAAATATCAAAAACTTGCAAACCATTCTGATACCAACTGAGGAACAGATAATTGCCGACCACCACCGGGTTGTGCGGGATGTTCGCACCGATGCCCATGCTCGCCGGTGTGAGTGTGAGGAATGGCGCGGTGTTGGAGGTCAACGTGGCCGGATTCGACACGTCGAAAAAGCGCACGTCGCCGCCGGGGATTTCACGGCAGACAATCAACGTGTTGCCATCCTCCGTCGGCCAACTGCTGTGTGAGTTGTAGCCGGAATAAACGCGCCCCAGCCATTGCGCCGGCTGCGAGCCCATATCGGTGACGTCCCATAAATCCGTCTGTCCCGGCGACGCCGGATTGCCATTGTCGTGGCCGCCCCAACCCGAGGTGTAGAGGATGACGCGCTCGCCTTTTTGGCGCACGGTGATTTGATGCACCTTGGTCGTGTTGGTGGTGACAATGTCCTGCACATACACCGGTGCGGACGGGTTGCTAACATCAAAAACCTTCACGGTTACGATCCCCGGCACGTGCGCGGCTTCATAGAGGAAATTGCGCTCCAGATAAACCGTATGCACGTAATCGAATCCGTTCGTGACGTGGCCAGTGGTGGCGCCAATGCGACAGAGCAATTGCGGCGCTGCGGGCTCCGCCAGTGAGACGATGTGCAATCCGCCCCCACTCCAACTGCCGAAGTAGCCGATGCGATTGCGCAGCGCGCCCAGCTCGAATTGGTTTTGGTTTTTCGGGCTGGGGCTGTAAACGCTCAACAAGACGGGTGCCGCAGGGTTGCTGATGGAATAAACACCCACGCCGTAGTTGTAGGTGCTGTAATTGAGCCAGACGCCAAGGCAGGCCAGATCGCCCTCCGCCCAGACGTCGCCGTAGGAAATCGGATTCGCTGACGGCTTGACGTTGGTGACGAGTTGCAGATTGAAATTAGTGAGGGTTTGAGCGGTGACCGACCCGGCTAAAATTCCGCAACCGAACACGCCCAGGCGTCGCCAGGTGGAACGAACGAAACGAAACCAAACACACGACATGATCTGTAAGGCCATTTATACGCGGTCAGCGCGATTTCGACAAATTGAAATCATGACACAAGGATGTCATGAGCGTCCTGGATGGTGGAGGCAGCGGCGCGGGGTGGTCGGCCCCATTCCTTTCCGCCTGCCGGGGATTGAGGTTTCATGGTCTCGGCCAGAATGGAGCCGATGGCGGGTTTGTGATCGTGCGGGTCGCGTTTGGTAACGTAGCTGCCCGCGCCCGCGTTGAACATGCGTTCAACTAGCAGCCTGTCGGACTTAGGGAACGCAATTTTATCAAAGTGGATTGAACAGTTGCTGGGCGTGCGCGTCTGAAATCCATGGCTACCCGTTTTGTTTCCGTTGACCGCGACA
>JBDHQI010000060.1:0-11356 GCA_039806955.1 Verrucomicrobiota bacterium | reverse complement strand
TTCAGACGCGCACGCCCAGCAACTGTTCAATCCACTTTGCTAAAATTGCGTTCCCTAAGTCCGACAGGCTGCTAGAGGGCTGGCGTCTGGTTTTCAAATCTCTTATGCGCCTTCATCCACCGAGACTGATTTGATGGGCTGGGTGGTGTTAAATGAACGGTCCCAGCGGTGGCGATGGAAAACTCTGCTGAGATTTGAACAATTTTCGCATCTGCGGGTCGAAATCCGCAACCGTCAAATTCGTATTGTCTTTTAACCGTTAAATTTTCATTATTTGCGCCACATGAATACTCGATTACTTGCGTTTGCGTTGATCGCGGCAGTAAGCTTGACCTTCGTCCAAGCGGAAACCGGCAAAACTTTCAAGGACGAAAAGGAGAAAGCCAACTACGCCATCGGCTTGAGCGTCGGGGGAAATTTCAAACAGAGCAACTTGGAATACGATGCTGCCGCGTTTGAGCAGGGCATGAAAGACGTCTTGGACGGCAAACCGGCGCTGACCCCGCAGGAAATCTCTGAAACCATTCGCAAATATCAAACCGAACGGCGCGCGGTATTGGGTGAAAAGAACAAGGCTGAAGGCGAATCTTTTCTGGCCGCAAACAAGACCAAGCCTGGAGTTAAAGTTTTTGAGAGTGGTTTGCAATACAAGGTGTTGGCCGAGGGCAGTGGTGATTCGCCCAAGCCGGAGGATTCTTGCGTTGTCAAGTATCGGGGCACGCTGATCAATGGCACGGAGTTCGACAGCTCGGAACGTCAGCCCAATGGCACGGCAACCTTTCCGGCCAACCGCGTCATCAAAGGCTGGACCGAGGCTCTGACCCACATGAAGCCGGGTGCCAAATGGCAACTCTTCATCCCGGCAGACCTTGCTTATGGCGAACACGGGAATCGTAACATCGGCCCAAACAACGTGCTGTTGTTTGATGTCGAGTTGGTTTCCTTCACGCCACCACCACCGCCAGCCGCTCCGGCTGCACCTTTGACCAGCGACATCATTAAAGTTCCGTCGCTCGAAGATATGAAGAAGGGTGCCAAGATTGAGACCATTAAGCCTGAAGAGGTCGAAAAGCTTCAAAAGGAGAAAAAGAATTGATTCGGTTTCTCGGTGGAGCAGTTGAGCATTTGAGCGAGCAGTGAAATTTAATCTGAGTTGGATTCCGTGGGGTGGGCCAACCGTAAAATTCCGCTCATTTCGCGGCATTACTCCTAAATAAGTCGCTTGACAAAGTGACCGGACGGCGGAAACTGCCACGTAAACGAAGCCGTAAATTCAATTCCGTCATGCAAAATTTCAAACTGGAAAAACAGAACGCGCCGGGTTCCCGGGAAGCGGCAAAGCTCACTTCCTTGCTGGCATTGGCAGCGGGCGCGGTGGCATTACCGCAAGCGGGTCAGGCCGACATCATTTACACCAGTCTTGGTCCGAGCGGCTATTCCATTGGTTTCTCGGCGCAGGAGAGCTTGCAATTTGTTATTCCCGGAAGCGCCAACATTGGATTCAAACGCGATGCTGTTCTTAGTTACACGTCTCCCGGATCTCTGACCATCAACATCCGGCTGGTCTTGGCCGGCGACTTGGGTGGAGGAGCCGGTGGCGGTTTCAATGGTGCCGATGTGGCCACTCCCAAACCATTTGGGGCCGCTTGGGATAACCCCGCGTTGCTCTATAACGTACCCGTGGCGTGGGTGGATGATCTCAACGGACAAAGTGCCACGAGCAATTTTGATCACCAGTATTACGCTTGGACCTTCAACGACAGCACCCAAGGCGGCGCGGCGCGATACGGTTGGGCGGAAGTCAGTCTGGCGATGGCGGGTTACAACGCCGGTGGCCCCACGTTGACCGTTTGGGGTTACGCTTACGACGATACCGGCGCCAAACTCACGATGGGTCAGGCGATTCCCGAACCCACCTCAACCGCGCTGCTGGCTTTGGGAGCCATGGCACTCGGCGCGCGGGGTGTGCGGAAGTGGCGGCAAGATCGGAAGCCGAAGCCGTCAGTCTGAAGCCGACCTTGGGATAATGGATTTTTCGACGGATTGGCCGGACTGAGAGCCAATCCGTTTTTGTTTTGTCTCGCATGTCCAAACCACGCGTCTTACTCATCGGCTGGGATGCGGCGGATTGGAAGATCATCCGGCCGTTGCTGCAAGCTGGTGAAATGCCTCATCTCGCCAGACTGCTTCGCGAAGGCGTGAGCGGAAACATCGCCACTCTTTACCCCGTGCTCAGTCCGATGTTGTGGACCTCCATCGCGACGGGTAAACGCGCTTATCAACATGGTATCCACGGTTTCATCGAACCGTTGCCGGATGGCTCCGGCGTGCGTCCCATCTCAATCCTGTCCCGCCGCACCAAGGCGCTCTGGAATATCCTCAATCAAAACGGATACCGTTCGTTGGTCGTTGGTTGGTGGCCTTCGCATCCGGCGGAGCCGATCAATGGGGTCATGGTTTCAAACCATTTTTCACTGCCTTCAGGTGTGCCCGGGAAAATGTTGCCGCTGCCGGTCGGCACAATTCATCCGCCATCCTTGGCCCGCACGCTCAGCGATTTGCGGGTCAATCCCATGGAATTAACCGGCGAATTTTTGCGCCCGTTCGTGCCGGATTACGAGCGCATCAATCAAAAGGAGGATAAACGCCTGCACATGCTGGGCAAAATCATTGCCGAGACCATGTCGGTCCACGCCGTGGGCACCGAGTTATTGGAAACCCAGGAATGGGATTTTGCCGCGCTCTATTACAGTGGCCTGGATCATTTCGGTCACGGTTTCATGCGCTATCATCCGCCGCGTTTGCCTGGGGTTTCGGAAGCTGATTTCGCCATTTATCAACCGGTTATCAACAACGCCTATCGCTACCATGATGCGATGTTGGGCGCCTTATTGGAATTGGTGGATGAACAAACCACCGTGATCTTGATGAGCGATCACGGCTTTCATCCCGACGCGCAACGTCCGGAATACATCCCCGCTGAACCAGCCGGTCCGGCGATTGAACATCGGCACTTTGGCATCCTTTGTCTGCGGGGACCGGGACTGCGTCGCAACGAACCGGTTTATGGTGCGAGCCTGCTGGATATTTGTCCGACGGTGTTATCGCTGTTTGGACTGCCGCCCGGACGCGACATGGAGGGCAAGGTACTGCATTCCATTTTCCAACACGCGCTTGAACTCGAACCCATTGAAAGTTGGGATGCGGTTCCGGGCGACGCGGGGCTGCATCCGTCAGAAACCCAACTGAATTTCTCCGCTTCCGCCGCCGCATTCCAGCAACTGGTGGAATTGGGTTACATTGCGCCGCCCACCGACCGGATACAGGAAACGGTGGCCGAGGGGGTGCGCGAACTGGAATACAATCTGGCGCGCTCGTATCGCGACGGAAACCATTGCGCGTCCGCCGCCGCACTGGCGGAAAAGCTTTGGGCCCGCTGGCCGGCGGAACATCGCTTCGGCATTTTGTTGATAGATTGTCTCACGGCCCTGCAGCAAACGGAACGCCGCCGCGCCGCCGTTGAAACTTTGGCTCACCGCGTGGAACAGCATCAGCGCCAGGCGCAAAGCGAAATCGCCCAATTGGAGTCGCAGCCGCAGTCTCCCTCGGAAGAGCAAACCGAGGATCGGCGGGCGCGACTCGCCGAACGACGGCGATGGGAGCTGGCGCAAGGCGCGCCCCTGCTGTTGGAATGGCTGAGACTATCTCAGGCGCTGCTGGAAGGACGACGCGCCGAAGCCCGCGAACGTTTGATTCAATTTCTGCCGCTTGCTTCTGATCATCCCGACTGGGCGCCGCGAATCGTCAGCGCTTTGATGGAATTGGACGATGCCAAAAAGGCGGAAGCGTTGCTGAGCCGGATTCTATCCGTGGATACCGAGAATCCTGTGGCGCATGCGCAGTTGGCGGAATTATATTTCCGTGCGGGAAGATTTGATCGCGCCATCGCCGCTGCCACCGAATCCCTAAGCTTATTATATTTTCAACCTGCGCTTCACGCGTTGTTGGGCTGCGCACTTTTGGAGCAACACCGCTTTGCGGAAGCTGAATCGGAACTGCTGGTCGCCGTGGCGCAAAGCCCGCGACATTTGATCGCGCACGAAACCTTGGCGGCGTTGTACCGACGTCATTTGTCACGACCTGAAGCCGCCTTTGCTCACGAAGGTCGCGCGCAATCGCTTCGCAACGAACTGGCCGAGCGCCAACGCAACGGCGGACAGGGTTCTGCCGCGCCATTCAACACGATTCCGTTCGCTCCGTACGTCACCTGGAAGGAATCCGCGCGGGGAATAATCCCGCCACCATTCCCCACGCCCGTACGGCGCGAGCAAATCATAACGGTGGTCTCGGGCCTGCCGCGCAGCGGGACCTCTTTGATGATGCAAATGCTGGCCGCGGCGGGCCGCGCGGTTTTGAGCGACGATCAGCGGCGACCCGACGCGGATAACGCGCTCGGGTATTACGAATTCGCTCCAGTGCTTTCGCTGGCCCAGGACGCCTCGTGGCTGCCGCAGGCGCGCGGCAAGGTGGTCAAAGTCGTGGCGCAGTTGCTTCCGCATCTGCCACGCCATGAGCATTACGAAATCGTTTTCATGGAACGCAACCTGGAGGCCGTCATCGCTTCGCAACAGGCCATGTTGACCCGACAAGGCCGTCACGGTGCGCGGTTGGAAGCGCAACAACTTGCCGAGACGTATCAACGGCAACTCACCTTGTTGCGGCAACAAATGAATCAACGCCCGGAAATCCGCTGGTGGGCCTTGAACTATGATGAACTGCTGGCGGATGTGGGTGTGGCCGTTCAGGGGTTGGCGGAATTTCTCGGCGCGCCCTTTGACCGGGACCGTGCGGTAGCCGCAGTGCGTCCGGAATTACGCCGCCATTGAGGGCGCGTCGGGTCGGTTTAATTTTGGTTGCTTGCCAGCGCCCCGTTCTTCACGGAAGATGCACTACGTTGGCATCATGGGTGTAAACCAGAATTCCCACTCAAACGCGACCAAGCCGTCGGCGCAAGATTTCTCGGAATCCACCGCCTGGCGGGATATTGGTAGTGGCTGGCAGCCGCTCTTTGGCAGCTTCCACGGCGTTGGCTACAGTTTCGAGTGGCATGATTTCATGGCGCGTCGTGAATTCGATTGGGCGGCGACATTTCATCCCAACTGTGTTGAACTCTGCCTGAATCTTCACGGGCACGGCTACGTTACCGCCGGCCAGCAGCGCGCCAATTTTGCTCCAAAGACCGCCGGATTTTATTTCCGACAGCAGGACGCCTTGGAGGCGCGCCGAACGGCAGGGGAGCAGCACACTTTTCTTACGGTCGAGTTTTCCTGTCCATTTCTGACGCAACATCTGACCGAGGCCAAGGCCATGTTGCATCCCCTGGTGCGCGCCGCCGTCGAGGATCGCACGAGCAAGACCACCATCGGCGTGCCGCAACGCCTGACCGCCCCGCAATTGCAATTGATCGCTACGTTACGGCAACCGCCCGTTTATGCCGCCGCGCAGCCGATCTGGTATCAATGCAAGGCGCTGGAGCTGGCCGTCACCTTTTTTGTTCAACCGCCACCCGAGCAGGAATTATTTTGCACACGCCAACAGCGACTCGCTCAGGAACGGGTGGAACAAGTCATATTTCTACTGAAACAAAATCTCGCCGCGCCACCAGCCTTGGAAGAACTCGGCAAGAAGATCGGTTGCAGCCATTTCTATTTGAGTCGGATCTTTTCAGCACAAACCGGTCAGACCATCACCCAGTATTTGCGACAGTTGCGCATGGAACGCGCCGCCGAGCTGCTGAAATCCCGCGAATATAACGTAACCGAAGCGGCGTATGAGGTGGGTTATAGCAGTTTAAGTCACTTTAGCACCACGTTTCAGGAAACTTTTGGCTGCTGTCCCGGATTGTACCCACTGACGACTACTACGCAGAAGTCGGTCGCGGCCAGGAAGCCGGAGAGTTAAAGTTCTTCGGGCGCAAGGAGGCGATAAACTTTCGCAATTTGCCGGAAGTCAAGTCACTGGATATTTCTTAAGATTCGAGGCTTATGAAAAAGTTGTTTTTAAACGTCGCGCTGATAGCCTTGGGTTTGAATTTCATCCTGTTGACCGGAACGGCGCAAATTGTCGAGAAGATGACGGATTTGAATATCGCGAACAGTGGGCCGGGCGGGCCGTTGGATCGGTTTACGCAAGTCGGGACCAATCTGTGGTTCACCACGGAAAAGGGCGGCGTGTTTGATCCCCGTGGCACCATCTCGCGTTATGATTTGGTGACGCGCGAGGTGGTGGTGGTGGCCAGCCTGGGTAACGACCAAGGCTCCTCGCCGGAAAGTTCCCTGCTGGTGATTGATGATGAAGGGTACTTCACCACCAAGAGCGGCGGGACGGGCAATGCCGGAACGATTGCCAAAATCAACCTGACCAATGGCATCGTCACCGTACTTTATGACTTTCCGCAAAACAACGCGGAGAACCGTACGAACGGAGTGCAAACCGGCGCCACGTCGCGCAGCGGCCTGACCCGAATCGGAGATGAATTGTGGGCCACGACTTCGGGTGGCGGTATTTCCAATCGTGGCACGATTGTAAAATACGATTTGAACAGCGGTCTGACGTCTCTCGTAACCAATCTTGACGGTCCGCAATTTGGTGGGCAGGCATTTGACGGCTTTACGGCGGCGGGAACGAATGAGTGGTACTTTACCACGTTCACAGGCGGCAGCACTTTTGCCACGCCGGGGTTGACGTTGGGGGCGGGAATACTGGGACGGCTGACTTTTGATGAGGAAGGCAATGCGGTGATTTCCCGAGCGATTGATTTGCCGGGCGGTTACACGCAGTTCCCGGGATTGGCGCCGACGTTGGTCGGAACAAACACGCTGTACTTTACGACCACCGGCCCCAATGATTCTCCCGGCGCCATCATCCGGTACGACATTGACACTGGCACTTGGACGAATCTTTTCAGCTTTCCCCAAGAGACGGCACTCGACATCGGCTCGCGGCCCGGTTACAGCGGGTTGACCGAATTTCGCGGTGATTTGTATTTCATCAACCGGTTGGGCGGCACCAACGCCGCCAGTCCGACCTCCACCGCCGGGACGGTGATGAAGTACAACATCGCTTCCAATACCGTCACCAAACTGGCTGATTTGGGCGGTCCGGTGGGACCAGAATCACTTGGCAGCGCCTCCGGCTTTTTCGGCAGCGGCACCCTCGTCGAGGAAAACGGGCGGCATTACATCTACTACCCATTGACGGCGGGTGGAGCCTACAATAATGGCACCATCATTCGTATTGATCTGGCGGCATTCCGCATTAAGGTCGGGCCGGAGCCGGACAATCAGATTCGCATCTCGTGGGATGGCGGTTATCCGCCCTTTGCCGTGCAGCAGCGGACCAATCTGTTGGAAGGTGATTGGGAGGACGTGGTGCAGAATTTGACGGATCACTTCGTCGTGCTGCCAGCGACGAATTCCGCCGCGTATTATCAGGTCATCGGCCAGCCATGAGACGGATGCGGTCCATTGCTGTGTCACCCGGTCGCCCTTCGGCGCGATCGGGTTTCACGTTGATTGAGTTGCTGGTGGTGATCGCCATTATTGCCATTCTGGCCGCCCTGCTGTTGCCGGCACTGGCGCGAGCAAAGGACGCGGCCTATCAGGTTAATTGCCAATCCAATCTGCGTCAGATTGGTATCGTGTATCACCTCTACAACGAGGATTTCGACGGTAAGCTGCCAACGAGCGTCATGTTGGGAAAGTCGAACTACCGTTACAGCACGGACACCAACAGCCTGCCGTATTACTTTAAACCGTATTGCCCGACGAATCGTGTCTGGATGTGTCCCGCTGGGCGCAAGGTTCTGACCAATGGCGTGAACTATGCCTGGTCACGCGCGCAAAACGTCGTGCGCGAGAGCGGCAGCCAGGCGGCATTTTTAAAAATGTCGCAGACCTTTGTCGTGTGGGACAATTACTGTTACACGCAGCCTTCGGTTTATAATATTTCCGAAATCAACAGCGGTCCGCCTGTCGCCAACCGGGTCAACTGGTATTACCCCCACAATAGTAAGAAGCGCATCAACTGGCTTTACCTCGACGGTCACACTGAAAATCGCGAACTCTGAAGCGCCGCCCAAAATCATCCATCCCACTGAATTATGCTGCTGCGTTTTCTGCTGATGCTCCCGCTCTGGCTGGCGCTTACCACCTTCAGTCAGACCGCGGCCACACCACAAACCACCGCACCACGACAGGTCTGGGATCTTGCTGACGAACTGGAGTTGACCGATACCCAGCGCGACACCTTGTTTGAAATTCGCGACAGCTACGAAGCCGCGCGCGCCGCGGTGCGCGCGGCGGCAGCCACCAATGTCCCACCTGATAAATTGCGCGCTGCGCAGTTGAATTTGAATGACCAATCGCGCCTGGCAAATCGGCGTATCGCCGAATTGTTAACATCCGCACAGAAGGAGCGTTTGGTGGAATTACGCGCTGCCGAGCGCCAAGCCCGGGTCGGCGCGACTGCGTCGCGAACACCAGCCACGGATTCCGCATCATCAGAGGACGCGAATGCCGGGGAGGGCGCGGACGGAACTCAGACCACCCGTAAAGTACCGCGAAAATTATTATCGGATGATGACTACCGCAACCTGGCTCGCGAATTGAGAGTGGCTTATTCCCAACCGACCGTAAACTGGCCAACGCCCACCTTGGATGAGGACGTGAAGCCGTACTTTGAAGAGCTGGGATTGCTCCCGCCCGTGGCTTTCCCCACGAACAACCCTTACTCGACCGCCAAGGCCGAGCTGGGCAAAAAATTGTTTTTCGATCCGCGCTTGAGCGGTTCGGGCCAAATCAGTTGTTCAAGCTGTCACGATCCCGACCTGGGTTTTGCCGATGGACGCACGGTGGCCTTTGGGCACGAGCGCCGGGAGCTTAAGCGTAACGCGCCCACCATCTTGAATACCGCCTTCAACACGACATTGTTCTGGGATGGTCGCGCTGGGTCACTCGAGAAACAGGCAGCAGACGTGGTCAACAACGCCGACGAGATGCACTCCAGCGAGCATTTTGTTTATGAGAACCTCAATAAAATTCCGGGCTATCGGGATGAATTTGTCGCCGCATTCAGGTCCTCCGAAGTCACGCTTGAACGCTCCGTCCAGGCCATTGCCACGTTTGAACGCACCGTGACGAGTCGCGGCAACAACTTCGATTCCTTTCTGCGCGGCGACACTAACGCGCTCAGCGACGAGGCGATTCGCGGGTTGCATCTGTTCCGCACCGAAGCGCGCTGCATCAACTGTCATAACGGCCCGAATTTCACCGACAGAAAATTTCACAACGAAGGGCTGACCTATTACGGGCGCAAGCTGGAGGACTTGGGGCGTTACGAAGTCACCAAAAATCCCGCAGACGTGGGTAAATTCAAAACTCCCTCGCTGCGCAACATCGCCCGCACTGCGCCGTACATGCACAATGGCCTGTTCGACCTCGACGGCGTGCTGAACATGTACAACGCCGGCATGCCCACCGTGCGGCGCAAGCCCTCGCAGAAGGACGATCCGTTGTTCCCGGTCAAATCACCGCACTTGCAGCCGCTGGGTTTGAACAAACAGGACTTGGCGGATTTGAAAGCTTTCTTGGAGGCGTTGACCGAAACCCGATTGCGGATGCGCCCGCCGGAGTTGCCCCCGGCCGCCGCGGCGCAACCCTGACGACTACGAGACGGAAGCGCCGGCGCTCCCGGGCCGCAATCGCAACGCCCCACAAAATTTCGGCAAGTCAGCGAAGGCGCGGACATTGCCGACCCACTACGATTGGCCCGCATGAACAATCCGATTTTGATTTTTTCCGGCGGCAACCGTAACGGCAGGATGACTCAATCCCTTTGAAGCTTATGTCCTGCGATCCATTTTTTCCGTTGCGGTTCGCGCGTTGTGACGCGACGGCGCGGGCGGCGGGTTTGTTTTGCGGCGTCAAAATTCATCCGGATTGCCTGCACATTGGGGCGGACGGGGCCGTGCGGGTGAGCCTGTCGGTGCCGGCGGAAAACTGGTTTCGCACGCTGTGCCAGTTGGGCGAGGTGCTGCATCTGACCCGCAATCCCGTGGCGGTGCTGGGCACAATCGGGGCGCTTCCGGAATTGGCCGATTGGGCCAATCCCGTCCTGCCACGGGATGCGGGCAGTCTGCTGACTCCCAATCTCGGGCAATATGCGAGCCTGTGGGCGGTGCGGGAAACTTCCCCGGCTGGCCCGGCTTATGGATTGGAGGCGCACGATGTTTCCGGGCGGGTGTTTCAAAAAATCATCCTCACCGCGCCCGCCCGGCGGGAACTTTTCGAGCAATTTGTCATCCGGTATCAATCGCCTCCGGCGGAGACGGTATATTGGAGTTCGCCGAATCATCGCGCGAGCCGTCAACGCTGTCAGGCCATCAGTCAGCGGCTGGCGTACTTGCGATTCCGGGAGCGGGAAGGGGCGGCGCCCATCCGCGCTTGGTCCGGCGCCGGATTGTCCCGGTTGCTGGGGGCGGCAGCGGTCGCCCAAGTGCCGGTGCGGACGACGCATTACAACCACGCGCTCAACTGCGCCGCCGTCTGGTTGCCGGAACCATCCGAGGCGGCAGACCGCGAAAGCGACGGGGTGACTTTTTTTCACGGCGCCAGCGTGGGCTTGCACGTGTTGACGGCGGCGCCCGAGATGTGGTTATGGCAAGGCCGTTGTCAGTGTTGCGCCAAAGAGCATTGGACGATTGAAATCGGCGGGCCGGACGATCAAATCGGCCTGGCGCTTACGGTGGGTGATGAGCGACTGGAACCGGAATGGCGCGATCTGGTGGCGGCGACCCTGCTGCGCGGCCCGGCATGAAATCGCGTCCGCAGAAACATTCGGCGGCCGCTACGCTCGGGCATCGCGATGCCGTCCGGTTCGAGTTGTTGCGCACGCGAGTGTTGCTGGCTTGGCTGGAAACCGTGCCCCGGAGCGAATTGCATTTCCATTTGATCCGCATTGCCGATGAAAGCGCCCGGCTGGCCTTGCAAAGTGGTTTCCCCCTGCTGGTGTTACCCGAATTATTTGCCGAACGGGCGCGGCGGGCGGAGTTCAGATTTTCCCGGCTATAGCGGTTTAATTAAAACAGTAGCCGCGCTTGGCCTTCCCCAACCGTAGCAGCCGACGTGAGTCGGCTCTAACTTTCTCCCCCATGCAGATGGAGCGGACTCACGTTCGCTGCTACCAGGAGAAAGATATATCGGCCCCACTTTTATTTAATTCGCTCTAGCAGCCTGTCGGACATAGCTCAAGACGCTGGGTAAGATCGTGGTGGTAGCACCCGGTGCGGTTGTGGAAA
>JBDHQI010000029.1:0-53892 GCA_039806955.1 Verrucomicrobiota bacterium | reverse complement strand
TTTCCACAACCGCACCGGGTGCTACCACCACGATCTTACCCAGCGTCTTGAGCTATGTCCGACAGGCTGCTAGCCAGAGGCGCTACCGGTTGCCCGCACCGAAGCCTGGACGGGCCGGGTCAAACGCTGGTGCAACGCGAAGATGGTGTTGCGTTGGGGAGCCGCCGCACGCCTCGTGGCAGAAAAAGGCTTCCGCCGCATCCGAGGCCACGAACACCTCGCCGAACTCATCGTGGCCCTCCACCAACACCAAACAAAACTTGTCCCATGGTCAAAGTCGCGTAATGAATCTCTCCACCAACCGCTTTTCAACTATCGCAGGGACATTCCCCATCCCATAACCTCACCAATCCAAACGGAGACGGTAGTATCGTTGCGTCGTTGAACCATCCGGCGTGATAAGCCAGTTTGTCGAGGTCGCGCCCGGCGGCACGGTTGTCATGACCTCCCAGTTGATCAGATTTGTGGAGCTTAGCAGTGTCGCTGCCACATCTGATGGTGACCATTGCAGGGCAATATTTCCTGCGGGCGAATTCTGGATTTCCAGTAAAGGCGGCGACACCACTGTCAAGCGCGCCGGTGCGCTCGCAACGGCGCCGCCCACGTTGCTGGCCATCAACGTATAGAGTCCAGCCTGAGCCGGTGTAACCTCGGGAAGGAACAGCAACGAATTAGTTGCTCCGGGCAATGGCGTTCCGTTAAACAGCCACTGATAATCCACCGGTGTGCTACTAGCTGCGGTTAACTGAAACGCCGCGTTTTCTCCAACTCGCCGCACTACGTGGTTGGGTATCTGTAAAAACTCTGGCCGTTGTAATACATCTCCGCGCAACTCGAAGTTAAAGGCCATAGCCTCCGCGTAAGTTGGGATGACTTCGCGCGTTCCTTGCGTATAAAGCATAGTTCGCTCCGCGGCTGAAAGAGCGCGTTTGTAGAAGAATACTTCGTCGACGGCAAAGCCGCCCGCAAGACCGGTTCGTTGCAAGGCCACGATGGGATTAGTCCCTATAGGTGGAGGGGCCGCCGGAACTGAATACACTGGCCCGTTGTCCATCTGAATGTTTGCGTTCGTGCCGTCGTACCAACCCACGACAAAGCGCCATTGCCCCGAGGTGGTGCCGCTGGTTTGATCCTGCACTTCCGCGTCCCCAACGCAAAATCGGTAGCGATTGGTTACTGTTCCGGTATAGTACAATCGAAATTCGTTTTGTTTCTCAAAACAGGTGGTGGCCGGGTCATTCCCGATTTCCATATCAAAGGCAAACCAACCGCCCACCGTGAAGGGGCCGGTGTAGCGTAAAACTGGCGCGTCTGGACACTCCAACCAACTTAGGGCTGGCCCGTTATTGGTCACGCAACTGCCGGCCTGTCCAGGCTCCGAAATCACGTTTGTGCCTACGGCCACAAAGTCATGGCCGCCCACGCCATCGCGCCAGGGTGATGCAGTTTCGTCAAACGTCCAGAATGCTATTGGTCCAATTGCATCGGTACGCTGATGAACTTCAACAGCCATGGAATTGGTTCCGTAAAGGAGCAAAGCATGTGGCAGCGAAAAAGTCACAAACCCGTCTCCATTACTGCCTCCGGTGGAGGGCAATGCCGAGGTATCGTAAGCAATGTTGCCTGGCGGCAGATTGTAACGAAATACCTCCATGCCATTCAGATACACTACTGCTCCATGGTCTCCTCGTAATCGAATGGTTAAAGGTTGCTCCAGCAAGTCTTCCGGCATTTCAAAGGTTTGCCTGAAATAGACCGTGATAGGTTTTGCATCGGCTCCTGAAGCCAGAACAGTTGCTTCGCTCCCGTTGCCAAATCCTAAAGGGGCGGGGCCGACCGGCCAAGCGGAGTCGTCATAAGCAGGCTGTCGCCATGTGCTGCCCAAATCCAGCCCTTGATCGTGGTAACGCCATTCTTCGTCGATAGCAATCAGACTGGCTGGAGCATAATTTCCAACCACTATCAGTCGGGCGACACGGCTTGTTATGACTCCGACGACATTACTGATAACGACACTGTAGTTTCCCGATTGTGCCGTTGCGAGATTCGTCAACATCAGCGTGGCGCTAGCGGTTCCAGCCTGGGGTAATCTACGTCCATCACAAAGCCATTGGTAACTTAGCGTGTTTGAGCTTACGGCTGTCACTGAGAAGATGGCGCTTTCTCCTTCCGGTCGAATAAGATCGGTGGGGTGAGTGATAATTTGAGGTGCGTCAGACCAATAACCTCCAACTTGGGCAATAGCGCTGGCCGTTGCGCCGACTTCATTGCTAGCCACGATGGTGTACGTGCCGGCATCGGATGGACCACAATTGCTGAGAATCAAAAATGCGTTGGTTGCACCCGGCAGATCAACATCGTTATGGCGCCATTGGTAGATCGGCGGCGGCCAACTTAAGGTTTCTGAACGTAGGGCAATGGTTTCGCCCAGAGCAACAGCTTGAGAACGAGGTGATTTAACGAAAAGCGGTGTGCCGTCATTGAGTGCTTCGATTGCCTCTGCCAGCTGTCTGCGGGCGGTATAAAGTTGGTCCGGTTCTTTAGAGTATGCGGTTAAATTTGTGACAAGTGCAAGAGCGGCTTCCTTCGCTGCGCAGGCGTTCAGGACCGTCAGATTTTCCGGGCCAAGCCGAAAGAGCGCGTTTGTGGTGAATTGTTTAATCAACCAAAAGTATTCGGCATCCTCTAGTGCCTCTCTTGTCAATTCCCAACGGATCGAATCATTCGGCGGTGCTAACAGTGGGCTAGAGGGGGGCGATTTGGTCGGGGGATATAATAATACGCCATCCCCGTTCGCACTAGCCCAATCCCATGTACGAGTTTCCAGCCATGGATTGCGTCGACTCCACATATTAACGGCATAATAAAGATCTCCGGAGATGCCGTATTTTTCCGCGGCCCAGAATCGTATCCGATGATTGATTGCGAGATGGTCGATGAAAAGGTTCGGATACGGCGCCATTGGGGCAGTGCAGACATACCACCAAGTTTCCTCTCCCGCCTTTTGACGCTCCAGAAACCTGGGCTCGGTTGCGAAACCCAGCACTGGTGTCCAGATGTCTACTCGCCCGTTTAGCAACAGATCATATTGGGCGGGTGGATGATTGTTCCATGCGACAAGGCGACGTAATCCAGGAGCAGCAAGCCGCAGAGAATCCATGCCAGCGAACAGCCGGGGATATTGTTCTGGAGTGGGCTCATCGAGCCAATAACAATACGCCTTTTTTTCCCATCCTTTTTCACGCAAATGACTCATGATCTTGTCCATCAACTTGGACAAAAGTTCTTGGTATTGTGGCGTGAATGCCTCGTGGCCTCCCAGACTGGTGGGAAACGGTGGAGACTTGTGCCCAAAGAGGTTGAAGGCGGTAAAATCGAACTCATCCAAATAGCGAGTCATAGCCTCATCAAAAGCGGTAAAATCCACGATAAACTCGTCGTTGACCAACTGCCACGTTATGGGTGCGTAAAGTTGAGCAGAGTAGGGACTAACCCGATGTCGACGGTAATTTTGCATGTAGATATCCCACACAAATTGACGGTCGGCTAACGTGGAGAGCTTGTGCCATGTGGGATCAACATGAACGTCGGCATAGTATGCGGTGCTGGTATGGGTGACGTCCGAAAGGGAAAAATTGAACACATGTAGTTGCACTGCAATCGTGAAAGGTTGGAGGCCAGTTGCGGAAAATGTTACGAGCGCTTGATAATCGCCGGCTGGAGTTTCTTTGGGTACATACACGGTGAACCAGAGAGGCTGATTCGTGTCCGGTGTAAGCGTGGCTGTACTGGAGAATGATATTAACGGGTCGGGCCATTCGCCGGCTGTTCCGAAATTGTCACTCGGTGCAACTACGGGTACATAGTCGACGGTACGGACATCAACATTAGTAGCAGCAATTCGTGATGGTGGGCCATTGCCTAATCTCTCAAAATCCGAAACCGAAACCGTCAAGTTGCTGAGAATGATGCTTGGTCGCAGCACAATCTGGAATGGTTCATATTCATTTCGCGCCGCTTCGATTTGCACGTTGGAGGATGAGTCCATGGGGAGCGCGCGTTGTCGCCCCACTTTGTAAGTTGCCTCGCACCACCAAACCGCTACTTCCGGCGGGCTGGGAAGCTGATAGCCAAAACCGTTGTCGAGAATCTGAGGCAGGGTCTGGCTAT
Source organism: Verrucomicrobiota bacterium (assembly GCA_039806955.1). Taxonomy (GTDB): domain Bacteria; phylum Verrucomicrobiota; class Verrucomicrobiia; order Limisphaerales; family JADLHS01; genus JADLHS01. The sequence goes on along the minus strand of JBDHQI010000029.1, from coordinate 49,722 downwards.
AAACGTTCAGTAACAGACTACATACCAGCAGTACGTATAATTTCCACCGTTCGAGCATGTAAAAAAACTAATTTTGTTTTAGGGCGGCGCAAGATTCATTCTTCACCCCAGTATGTCAAGAAATTCGGATGATTTTTAGCTCGCTGTCGAGCGGATGGCTCAAAGTCGTCCGTTGTCAATCAAACGTGTCTTGCCAACTAAAACTGCCAGCGCCATGTGCGTGCCGCATCCGACTTGTTTCCGCGGCGATAGCGTTTCGGGATCGAAAAACTCGACGTAATCCAGACGGGCGTCGGGTGCTGAAGTCACCACCTGTTTCACCAACTGCTTCAGCCGCGTGGCGGGAACGGATCGGGCCGTCGCGACAAGCTTTTGCACTTCGGCAATGGACCGCGAAAGGACCAGCGCCTGGGAACGTAAATCACCGGTCAAATACTTGTTACGCGAACTCCGCGCCAGCCCATCTCGCTCGCGCACGATTGGCGCCACCAGCACGCGAACCGGCAAGTTCAGATTCGCCACCATGCGTTTGATGATGACCGCTTGCTGCCAGTCCTTCGCCCCGAATACGGCGAGGTCCGGTAACACAATATTGAAAAGCTTGGTTACCACGGTGGTCACGCCGCGAAAATGCGTCGGGCGCGACGCGCCTTCCATCCGTTGCGAGAGCGACGTTTCAACGACATAGGTGCTGTAGTCGTCCGATTCACGACCCGGATACATGGCCGCATTGCTGGGCGCAAAAACGACATCCACCTTTTCGACCCGACACAACGCCAGATCCCGTTTCAAGTCGCGCGGGTAACGCGCCAGGTCCTCGTTGGGCGCAAATTGCGTGGGATTCACATAAATGCTGACGACCACTTTACCGGTCGTTCCAACCCGACGGCGTGCCGCCCGGATCAGGCTGAGATGCCCCTCATGCAAATAACCCATCGTGGGCACGAATCCAATCCGTGCGCTGTCACGCCGCCAATCCTGGGCGAGGCGTTGCATGGCGGCAATGGAACGAAGGACGCGCATACGATGAAATAGCGGCGCGCTGGAGATCAGGCGAAATCGTAAACGAGCACTCGTTGGCAGAGCCGTTTGAATACTTTCTCCACGAACTCCACATGCTGTGGATGCACCTGGTAATCGTCCTGCGCCTGCTTGCTGGGAAACACCAGATTCAGCGCCACCTGATAGCTTTGATCCACCACGGGCCGGGGGCTGCCCACCATCTTGCCGACGTGAAAGTGCAGCACGCCGGGAATGTCTTTGAGATACTGATTGATTCCGGTGATGAGTTCATCCGTCGCGTTCGGTTGCGCCGGATCCGTCCAGAAAATGACAATGTGACTGAAACGGGTGACAATTTGTGGTATATTCGATTCCATATATGAAAAACGCGATTCTCTACCTGCGCCATTCAACTCCAGAGCAGGTAGAAGGTCAATCCGAACAACGTCAAACTCAAGGCGCGGAAAGATGGTGTAAGGAACACGGTGAAAAGCTCATCAAGATTTACAAAGACTTGGGTTTCAGGCGGCAAAAATTCAGACGATAGAAAGGGGCTGTCAGCACTGTTGGATAATTTGACTCGCGGCAATGTTCCCAAATATCTTCTGACCGAGGACGTTGATAGAATTTCCCGAATGCTTCCGCTTGATTCCCTGAATCTCATTTCAAAGATTCTGGATTTCGGCGTCACTATTGTTTCTCTGCGGGACAATCAATTCTTGACCAAGGAGAATTGGCAGAATTCGCAGTCATTCTTGATTCTGTCACTCAAAACCACGCTCGCTAATGAGGAACGACAAAAGCGAATCTTCCGTGGCAGGTCGGCGTGGAAGCAAAAACGCATCGAATCGTCCAGCAAACTCTACACCAAAAAAGTTCCCAGTTGGCTGACCGTCAAGGATGGCAAAATTATGACCATCCCGGAACACGTAAGAACCGTTAAAAAGATTTTCAAATTAGCCAACGAGGGGTTTGGAATCATTTCGATAATTCGGATGTTCAACGAGCAGGGAGTGAAATCTTTCAGGGGGAAGGATTGGAACAAGGCGATTATTCACAACACGCTGACCGGCGAACAAGTCTTGGGCCACTTCCAACCCAAAACTTCTCTAAACGGTAAGCGCGTTGAAGATGGCGATATGATTCCTGATTACTTCCCAAGAATCATTGATGACGCTTTGTTCTATTCAGTCCAAGCCAAACTAAAGCAAAGGAACAAATACAGAGGTGCGGGCTACCGATACACAAGAAAGCCGGGACAGAACAATCTGTTCGCCGGCTTGATTAAATGTGAAAAGTGTGGTGCCAGCCTTAACGATGAGGTTGCAATCAACCCTGAGACAATGAAGGAAACGGACAAGGTTCAATACGATGCGAATTTGAACGAAGCCCGCCAGAACATTCAAACTCACGTGCGCCAAAAATTGATTCATCAAATCGCGTGAATTGGAACTTGGCAGCATGGACGGTAAAGGACAACAAACCCTGCTCCGGTGATGGAGTCAATCACGGTGCTGCCTTGTTCCGCGAACTACAAGAATGGGTTGCGATTCGTGAGTTCACGTCCTTGACACTTGAGGATGAGGTTTCGGAAAAAGCGGGCATCGTGTTGGCCGAAGTTGTGAACACCATCATCTTGGCGAACACAAACCCCGAGCCGTAACAACCGGCAGGCTGCCGTGCAGCAGCATGAAAATATTCCTCCTTCGTTGGATGGCTCTGGCCGCAGTGCTGGGCGGCAGATGGATGGCTCAGGCCGGAGTAACGCTCATCACGCACGGTTTAAACGGTAACGCGGATGGTTGGGTGCAGAGCATGGGGTTCGCCATTCCCGCCTCCGTCCACTTTCCCGGTACCAACTACAGCGGCTACCGGCTGGCCTTCACTTCAAGCAACGGAAACTATTATCTCACCGCCACTCGTGTCGCTGGCCTCGTTCCCGCTGCCACTGATTCAGGTGAAATTGTTCTGGCTCTGGATTGGCGTCAATTGGCCGACGGCCATTCCTATGACACCTATCAAGTGGCCGCCGCTGTGACGCCAGCCTTGCTAAGTTCCAACTTTATTTCTGAACTGGAAGGACACGCTCTGGCGGAATTTCCGCTGCATCTCATCGGACATAGCCGTGGCGGTTCGTTGGCGGCTGAAATTTGCCGGCAATTGGGGACGAATGGCGTATGGGTGGATCAGCTCACCACGCTCGATCCGCATCCGTTGAACGATCCGGCGTTTCCGTTGGACGGTCTTCTATACTCCGCCAAAGATGCGCCGGCGGAGACGTACGTAAACGTGTTGTTTCACGACAACTACTGGCAGGACTTCTCCTGGCCTGTTAATGGCAAATCTGTCTTTGGCGCTTACGTCCGCAAACTGACAAATCTGGATGGTGGCTATTCCAGCGCCCATTCCGACGTCCATCTTTGGTATCACGGCACGATTGACTTCCAAGTGCCCACCAGTGATTCCGAGGCTAGCCTGACAGCGACCGAACGGGCCAATTGGTGGACCGGCAACGAGGCGCAAGGTCAGCAGATCGGGTTCGCCTACAGTTTGATTGGCGGCGGCGACCGCACCAGCACCACGCAACCTGTTGGGCCGGGATTCGCCATGATCCGGGAGGGCTACAATCAATGGTGGGATTTGGGCGCAGGCACAGGCAACAATCGCACCGCCTTGCCGGGCAACAACGGCGATTGGCCGAACGTGATTAAATTCAATCGAATCAACACGAACCAAGTCGCGCTCGGGGCCGCGTTGCCGGTGCAATTTTATTATCAATGGGCGCAACCCGAAACCGAACTAGCCACCCTCAAACTCTACCTCGACGCTGACACCAATCCGTTCAACACGAACCAGGTTTTATTGCAGGAAATTGTGATTCCGGGCACCGGTGCGGCGACGGTAAATCACGCGGCTATGAACCTGACGGTGACGGCGACAAATATCGCCCCGGGTTTTTATCGGGTGCTGGCGCAAATTATTGCCGGTGATCATTCCCGCCATCTCTACGCGCCGGAAGAGGTGGAAATGATCGAGGCTTTGACGCTCCTGCGACTGGCCATTACGTCACTGAACGCGGCGCAGTTTCAAATCGGCGTGACCGGACCCACCGGGCAAACAGTGATCTTGGAAAGTTCTGACGATCTCCAAACGTGGACGCCCTTGGCGACCAATCAGCTTGCCGACGGACACTGGGAATTCATCCACACGCTATCCACGTTTATCACCAACCAATTTTATCGCGTGGTCCTCCCATGACGAGACGGGCCTGGACCTTCCAGTTTTCAGCGCCAATATCTGGCGGATGCGCCAGTTTTTTAGACTAGCTTGGCGACTGTCTTATGCTGGGCGCGCAAGAATTGGCCGGTCGGTTTGCGAAGGTTAGAACCACTATACTCCGCGCATTTGCGGAAAATATTTGTCTCGCGAAGAATATCCGCCTTAATCACCGCGCAACGAGCGGTGAACATAAATTACATCCATGAACCGGCTGGCTGGCCCGCGCTGGCTTGGGACGCGGCAAAGCTGGCCGCCTTGCTTGCGGAGGTTCGCCATCGGCAGAGACGGCTGAGCGGCAGAATGAAGGGACGGGACTTTTCCCTGTGCGGCGCGAGGCGCAGGAACTGATCGAAGCCGAAAGCCTGAACCTCGAGCCCGCCCGGTGTTATCTGGCCACCTCGCTCAAGCGCGAATACGCCAGTGAGAACGGCACCGAGTTCAACGCCCTGCTGCCGAAGATGAGTCCGCTCAATCCGCAGTACCTCACAAAAAGGCAAAGTGTTTTCCAAAAGATCGCCGCGTTTGTGGAGAAGTTCAAAGGCGTGGGCGGACAGATTTAATGAGCTGGATCGGCGCGCGGTTTGACGAAGCCACAGCCCCTGCCGCCACAAAGCGGCACGCTTCTGACACGGTACGCTTCTGAGATTGTGAAAATTCTGTCACTGAGCAATACTCCCTAAAATGGGATTGTCGGTCACTAATCCAGAGGTCACGCCGCCCGCACGGCTCGCCAGTCCACGCTATTGGATTCCGATCTCGGCCTTCTGGATTTTGATCACCCTGGCCAGCGCACTACAGGAACTGCTGATTCTGCGCGGCGAATTCTGGGAGACGTTTCGCTTTACCGGCTCCCTGTGGTTGCCGTGGGCGGTGTTGACCCCGTTCATCTTCTGGTTCACCGTCGCGAACACTCTGGATCGCTCCTATTGGCGCGGGCGGCTGCTCCGTCATTTCATTCTGTGTCTGGTCATTGCGATTCCGCTGGGATTGATCAGTCATTGGGCCGGACCGCCTCGACCACGCAAGAGTTCTCAACCCCAATCCGAGGTCCAGCCGGATTCACCAACGCTGATGGAAATCATCCTGCGCCGGGGCATTTTTCAGTTTCCAATCTACTGGAGCATCGTGGCCATCGCCCACGCCTTCATCTTTTCCCAGCGCGTCCGGGATCGCGAACAGCAGACGCTCCACCTGGAAGCGCGCCTGGCCACGTCACGCCTTCAGGCGTTGCAAATGCAGTTGAACCCGCATTTTCTGTTCAACACCCTCAATTCCATCGCATCGCTCGTGCATGAAAATCCCAGGGCCGCCGATGAAATGATCACCTCGCTGAGCGAATTCCTCCGCCTGACGTTGAAGACCTCGGATCGCTCGGAGGTTTCGTTACGCGAGGAGATGGAGTTTCTGGATCATTATCTGGCCATCGAGCAAATCCGCTTCGGCGACCGGTTGCGCATCGAAAAGCAGATCGCTCCCGAGTTCCTCGCTGCGTCCGTTCCGGTGCTGATCCTGCAACCGCTCGTCGAGAATGCCATTAAACACGGCATCGAAAAGAAACTTGGTCCGGGCGTGGTGACCATTACCGCCAGCCGCACCGGCGACACGCTGCAACTCCAAGTCCGGGACAACGGACACGGTCTGCAACCCACCGCGGGCGCACCGATTCCCGAAGGCGTCGGACTTTCCAACATCCGCGCCCGGTTGCACGAACTGGCTGGCGATACGGCGGCGCTCCAGATTCGCAATCTCGTCGAGAGCGGCTTCGTCGCTGAAATCCGCCTGCCCTGGCAGGTTGCGTCCGCGCGCATCTCGCCGGCCTGACCGTCCATGAAACTTCGAGTACTCATCGTGGACGACGAAGCGCTGGCCCGCGCCCGCATCCGAAAAATGCTCGCCACCGAACCCGACATCGAAGTCATCGGGGAGGCCAGCAACGGCCCGGAAGCCATCGCGTTCATTCAGCAACATCGCCCCAATCTGGCGTTCCTTGACGTGCAGATGCCGGAAGTCAGCGGCTTCGATGTTCTCCGCGCCATTCCTTCAGAGCTTTGGCCGGCGGTGATCTTCGTGACTGCGCACGACCAGCACGCGCTGGAAGCTTTTGAAGTTCACGCGCTGGATTACCTGCTGAAACCGTTCAAGGAAATCCGCTTTCAGGAAGCCCTGCAACGCGCCCGTAAATATCTGGCCGACCGGACTGCGGCGGCGCTGAATCAAAATCTCCAGGACCTGCTGACCGCCGGCAGACCGGAAACCGGCTATCCCAGCCGCCTCTCCGTGAAATCCGGCGAACGCACAACCTTTGTCAAAGTGGACGAGGTGGATTACATCGAAGCCGCCGCCAATTACGCCATCCTCCATGCTGGCGCGCAGAATCATATCCTGCGCGAGACGCTGACAAATCTGGAAACCCGGCTCTCCCCGAAACAGTTTCTGCGCATCAACCGCTCGGCCATTGTAAATCTCGACCGCGTGAAAGAGGTGAAACCGGCGCTGCGCGGCGAATACCTGGTGGTCCTCAAAAACGGCAAGGAACTTTCCCTCACGCGCGGCGTCCGCGAAATCCAGCAGCGCCTGGAATTCCTCTGACGCACTGGTTGCGCGGTCGTTTCATCCCGCCTTGCTCACCCTTCTTTCCCAAGTGGAAACTTGCGCCGCGCCTCGGAGTCGGTTCCTTCGGCCGCGCGCGGCGTGAGGATGAATTGGCAAACACAAACACGCGCCAGTCATGAGCACGGTTGCCGTTTTGCTATTCGTACCGCTCGCGGCTTCCTCTTTTGCCTGCCAAGCTCCGTTCCGCTCCTGTTCCGGCCCCGGTTTCATCCCTGGCCGTCGGGGGCTTCATCCCATTTCTCCCGACTTTCATCCCTAATACATCGCCGGGAACCGCGCAACATGTTCTATTACTTCAGAAAGAAATGTTATGTCGAACATGCAAACCAACGACCGGATGACCGCTCCCACCGCAACCAACCATGCGACGATCGAGGCGTCGCCGTTGGCGGCTTCCGAGAATGACCTGCTCGATCTGCTCGGGGAAACCGCTACGGAAGCGCCCGCCCAGCCTCGACGTAGATGGTGGCTTTGGGCCACTGGGTTGCTGTTGGTGCTGGCCATCGCGGGATGCTTCATTCGTCGCGGCAGTGCAACGACGATCACGCAATACAAGACCACCTCGGTCACACGCGGTGACATCACCCAAAGCGTCACCGCCAATGGTCAGATCACACCGATCAAAACCGTCACCGTTGGCAGCCAGGTTTCCGGGATCATCACCAAGATCCTCGTGGATTTTAATTCCTCCGTCACCAACGGTCAGATCATCGCGCAGATTGATCCCTCAACCTACGAGCAATCGCTGATTCAAGCCGAGGCGGATATGGCCAACGCCAACGCGGCACTGTCGCTCGCGCAGTTGAACCACGAACGCAACAAGGAATTGCTCGCCGCGAACGCGTTGCCCAAGGCGGATTATGAAAGCACGGCGGTGGCCTTGGAACAGGCCCAGGCCACCGTAAAATCCCGTGAAGCCGCGCTCAAGAAAGCGCAGGTGGACCTGGAGCGCACCGTCATTTACTCGCCAATTGATGGCACAATCATTACTCGCGCGGTGGATGTCGGCCAGACCGTCGCGGCCAGCATGAGCACGCCGACGCTGTTCACCATCGCGCAAGACCTCAAACAAATGAACATCGAGGCGGCCGTGTCCGAAGCGGACATCGGCGGCGTCACCGAAGGCCAAGCGGTAAAGTTCACGGTGGACGCGTATCCCAACCGCACCTTCAGCGGGCAGGTCACACAAGTGCGGTACGCGGCCAGCACCAATGAAAACGTCGTGAACTACACCACCATCGTGGCCGTGAACAACGATGACCTGCACCTCCGCCCCGGCATGACGGCGAACGCCACCATCATCACCGCACAACGCAAGGACGTGCTCCGCATTCCGAATGCCGCCCTGCGCTTCAAGCCAGTCGCCGCCGCCATATCACAAGGTCTGTCCAAGCCGGAAACCACTTCATCCCATGGCGCGACACAAACCATTTACGTCGTGGATCAGGCCAACGGCACCAGCACGCCGCGTGCAACCGAAATCACCACCGGCATCAGCGACAGTTCCTGGACCGAAGTCGTCTCCGGCGCGCGCGAAGGAGAACAGGTCGCCACCGGCACCATGCAAAGCGGCACCACCGCCAGTTCGGCCGGCACCAGCAACCCCTTCAGCAGCAGTATGAGGCCGCCACGCTAAATCAGGAGTCCCATGAACCACACCCCCATCAAACCGGTCATTGCCCTCGAAAACTTTTCCAAGGTTTATCAGGCGGGCGAAGTGCAGGTTCACGCCGTGCGCAGTGTCACCTTGCGCATCATGCCGGGCGAATTTGTCGCCGTCATGGGTGCGAGCGGCTCGGGTAAATCCACGTTGATGAACACCATCGGCTGTCTCGACCGCCCCACTGCCGGGCGTTACTTCCTCGACGGCGTAAACGTCCGCTCGCTCGACCGCGATGCGCTGGCCGACTTGCGCAATCAAAAGATCGGTTTCGTCTTTCAAGGTTTTAATCTCCTCTCGCGCACCACGGCCGAGGAGAATGTCGCTTTGCCGCTCCGGTATTCACGGCGCGAAACGGTTAGCAATTCGCAGCGCCGCCAACGGGCGTTGCGAGCGCTCCAATTGGTCGGTCTGGAAGGCCGCGCCCATCATCATCCCAACCAGCTCTCGGGTGGCCAGCAACAGCGCGTGGCCATCGCTCGCTCACTGGTCAACCGTCCGAAGTTGCTGCTGGCGGATGAACCCACCGGCAATCTGGACACCCAGACCAGCATTGAGATCATGGGCATCTTTCAACGACTCAACCGCGCGGGCATGACCATCATCATGGTCACTCATGAGCCGGACATCGCACAGTATTGCCGGCGTCAAATCGTCATGCGCGACGGCCGGATCGTGAGTGATGAACGCGTCGCCAATCGCCGCGACGCCACGGAAGAACTGGGCAAACTGAAGGCGGAACAACAAACACTCCAACTCACCGTATGATCATTGACACTCTCGATATTGCTGTCCGCGCGTTGCGCCGCAATCTGCTCCGCACCCTGCTCACCATGTTGGGCATCATGATTGGCGTGGCCGCAGTCATTGCAATGGTCGCCATCGGCAACGGTGCGAAAGCCCAGGTGGAAGACCAGATCGCCTCGCTCGGCCAGAACATGATTCTCGTCATGTCCGGCAACGCGACCCGCGGCGGCGTTTCCATGGGTTTCGGCGGCGCCAATTCGTTGACCAAGGAAGACCTCGCCGCGCTTCGCAAGGAGGTCCCCGGCATCAATGCTGTGACTCCCGAAATTCGCACTTCCGCCCAGGTTGCCGCCGGCAATGAAAACATCAGCACCAGCATCATCGGCGCAAACGAAGAGTTCACCATCATCCGCAACTGGCCGCTCAAAGACGGCGTGGACTTCACCGAGGCGGAGGTGCGATCCGCCAGCAAAGTCGCCTTGATTGGCTCCACCACGGCTAAAACACTCTTCGGCGATGCCGATCCTGTTGGCCAGATCATCCGCATCAAAAGCGCCCCGTTCACGGTCATCGGTCTGCTCACCTCCAAAGGCACATCGCTCATGGGCAATGACCAGGACGATACCGTCATTGTCCCCTATACCAGCGTGATGGTCCGGCTCACCGGCGACACCAAATTCCGCGCCCTGAACGTGCAGGCTGAGTCGGCCGCCGCCATGAGCGAGGTGCAATCCCAGATTGCCGACCTGTTACGCCAACGCCATCGCATCACGGCCGACAAGGACGACGATTTCATCATCCGCACCCAGCAACAAATCACCGAGATGGCCACCTCGACCTCCAAGGTTATGACGATGCTGCTCGGCGCCGTGGCGGGGGTTTCGCTGCTCGTGGGCGGCATCGGCATCATGAACATCATGCTCGTCAGCGTCACCGAACGGACCCGCGAAATTGGCGTGCGCATGTCCATTGGTGCGCGCGGCAGCGATATCCTCCGCCAGTTCCTCATTGAAGCCGTCACGCTCAGTTTGGGTGGCGGCTTGATCGGCATCCTGCTCGGCGTGGGCAGCGCGGCGATCGTTTCGGCCAGGTTCGGCTGGAATACCGTCGTCTCCACGCAATCCATCCTGATGGCTTTCGCGTTCAGCGCAGTCATTGGTATATTCTTCGGCTTCTACCCGGCGCGCAAAGCCTCGCGCCTCGACCCCATTGATGCCTTGCGTTATGAATAAGCTCACGCCCATCCGCCTCGGATTCACTCTGCTCGCCAGTGCGCTGGTGGCTGGATGCTTGAATCTCAAACAACCTGCGTCACCCGGACTCGGTTCAGCCCAGGTCCCAGCCCGCTGGGCCACCGAGGGAAATACCAACACCGTCCTCGATGATTGGATCGCGTCGTTTGGTGATGACCAACTCGTTCAACTCGTGAACGAAGCCATCACCAACAATCCGGATCTCGCCGTGACCGCCGCCCGGCTCGACCAGGCGATTGCCAGCGCGGGCATGGCGCGAGCAAGTCTCTGGCCGCAACTGAGCGGCAGCCTCAACGCGCAAAACACCACTCTCATCAAACGCACCGACGCCGAGAAGGCCAGTGGCGTCAAGGCGAACACCACGCAATACGGCGCGTCTTTGGATTTGTCCTGGGAGGTGGACGTGTGGGGTCGGTTGCGCTACGCCAGCCGTAGCGCAGCCGCTGCCGCTGCCGCCAGCGCCGCGGATTACGCCGCCGCGCGCCGCTCCCTGGCCGCTCAGGTGGCGAAGGCATGGTTCGCCGCCGCCGAGGCCAAATTGCAATATCAACTCAATGACAACTTCGTCTCCAGCTACGAAGAGACGCTGCGCATCGTGGAAGCCAAATTCAAAGCCGGCACGGTGGGCGAACAGGATGTCGCCAACGCCAAAGCCGATCTCGCCAGTTCGCGCCGACTCGCCGAAACGGCCGCGACCACCTTGAAGGAAGCCGTGCGCAGTTTGGAAGTTTTACTGGGCCGCTATCCCGCCGCCGAGCTGGCGGTCGCCGAGGACTTGCAGGCCGTGCCGCCCGCCATTCCGATGGGCTTGCCCTCACAATTGCTGGAGCGGCGCGCCGACGTCATTGCCGCCGAACGTCGCGTGGCGGCTGCTTTTAACACGACTGAGGAAGCCAAAGCCGCGCGGCTGCCTCAAATCTCGCTGACTTCAAACCTGGGTTCGAGCAGCACCGAGTTGAAGGATCTGGTGGACCCGAAGAACATGGCGTTGAATTTCGCCGGCAATTTGTTTGCCCCGTTGTTTGATGCCGGCTTGCGCAAATCCCAGGTTGAACTCGCCAAAGCTCAGCAAAGCGAAGCCATGGCCAACTATCGCGCCACCGCGTTGACGGCGTTCCAGGAAGTGGAGAATCTGCTCGTCAGCGAAACCTCGCTGGCCGTGCAGGAAGAACAATTGCGCGAGGCGGTGACACAATACGAAACCACCCGCCGCATCGCCGAAACGCGCTACAAAGCCGGCAGCATCAGTCTGACCGACGTGCTGGTCATTCAGCGCCAGGAATTACAGGCCAAATCCAATCTACTGACACTCCGCAACCAGCGCCTGACCCAGCGCGTGAACCTGCACCTCGCCCTCGGCGGCGATTTTGCCAAACTGGAGCAGGTCGCCCTAAACACCCAGTGAGCCAGATATGGCGTCCGCTTATAGCAGATCAGATTACGGATGAAAGCGGGTTGGCGGCGCGGTGCGCGTTGATCTATTCGAGATCGTAAAGGGAGTTGTCCGTGGAGAGAAAACCTGTACCCGTCGCCACGTTTTTCGCGCCGTCCTCGTTCTCCACAAACCGTTCACGTAACGATTCGGCATGGCCATCGCCAAAAGCCGCGTTGCTTCGCTTTTGATGGCGGAAACCTTGCGTGCCCGCCCAGCGACCGCGAAAGGAATCATCGCCGGGGTTGGGCCACGGTGCGCGCATGAATTTATTCGCGCCAGCGGCGTATTGGCCGTCGCCGAAGAGGATGGTTTTTGTCGGTTGTTTCACCGCCGCGCTCTTGGCTGGTTCGGGAATGTCTTCCTGTTGGCCATGACCGATGTAACTCGTGTTGTAGTTGTAGCCGGTGTAGGGGTCCACCACCCAATTGGCGCCGCCACCAAAGGCGGGGCATTGCTGGATTTGGTTGTTGCCGCGCCCCTGCCATAACAATCCGGGAATCACCGTGGGCGGATTGCCCGCGATGGTGGTGAGGTCCCAGCAAATCAGAGCGACATTGCCGTTGATCGTACCGGACTGATAAGCGATGGGATAAGACCCCTCGTTGTCATCCACATAAACGTGCGTGGCGATGAGCACTTGATGCAGGTTACTCAGGCAGTGGATCCGTTTGACCGTGGCTTTCGACTGGCTCAACGCCGGCAGCAACAACGCGGCAAGAATCGCAATGATGGCGATGACGACGAGCAGTTCAATCAATGTGAACGCTTTAAAACGGTGTCGGGTGACACTTGACAAGTGAGATGAAGCGCCACGAAGCCCGGACGTATAGTTTGTAATCCCCGCCCCTTGACGCTGGCTGCTGACGTTCATGGCCGGCCCAGTTTCAGACGATAAAACGCCTGGTCGGCCGGCGGCGCATCATCCCGCAGCGTGACGGAGGCCGCAGTGGCCGGCGTGACGGTACCGAGGGGCAACCAGGTGTAAAAATCCGTCGTGCATTCGAGCGTATGTGTCCAGCCCGCTATCGGCGTGAACGTGAAGGTAAATCCGTTTTCGTCCCGGTTGATGGCCAGAACTGGCGCGGTGATTTGCACCACAGCCAACGCAATCGAGTGGGTGACACCTTCGAACGTGACTATTTTGGCAGCGGGATCATACGTGAACGCCAACTGCGTCCAGTTCGTTCCATCCCAAGCGTAAGCGTCCAGATCGCTGCCATCTGCGGCGTAACGAGAACCGATGTGGAGCGCGAGGTCGGCAACATATTCCAGCGGGTCTTCACCCAGCATCGGCGCAACGGTCAAGGCGGCGCTTTCCACCAAACGATTCGGCAGCGCGGCCAGCACGGCGGAATCTTGAAACCGCGCGGCCGTGACGAGCGCGATTTGGTTCACGTCGTGGAAATGGATTCGCACCGCGTTGTTCGCCGCGTTGCCGGGGTCCTGAAAAAATAATGTCGCTGTGCCCGTGTTGAGATTGTCGGGCGTGATGGTCAGTGATTCGCCCAGCACCATTGGACGCACGTCGGAAATCGCGTCCACTTCGCCGGCATAATAACCCGCCGCGGCTTCGACGCGGATGTATTGGATGGATTCAAATCCGGTTTCGGCCAGATCGAATCCAGTGCCACCGCCCGAACTGGCATACAGTTGGATGGCGTCCGCCGCGGACAGCATTACATCGGGCGCACCGAGTAATTCGTTTAATACTGGATTCACTGGCTTGGTGAAATCCATGCGGGCGGCGGTCCAGCCGTTGCCAGTGGCATCGTGTTGGGCGGCGTCCCATTCATAACCGTGCGTCGGGAAGGTTGTGTCGCAGAACGGGCCGTTGGTGTAGGTGTACCAATTCGCGCCGTCGGGACTCACGGAAACCAGCAGCGGCTCGCCAAACGCGCCGCCCATCAGATTGTAAGTGCGCATGTCGGACGTATCGCCAACAAAGCCGCTGCCGACATAGAACGTGTTGCCGAACACTTGAAAATCCACGCCATACGGATTGGCGGGATCATCATGAATCGGATGATCAAACTTCACCGTCACCGAGCCATACACGTAGCCGTCATTCACCCGCGAGCGGTTCAACGTCACCAGCACTTTCCGTCCGTCCACGTCGCGGTTATACGCCGGTTCAACCAGCTTTACATGATACGGCGCGTTGCCGATGATGGGATCAAAATTCACCGCCAGCGAAGCTGGTTCACCCAGCGCCGCCAACGGATCGTTATAGGGCGACGAACCGAACGGCGCTTGGGCAGTCACTACTTCGACCGCGTAAGGGCTTATATTGGTCGGCGCTGCTGTCGGAGACGCTGGGGCGTGTTTATGCAAACCCCACGCGCTGGGGCCGGGATTTTCGGGATCGCCAAAATCCAAACCACCCGCCGCAACCGACCAACCGATCCACGCGCCGTCGCGCAGCATCAAACCGGACAGACCAACTTGCGCGTATTCCCATTCCCCTTGATGACCTGAAACCGGCAGGCCGGGACCATCGGGCGTCCAGTAAGGATTTGGCCCGCGATCCGGCGCGTGATCAAATCCGCCCTGCTGACCGGATTCATGCCAGAGTTCCCAATTCGCGCCAGACCAGCCACTCCAATAGAGGTCGGCCTCCTCGAACGGTTGCAATACATCCGCCGCTTCGTAACCCAGCCCAGCCAGTCCGTTGGTGAAAGCGGAAGGCGCATTGGTGAGTGAGGCGGCGACGAGAAGGTTCGTTCCATTGCGCAAGCCGAACCGACGATTGTTGTTCAGATCATATCCCAACGCGAACACCGTCTTCCCATACGGGGCCGTATCGTTAACCACGGCGAAGAGTTGCTGGTCCGCAGCCAGGATGGCGTTGAACAAGTCTTCCGCATTCGCGCTGCCGTTCCAGCGATAACCCCACGCGAGGGATTTTTCCGCAATCGGCCTCGGTACGCTGGTGTGGTTGCGCACTTCCGGCGCGCTCCAGTGAATCGCCATCGCGGCGCGGTTCGTGCCGGTACCCGCCCAGAACTGCAGGTCATCCAGCGCAAGCCCAAACGCCGGACCAGCCGCCGACAGCGCGACGACGCACCAGAGGGCGGGTCGCCTCAACCACCGTCGCCACCAACCGGAGGAAGAAAATTGCGGTTTCATTGACATAACCCGGATGGGTCAACAGTCGTCAGTCACACCGACCGTCGGAGATAATTTCCCGACGATGCGCCCGGCAACGACGCCAGAAGCAAATGCCTCCGATCAGTCCGAACGCCAGCGCAGTTGGTTCCGGTATGGCGGTGACCGCGATTGGTTCACTGGGCGCGGCCCCCGGCCAAGCAAAACCGAGATTGAAGTTCAATCCGTCCCAGACGCCGTCGGTCAGCGTACGATCCGCCATGCCACTGGAGGCGGAAACCCATTCATCGGCCGCTGTGGTTTTATTAAAGTATTCCCAAAAACCGGTGTTCCAAGCTTCAACATAATGATCTCCGGCTTCCGTCGCGACGCGCGTATCATCTGGTTCGGTGGAATAATAAAATCCGGCGCTGTCGAAACCTAGCGCAGGCGTGACGCTAAAATTGCCGTTGCCGTTCAGATCGAAGCCCAGCCCCAGAACGGCGACGCCCCACGCATAATTGCCGAGATGCGCGTACAGGCGCGAATCCGTGCTGACGATGGCCTGGAACATATCGAACCCCGTGGCCGCGCCGTCCCAGCGATAGCCCCACAACAGGGATTCGGCCGCCTTGCCATCATTCCAATCAATGACCAATGCGGCCTGGTTGGCTCCGGTTCCGACCCAGAACTGTACGTCGTCAAAGGTGGCCGCGCTGGTGGTGAACGCGATGAACGAACTGGCGCAGGCCAGTGACATTAGCTGAATTTTTTTCATATTATTTGTTTTGATGATTTAGGGTTAAAGTTATTTGCGATGGCGGAAAACAAGTCCCGTCGCCAATCCCAGCAGCGTCAGCGCCGTGGGTTCGGGTACGGTGTTCGCGAAGGGCACATCGAGGTAGTAGGCATTGGGATCGCCGCTGAACCAAGCGATTGCGTTGATGCCCGCCAGATAGCCATGCTGGAGCAACTCCTCGTTGTGGCCAGCCAGATTGGGATGCCAGTCGCCCAGCCCGTTTCCATCGCCCCACGTGCCCCAGAGTGCATAAGGACTATCCGCGCTGGCCAGATTCCAACTGCCTAATTCGTCGGCATGCGAAAGCGTCTCGACGCCGGAGTTATACACGATGTCGTACAGAAACGCGCCGCCAAAACCGGAAGTAACGGTAAACACGCCCGCCTCATGAAAGGCGTTGAGCAGATCCGCTTCATAAGCCACGCCATCCCAGCGAAAACCAAAGGCGTGGGATGGATTCTGATATGGCGCGTCGGGGCCATAGGTGTTCCAGTCCACCACTAGGATGGATTCGTTGGCGCCGCTACCGACCCAGGCATCCACTTCCAGCCACGCATTCTGGCCGGAAGCGCTTTGGAAATAATACGGCGCGGCCAAAGCGGAGGCGACGCAACCGTTGATGACTATAAGTGAAACAATTTTTTTCATGCTGATCTTCCTGCGAAGTTTCCTTCCGCGAACGGAACGAAACGGTTTACGGTTTCGGGAGACCAGCACGGGAGCGGAAAGAGTCGAGTGTGCCCGGAATGATTCCGGTACAAAAAAAACGCCTTCAACTCCCGCAAATCGGAAATGAAGGCATCTACGAACCCCGCCGAAAACAGTTCGGTGGGCTGGCCTCATCCTTCTCTTTGCGGAGAAGTCGGTCACTCTCGCGAGCAACCATGACGAGTACAGTCAAACCGGTATCCTGACTTCGGATGTCAAACCTTGTTTCCACCTTCCCGCCCACAGCGGTTTCCGCCGGACAGTGGTTGTTGGAAATTCGTAATCCGTTACAGTGGCGCTACCGTCCCCGATTCGCACGGGGTTCCCTGCATTCAACTGCGATTGACGTGACGGACACCCGTCCGCCTCTTTCAAAGAGCGGTTCAATTGTGAGGTGGCAGCGACGCGTTGCCAAGTGAAAACTGCGGCGGCACGTTTTTTGTCCGGCAAATACGCGCAAAATTTTTGCTATTCTTTTCCGTCCCGATAATCTCTGCGCGTGCCGTTACTGACGAGTCTGCTGGTTTTAATTGTTTCCGCCCGATTAATGGGTGGGTTGTTTGCCCGGTATAAACAACCCTCCATTGTCGGTGAAATGGTCGCCGGCGTTTTACTGGGGCCGGCGGTGTTCAATGTAGTTCACGCGACGGACCCGCTGCGCGGTATTTCTGATCTGGCGGTGTTCCTGGTGGTACTATCTGCCGGGCTGGAAATGAATTCCAAGGATGTGCTCCGGGCCATGTCCGGAAAAGGACTCCTGGTGGCGTTGCTGGGCTTTACATTGCCGTTGGCCGCTGGAATTGGCATTGGCGCATTGTTTCAGCTCGGCGTCATGCGCACGGTGTTTCTCGGTTTGTGTGTTTCCATCACGGCGCTGCCGGTCGCCATCCGCATCCTGGAGAGCTTCCGGTTGTTGAATTCGGAAATCGCGCGCTATTCCGTCGTCACCGCCATTGTGAATGATCTGGTCGCGCTGCTGGCTTTGGGAGTCATTCTGGGATTGCCGCACGCGGGCAACGTGCTCGACGTGGTTATTGGCGTGATGTTCACCGGCGGGAAGTTGATTTTATTTGCTGTCCTTGTGTCCGCGTTTGGGAGTTTGCTGGCCTGGGCCGAACGCAAGGGCGTGGCGGTGCATCGCGTGCCGGAACGCCTGGTGGAGATTTTCGGCGCGGATGCGTTGTTCGGCATCGTCGTGTTATTGGTGCTGGTGTTTGCCTCGGTCAGCGAAGTGTTGGGCTTTCACTTCGTCATTGGTGCGTTCTTCGGCGCGTTGTTGATCAACAAGGAACTGTTTTTGGCGTCGCGTTATTCCGAGCTGGAAAAAACGCTGAACTCCGTAACCTCCGGATTCCTCGCGCCGGTGTTTTTCGCGTATCTGGGATTGGAATTCAGCATCACCAAGATGGGTTCTCCGTGGTTTGTCGGCATCGTTCTGGTCGCTTCTCTCATCAGCAAAATTCTGGCGGGCTGGTTGGGCGGCCGGCTCATCCGCCTCTCGAACGTGGACGCGTTGGGATTGGGCATCATCTTGAATGGTCGTGGGGTGATGGAATTGGTCATCGCCAGCATCGCCTTGCAACACGGCTTGATCGGAGAGGGACTGTTCTCCACGTTGATTTTGATGGGCGTGGTCACGACGATTCTGACCCCCGTGCTGTTTCGTAAATTTATCCTGCCGCACAAAATGTTGGGTCGAAATCTCGCCGCTGAACCGACCTCGACACCTGCGGCTTAAAACCGGCCAACCCGGTCGCCACGGCGCAACTGCTCCGGATTGGGGCGGGGTGAATTCGGCAGTGGCGTTAATCTGATTTCAATCGGGCGGCAGCGCGATCAGTTGCGGGCGGGGCCGGATTTTTCGCAACTTGATGAGCGGGCAGACGGATTTTCCAAACGCTGATCACCAAGGTCGCCACCGCCAGGAGGAAACTCAAAAAGAACCCTTGTTGAAATTCGCGCACGAGTTGCGCCGGACTGACTCCCTCCGACTGCGTCAGCACCAGTGAAATCAGGGAGACGCCCAACGCGCCGCCAATGGTGCGCGCATACATCGCCGCAGCGGTGGCCGCCCCCAACTCGTCCTTGGGCGCGTTATCCTGTACCAGCAGCAAAGTCGTCAACATGCCAAACCCCATGCCAAATCCGGCGATGAATCCCGTCACCGCCAGCGCGTAAATGCCGGTATGGATCAACAGGATAAAACCCGCAAAGCCGATGGATAACAGCAGAAAACCGGTTTTGTTAATCAGCTCCAAACCCAGTTTTCGCAGGCTGCGCCCGCCGATGATGCTGGCCACCGTCCAGCCGACCACCATCGGCGTCAACACAATGCCCGCCGTGGTGGCGTGAGCGCCGGCGACCGTTTGCACGAACAGTGGAAGGTAAGCCACCGCGCCAAAATAGGCCGCACCCGCCAGCAGGTTGTTCAGGAGCGAGCTTCGCGAAATCACATTGCGCAAACTCTGCACCGGCAGCAGCGGCGTCGGATGTTTTAATTCAAGCGGCAGCGCGAGCAAAATGCCCAGCACGCCGCCGATGATCATTCCAAGAAATTTTTGATCCAGCCCCCAGACGAGCAGGCCCACGCCCAGAATCAGAAAAATTGTGCCGGGCCAATCGAGCTTGAGCGCCTGGCGTGGCGAGGTTTTTTCGCGCAGAAACAGGCCGCACAAAACCAGAGCTACCAGACCAAACGGCACGTTCAGGTAAAACACCCAGCGCCAGGAAATGTGATCCACGATCAATCCACCCGTCAACGGCCCGAGCAATCCGGCAATGCCCCAGACCCCGCTGATGTAGCCCTGCACCCGGGCGCGTTGATGCAGCGCGTACATGCCGCCAATCAACGTGAAGGTCAAGGTGAGTACGCAACCCGCGCCCAAGCCTTGAATGACCCGCATGGTGATCAACCACGGCATGTTGTGCGCCGCGCCGCTCAATCCTGAGCCGATCAAAAATAAAATCACGCCGATCAGATAAAGCCGCTTCCGACTGACTGAATCACTCACGCGACCCCATAACGGACTCGAAACCGTCTGCGTCAGGAGATAAATGGAAAAGGGCAACGCATAGAGGTGCGGACTGCCCAGGTCGTTGACGATGGCGGGCATGGCTGGCGCCACGACCGTTCCTTCCAGCGCCTCCAAGAAGATGCCGATAATCAGGCCAATGGTTGCCAGAGTTTGGGGATTCACCGTAAAATCAAAACGTAATCCTTATTAAACCAGTCGGACCATCAGGCGGAGTCCGAGATGGAAACGACCATCCTGCAGCCGCGAAAACACGCTGCTTCGAGAGCCGTATTTTGGTCAATCACAGGCCAACCCTAGCAGAGAAATCGGGGGCTTGTCTTGTCTGGATTGGGCGCCTGGCAAGACGCGCCAAAACGCGCCGCAGACGAATCAGTTGAAAGCGGATTTGGCCGCGGCCCGGGAAACGGTGGCGGCATTTTATCAGCGTTGGGAGGAATTGGGAACCATCAAGACCGCTGCGGCGCAACCGGCGAATTGAGTCGCGATCACCCCGGGCTGCCGGACGGTAGCAGCGGTTCATTTGCTGTCAAGCAACCGACGGAACTCAGCTTCGTCAATCACGGAAACTCCCAACTCCTGCGCCTTGGTAAGTTTTGAGCCAGCCTCCGTTCCCGCCAGAACAAAATCCGTTTTCTTGCTCACGCTGCTGCTGGTCTTGCCGCCGGCGGCTTCAATCATCGCGGTGGCTTGCTCGCGGGTCAGCGTCGGCAATGTGCCGGTCAGCACGACGGTTTTCCCGGCCAACGGCCCGGGCGCAGCAGCGGTGGCGGCGGACAAATCGTTCTCCGGTCGGATGCCCAATTCCCGGAGGCGCGTGAGCACTTTTTTTCCCGCGTGAGAGGCGAAATAATTCAAAACACTCGCGGCGGCGACCGGACCGACTTCCGGCAGGCGCGCTTTTAATCCGCCTTGCTCCAAGCGCGCTTCAATCTCCGCAATCTCGGTCTTGAGCTTCGCATCACGCTGTTCACGAGCCGCTTTTTCCGCGTCATTTTTCGGCGGATTCTTGCGGGAACGCGGACTGATTTCGGCGCGTTCCGTTTCCTTGGTGTCCAGCGCAAGGATGTCGCGCAGCACGGCGGATTGGGCCAGGTCTTCCAAAGTCTGATGCGTGGCCGCGAGTTGTTTGGCGGTTGTCTCGCCCACGTCGGCAATTGCCAGCGCGTGTATCCACCGCTGTAATGGCGCGGTCTTGGTGCGTTGCAACGCTTCGATGATTTTCGTCGCGTTCTTCTCGCCGAACACGCGCGGTTCTTCGTCCGTGCCGAGATTCAATTTGGCGAGCGCATCCAGCTTGAGATCAAACAAATCCAGCGGCTCTTTCACCAGCCCGCGCTCGACCAGTTTCTCCGCCACGATGCCGCCGAGCGATTCGATGTCCAGCGCCTTGCGTTGAGCAAAATACTCGACGCGCCGCATGAGTTGCGCTGGACAGCCCGCAACATTCTGACAGCGCCAAGCGACTTCCTCCTCTTCGCCGCTTCCTTGCCCCTTGATTTTATCCCTCGTAATCGGCCCGCCGCATGCCGGGCATTTGCCGCCGACGAATTGGAATAGATCAAATTCCTTCGCGCTTGCCGGGCGTTTGGATTTCAGCACCTCCAGCACTTCGGGAATCACCATGCCCGCTTTGCGGATGACCACGGTGTCGCCGATGCGGATGTCTTTGCGGCGGATTTCGTCCTCGTTGTGCAATGTGGCGCGCGCGATGGTCGAGCCTTGCACGAACACCGGTTCCAGTTCGGCCACGGGCGTGAGTACGCCGGTGCGTCCGACCTGCACGGTGATGTCGCGCAGGATGGTTTCGGCAGGCGTGATCCACGGCACGGGTTTGTGCACGATGGCGTAGCCGGGCGCGCGGGTCTTGGCCGGGATGCGCTCGCAGTCATCGTAGCGATTCACCTTCAGCACGAGGCCGTCAATATCGTAGGGCAACTGTTTCCGCAGGTCGCGCGCTTCGTCGTAGTCGGCGACGATTTCTTTGCGATAAATCTTCAATACCTCGGCGATGTCCCTGCAGAGCCACCATTTTTTTTGCGTCGGTAAACCGAACTCCGCGAGCTGGTGGGTCATTTCCGCGTGGGACGTGAACTTGATTCCCTCACATGCGCCGACAGCGTAAAACACCGCGCTGACCGGGCGTTGCGCGACGAGTTTCGGGTCGAGCAACTTCAGCGTGCCAGCGGTGGCGTTGCGCGCGTTAGGCAGGGTCTTTTCCCCGGCGGCGGCGAGTTTTTTGTTCAGCGCGTCGAAATCCTGATTCGCCATGTACGCCTCGCCGCGCACTTCAAGCAGTTCCGGCGGATTCTTCAAATTCAACTCCAGCGGAATCGCGCGCACGGTGCGGAGATTGGCGGTGATGTCGTCGCCGAACGCGCCGTCGCCGCGCGTGACGCCAAGCGCGAGCTTGCCGCGCCGGTAATGCACGCTGATGGACACGCCATCCACCTTCGGCTCCAAGATGTATTCCACGCGGTCACGCTTCAGTTGTTTGCAGATGGTGGCGTTGAAGGATTCCAACGCGTTGAGCGTGCGTTCGTCCTGCGCGCGATTACGTTTGTCGCGGTTGGGTTCTTCGGCGCGAGTGGGATGCTCGGCGGCCTCGACTTTTTCCAACGAGAGCATCGGCTGCAAATGTTTGACGCGGGCGAAACCCTCGGCGGGCGCGCCGCCAATGCGTTGCGTGGGCGACTCGGGCGTGATGAGTTGTGGAAATTCTTTTTCCAACTCCTGCAACTGCCGGAACAGCTGGTCGTATTCGTAATCGGTAATCTCGGCGCGGCCCACGACGTAATAAGCGTGGTCATGCCGGCGGATTTCGGCGGCAAGTTTGGCGTGGCGGGCTTGGGCGTCTTTCAGTGTCACAGGGAGATTGTTCCCACGGACAGCACGGTTGGACAGAAATTTTTCGCGCTTCATATTCTCTTAATCTGTCCTGGCGTAAGGTGGGCGCGTAACGGTTGGCATCACCGACCACAAGTTTAACCGCAACACAAAGGAATGATATGAAGTTAACCACCAAAATTCTCACCGGCGTTCTCGGCCTGACCGCCGCAACACTCTTGATCGCCCAAGACGGCCCACCCGGCGGCGGCCCTGGAGGCCAAGGCGGTCCGGGCAGCGGACAACCTCCCAAGCTCCCGCTATTGACGGCGCTGGACGCGGATGGCGACGGCGAAATCAGCGCGGCGGAAATCAGCAACGCCGCTGCCGCCTTGAAGAAGCTCGACAAAAACGGCGACGGCAAATTGACCCGCGACGAATACATGGGGCAACGTCCCGGCGGCCCCAGAGGTTCGCAACGTCCCGAAAGCGCGTCCGAGGGTAATTAAGTCGCAACAGTTCATAGCGTGTCGCGCGGCGAACGGGTTGATCCCGTTTACCGCGCTTTTGTTTTGAGAGTTGCCTGCCTTCCGGCGTTTGCCTACTGTGCGCCCGCAATTTGCAACCTGATTAACCACTGATTTATGAGCGTATTGATTGTCGGTTCGACGGCCTTGGATTCCATCAAGACTCCCACGCGGGAAAACCCGAAGCTGCTCGGCGGCTCGGCCAGCCACGCGGCGGTGGCGGCCAGTTTTTTTTCGCCAGTCAACATGGTTGGCGTCGTGGGCCAGGATTTTCCGAAGAAGTATGTGCAGCTTTACAAAAAGCACGGCATTGACCTGAGCGGGTTGCAGATCAAACCCGGCAAAACTTTCCACTGGTCGGGCGAATACGAGGCAAATATGAACCACCGCCGCACGCTGTTGACGGAGCTGGGTGTGTTTGAAACTTTCTCGCCGGAATTGCCGCGCGCCTATCAATCTGCGCAGTTCGTGCTGCTGGCGAATATTGCGCCCGCGCTGCAACACCACGTCCTGAACCAGACGCGCCGCCCGAAATTCATTGTCGCTGACACTATGGATTTGTGGTTGAACATCGCCCTGGACGATCTGCTGGCGCTGATCAAACGCGTGGATGGTTTCGTGCTCAACGACAGTGAAGCGCAACAGTTGACGCAGGAGGACAACGTCTTCACCGCGCTCAAAAAGATCCATAAACTCGGGCCGAAATACGTGATCATCAAACAAGGTTCGCACGGCTCGATCCTCAGTGGTCCGAAGGGATTTTTCCTGTGCCCGGCCTATCCTGTGGTCGCGCTGGTAGACCCAACCGGGGCCGGCGACTCGTTCGTGGGCGGCATGATGGGCTATTTGGCCCGCGCCCGGGGCAGCATTGAAACCAACCTCCGCCGCGCCATGATTCATGGCAGCGTCGTGGCTTCCTTCTGCTGCGAAGGGTTTGGTTTGAACCGCACCGTAACGGCCACGCGCACCCAGATTGGCGAGCGGGTAAGGCGTTTGGAACAATTAACCCGATTTTGAAACTACGCTGGAACAGTTGTTGCTGGAACGGCGCAGTTATGACACTGCCCGACGCAGTCCCAGTAATGACGTTGCCTGATGCGATCCTGTTCCCGCAGGCATTACTTCCTCTTTACGTCTTTGAAGCGCACTACCGGCAGTTGCTGGCCGACGCGCTGCATGGCAATCGGCTGTTCGCCGTGGCCATGCGCCAACCGGAAACGAAGCGGGAGACGCCGGTAAAAATTGCCGGGGTCGGTTTGATCCGCGTTTCCGTGGAACACAAAGACCACACCTCGCACGTGATTTTGCAGGGGCTGACGCGGGTCAAATTGGGTGACTTGAAAAAACGGCAGCCGTATCCGGTTTATGAAATCGAACCACTGCCTGCGACCGCGGGCGCCGGCCAAAAAATTGGCGCTCTGTTGACAAGTGCGCGCCGGTTATTGAGGGAACGAGTGAAGCTCGGCATCCCCTTTCCGTTTCCGTTCGTATCCAGCACGCAGCCCAGCCCAGCTGGTCAATCGCCCCGCCCGCTTTCCGCGCGGGAAATCATGGGTTACCTCGACTCCATCACTGAACCGGAACGCGCGGTGGATTTAATCGCCGGCACGGTGTTGGCCGCCGCCGCCGAACGTCAGAAAATTCTGGAAACGCGCGGCCTGGAAGCGCGCCTCCGCCAGTTGGCCAATTTTCTCCAGCGCGATCTCGAGGCACATTCGCCGACCAAGGTTCTGGGTAAATAAAAACGCGCCGGTTGGCGCCGGCGCGTTGAAACACCCTTCCAGTGAGCCGGGTTATGGCGCGCTGGCCGCCGGTTCATTGGTTTTGGATGAGGCCATCAGTTCTTCAATTTTCTTGAGCTTCTCATCCAGAATTTCCACGTTGGCCGTCTTGCGCAGATTTTCAATGAATTTGCCGTCAGCCAGTTTTTTCTGCAGTTCCTGACTGCGCAAAACTTCCTTCAAATCGTCCGCCACCTCGTCGTAGGGGATCATTCGTGCAGGAATCTTTTCATGCAACTTGATGAGGTGATAACCGTAGGCCGTCGTTACCACGTCGCTGATTTGATTTGTATTCAACGAGAACGCGGCGGCGGAAAATTCCGGCACCATGTCTTCGCGTTTGAACGTGTATTCGCCGCCGCGATCTTTCGAGCCGGGGTCTTCGGAGTATTGTTTGGCCAACGCGGCAAAATCCTCGCCCGCCACGGCTTTTTTACGCACGTCATCCACCTGTTTGCGCTTCGCCTTCTTCTGTTCGTCAGACAAATCTTCACCCGTGACCGGGTCCTTGGTACTGAGCAAAATATGGCTGGCGCGCACCTGTTCCGGTTGCTCGAACCGGGTAGGATTTTCCTCGTAAAATTTTTTGGCGTCGGCGTCCGTAATGTTCACGCCCAGCTCGCGTTGTAACACCGCCACCACCGTCGCCTGCTCCGTGCGCTGTTTGTCCCACTCGGCCCGGGTCAATCCCTGCAGGCGCAGTTGATTGCCTAACTTCTCATCGAACTCGGCGTCCGTAAGTTTGTTGTCGGATCTCAGGCGTTGCAGCGCCTTTTGGAACATTTCGCGACCCTTGGCTTTATCGGCGTCCGTGGCGCGCGCCAACAACAACTGCGCCGCAACCAGATCGTTCAGCTTTTGCAACTGAAACAAGCCGAGACTGTCGGCTGGAATCGAGCGGCCCTGCGCACTGGCCATCGCCTGCAATTGAATCATCTCCGCATCCAACTGGCTGCGCTTGACTTCGACGCCCTGGCCGCGAGCGATCACCGGATCGCCCAGCAGGCTGTCCAGTTTGCTGGCGGCATTGGTCGTTTGCGCGAACGTGGTAACGCCGCTGCCAGGCCCTGCCAACAGCAGCCCCAGCGTTAGACAGGAAATCCTGCGGATAAATGAGATCATAATTTTTTGGTTTAGAGTTTAACTACGCGCACACTGTGAATGTCTTCGTCTTTTTCCAATTCCGCCAGCACGGCTGCGGTCGGCTCGCTGTCCAGATGCAGAACCGTGAGCGCATCACCACCTTCGGTGTCACGGCTCAAGCTCATGCTGGCAATATTGACCTGATGCCGGCCCAACAAGGTGCCCAGGGATCCGACAATGCCGGGGCGGTCTTTGTTCGTTAATAGTAAAATCACCCCGCTGATCGGGATCTCGACAGAAGCACTGTATAACCGGACGATGCGCGGATTGTTGGGTGAACCAAAGAAGGTGCCGCCGGCGGAAATGATCTTTTGGTTTTCGTGAAATGCCTGTACGTGCAGCCATTCATTGAACGTGACCGGTTCATTGGAACGTTTTTCTTCCACCGTCAATCCCAGGGTGGAGGCAATACTGCGGACGTTGATGTTGTTCAGATCGTTAACCCCGGCGCGCGACAAAAAGCCCTGCAAGATCGCGCGGGTGATCGGATCAATGTTCGGCAGCTCCTGCGCTTTGCCGCCGTAAGTGATGTAAAGGCGGTCCACCTGCTCCTGCGCCAGTTGCGCGAGCAACTGGCCGAGTTTCTCGCCAAGGACGAGATACGGGTTCACCTGTTCGTACGTCTTGGCGTCAAGATAGGGCAGGTTCACGGCGTTGCGCACTTCGCCGGTCAGTAAATAGCCGGTGATGACCTCGGCCACTTCCACGCCGCATTTATCCTGCGCTTCGGCGGTGCTGGCGCCAAGATGCGGAGTCAGGACCACGCCCGGATGGGTGCGAAACGGATGGTCGGCGGGCAGCGGCTCCTGGTGATACACATCCAAGCCGACGGCGGCCACCTTGCCGGATTCCAGCGCGGCCAGCAGATCCTGATCTTCAATGATTTCACCGCGCGCGCAATTCACGACGCGCACCCCCGGCTTCATTTTGGCAAAAGCGGCGGCGTTCAACATGCCCTGGGTCTGATCGGTCACCGGCATGTGAACGGTGATGAAATCAGCTTCGCGATAAACCAAATCCACTTCGGTGGCGAGTTCGACGCCGAGTGTTTTGGCGCGCGCCTCCGTCAGGAAAGGATCGTAACCAATGACGCGCATTCCGAAGGCGAGGGCGCGCTTGGCAACTTCCGTCCCAATGCGCCCCATGCCCAACACCCCGAGGGTTTTTCCGGAAATCTCCACGCCTTGAAACAATTTGCGATCCCACTTTCCCACAGTCATTGAGGCGTAAGCCTGGGGCACTTTGCGCGCGAGGTTCAGCAACAGGGTGAACGTCAGCTCCGCAGTGGTTATGGTGTTGCCGCCGGGAGTGTTCATGACCACCACCCCGTGGCGCGTCGCCGCTTCCACGTCTACATTGTCCACCCCGACCCCGGCGCGGCCGACCACGCGCAATTTTTTTGCGGCTTCGAGGACCCGCTTCGTCACCTTGGTTTCGGAGCGGACGATCATGGCGGACACATCCGCCACCACGGGAAGTAATTCTGCTTCGGTTAATTGTTTGGGCAGAACCACGACCTCGAACTCGGGCCGTTGTTGTAGTAGAGCGATGCCACGGGGCGAAATCCGGTCACAAACCAAAATTTTCATACAAACAAGGTCGGTCAGTTTAACGCAGCACCGCCCGAGGTCAAACTTTCAAAAAGCGGCAACGCCCCACGCGGCCCATCAATCCGCTTTACTTGGCCAACGTGACTTCCAACCATGCCTTGATGCTGAAGCGCTTTCGGACACTGCTGATTGGCGCGTTGCTTGGCGGCGGCGCGCTGTGGGGTGGCGTTGCTTCCGCTACGGCAGCGACCAATGACTCCTGGCTGGTCTGGAATACGCAGGGCGCGGAATTACTGCCGCAAAGTTCGGTGATTGCGCTGACTCAGACCCGCGACGGCTACCTCTGGCTGGGCACCATGAGAGGACTGGTCCGCTTCGATGGTCTCCACCCGGAAGTTTTCTTCGAGGCCGATACGATCGTGCATTTATTTGAGGATCGCCGGGGCGGTTTGTGGGTGGGCACAGAAAAGTCCGGGGTGCGCCGCATCCAGAATGGCGTGGTTGCCGAGATGTCGTTTGGCAACGGCACGAGTGAACGGCTGGTCTCGGCCACGGAAGATGTCAGCGGTGCGGTGTGGTTGTTTGCGGCCGATGGGCAACTGGCCCGATATCGGAATGGCCAGCGTGAAAACACCTGGTTGATCAATCCTGGCGCGGTCAGTTGCCGCTCTGTCGTTGCGGAACCGGCGGGGGAGGTCTGGATTGGCACCGACACCAATTTGTATCGCGTCGTTTCTGATCTGCGCAGCCCTAACTTTGAGTTGCGGTTACAAACGATTCCGGTGTCCGGCAAACAGGATTTTTTGCTCGCGCACCGGGGCGGCGGCATTTGGCAGTTCGTCAATCAACATATTTATCTGCGTACCACGAACGGCATTTCGCAAACGCTGGGGGCCTATCCCTGGAAATCACTTTTCACCGCTTCGCCCGTTACGTCGGCTTGTGAAGACGAGCAGGGCCGCCTGATCGTAGGCACCCTGGGCGATGGCGTGTACCGGTTGGGGACGCGGGGCGCGGTCGCGCGCATCGGCGGCGATCAGGGCTTGAATCACGAAACGGTGTTATCCTTGTGCGTGGACCGCGAAGGGAATTTGTGGGTTGGCACCGATGGCGGCGGCGCGAGCCGGTTGAGTCCGCCGCACTTTCAGTTGCAACCGGAAACCAGCGGTAAAAACGTGCAATCGGTTTCCACCGACAGCCAGGGCGGATTATGGATCGCGTTCAACGGCGGCGAATTGAATTACTGGCGTGACGACGTGATGCGAAAGTACGACGCCACCACCGATCTGCCTGGCGTCAATGTGCGCGCGGTTCTCGTGGATGCCCGGGATACCGTCTGGCTGGGAGGCATCGTGGCGGGCGGCATCTATCAATTCGTGGACGGACGCTTTCGCATCGCTCCCGGCACCGAGGGCGTGCGACCCCAGGTTTCCGTGTTGTTCCAGGATCGCGCGACCAACATTTGGGTTGGCGCCTTGGAAGGACTGGCGTTTTGGAACGGCGCAACGTGGAGGTTGTTCACCACCCAGGACGGTTTGACTACGAACTCCATCCGCGCCCTGGCGGAAGATGCCCACGGCGATCTCTGGGTTGGCACGGACGGAGGCGGGCTGAATCGGTTACATGAGGGAAAATTCACCGGCTACCGCGCCGCGGAAACTGGGCTGCCCAGCGATTATATCACGGCGCTTCATGCCGACGCGACTGGAGCGGTTTGGGTGGGCACTTCGGGAGGCGGCTTGACGCGTTACCAGAACCGTGACTGGAAACATTTTGGTAAAGCGGACGGCCTGGCGGGCAATAATATTACCTATCTGGCGGAGGACGATTCGGGATTTCTCTGGCTTGGTTCAAACGAAGGATTGATGCGCGTTGCCAAGTCCGCTTTGAACGCCTTTGCCGACGGACACCCCAACCGCTTGCATCTGCGCACCTTCGGCAAAGCGGATGGTTTGCCGACCAAGGAATGTTCCTCCGGCTCGCAGCCATCCGTCGGACGCAGTCGTTCCGGTCGGATGTGGTTTCCCACCACGAAGGGCCTGGTCAGTTTGCAGCCCACCGCATTACGACCCAACACGAACCCGCCACCCGTGGTGATAGAATCGGTCTTGGTGGATGGAAAAGCACAAAGCACGAACGCTTGGCAAACCACCTGGCCGCGGGAGGTCATCGTGCCCGCCCGGAAGGAGGTGGTGGAAATTCATTTCACCAGCTTGAACCTCACCGCGCCCGAGCAGGCGCAATTCCAGTATCGGCTGGATGATGGTGACGCCCGCTGGATTGATTCCCGCGGTTCGCGTGAAGTGCGTTTCACGCGACTGCCGCCAGGGCGTTATCACTTTCAGGTGCGCGCCAGCAACGAAGACGGATTCTGGAGTCCGCTTCCAGCGACGCTGCACCTTGTGGTGATCCCGTCGTTTTGGCAAAGAGGGTGGTTTCAGGCCGCCGTGGTCATTGGCCTGATCGGAGTCATCGGCGGGATGGTTTATTTCGTTTCCACGCAGAAGCTGCAACGCCAGCTCGCGTTGTTGCGGCAGCAGGAGGCGCTGGAAAAAGAGCGCGCCCGTATCGCGCGCGACCTGCACGATCAGTTGGGCGCGAACCTGACACAGGTCAATCTGCTGGGTGAAATGGTGGGGGAAGACAAGGATTTGCCGAATGAGGTGGCGACCCATGCGGAGCAAATTTGCAAAACCGCGCGGCAAACTTCCGACGCGTTGGATGAAATCGTTTGGGCCGCCAATCCCTCCAACGACACGCTGGAGGGGTTGGTCAATTACGCGTGTAAATACGCGCAAGAATATCTTGCGCTGGCCAATTTGCGGTACCGCCTGGACGTGCCGCCGACTTTGCCCGCGCTCAACATTCCGCCGGACTTGCGGCACAATGTTTTTCTGGCCTTCAAGGAATCAGTAAACAACGTGGTCAAACACGCGCGCGCCACCGAGGTTAAAATCCATCTGCGATTGACGGATGATCAGTTCGTCTTTGAGATTGAAGACAACGGGCGCGGTCCGGCGGAGGCGGCCACGAAAACCGGCAGAAATGGGTTGCGCAACATGCGCAAACGCATGGAAGATGTGGCTGGGTCGTTCCACATGGTTCCGGGAACTGACCGCGGAACGATCGTGCGGCTGACCGCGCCGCTTACCCGGCGCTGAGAGAAAATGGCCATTACTGTTTCCATTGTTGAGGATAATGAGCAATTGCGGGATACGCTCGCGCGCATGATCAATCGGGCGGAGGGTTTCGCGTGTGTCGGACACCACCCAAGTGCCGAGGCCGCCCTCACCAGCATCCCCGACGAGAAACCCAACGTCGTCTTGATGGATATCAATCTGCCCGGCATGAACGGCGTCGAGTGTGTTCGCAAGTTGAAGGCGATTTTACCGGCAACGCAGATCGTCATGCTGACGGCTTACGAGGACACGGAGAACATCTTCAATTCTCTGGCGGCTGGCGCCGCTGGCTATTTGCTCAAACGCGCCAAAGGTTCGGAAATTTTGGACGCCCTGCGCGACGTGCAAAACGGCGGTTCGCCGATGTCCACTCATATCGCGCGTAAGGTGGTGCAATCTTTTCAAGCGCGCCCCAGCGCCGCCCCGCCCGAACCGACCGCTGAACTGTCTCCGCGCGAACAGGAGGTGCTGGATTTGTTGAGTCAGGGATTCATGTATAAGGAAATTTCCGATCGGTTGGGTATCAGCTTTGAAACCGTGCGAACCTACATTCGGCGTATCTACGAAAAACTACATGTCCGCACCCGGACGGAGGCTGTTGCCAAGGCGCTTCGGCGCACATAAACTACTGGATATCAGCGGTTTGATTATTGGCCGAGCTGATGGTCAGCATGTCCCCCGCAATGGTGACTACCGCTTCTGGGAATCTTTTCTATGATGAACACGTTGTTGGACGGGAATTTGCAGAAATTACCGTGTAAGTTGTAAAGGCGTAAAACTGCAGCGCCGCCGGAAGACAACTTTGAATTTTGCTGTTTGAAGTTGATTTGTTCTCAGGCAAAGGGCCGGATAAAAATCCGGCTCTTTTGTTTTTTTACCGGCAACCGCCAACAACTCAACGTCGCTTGAGCGTCAGAAATTTTTCAACGTATTTCCCCAGCAGATCGGCTTCGAGATTTACACCATCGCCGACTTTTCGCGTTTTCAACGCGGTAACTTCGTAGGTGTGCGGAATGATCCACAATTGGAAATGGCCTTTGGCCACTCTGGCGACCGTCAAACTGATGCCGTCCACCGCAATGGAGCCTTTTCGCACCACGTAGCGCATCAGGCTTGGAGCGGCGGAAATGCTGAGCAAGCGATCCGCTCCTGATTTTTCCCAGCGTCGAATTCGTCCCAAGCCATCCACATGCCCCGTCACAAAGTGCCCGCCCAATTCATCACTGCCGCGCAGAGGCCGTTCCAAGTTCACAATATCTCCGGGATGCGCAAACTGAAGATTGGTTCGCTGCCAGGATTCTTGCAACACGTCAAAGTGCAGTTTTCGAGCCGATCCGCGCGGCGTGATTTTCACCGCCGTCAGGCAGCAACCATTGATCGCGACACTGGCACCAAGCTTGATCCCCGACATCCCGCTCCTGGCAAGGACCACCAAGCGGATCGCTTTTGAGGTCGGGTGGATTGCCTCAATCACACCCGCCTGCTGAATGATACCTGTAAACATGCGCTTATGTTGCGTTGGAAAGATTCCCGACGGCAAGCGCGCAACGCAATTTACGTCGTCACCCGGGCGGTGAGCAGTAAATCATCGCCCAATTGCCGCCAGTTTACCTCGGTCAGAGTAAGCACTTCAGCCCACGTCCCAACTCCGTCTCCCGCCACGCCCTTCAAAGCGGTTCGTCCCCCGAGAATCTTGGGTGCATAAAAAAAGGCGATCCGGTGCGCCAGACGACCGAGCAGAAAAGAGGCGTTCACTTCGCCACCACCTTCCACCAACAAACTCGTGACTTCCTCATCGCCCAACTTCCACAACAGCCATGGCAGATCAATTTTGCCCTGTCGCGTCGGCGCTTTCAGGACGCGGACGCGCCTGGCCAATGCTGCCACCCGCCGCGCGGGAGCGGCTTTGCTCACTACAACGGTCGTCGCGGCCGCATGTGCATCGCTGACCATCCTGGCTTCCAATGGCGTGCGCGCACCAGCGTCCAGCACGATCCGGCGCAACGGCGGATATTTCGGCGGCAATTTTTTTCCGGCAATTGCTCTCACCGTCAGACTGGGATCATCCGCGAGGATGGTATTGATACCGACGAGAATCGCGTCGTGGCAATGGCGCAATTGCATTCCCTCGGCACGCGCCGTTTCACCAGTAATCCACTTCGACGCACCCGCCGCTGTGGCAATTTTTCCATCCAGCGTCATCGCGGCTTTCACCGTAACCAATGGTGTGCGCTGTACGATCCAATGATTGAAGGCCTCATTCAATTCAGCGCACTGATCAGCCAAAATGCCGACCGTTACTTTAATGCCCGCTTTCTGCAAAATTGCGAAACCTTTACCCGCGTGTTCCGGGTTGGGATCGGTCGCGCCGGCGACCACGCGCCGGATGCCTGCGATCTGAATTGCCGTGGTGCAAGGTGGTGTGCGTCCTTGCGTGGAGCACGGCTCGAGTGACACATAAAGCCTCGCGCCACGCGCGCTGTGTCCTCGTCGTTCGGCGTCGCGCAACGCTTCAATTTCCGCATGGGGTCCGCCCGCCCGACGATGCCAGCCACGCCCAATGATTTGCCCCGCCTTCACCAGAACGGCCCCGACGATTGGATTGGGAGCGGTCATTCCACGACCGCGCTGAGCCAATCGGATGGCTTGGCGCATGAAATCGAGATCTGAAGCGGCTTTCTTCACTGACCGAAGAAAAGTTTGAGCGACTGCGGCGGCAATCGCAATCCCGCGCTCGGTGGAATTTGAGGCGCTCTCGCGAGATTACTTGCTGAATTGTCGAATTGAAGCTTGCCACTTGGCGGGCTTACTTCTTACTCTGGCGATGGTTACATATAGTATATGGCTGACGCAGCAAACCGATATCCAGAAAACGTGCCGGGTCATTATTACGTGGACAATCAATGTATTGACTGCGATCTCTGTCGTGAAACGGCGCCGGATAACTTCAAACGCAACGACGACGGCGGTTACTCTTTCGTTTTCAAACAACCGGAGAACCCGGAAGAAGAAGAGCGCTGCAAGGAAGCCAAGGAAGGCTGTCCGGTGGAAGCCATTGGTAACGATGGTTGAATCATCCCCCGCAGATTTATGAGCCTGTCATTTTCAAGTGACAGGCTTTTTTCTGTACAAAAAATCGGGGATGACAAGTCTGTCACCCCCGATGACTAAACGCTTTGACGTCGTCAGCCGAGATTAGAACGTATAGGCGGTTTGGGCGATCAACCGGGTGTCGGTCGTTTCCTTGCCGTACTTCACTCCGTTGTCGTAGTTCACCTGATACTTCACCTGCAGATCCCAATTGCTGATGATCTTGGTGCTGATTCCGACCTCAAAATTGATCAGATCGCGATCGGGCCAGTCTTTGACTGCGGGGATGTACTCCGCTGTTTGCCAGATCCGGGTGGTATCCGTCAGCTTGTGCTCGAATTTTTCTCCAAACCGCAACGCGAAGTATTCCTGCCGATCCCGCAGGGAAGTAGTGGACGCCTCGCGCTCCTCGATCACGAATGACGGGCCAACGTCGAAGGAGAGGGTGGTTTTCTCATTTTTGATGATGTAATAACCTGCCAAGGGGGCAATCCGCACGCGATACGCCAGATCTGCAACGCCATCATGCTCGCCATCCACACGCAAACCGAAGTAGAGGCGATCGGTAAATAGATGGTTGTACTGGCCGTAAGCCTTGGCGTAATCAGTGGTTCGCGAACGATTGTTACCGGTGCTGCTGCTTTTTCCGTAACCGCCGGAAGCGCCCAACAGCACTTCGTCCATATCCCACTTACGTTTGGTGTCAATGCCCACCGTAGTTGCGATGCTTTCGCTGTTACCGCTCTGGATGGTCAAACCCGCTGAGGCCACCGTTTCCCAGCTCTTTTGTTCCGGTGCCGGGGCTTGTTGCGCCCATGTGTTATTGTTGGCAAGGAAAATGGAAATTCCCAAGCCGATTGCAAATGTTAATATCTTTTTCATAAAATAAAGAAGCGTATTTCATAGATGAGTCGCGTTGGCTTGACAATAAAATTTTCGAGTTGAACCGGCATCCACTCAGCCCGTCACCGCCCGCTCGATCACCATCCAGTGGAATTTATTAGTGCCCCGATTCGCTGATATTCACGCCTATGGTTGAAGCAGGAACGGGCGTCAACAACCCTTCGCGCCAGGAATAAGTATCACCGGTGACCACGCCCCAGTAGAGAACGCCACTATGTCGCCACGGGTCCAGCACGATCCCGCTGTCGAACGGTTGCTGCGGGGCCGTTAGCACGACCGTATTGTGCTCCCGAAACGAGCCGGGATGGGCGACGCCCCAATGCAATTCCAGGGTTTGCAGTTCCATCGCTTGCAGTTTTGCTTCCAGGTCCTCGGCCCATTGGTAGCACAAGCCGCGTTGTTTCAGACCGAGGTTGATCAGGAAATTGTGCCACAACGGCGGGCGCACCAGCCGATACTGCGCGGCGAGTTCACAGGGATAATCATAAGCCACATCGGCCACCCGTGCGGCTTCCGCTTCTGCCACTTCCGGCCCCAGTTGAACCAGGGCCATTTGCAAGGCATTGACTTGCGTGCGTGAGGCCAGCGGGGGAACGTAGGCGCAACCCGCTCCCAAGAGCAGCGTGATTAGCAGAAATCCCGTTGCTCGATGCGTTCGCCGATTCAACTCATCCAACATGACTGATAACTTTGCCAAGGGCGCGTTTTGTGCTTCAGAACTACGGAACACCTTCTCTTCCGGCCTGCGGCCACTCTCGCCCACTCGCCTCAATCCAGGCCGGCGGATGAAATTACGCGCCGACCTGCTGCTTGATGGCGGCGCAAATCTCGCGACTCCACCGTTCCAAAACCGCTTGGTCGGGGCCTTCGATCAGCAGCCGCGCCTTGGGTTCGGTGCCCGAATAGCGCAAGAGGACGCGTCCGCCGACGGGTTGGACTTCCGCTTCCGCCCGGGCCACGAGTTCCAACACGTTATTGAGTTGATCGAAGGGTTTTTTCTCGCGCACCTTCACGTTGCTGACGAGTTGTGGGAAGCGTTGCCAGCATTGTGCCAACTGGCTCAGTTTCTTGCCGCGCATTTTCATGATGCGCAGGATTTGCAACGCCGCCACCAGTCCATCGCCCGTCGTGGCGTAGTCACGGAAGATCAGATGGCCGCTCTGTTCGCCGCCGAAGTTGAAACCATAGCGCAGCATTTCATCAATCACGAGTTTGTCGCCCACGCCGGTGCGGATGACTTTGCCGCCGGCGGCGGTGATGGCGGCATCCAATCCGGCGTTGCTCATCACTGTGGCGACGAGCGTTTTTTCCGCCAGGGCGCCTTGAGCCAGCAGGTCGAGCGCGGCGATGGCCATGATGTCGTCGCCGTCAATCATTTGGCCGTGTTCGTCACACATCAGGACGCGGTCCGCATCGCCATCATGCGCAATGCCGAGGTCAGCGCGAAATTCCCGGACTAGCCGACACAAATTCTGCGGGTGCATCGAACCGCAATCTTCGTTGATGTTTTTGCCGTTGGGTTTGTCGCCGAACACCATGACTTCCGCGCCCAACTCGCGCAGCACGCAGGGGGTCGCCTTATAGGCTGCGCCGTTCGCGCAATCCACGACGATGCGCATGCTCTCAAGGGTTTTGCCGCGCGAAAAGCTGGCTTTGGCAAATTCAATGTAGCGTCCGAGCGCGTCATCAATGCGGACGGCTTTGCCGATTTCCTCGGCGGTGGGCCGGATGTTTTCGATCTCTCCGCTGAAGACCAGATGCTCGATGCTGGCTTCAATTTTGTCGTCGAGTTTGTAACCGTCCGGACGGAAGAACTTGATGCCATTGTCGGCATAGGGATTGTGGGATGCAGTAATGACGATTCCGGCATCCGCGCGCAGGCTGCGTGTGACGTAAGCCACGCCGGGGGTGGGAAGCGGGCCGATAAACAGCACGTCAACACCCATCGAAAGAATGCCTGAGGACAGCGCGTTTTCGAGCATGTACCCCGAAAGGCGCGTATCTTTGCCGATGACGATCTTGTGCCGGCCATGCCCGCGCGCGCTGCGTTCCAAATCCTTGAAGACGTGACCGGCAGCGCGCCCGAGGCGCAGCGCGGTTTCCGCAGTGACGGGTTCGATGTTGGCCCTGCCGCGCACGCCGTCCGTGCCGAAGATTTTTTTCAATTTGCTCATTCGATGGTTTTAGGGGGAGTGATGATGATTTTTGGTTCCGGTCGCGGCGGTGGAATAATCCGGACTTCCAACGGTTCGGTGCGTACCACGGTGACCCCGTTGGGGACGGTGACCACGAGATGGTGCCGCGAGGGTTGGGTGGTATCCACCAGGCTGACGTCGGTCAGCAGGTGAACCTCGCGCTCATCGAGGCGGTTGATCAAGCTGGAGCGGCCGCGCAGCGTTACCGAACCTAGCGGCGGGTCTGCTTGAAACGCGCGCACGTCGGCGGTGCCGGAAACGATTTTAATAGAGAGATTGGGAAACAATCGCTCCGTGACGTCTTGTTCATTTCTGAAGGCTCTGATGGTCAACCAGATCACGACGGCCAAAATCAAGGAAAGCAGCTTCCAACCAAAGTTGCGAAAGAGCACGTGTTGCGATAAATCCGCCATGTTATTTGCTTTCTCCTTGCGGCGCGCCCGACGCATCGGGATCGGAAACCGCAGGTGCCGCAGCGTTGGGTGGACGGTCCGCCGCCCAAAATCGCAGCCAATTCCACAAACCCGAAGCGCGCGGAGGCCGCACAATCACCGACGTCAGGAAGGAGCGCAGCTCCTCAATGCTGACGCCGCGAACCAGTTCGCCCTTGTAGGCATAGGAAATGGAGCCGGTTTCTTCAGAAACCACCACGATCACCGCATCCGTTTCGTCGCTCAACCCCAAAGCGGCGCGATGTCGCGTGCCCAATGATTTGTTCAGCCCCAAACGCCGGGTCAGCGGAAAAATACAAGCGGCATACGCGATTCGATCGCCTTTGATGATCACCCCGCCGTCATGGATGGCGTTGTTGGGAAAGAAGATTGCCTCGAGCATTTCCGCGGTGGCCACACAATCCACGGAAATGCCGGATTCCACCGCCTCGCGGAGTTGGATGGATTGCTCAATGGCAATCAGCGCGCCAATCCGCACTTCGGCCAGTCGTTCGCAGGCATCCAAAATAACCTCCATGCTTTCGCGTTGTTCGTGCGCGGTGGCGAAGAGCGGCAGGTTGCCCAGTTCACCGAGCAGGCGGCGAATTTCCGGTTGAAAAATGATGATGGCGCCGACCACGATGACGAGCGAAGCGTTACCCACCAAATACCGCAAGACCTCCAACTTGAGCAGCGTCGCCGTCATGGTCAGCAGCAACAGCAAAATGACAAACCCCACGACCACCGGCCAGCCGCGCGTGCCGCGCACAAACCGGGTCGCCAAATAGATCGTCACCGCCAGAATGAAAATTTCCAGCGTCGGACGCCATATTTGTGAAATCAACGGCCACATGACGTTGTTCGTCTTCCTACCATTTTTACTTCAATCTTTTCGTGTTCCCTCGAGCGACGCACTGCTTTGGTCTTCATCGCGATTCCCGGATGGCTTCCGCCAGGCGCGCCGCCTGCACCGTTTCCGCCACGTCATGTGTGCGGATGATTTGCACGCCCGCCGCCACCGCCAGTGCGGCGCAGGCCAGCGACCCCGGCAACCGTTCGCCAACCGCCGCGCCCGTCAGCGCGCCAATAAACGACTTCCGGGACACCCCGAGCGCCATCGGGCGTGGCAGTTTTGTAAAACCCGGCAAGGCGCTGAGCAACTGCAAATTATGCGCCACGTTTTTGCCAAAACCAATGCCAACATCGAAGACGATTTGTTCGGCGGCCACTCCCAGCACCTCGAGTCGCTTCAATCGCTCCTCGAAGAAAGCGCCGACTTCTTTAACCACGTCATGATACACCGGATGCAACTGCATGGTGCGGGGCGAACCCTGCATGTGCATGGCTACATAACCCGCGCCCGTCTCGGCCACTAATTGCCACATTTCCGCGGTGGCACAACTCGCGCCCACGTCGTTCACGAGGCTCGCTCCCGCCCGCAAAGCCGCGCGGGCGACCGCCGGCTTCATCGTGTCAATGGAAAGTGGCACGGTCGTTTGTCGCGCCAGTGCGGTGATGACGGGAATCACCCGGCTTAATTCCTCGGATTCGCTCACCGGGGCCGCGCCCGGTCGCGAAGATTCCCCGCCAATATCCAGAATCGTTGCCCCCTGCCGCACCAGTTCCAAGCCGCGCGCAATCGCCTGTTCCGCATCACCAAATTGGCCGCCGTCCGAAAAGGAATCCGGCGTGACGTTGACGATGCCCATGATAAGCGTCGGCCGCGGAAACCGAAATTCAAATTGTCGGCACCGAAAAAGCATCTGGTTTTTTGAGCGTCGCTTGCAGTGTTTGGCCGCCAATCACGATTACCCCGTCGCGCGACTGCCCCGGCCCGATTTTGCTTCAGCTAGGTCTGGCGCTCCCGCTGAATGAGTTCAATTTCGTAACCCTCGGGAGCGTCAATGAACGCGATGACCGATCCCGAGGTGGTGGTGGTCGGGCCATCCGAGTATTTCAATCCATGCTGCGCGAGATGTTTTGCAAACTCCGCCAGGCTGTCCACTTCAAACGCCAGGTGGGTGAGATCCGCCTGCACCTGCACCGGACCGCTTTGGGGAAAACAGCAAATTTCGATCTGCTCCTCGCTTTCCGGCGCTTTGAGGAAGACCAGGGTTGCGCCGCGCGGCGAGGCGTGACGACGGACTTCCTGCAAGCCCAGGATTTCGCGATAGAACTTCACTGTGCGGTCCAGGTCGTCAACGCGGTAGCGGGTATGCAATAGCTTTCGGGCTAAATTCATGGGCGTAATTTATCGGGACCGCGCCATCGTCGCAAAGCCGGTTTTTGCCCCGCCCGGATTGCGGCCCGCAAAAAACTTGCTTCTTCCGGCCGTCGGGATAGGATTTCCCTCGCCTGAACTCCACGAGGGTGGAAGTTCACCGAGGCTGAGAAAAGAAAGTTAACAAGTAACCTAACCTTCAACCTCCGTTGCCCCGCAACGTCGGTCAGTTAGGCAATGGAGCTTCACCGGGCCGGTTTTTGCGCCCGTTCAAGCCCCAGTCGGTTCAGTTCACAGAATAATTATGCTTACGATGGAAGAAGCCCTGAAGCAAAGCCATACGCGCTTTTCGGCAGGTGAAATTGTCAAAGGTCGAGTCATTGAAGTTCGCACCAAGGAAGCCTTGGTGGACATCGGCTACAAGAGCGAAGGGGTCATCCCCGCGAACGAGTTCGATGACATCAAAACCGTCAAGGTCGGCGATGAGGTGGACGTACTCATCGAAAAATTGGAGGACAAGGACGGCATGGTGGTTCTGTCCAAGGAAAAAGCCGAGTTCAAACAGAACTGGGAAAAAATTCTTACCATTTGCAATGAGGGCGGTCGCATTACTGGTCGCGTCAAATCCGTTGTCAAAGGCGGCCTGGTGGTCAACATCGGCGTGGAAGCCTTCCTGCCAGCGTCGCAGATTGACGTGGTTACGCCCAAGAACCTATCGCAATTCGTGGGCAACACGTACGAATTCAAGGTCGTTAAAATCAATCAGGAACGGCAGAACATCGTCCTGTCCCGCCGCGAGTTGATCGAGGCTGAGCGCACCGAGCGCCGCCAGAAATTGCTCGACGAAATGGTGCCGGGCGATATCCGCAAGGGCACGGTCAAGAACATCACCGACTTCGGCGCGTTCATTGATCTCAACGGCATTGACGGCTTATTGCACATCACCGACATGAGCTGGGGTCGCATTGGACATCCGTCCGAATTGCTGAAAGTGGGCCAGGACCTCGACGTGGTGGTGTTGGATGTCAATAAGGAGAAAGAGCGCGTCAGCCTGGGGCTTAAGCAGAAGATGGCCAATCCGTGGGCGGATATCGAAACCAAGTATCCCGTCGGCACGAAGGTCAAAGGCAAAGTCGTCAACCTCATGCCCTATGGCGCGTTTGTGGAGCTCGAACCGGGCGTGGAAGGCCTGGTTCACGTCACCGAATTGTCCTGGACCAAGCGCATCGCCAAACCGGGCGACGTACTCAAGCAGGACCAGGACATCGAAGCCGTCGTGCTCGGCATCAACCGCGACGAGCAGAAAATTTCGCTCGGCGTCCGGCAATTGGAATCGAATCCGTGGGACACCGCCGAACAGAAGTATCCGCCCGGAACGCACGTCAAAGGCAAGATTCGTAATCTCACCAGCTACGGTGCGTTCATTGAGCTGGAAGAAGGTTTGGACGGCATGATTCATGTGTCTGACATCTCCTGGACGCGCAAGATTAATCACCCGAGCGAGGTGTTCAAGAAGGGTGACGAGGTCGAAGCACAGGTGCTCGAAGTGGACAAGGCGAATCAGCGCATTGCCGTTGGCGTCAAACAGCTCGCTCAGGATCCGTGGGATAAAATTGACGAGCTGTACAAGGTGGGCGATTTGGTCACCGGTCAGGTTACCAAGTTGGCCAGCTTTGGCGCGTTCATCGGTCTGCAGCATGAAATTGACGGATTGGTTCACATCTCGCAGATCAGCGAGGAGCGCGTGGACAAGATTAAAAATGTGCTCAAGGTCGGCCAGGACGTCACCGCGCGCGTCATCAAGATTGACCGTAGCGACCGTCGCATTGGCCTGTCCATCAAGGCGGCCAACTATTCCGCCGAACAGTTGAAGGCGGAACAAGCCGCGCTCGACGCGCTCAAACCCGGGGAAGACCTCGTGGCATTGCAATACGCGTTCGATGCGGCGGATGAAGCCAAGAACGACTAAGCGGAGAAATCCTGTTCTTTCAAGCGGGCGAACCTTTCCAGGTTCGCCCGCTTTTCCTTGCTCGCACGGCATCAACCCCCCTTTGCCGGAGGCCTTGCCCGGAGTCTGCAGGGCTTTCGTTTCCACATTGACCCGGATTCGGCTACTGCTACCATTGGCAGCGCTGGTTTTTTCGCCGGCTTCCATTTAACTGAACTAGAACTATGGCAGTGAAAGTAGCAATCAATGGGTTCGGCCGTATTGGCCGCCTGGTCTTTCGGGCGTTGGTCGAACAAGGTCTCGTTGGCAAAGACATCGAAGTCGTCGCGGTAGGCGACATCGTTCCGGCCGACAATCTGGCTTATCTCGTCAAATACGATTCGACGCAGGGTCGCTTCCACGGCGAAGTCAGCGCCAAGAAATCCAGCCCCGACAAAGCGGACGCGGATGTATTGGTGGTCAACGGCAAGGAGATCAAGGTGGTCAGCGCCAGGTCGCCCGCCGAATTACCCTGGCGCGAACTGGGCGTGGAACTGGTCATCGAGTCCACCGGTCTGTTCACCGCGGTGGAAAAGGCGCAGGGCCACATCACCGCCGGCGCCAAGAAGGTCATTATTTCCGCTCCGGCCAAGGGGGATTGCCTCACCATGGTCCTGGGCGTGAACGATGACAAATATGATCCCAAGCAACACCACATTGTATCCAATGCCTCCTGCACCACGAACTGTCTCGCGCCAGTGGTGCATGTGCTCTTGAAGGAAGGATTCGGCGTCGCTGAAGGTCTGATGACCACGGTGCATGCCTACACCGCCACGCAAAAAACCGTGGACGGCCCGAGCAAGAAGGATTGGAAAGGAGGCCGCACGGCCGCCCAGAACATCATTCCGTCCACCACCGGAGCCGCCAAGGCCGTCGCCTTGGTGTTGCCGGAGGTCAAAGGCAAATTGACCGGCATGGCGTTCCGCGTGCCCACACCCACGGTTTCCGTTGTGGACCTGACGGTGAAAACCATCAAGGACACCAGCTATGCTGAGATTTGCGCGGCGATGAAACGTGCCAGCGAAACCTATCTCAAAAACATTCTGGGTTACACCGAGGACGAAGTGGTCAGCACGGATTTTCTGCACTGCAATCTCTCCTCGATCTTTGACGCCGGGGCCGGCATCGAGCTGAACAAGAACTTCTTCAAACTGGTCAGCTGGTACGACAACGAATGGGGGTACAGCTCCCGCGTGGGTGATCTGGTCAAGTTGATGATCAAGAAAGGCATCTGAGCCAGCACCGCACTTTTCGCAACGGCAATCCAGTCATGGATTGCCGTTTTTTCTTTTGACTCAAAGCCGGCACCAGTTTCGCCAGCCAGTCCGGTATTCCCCTGAGAGGGACGCGTTCCACCGCGTCCCTGATTAGTTGGGGACGAGACGGAAGTCGTCTCCCCTGTTTGCTTAGGATGAGATGCTTTGTGAGTTCCTTTGGCCCCGCTTGGTTTGAAAATCCACTCTGCGCTTCAGTTGTGATTTAATCAGAGACACGATGGAACGGGACCCTGCCTCAGGAAGTATTCCCAAGGGATTGGGATTTCACATTGCACCCGGTGAGTTCTGGCTTTAGTCTCGGCGCATAATTTCATGAAGCGCGGGTCAGTGGGAACAAAGCGAAAGCCAACCCTTCCAGTCTCCAAGTCGGCGGCACGCCGTTCCCGTGTCCAGACCAAAATCAAAGGCTCCGGGGCGGCGAATAAAAAGAGTCGTAAAACGCGCGCCGCTCGCGTCGTCCGTTCCCAAACCAAGGCAAAGCCCCCGACGACCAAACTGTCCCGGCGGCTGGTCAAAAAAGCTGGTCGCGCCAAAGCCCAAGCGAAGCTCAAACGCACGAAACGATCACAAACTAAAACCACCAAGTCTGCGCGGGTCAGAACAAAGCCGCGTAAAATGGCGGCGAAGCGGCGACTCGCCCGGGGTCGCGGCAAGGCGCGAATGGTGCGTTCCACACGGAGAGTAGCGCGTCAAAAGCTTCCTGCTTTTCTGATGGAAGATGGCGCTTCCGAGTTCAGCGGAGCGGTTGGCGGGCTAACGGTCTGGTCGCAAACTGACCAAACGGCGCTGGCCTTGCCGGAATCCTACGGCACGAGAAAACTTTACCTGACGGCGCGTGATCCGCACTGGTTGCATGCGCATTGGGATCTGCCGCGTGAGGAACAATTTCGCTACAACGCGCGCTCAATGGATCGGCATCTGGTGTTACGCGTGCATGGTGCAGCTCCCGCTACTTCGCCCGTGGCCGAGTATCATGTAAATCCAGAATCCAAATACTGGTTCATTCA
Organism: Verrucomicrobiota bacterium; assembly: GCA_039806955.1. Classification (GTDB taxonomy): domain Bacteria; phylum Verrucomicrobiota; class Verrucomicrobiia; order Limisphaerales; family JADLHS01; genus JADLHS01. The sequence goes on along the minus strand of JBDHQI010000029.1, from coordinate 5,993 downwards.
TGTTGAAGCCGCGGATACGGTTTATCGCGTCGAACTCGGTTATTACCGATCCGGACGACGCTGGGAGTCGCTTTTCTTTTCGACGCCGCAGCGTACGCCGGCGGCACAGATGGCGGCGGACTCCACCGTAAGGTTGGCCACGGCGCCCAGGCTGGGGACTCGCGCAGAGACGCAACCCGTGGTGAACCCTCGCCCGACGAAAAACCATGCGTTGGCAGCGGCACTGGCAGAAATCCGACCGCGCCAGCGTCCGTTCACCTTGACTCAATCCCAACGGAAATGGAATGAGCAACAAGAGCAAGCGCTGACGGAATATCTCGGTTCGACTCCCACCATTACGTCTTTGCTGATGGGTTTTTCGAATCCGGCGAGTTGGACCGATTGGGCGGCAAGTTTCGGTTTGGGTGACATCAGCCCCAGGGCGACTTCCTCCTGGCCCAGGGCGGTTTGAAATTTTTTGTGCGGCTTATCTCAATGGCGATTTTGGTTCAAGATGGATTTTCTCATTCCGGCTCCGGCGGATTTCGGGTAATGGTGGCAGCGTAAATTTGTCATCATGCGGGGTTACCTTGCCATTGTCCTTCACGCGCACCTGCCGTTTGTCCGGCATCCGGAGCATTCGAAATTTCTGGAAGAGAGTTGGTTGTTTGAGGCGATCACGGAATCGTATCTACCCTTGTTGCGCATTTTGGATGGTTGGCGGCGCGACCGGTTGCGTGCGCGTTTGACGCTGACTTTATCGCCGACATTATGCGCCATGTTGCGGGACCCGCTATTGCGGGAGCGTTACGCGCAACGGCTGGAAGCGCTTGTCGCTCTGGCCAAAAAGGAGCTGCAGCGGACGCGTCGCGAACCGGAATTTCACCGACTGGCACAGGGGTATTACGCGCAACTGACGGTCGCCCAAAAACTATACCGGCAACTGCAGGGCGATCTGGTGGGACGATTTCGCCGGCTGCAAGAGCAGGGGCAGATTGAAATCATCACCACGGGCGCAACTCATGGTTTGTTGCCGCTGATGGTGAATCATCCGCCGTCAATCCGGGCGCAACTCCTGGTGGCGCGTGATCAGTATCGCGAATGTTTTGGTTGTGATCCGCGCGGATTCTGGCTGCCCGAGTGCGCGTACTGTGATGGCCTTGAAACCCAACTGCAGGCGGCGGGGGTGCGCTGGTTTATTGTGGATGCGCATGGTTTGCTGCACGCCAAACCACAGCCTCGATTTGGCGGATTTGCGCCCATTTTGACGCCCAGTGGAGTCGCCGTGTTTGGCCGCGATCTGGAATCGTCGCGCCAGGTGTGGAGCCGGACGGAAGGTTATCCCGGCGATCCGCGCTATCGCGATTTTTATCGCGACATCGGTTTTGATCTGGATTTCGATTACGTTCAACCGTTCCTGCCTTCACCCGAGCATCGCGGTTTCACCGGGATCAAATATTATCGCATCACCGGCGGTCACCAGGAGAAGCAACCCTACGATCCGTCGGCGGCAAGTGCGGCCACAGCCGAACATGCGCGGCATTTTTTGAGTGCGCGGGTGGCGCAAATTCAAAAGGTTGGGGCGATGCTGGATCGTCCGCCGCTGATTGTTGCGCCGTATGATGCGGAGCTGTTCGGTCATTGGTGGTATGAAGGGCCGGAGTTTCTGGATCAGTTGGTTCGTCGCGCTGTCAAGCAGCGGGAAATTCTCGGACTGATCACCCCCGGGCAATATCTGGAGCTGCACTCCACCAACCAGGTGGCTACGCCTTCCGCTTCGAGCTGGGGCGACGCGGGTTACTATCGGGTCTGGTTGAACGACGGCAATGAATGGATGCACCGGCATCTGCAACCGGCGCAGGAGCGGATGAGTGAACTCGTTCGGAAGCATCCGCGTCCGGGCGTCTGGCAGCGGCGCGCGTTGCAGCAGGCGGCACGGGAATTGTTGCTCGCTCAGGCCAGCGACTGGCCTTTCATGTTGTCCACAAAAACCAGCGCGGAGTATGCGCGGCGACGACTGGTCACACATCTGCGCCGTTTTAATGAGTTGTACGCCCAGCTCCGCGCGCGTCGGTTAAACCGAGCGCAGCTCGCCGAGCTGGAGTCGCACGACAATCTGTTTGCGGGCGTGAATGTGCGTTATTGGGTAGAGGCTTGATGACCAGAAAGGGTCATCGGAAACAATTTGGCATTGGCGTGCGACAAAGTTCTTTTACCAGCCAACCCGATGCGTTCTGACTGATTTCTTTTCTTTTTCCGTGCAACGGGCCGGGTATATTGAGACGCCATGTTTAAGACGCAAGACATTCATGTGCGTGAAATTATCCGCCTGCCCTCGCCGAATGCGATCAAGGCGCTGCTCCCGGCCACGCCGGAGGCGGTAACAACGGTGGTCACGAGTCGGGAACGCATCATTCGCATCATCCGCCGGGAAGATCCGCGCCTGTTGGTGGTGGTGGGCCCCTGTTCTCTTCACGATCAAAAGAGCGCGCTTGAATACGCCCAGCGCCTGAATGGCCTGCGCAAGGAGCTGTCGGATTGCATGGAAATTGTCATGCGGGTTTATTTCGAGAAGCCGCGCACGACGATCGGTTGGAAGGGTTTGATCAATGATCCCTGTCTCGACGGATCGGAAAACATCGAAGAAGGCTTGAAAATCGCGCGCCGGTTACTGGCGCAGATCATGGGAATGGGCCTGCCCACGGCGACGGAATTTCTCGATCCGATTGTGCCGCAATACATTTCGGATTTGATCAGTTGGGCGGCCATTGGCGCGCGCACCACGGAATCACAGACGCACCGGCAGATGGCGAGCGGGCTTTCGATGCCGGTGGGTTTCAAGAACGCCACCGACGGCAGCTTGCAGGTGGCGATTGACGCGATGGGCGCGGCGCGCAATCACCATAGTTTTTTAGGCATGGATCAAGACGGCGCGACGAGCATAGTGCGGACGGAGGGCAACCCGGATGGACACGTCATTTTGCGGGGCGGCCGCACGCGCCCCAATTACGACGCCGCCAGCATTGCCGCCGCCGAGGCGGCCCTGCGGAAACATAATCTGCCCGCGGTGATCATGGTGGATTGCAGTCACGCCAACTCGGAGAAGCAGCACACCCGCCAGGAAGAGGTGTGGCACAGCGTCATCGCCCAGCGGGTGCAGGGCACGCGGTCGGTGATCGGCATGATGGTGGAAAGTCATTTGAATGAAGGCAATCAACCGTTCCCGCGCCCGGTCAAGGAGTTGCGGTACGGTGTAAGCATCACCGACGCGTGCATCAACTGGGAAACGACGGAACGCATGTTGCGCTGGGGGCACGAGCAACTCAGCACGGTGGTCGCCGTTGCCGCCGGTTGACGTTTATTTCCAGCGACGCAACCGTACGCGACCCGCCTGACGCGAGCGCAATTTACGTAATAAATTTTGTAGTTGTCGTCCCATGCGCCGCGGCGCGGGCAGCCCGGTCCCGGCAACCACAATACGATTTTCAAACTCCTCCAGGCGCAGCAGGTACATTTGCGGAAAGAGCGTCGCGATCTTCATCAAGCCGTTGCTCCAACCACCGGGCGGCGGCGAGACCAGATTGAAAACGGCGCAACTATTGGCAGCCAAACGCTCCTGAATCAGACCGGGCAAAACGGTCCAGGAAATCTCGGGTTTGATAACGTCGTCGTGGGTGGGAATGGAGAGATCGTCCAGGAGAAGTTGGAATTTTCGCTTTTGCCCGCGTAACCAGGCGGCGGCCTCGGCGTGATGCCAGTGGATTTGATCCACCCATTGCGGACAGTGCCGGCAAAACAATTCGTAACTCGCGCGATCCAAGTCCACCGCCGTCAACGACCCGGCCCCGCCCAGGGCTTGCAAGGGCGCCATCATGCCGCCACCGGCGAAACCAAGCAGGCCCGTCGCGCCCGTCGGCTTAAGCAAAACCACCAGGGCGGCCAGAATGTCGAACACGCTATGCGTCGGGCCGGGCGAAGTGCGCAGCTCGCTGATCACCACGTTATTTTGTTGGAAGCGCAGCCCGTGTGGCGTTGGGATGACTTGCATGTCATTGGCGTAGCGAAGTGTCATTGACCGGGCGAAGCATAATCCGTGTTGCGAAAATGCCAACGGTTTTGCGAATCGTTGCCGTCATCCGGGGCGAGTCGTCCGGGGCAAGGATTGGTTCAATGCCACGTGTGCGTACTTCGGACCATTACCAAACCGGGTAAGGAATCCAGACTAAATCCGGATTGTTCGTTCGACCGACGTTGCGCGGAAAATCCCAATACTCCCGGTTAGGGAACCGTGCCGAGTGTCCGTCCAGAAAGGTGAAGTTCGCGCCCGCCGAGTGCAGATTGGAATGGACGTTGTTCTGTTGTGCGACCGGGGCCGCGCCGCCGTTGTCGAACAACCAGATGGTAGCGCTGGGTCGCGGAATGGAGGAAATTTTCACCCGATTACCAACGCCTGTCAGATTGACGTGACGGTTTAGGCAATAGTGAAACAGGTTCGCGCCATTGCTGCGCCGCGGATTGGTCGGGCAAATCCAGATGGTGCGTCCCGGATCAATCGCGGCATTGGTGCGCCAGGCGACCTGGGCGTACGTGGGGATTCCCAAAGCGCGCGGGAGATCAATGTACCAGCCGTGTTCCGTGGATGAGCCACTGGCCGAGCCGTCTTGCGGCAGGAAGTCGCCATTTTCCGTCGCGTAGATTTGCGTGCCCAATCCCCATTGCTTCAGATTATTCAAGCAAGTGATCGTGCGCGCTTTTTCCCGAGCCTGGCCCAAAGCCGGCAGCAGCAGCGCCGCCAGAATCGCGATGATGGCGATGACAACCAACAATTCAATCAGCGTAAAGGCGCTGGTGGTTTTCATGGCTCGGACGAGCCAAACTTCTACCACAGCCCTGCCGGAATGGCACCACTCTTTTTTGAGGAAATTCTGTGTTCGTTCCACGTTCCCTCAAATGCGCCGCCAGAACCCGCGCCGGGGCAACAGGATCCGTTTTACGAGCCAATCAAGGTTTTAGCTGACCGCCCTCAGTCCTCAGTCAGCGTCGCCGAACCGCCGCCCAGTAAATCAAAAGTGTTGGCAGACAATCTGACGATGGCGAGGCAATGTTCTATGAGCGCATTGGAAGCAGCCGAAGAAATCTTCGCCAAACTCACGCGCGCCGAGAAGGCGCAATTGTTGCGTTGGGCGGCCAGCGATTTGAGCAATGCCTTCCCCCGGGATTGAAAGTCGTCCGGGCGTTTGCGGCGGCGAGCCGTGCATTGTGCGCACCCGGATTCCCGTCTGGATGCTGGAACAGGCGCGTCGGCTCGGCGTTTCCGAAGCGGAACTGTTGCGTTCCTATCCGACTTTGCGCGCGGAAGATTTGGCGAACGCCTGGGCGTATGCGCGCTCGCATCGCGACGAAATCAACCGACAGATCGAAGAGAACGAGGCCAATTGATGGCGCGCTTCTACTCCAATGAAAATTTTCCGCTGCCCGTTGTCGAAAAGCTCCGCGCGTTCGCGCCATGACGTGCTGACCATTCAGGAAAGACTTCGTGCCGAGCGCACGAATTTGCCTGAGCCGCGCCAGTTCGCCCGCGAGCAGGTCCAGTCCTGGATCATTGAAGATGTCCGGTGGAGTTGGCGAAGGACCTCCCGGGCTGGCGAACAGACGACTCGTCACGCGGTGTACGCGCTTTTAATTCCATTCTCCCGTAAGCGTGAATGACGCCCAAAAGAATGGATTGTGAAAATCCTTCGATTGCAGCAGCGACAATTGCGCTTCGCGCAAGGCCTCTGCTCGCGGTTTACCCATGCGCCAACGGTTCATGAATTCGGTCATCAACTGACTCGTAGCTTGGTCATTGACGTTCCAATGGCTTGCCAATACCGCTGGCAAGCCCCCGTTTGTTGATCCAAGTGCAATGAGAGTTTTGGTTCAGGGTTTCAGGGTTTCCGCGCCAGCGCGCCGCGAACACCGCCGGCGCCAGATACTCCAGCATGCGGCCTCGCTTCGTTGTCGTCCCGCCACCA
>JBDHQI010000028.1:0-55253 GCA_039806955.1 Verrucomicrobiota bacterium | reverse complement strand
TCCCACAATTGACGATCCCGCCGTGGTCAATGATCCCAACCAATGGGCGTTCGCCGATACGGACGTGACGCCGGGCACGGTGTATTGCTACCGGGTCACCTTCCGGCATCAGAATGCGTGTTACCCGTTGAGCGGGCCCGAGGATTGGGAATCGCCTGACTCGAATACCGCGTGCAGCACCACCTGTTGCCCGCCCTCCAATGGACCGTTTTGAACGGACTACGGCGGGACGGCGCAGGAACTCGCCGAGTGGATCATGGCTGGTTCGGGAATTACGGTGGTGCCCAACAGCGCATCGTTTGGCGGCGCGGCGGTGGCCAAAGGAATTTTTGGCAATGGCTTCGATGCAGATTTGCCGTTGGATAAGGGCGTGATTCTTTCGTCGGGCGACATTGCACTCGCTAAGGGGCCGAATGGTTCATCTCGAGCGGCAAAGGATAATTATCCTGCCGCAGGAGACGCGGATTTAGACAATTTGCTGGGAGCATCGGTCACATTGGACGCGGCAGTATTGGAGTTTGATGTAATCTCAGCTGTGGCGACTAACTTGGCGTTTGAATATATCTTCGCCTCGGAGGAATATCCGGAATTCTCGGGTAGTCAATACAACGACATCGTCGCGATATTTATCGATGGCGTGAATGTCGCGACCGTGCCGGGCACATCGCAATATGATGCCGTCAACACCGTCAATGGCGGTTGCGTAGATCCCAGTTACCCGGCGGTCAACCCGGAATACTACGTGGACAATGACGATCCGGAACGTTCGGCATTACCCGAATACGCAGCATCCTCTCCGGTCTATGATCTTCAATACGACGGTTTCACGGTGCTACTGACCGCACAGACCAATCTTTCCGCCAATGTTACCTATCACATCAAAATCGCCATCGCCGATGCTGTCGATTCCGATTACGACTCGACGGTCTTCATCAAAGCCAATGTTCCGTGCCCGTAAAAGGATCCCCTATGAAAATTCAGACCCGCCATTTTGTATTGCTGTCCCTCTTCGCTTCCAAAATGTATTTGCTCACGTCCTCGCTGTATGCTCAAGGCGCTTATCTTTCGAATCTCAGCAGAACCCCTGTAGGTAGTGTCGGAATCGGAAACGATGCTTGGTTCGCGCAAGATTTTACCACCGGGACAAACTCAGCAGGGTATTATTTTGACAGCGCTTTACTCTCGATGGATTCGCTTTCCAGGGTGCCGCTCGGGTTCTCTGTGTTTTTATACGATAATAGCGGCCTACTAAGACCTCAAAGCATCCTCGCAACTCTGGCGGGAGAATCTCATCCAACCAGTGCCGGCATTTATACTTATACCGATTCTGATCTGGTTCTTTCTCCTTCCACAAGGTATTGGGTTGTTCTTACTTCTCAGTCGCCCATCTCAGATGGGGCGTATAACGCCCAGCTTGTGACGGCCACTTTTCCTAACTACGATGCCATCGAGGGATGGTTTATGGGGCGCTCTTATTATGCTTCTCCAGACGGCTTGAATTGGACTTTAACGAGAAGTTATGCGCTTCAATTCGCAATTGACGCCACAGCCATCCCCGAGCCTTCGTCTTTTGGCTTACTGATTTACGGCGGGGCACTCTGGCTGGCGGCGCGCGGGCGGCGGATTGAACCGGCTTGGTAACGCAGCAGTCGCACTTCACTCGCGGTTAGCCAGTCTGGAGTGCCCGCCACATTCTCCAGGCGTTTCGACCAGCCGGGTGGTATGGCTTGTTTCTCCCGTAGCTTCACATTAGCCTCCTGAACAAATAAGCGCGGGTCCGGAAATCAAACCAATGACTTTTGATCCAATGAAAAACCATCCAAGTAGGAAAAACGGGTTGCGAATGGCGGGACTGATATTGGGCTGGCTGGCGTGCGCCGGATTGGTCCGCGCCGAGGAGCCGTCTTACTATCGCGATCTGTTTCCCGATACCTGGGTGGGGCACGACGCTTTGGGGCGACAACTGCCCACCTCGTCGGAAGTGGGGCCGGTGAAACAGGATCAACGTCGGGTGGTGGGGATTTTCTATGTCACCTGGCACAGCGATTCCAATCATCGGTCGGATCGCACCGGTTACGGTGGCGATGTGACGCGGATTCTGGCGACGGATCCGCAGGCGCGACTGGATGCGAAGCATCCCCTGTGGACCGAACACATGTATCATTGGGGCGAACCGGAATTGGGTTATTTCCTCAGCAAGGACGAGTTTGTGATCCGGCGGGACATGTCCATGCTGGCGGATGCGGGGGTGGACGTGTTGATCATGGACGTGACCAACGCGGTGCGTTACTGGGATGAGTGGGCGGTGGTTTTTGCGGTGATGCAACGGATGAAGGCGGAGGGCAATCGCGTGCCGCAATTCTGTTTCTGGGCTTTCAACGGACCGGTGATCACGGTGGTGCAGGAATTGTACGATCGCATTTACAAAACCGGTCGTTACGCGGACCTCTGGTTCCACTGGGGCGGCAAACCGCTGTTGCTTTACAATGACAACCCGAGGGTGGATGCCAATGGTCAGGGGCCGAAGCATCCCAACCCGCATTATGATCCCGCCGCCAAGACGGACGCCAGCCATCCGCACCACGGCGATCCGGATTACACGGAGGAATTTTATTCGGACTACACCAAGGAAGTGAAAAGCTTCTTCACGTTACGCTCAATGTGGTGGGGCTATTATGAGTGGGCCGGAAAACGGTTTGTGGGCACGGAGGATCATTGGAGCTTTGGTCTCGATCTGGGCGATAAACGCGTGGCCACGTTGAAGCCGGAAGCTTTGCTCTCGACGCACAACGGGCGCCGGGAGGAGGCGGCTGTTACCCCCGCGCAACATCCCTCCAGTTTGATCGGCAAGAGCTGGACGCGGACGAAGGGCGAGCCGGCGCTGAATGAGTTTGATTTGCCCGAGCCGACCTTCGTGCCGTGGCAGCAACGCACCGTTAAACAGCCCGAGGGTTACGGCATTTATTTCCAACAGCGCTGGGATGAGGCGCTCCAGGCGCAACCGCAATTTCTTTATCTCAACGATTGGAACGAGTGGACGGCCGGCAAATACCCGCCCACCGGCGGTCGGGATACGACGCCGTTCCTGCGGCGTGACAGCACCTATTTTTTCGTGGACCAATACAACAGCGAATTCAATCGCACCATCCAGCCGATGAAGGGTGGTTACACGGATAATTACTATATGCAGATGGCGCAAAATATCCGCCGTTACAAGGGAGCGCGCCCGATCCCGGAATTACGCGGATACACGCCGATCAAGGTGGATGGCCGCTTCGCCGATTGGGCGCGCGTTTCGGTGGAATTCCGTGATACGGTGGGCGATACGGCGCATCGGGATTACCCTGGTTACGGCGGCTTGCACTACACCAACAACTCCGGTCGCAACGACTTCGTGACCTGCAAGGTGGCGGTGGATCGCAAGTCAGTTTTTTTTCTGGCGGAAACCAAGGCCGCGCTCACGCCGCACACCGGCCGCAACTGGATGTTGCTGCTGATTGATGCCGATCAAAATCCGGACACGGGCTGGCATGGTTACGATTACTTGATCAACCAGACGGTGATTGACGCGCGCACCACCACGCTCAAGCGCTTCGTTGCGGATGCCGCCGACGGTGAATGGGAAACGGTGGCCCAACTGGAACTGCGCTACGCGGGCAACGCCTTGGAACTGGCCGTGCCGCGGAAGTTGCTCGGATTGGAAGCGAACGCGTTCACGTTTGATTTTCATTGGAGCGACAATCCGGTCGAGTTACGGGATCCAATCTCACTTTGCACCGATGGCGACAGCGCGCCGAACCGGCGGTTCAACTACCGCTGCCTCTGGAAGATCAAAGCGGATTGATTTTGGGCGGTGGCATCTGCTTGCATCCGGCGGGGTGATCCGGTATCGTCCGCTCCTTGGAAAACGGGCTGGAGAAGCGGGCGCAACCTGACTTTACGGCCTGAACAAGCCAATGTAGCTCAGTGGTAGAGCAACGGTTTCGTAAACCGTAGGTCGTGGGTTCAATCCCCACCATTGGCTCCAGTTTTCGGGGAATATGCACTCCCTGCGGGCGCTTAGCTCAGTTGGTTAGAGCGACTCGTTTACACCGAGTAGGTCGGGGGTTCGAATCCCTCAGCGCCCACCAGCCATTTTAACGACCGAAGCGCAGGCCCATCTCATACACCGGCAGCCCGCGGTATTGTTCCCGCGTGCGCAGCGCAAAGGTATCCACTTCCAAATTGTCGCGACCCTGGGTGATTTGGTGCAGCTCGATGCGTTGCTGGTTCAGTTGTTCCACCCGCTGGCTTGCGTTCAGCGCCTGACGATAGGCTTTATCGGCCGCTTGCCGGTAGGCGGCCGCCGCGTCCCCCAGACGTGAGTGTTGCCACGGATCGAGGGCGTACATTTCCTGATACAAATTCGCCTTTTGGTCGAACTCGCTGGTGATTTCCATGCCTTGCACGTATTGGTTGCTGGCCACCAACAGGGCGTCACCCGCCTGCTGAAAATCCTGTGCGGCGCGATCAAACCGCTTCTTCTCCTCAAACGGACCGTGACGCAGCACGATGACTTGGTTGGTGAACGGACCGTCCGGAGTTTCCTGAATGGCCGCCTGAGCCAGCCAGGCAAAGCCGGTGTTGGTCAGTTGATTGGAAACGACGCGCACCCACGCGGCCAGCGGACGCGGCGGTAACGACACCGGTTCGGCATTGGTGCGCGCGGCGTTGGTGGCGATGATGGCGCTGGCGCTGGTCCACCAGTGGAAGAGCGGCTGCAGATTTATCCGGTGATCGTTGACCAACCGGACCGGATCGGAAAGGTCCTGCGCACCCAGCCAACTGGCGGAAAGCAGCAAGATGAACAGGATCAGTTTCATGGCGCATCGGAGTCAGCTCCGTAACCGTCTGACTATCGTAACGACGATTCTATTCGCAGCTTAGGCGCGTGCGCCCGGAGATCAAGCGGTTTGGAGCGCGGGGACAAAGCGCACAACGCGGCCTTCCATGGCCAGATCCACCAGCAAGGAGGATTTTTCCCGCGCCACGATTTGTCGGGCCTGCGCGAGCATTTCATCCAGCTTCCCGTCGTCGTGGTCCGGATCGTGGTGGAACAGAAAAAGTTGTTTCACCTGCGCGCGGATGGCGAGCATGACGACGTCCTCCACGCAACCGTGACCCCAGCCAATGTGCTTTTCGTATTCGGCGCGGTCGTATTGGGCGTCCAGAATGGCCACGTCTGCGCCGTGCAGGAACTCGATCATTTTGCTTTCCTGGCTGCGGGCGTATTCGAGTGAAGCCTCCGCACGGGTCGGATGCGGATGACCCGCCTCGTCGTAGCGACAATGCGGTTCGTTGTCCGGGAAGAACACGATCAACTCGCTGCCGGTGTGGATGCGATACCCCACGCAGATACCGGGGTGATTGGCGAACCAGGCGCGTACGCGTAGATTGCCGACCGGAAATTCGAGGTCCTTCAATTCGTCCACTTCGATATTGCCGGGCAGTTCGCCAAACGGCACGGGGAAGTAAGGTGATTCCATCTGACCGGTGAGGACGTTGACCAGGCCGCGCCGTGCTCCTTCAAAACCCAAAATGCGCACCCGGCAACGCGGATGATAGATCGGCGTGAAGAAGGGCAGTCCCTGAATGTGATCCCAGTGCGTATGCGTGAGCAGGATGGTGATGTGCAGCGGCTGATCCTGAAATTCAGCCAGCAACGCGCGCCCGAGCGGTCGCAGTCCAGTGCCGCCGTCCAGGATGATGATTTGGTTCTGGGCGCGGACTTCGATGCAGGTCGTATTGCCCCCGTAGCGGATCGTTCCCGAGCCGGGCGTGGGGACGGAGCCGCGCACGCCCCAAAACTTCAGCCAAGCTGGTTGCGGAGGCGTGAGGGGATGGATGACCTCGGGCGGCACGATGATTGAAGTGTCGTCTGTGAGACGCGCGATCAATGCCAGTAAATCGTACGGCTTGATGGGTTTGGTGAGGTATTCGTCCGCCCCAGCCTCGCGCGCGGCCAGGCGGTCGGAATCATAATCCTGACCGGAAGCGACGACGATTTTGGTATGGCGCAGGGTGAAATCACTCCGGATTTTTCGACAAACCAGAAAGCCGTTGCTGCGAGGCATCAGCAGGTCGCACAATACGACATCTGGTCGCTCGCGACTAACCGCTTCCAGCCCGGTCTCACCATCGGCGGCCTCCAGCACCTGCCAACCTTCCAAGGACAGAACTTCGCCCATCAATTGGCGATATTCCGCGTCGTCGTCAATGATCAGTATTTTTTTGGACACAAGGCGTTCCTGCGAGTTTATCGGCAAAATTACGTAACGGCGGCAATTAAGGAAATGAAATTTGGGTTCTCACAGTGAAATTGACGATCGATCATCAAATTTATCCGATCGCAATTATTGTTCCAAAAACTCGTATCCGCACCCGCGAAATGGAAAAACGGGTGCCGGGCCAATGGCTGTTTCGGGGCGACCCGCTCAAGTCGTGGGCGCTTCGTCCTCAGCTTCCGTTGTGGCTTGGGCTGCGGCTTGCTCGGCTTCTTTGCGGGCGTAATAAACCCCCAGATTGTACTGCGCGGTTTTATCGCCTTGCCGCGCGGCCCGTAAAAACCAACGCACGGCTTCCTGCTGATCTTCGGGCACGCCGCGCCCCGTTTGGTAGCACAGTCCCAGATTGCATTGCGCCGGAGCAACTCCCTGTTCAGCGGCGGCATTATACCATTTCACCGCTTCGTGAAAATTTTGCGGCACGACCTGGCCCTGCTCGTAAAAGACGCCAAGATTGAATTGCGCTTGCGCCTCGCCGCGCTCCGCAGCGGCGTGGTACCACTTGACCGCCTCGGCGTAATTTTGCGGCACGCCCTGGCCGGTTTCGTAAAGCATGCCGAGGTTGAATTGTGCCGCCGGATCGCCCAGTTCTGCCGCTTCGCGAAACCATTGCGCGGCTGCACCCAGCTCCTGCGGCACGCCCTGGCCTGATAAGTAGCAGAAACCCAGGTAACATTGCGCCACCGGATCGTTCTGATTTGCGGCGCGGCGAAACCATTTTACCGCTTCGACGTAATCCTGCGTGACCCCCGCGCCGTTTTGGTAGGAAACGCCGAGATAGCACTGCGCCTGCGGATCACCCTCCTCCGCGGCTTTGCGCAGGTCTTCAAATCGGTCCCAAGTTTTGCGATGGCTGGCCATGGCGATAGTTTCAACACGAGACTTCCGCGCCTGCCGCGCGCTGAAGTTTCAATGCCTTCCAGCATATTTTGAGTTGGACTGAATTCAAGCGATGAATTGCTCAAGCCTCTGCGGTATCGCGCCCTGGAAGGGCGATGTCTTCGTGCCAGAGGTCCGGATGCCTCGTAAGAAACAAGAGTGAGAGCGGGGCCTGGTTTTATTGGGGATTTTGCAGGGTCTGTTTTGGGAGCGCGGCGTTGCGGGTAACACAAAAAGGCCGGTCATGGGTGGCTTGAAAAAAATCCCACGCGGCCAAGGCGCGGATTAAGTTGTGGAACCGGAGGCGGGCCGCATGGTCGAAATGCAAGTGTGCAATCTCGTAATCGGGGTCGGGTCGCGTCCTTCAAGGATCACGCCCGCCACCAGTGATCGGGTCGGCGCACACGGGACCACGCTCCTGAACGGGTTCAAGGTGAACACCAGTGGCAGGCCGGGGTACACTGCCGACCGCCCACCCTTACCAGCCAACAACCTGAGAGGCGCGATGCCAAGTAAGTTTCTCACGTCATTGCCCCGCTTCGGAAGCGGTTGGTTCGCTAACCAGCGGCAGGTTTGTGCTTCCGTGCGGGTCAGCGGTTAAATGGATCGTTTAGACCGTTCCAGTTGCCGTTGTCCCGTACGCCATCGCGGTTGGAGTCGTCAATTTCCTTGATCCCCATGGCCTCGGCGTGGCAATCGACAAAGACGAACTCGGGCCTGCCGTTGTTGCGGGGAGCGGGATAGGCGCGCACCTTCCAATCGTACGGACCGGGGCTGGGCGTTTCAATCATGCCATCGGCCCCTTCGTAATATCCGGTAAGTTTCGCGCCCAGATTCAGGGAGGGCAGCGGCGGATCGAGCGCGTAAGGCGCCTCGGGCTTGCCGGTGAAAGTGCCGCCGTGCGATTTCGCGCCGGCGGTATCCCCCACGAGCACCGTACTGGTTGTCTGGCGGATGTCGGCGTTCAGCCGGGCATTATATCCGGGCTTCCCATGCTCGCCGGTGGCATACCCCAGGTAGTGCAGGTTGTAACCATAACCGCCGTAAATGTACTGCCGATACCCGTCGATGCCGAACGGCCGGGAAAAACCCTCACTGGCAATTTGCTCGGTAGTCAGAAATGGACTCAGGAACACCTTGGGCTGGGGTGCGTAGCGGACCATTTGGTCGGGCCAGTGAGTTTTGGCCGTTTTATCCAGTCCCAGGTTCTTTCCCTCCTGGCGGTCGATGATCGCCCCTTGGTAGTAATAGCCTTCGTGCTGGGTAAAATACCCTCGGTTGTCGTCGAGGTACATCTGGTTGGCGATGCCAATTTGCCGCAGGTTGTTGAGGCTCGATATCCCCTTGGCGGCGTTTTTTGCACGGGCCAGCGCGGGTAGCAGCAATGCGGCCAGGATGGCGATAATGGCGATGACTACCAGCATCTCGATCAAGGTAAAGCCCCGTAGCTGCAAGCGGCGACGGTTGATTTGCGGGACAGTTATATCAATAAACTTCACGCCACTCACCGTAACCAGCTTAGTTTGAGCGTCCCCGTTCGCAAGCTCTAGTTTTCTGGCCGAGCTTGTGCATTAAAAGCCAAGGCGGGATCGGAGGCGGGCGGGGTCCCACGAGGGCGCGGTCCAGTGCTTAGGCTGATTACAACTGGCCCATGGCCTTGTCGAGCGCGGTGAGCAGTTGGTTCATGGTGGCTTCGGTCTCGTCACCCATGTTGGAAATGCGGAAGGTCTTGCCTTTGATTTTGCCGTAGCCGCCATCAATCAAGAAGCCCTGTTCCTTGGTGAGCTGCTGAAGTTTGGGCACTTCCACCACCCGACCTCCGGCTTTAGCGCCATTGTTGACGCAGCACAACGTCAGGGATTCGGATCCCGTTTCAGGGAACAGCGTGAAACCATGTTTCGCCGCCCAGTCCCGGGTCATTTGATTGGTCCGGCGATGCCGCGCAAAGCGTTGCTCCAAACCTTCCGCAAAAAATTCATCCAGCTTCGAGCTGAGCGCGTACGTGTGCGAAATGCTCGGCGTGCTGGGCGTCATGTTTTGTTCCGCGTTTTTCTGGAATTCCAGGAAGTCGAAATAATAGCCGCGATCTTTGAGGGTTACCGCCTTCGCCAGTGCGGCCGGTGAACAGGTGAACACCGCAAAACCGGGAGGCAACGCAAAGGCCTTTTGCGTGCCCGCCAACAACACATCAATGCCCAGTTCGTCGAACTTGATCGGCACCGCCGTCATGGAGCTGACCGCATCCACGATGAACATGACGTCGGGGTACTTTTGCTTCAACGCCGCGATTTCAGCGAGTGGACTCATGACGCCGGTCGAAGTTTCATTGTGGATCAGCGTCAACGCGTCGAACTGGCCGGTGGCCAGCTTTTGGTCCACGGCCTCGGCGCGGATGGGTGAACCCCAGTCCACTTGCAGCGCTTCGGCGTTCTTGCCGCAACGCTGCGCGACGTTGAACCACTTGTCCGAAAACGCGCCGCACATGCAGTTCAAAACTTTCTTGGCCACGAGATTCCGAATGGCGCCTTCCATCACGCCCCACGCGGAGGAAGTGGCCAGATACACGAGTTGTTTGGTGTAGAGCAGCTGTTGGAGTTGCGGTTGGATTTTGGTTGCGAGGTCTTTGTAGCTCTGACTGCGATGCCCGATCATCGGCTGACAAAAAGCGCGGAAAGTTTTCTCACTGACTTCGACTGGTCCGGGAATGTGTAATTTTACGTGTCCCATAAAGAGGGACATGCTTTCAAAATACGCGCCGACAATCAAGTGTCGGTTCGGTTGGGTTTGGTTGGGTGGGGTAGGCAACTGGCGGGAGAGTGGAATTGTGATTGCCAAACGCGGTCGTAACGGAAAAGAATTTCGCGATGCCAGAATTAAAATCACGACCCGCCCACTTGGTGGGAGGACATTTTCTCCTCGCGGAAACCGATCCCAACCTGGTGTTTACGCCCGAAGAGTTAACACCGGAACAGCAGCTCATGGCGCAGACCGCCGAAAAATTCATGGAGAAGGAGGTGCTGCCCCACCTCGAAGCACTGGAACATCAGGAGGCGGATTGGTCGCGCAAACTCTTCAACAAAGCGGGCGAGCTGGGTTTGTTGGGGATGGGCGTCCCGGCGAATTACGACGGGCTCGAACTGGACCGGACGACTCTTGTGGGCGTGGAGGAACAGTTGACCCGGTTGGGTGGTTTTGGCGTGACGTGCGGAGCGCACAGCGGCATCGGCACGCAACCGCTGCAATACTTCGGCACGGAGGCGCAAAAGAGAAAGTATCTGGCGAAGCTCGCCACGGGTGAATGGATGGGAGCCTACGCGCTCAGTGAAGCTGGTTCGGGATCAGACGCGCTCGGTTTGCGCACCAAAGCCGAGCTTTCCGCCGATGGCAAATATTACGTGCTTAACGGTACCAAGATGTGGATTTCCAACGCGGCGTGGGCGGATTTGTTCACCGTCTTTGCCAAGGTGGATGGGCAGCAGGTTACGGCGTTCCTGGTGGAGAAAACTTTTCCCGGCGTTTCCACCGGCAAAGAGGAACACAAGCTGGGCATCAAGTCGTCCTCGACCCGTCGCGTGATTCTCGAGGATGCCAAAGTGCCGGTGGAAAATTTGCTCGGCGGTGTCGGCAAGGGCGCTTATATCGCGTTCAACATTCTCAATTCGGGACGCTTCAAACTGGGGGCGGGAGCCATCGGTGCAGCCAAGGAATCGTTGCGGGTTGCCACGCAATACGCGCTCGAGCGTCAGCAATTCGGACGGGTCCTCGCCTCGTTTGGTCTGATCCAGCATAAGCTCGCTGAAATGGCCGTGCGAATTTTTGCCGGTGAAAGCACCGTCTATCGAACGGCGGCGCTGATGGACGCGGTATTTGCCACCGGTGAAACGGTGGATTCCACCACGCCGCCGTTTCCACGCGGTCTGGAGGAATTCGCCCTGGAATGTTCCATTGTCAAGGTGGCAGGCAGCGAAATCCTGGACGACGTCGCGGATGAATCGCTGCAAATCCACGGCGGCTACGGTTTCACGGAAGAGTTTTCCCCGGCGCGCACGGTTCGGGATTCGCGCATCAACCGCATCTTTGAAGGCACGAACGAAATCAACCGGCTGTTCATTCCCGGTTTGCTGTTGCGTCGTGCGCAACGTGGGCGATTGCCGCTCATCGCGGCCATCACCCAGGTCACGCAGGAACTGCTGAATCCAACTCCGCTTGAGGACAATTCGGGTGGCGATCCGCTGCTCGTTGCACGCGAGCTGTTGGCGAACGCCAAGAAACTGGCGCTGTTCATTGCGGGCGTGGCGTATCAGAAATTTGGCGACAAGATGGCTGAGGAACAGGAGGTCGGCGCCGCACTGAGCGATTTAATCATTGAAGTGTATCTCGGGGAAAGCGCCCTGTTGCGCTCGCTCAAAGTTCGTTCCGCTCGCGGTGTCGCGGATGTCCGGAGTGATCTGACATTGACGTTCGTCAACGATTCGGTGGGGCGGATGGAATTGCTTGCGCGCCAGGCGTTGGCGGCCGTTTCGCAGGGAGACGAATTGCGGGCACAGTTGGGAATGGTGCGGCGGCTGCTGCGTTGGACTCCGTTGAACACCGTGGCGCTGAGGCGGGCCATTGCCGGACAGCTGTGTGAATTGGGCAGTTACGCGGCCTTGCTCGCCGCCAAGTAAGTGGACAAGGCGGCGCCACAAAACTCCTTGCGGTTCAGTGGTGCCGGTGTCAAATTGCGGCACAATTCCAGAAACATGATGAACCCAAAAATCTCCCTGCCAGAATTGCTGGAGCGGGCCCGGGCGAAAGCGCCGGACCAACCCGCGTTGATCTACTTTGGAGGTCGGATCACTTACGACCAGTTGGCGAATCACGTGAATCGGGTGGCCGCCAGCCTCCGCGCGCTGGGCGTCGCCAAGGGGGACCGCGTGGCGCTGATGATGCCCAATTGTCCGCAGTTTGTGATCGCTTATTTTGCAGCGTTACGAGTCGGAGCGATTGTTACCGCCACCAGCGCGATGTACACCGCCCGCGAGGTGGAACATCAATGGTACGACGCCGGAGTCAAGCTGGTGATGGCGGACCGGCACTTTAACGCGATCATTCGCAAGGTTGCGCCGCAGTTACCCACCTTGAAACACGTGGTTTTGACGGGACTGCGCCAATATGCTCCCGCCCAGTTCGCACGCCTCGAGGCTCAACTGAATGGGCCATCCACGCCGGAATCCAGCCAGGGTGTGGGCAAGTCGCATCGGCTTCGTTCCACCGGGGTGCAGGCGCATGAATGGGCGGAACTGCTGCATCCGGCGGACGGGCGATTGGCGGATGGGCCGGAGCCGGCGGATATTGCGTGCCTGCAATACACCGGCGGCACGACGGGAATTTCCAAAGGCGCAATGCTGACCCACGCCAATCTCGTCATCAATGCCGCTCAAGCCATGAACTGGCTCACGGGCGGAGCGGAACGCAAAGAAATTTTCGTGGCGGGGCTGCCGTTGTTTCACATTTACGCGATGACGTGCGTGATGATCTCTTCGATTTACATGACCGGTTGTGTCATCCTGTTGCCGCGTTTTCAACTGCGCGCCGCGTTGAAT
The DNA here is from genome assembly GCA_039806955.1 of Verrucomicrobiota bacterium. Lineage (GTDB taxonomy): Bacteria > Verrucomicrobiota > Verrucomicrobiia > Limisphaerales > JADLHS01 > JADLHS01. The sequence continues at coordinate 42,466 of JBDHQI010000028.1, read as the reverse complement.
CTCATTCGCAAATATCGCCCCACCATTTATCACGGAGTGCCAACCATGTACGTCGCCTTCAACAATGCGCCCAACGTGCGACGTTACGGTTTTGATTCGCTCCGGGTTTGCATGAGCGGCGGTGGCCCGTTGCCCGCCGAGGTGAAACAAAAGTTCGAAGCGCTGACCGGCGGCAAATTGGTGGAGGGCTATGGCCTCACGGAAACCTCCCCGGTCACGCACATCAATCCATTGGCAGGCACCCCCAAGGTGGGCAGCATCGGATTGCCGATCGCTGATACCGAAGCGCGGATCATGGATTTGGAAACCGGCACGCGCGAAATGCCGGTGGGGGAGGTCGGAGAAATCGTCATTCGCGGTCCGCAGGTCATGCGGGGTTATTGGAACAAGCCCGAGGAAACCGCGGCGGTGTTGCGTGATGGTTGGCTTTACACCGGGGATGTCGCCAAAAAGGATGCCGAGGGATTTTTCTACATCGTGGATCGAAAGAAGGACATGATCATTGCCGGGGGCTACAACATTTATCCCCGGGAAGTCGAGGAGGTCCTGTTTGAATTTCCGAAAGTGAAGGAGGCGGTGGTCATCGGCGTGCCAGACGGTTACCGGGGGGAAACGGTCAAAGCGTTCCTCGTGTTGAAAGACGGGGTGAGCGCCACCACCGAAGAGGTCGTCGCGTTTTGTCGCGGTCGGCTCGCAAGTTACAAAATTCCGCGAATTGTCGCATTCCGGGATTCCTTGCCCAAGTCCGGCGTGGGCAAATATCTGCGCCGCGAGTTGCGCAACTTGTAACGCAGTCACGCGTCGCGCTCCGCAACGGATCTGGATCAGATTTTGAAGCTGAATTTGAAACTGGATTGTTTGACTTGTTGACCAACTTGCCGCCACACTTACGCCGTCAACTCTCAGTCGCCGAGCCCGGAAGGGCTTGGTTGAGGAGATGTCGCAAAGTGTCGGAACAGAATTGAAGCCATGCTGACTATTCGCAAAGCCGCCATCATCGGCGCGGGAAACATGGGCGCGCAAATCGCCGCGCACCTCGCCAACGTGGGTATTCCGTCACTGCTGATGGATGTCGCTCCCACGGAATTGTTGCCGGAGGAACAGGCGCGCGGACTTACGCTGCAATCATCGGCAGTGCGCAACCGGGTCACGCGGACGTTGTTCGCACGGATGCAAAAATTAAAGCCGGCGCCGCTGTTCACGCCCGAAACCGCCAGCCTGATTCGCGTTGGCAACGTCGAGGATAATCTGGCCGAGATTCGAGACGCCGATTGGGTCATTGAGGCGATTCTGGAACGGATGGAGTTGAAGCTGGCCATGCACGCCCGGATCGCGGCGCACGCGCGACCCGACGCATTGGTTTCCACAAACACTTCCGGGTTATCCATCGCGGGCATGACCCGGGACCTGCCGTTGGAATATCGTCGGCGCTTCTTCGGAACGCATTTCTTCAACCCACCGCGTTATATGCGGTTGCTCGAAGTAATTCCCACGCCGGATACGGATCGCGCACTGCTCCAGGCGTTCGCGAATTTCGGCGCGGCGACGCTGGGCAAGGGAATGGTCATGGCCAAGGATACGCCTGGTTTCATTGCCAATCGCATCGGTTGCTTTGACATCCAACACGTCGTCCTGCTGATGATCGAACAAGGCTTGACCATTGACGAAGTGGACGCCATGACCGGTCCGGCGATTGGCCGTCCGAAGAGCGCCACGTTCCGCTTGGGCGATATTGTGGGCGTGGATTTGCTCGCGCAAATGGGACGCAACCTGCGCGGCCTGCTGGCGCACGATCCGCAACATAGTGTCTTTCGCGAGATCGGATTCATCGAGGACATGGTGCGGCGCGGTTGGTGGGGCGAAAAGAAGGGGCAGGGATTTTATCAACGCGTGAAATCAGACCGAGGCCGGCAAATCCTGACACTGGATTACCAAACGCTGGAGTATCGGCCCCAGCAGAAGCCGCGGTTTGCTGCACTCGAAGCGGCCGCCAAAATCAGTGACTGCCGGGAACGCATTCGCGCCCTGTGCGTCGCGACGGACCAAGCCGGTGTGTTCGCGTGGAAACATCTGAGCGCGGTGTTGGCTTACGCTGCCGACCGGTTGACCGAGATCGCCGACGATGTGGTCACCGTGGATAATGCGATGAAGTGGGGCTACAACTGGGAGCTGGGGCCGTTTGAGACGTGGGACGCGCTGGGGGTGCGTGCGACGGCGGACCGCCTGGAAGCCGAAGGTCGCGCCGTGCCGTCGGTGGTGCGCGATTTACTGGCGGCAGGCAAAAATTCGTTTTACGAACTGGTGCATGGGCGGCGTTCATTCTTTGATCTTGGTTCGCGTGCTTACACGGCGGAAGCAGAATCTCCCAAAGCCATTCATTTGCCGCGGCTGCATCAAGCCAACAAGGTCGTGTGCGGCAATCCAGGCGCGAGCCTGGTGGACTTGGGCGACGGGGTCGCATGCCTGGAATTTCACGTGAAGATGAACGTCATCGGCGGCGATCAGTTGGGGCTGCTCAAACAATCTCTGGAAGCCGTGCGCCAGAATTTCGCCGGACTGGTGATTGGAAATCAAGGCCAGCATTTTTCCGCCGGGGCGAACCTGCTGTTGCTGGCCACGCAGATTCAAAATCAGGATTGGGATGAGATTGACCTGTTGATTCGCACTTTCCAAAAAGCGACGAGCACCTTGCGCCAATTCGAGAAGCCGGTCGTCGCCGCGTGTCACGGTTACACCCTCGGCGGCGGCACGGAGCTTTCCCTGGGTTGCGATCACATCGTCATTGCAGCGGAAACCTACATGGGCCTGCCGGAAGTGGGCGTGGGCTTGATCCCCGGCGCGCAAGGCACGAAGGAAATGTTGATTCGCAGCACGGAAGGCGTCATCCGGGATGAGGGTGCAGATTTTTTCCCCGGAGTGCGGCACGCGTGGGAAACCATTGGTCTGGCCAAGGTGGGGACGAGCGCCGCCGAAGCGTTGAAGTTGCGTTATTTGCGGCCGAGCGAAACGACGATTGTCCTGAACCAGGATTGGTTGCTCGGTGAAGCCAAAGTCGAGGTGTTGCACCTGGTCGCTCAAGGTTACACGCCGCAGCCACAACGGACGGATCTACCGGCCATTGGTGAAAGCGGGATTGCCCTTTGCCGACTGCAACTCCAGCAAATGCGCGCGGCGGGCCAGATCAGCGAGCACGATGAAAAGGTCGGCAATAAACTGGCGCACATTCTCTGCGGCGGTGATTTGACCTCGCTGCATTTCGTCACCGAGCAGTATATTCTGGATTTGGAGCGGGAAGCCTTTCTCAGCCTTTGCGGCGAGCCGAAGACCCTGGAACGCATCACCCACACGCTTAAAACTGGCAAGCCGTTGCGGAATTGAAGTTATGAACGAAGTCTTTATTGTTGCGGCCGTGCGCACGCCGGTGGGCAAAGCGCCAAAAGGGAAATTGCGTGCCGTGCGTCCGGATGATCTTGCAGCGATTGCGCTTCAGGGCGCGCGGGCGCGGGTGCCGCAATTGCCGGTGGAGCAGATCGAGGATGTAATGCTCGGTTGCGCGATGCCTGAAGCGGCGCAAGGCATGAACCTCGCGCGAATTGCCGGGCAGATTGCCGGTTGGCCGGATCAGGTGCCGGGTGTGACCGTCAATCGCTTTTGTGCTTCCGGCCTCGAGGCCATTGCCCTCGGCGCGCAACGGATCATGAGCGGCATGGCGGAGGTCATCGCCGCGGGGGGCACGGAAAGCATGAGCCAGGTGCCGATGGGTGGTTTCAAATTGTCGCCCAATCCGCAGCTCGTGGAGCGGATGCCGGACGCTTATCTTTCGATGGGATTGACGGCGGAAAAGCTGGCTGCGCAATTCAAAATTTCGCGTGAGGACGCGGACCGTTTCGCTTTGGAAAGCCATCAGAAAGCCCTCGCCGCACTCGATGCCGGACGATTCAAAGAGGAATGTGTTTCCGTGCCGGTGCGTGAGGTCAGTCTGGATGGCAACGGCAGACGCAGAATCACCGAATATGTTTTCGAGGCGGACGAAGGGCCGCGCCGCGACACCTCACTGGAGCGGCTCGCGGCGTTGAAACCCGCTTTTGGTCCGAAAGGAGTGGTCACCGCTGGCAACGCTTCGCAACGCAGCGACGGCGCCGCTGCGGTGATTTTAATGTCTGGCGCGAGGGTGAAGGCGTTGGGCGTGAAACCCATTGCCCGTTTTGTCACCTACGCGGTTGGTGGGGTGCCGCCAGGCATCATGGGCATCGGTCCGGTGGAGGCAATTCCCAAAGCCATGCAACGTGCCGGGCTCAAGATTGCGGACCTGGATGTGATTGAGTTGAACGAAGCTTTCGCCTGCCAATCACTTGCGGTCATTCGTCAGCTCGATCTGCCGCCGGATCGCGTCAATGTGAATGGCGGCGCGGTTGCGCTGGGGCATCCACTCGGCGCCACCGGCGCGAAGTTGACCGTATCCATTCTGCATGAACTCAAGCGGCGTCAGGGTCGTTATGGTTTGGTGACCATGTGCGTTGGCGGCGGCATGGGCGGCGCGGGGATTTTTGAGATGTGCCAATGAAAATTCTAGTTCCCATCAAACGAGTGCCCGATCCCGACACGAAAATCCGGCTGCAGCCGGATGGCTCGGGCGTGGCACCGGACGGCGTCAAATTCTCAGTCAACCCCTTCGATGCCATCGCGCTGGAAGAAGCGCTGCGCCTCGAAGAAAAACTCGGTGAAATGGACCTTGTCGTCGTGAGTGTTGGCGGCGAGGAAGCCATCGAAACTTTGCGCGTGGGGTTGGCCATGGGCGCCAAGCGGGCGTTGCTGATCAAGACCAACGCTGATCTGGATTCGCTGGCCGTGGCCAAAATTCTCGCGGCTGTCTATCAACGAGAGCAACCCGATTTCGTGTTGATGGGCAAGCAGGCGATTGACGATGACTCGAATCAAGTCGGCCAGATGCTCGCCGCATTGCTGGGCATTGGTCAGGCGACCTTTGTTTCCAAGCTCGAGTTAGTAGAGAACCACACCCAGGCGCGCTGCACCCGGGAAACTGACGCGGGGTTGGAAACCCTGACGGTGAAGCTGCCCGCCATCGTCACCGCCGATCTGCGCTTGAACGAGCCGCGTTACGTTTCGTTACCGGGTATCATGAAAGCGAAAAAGAAACCGCTGGAGGAATTGGAGCTGGCGGCGCTGGGAGTCACCGTCGTTTCGCGAACGAAGATTTTGAAGTACGAAACCCCGCCGCAACGCCAGGCTGGCGTGCGCGTGAAAACGGTGGATGAGTTGGTGGACAAACTGAAAAATGAGGCAAAAGTGATTTGACCCGCCGCCAGCTCCTCCGCGCCGCCCCGGCGATTGCACAGGCGCAGGTTGATGCAGCGACGGACAGCAACGGGTTGGACAAAGTATCATGGCAAACATTTTGGTCATTGCAGAACACGACGCAGGCCAGCTGAAGCTGGCAACGCTCTCCGCCCTCGGTTTCGCCGCGCAGACGGCGGCGACGACCCACGGAGTTTACGACGTGCTGGTCATCGGCGCGCAGATGGGAACAACGGCTGAATCCCTGCGTGCTTATGGGGCGCGCCAGGTGTTGGTGGCGGATGCGGCCCCGCTCCAATCGCCACTTGCCGACCGCCATGCCTGGGTGATTGAGGCGGTGGTGAAGCAGCGGGATTACGGAATCGTCGTTGCCGCCGCTTCCACTTTCACCAAGGACATTCTGCCCCGGGCGGCGGCGCTGCTGGACGCGGGGATGTTGAGCGACGTGGTGGGGGTGAGCCGGACGGACGATGATCTGGTCTTCAAGCGCGTGATGTATGCGGGCAACGTCCTGGCCACCGTCACCCTGGCCGGTGATCTGAAATTCCTGACGATCCGTGCCGCGGCGTTTGCCCCGGTGGTTGCAGGAACGACGCTCTCCCCGGTGGAGCAGATCCCGCTGCCGGCCGGGCCGATGCCGGATTTGGCGGAATACGGCGGGCGCGAAGCGAAAGTGGCGGGGCGTCCGGATGCCACGGAAGCGCGCGTGGTGGTTTCCGGCGGACGCGCGATCAAAAACGCGGAGGACTTTGAACGACTGGTGGGAGGACTGGCGGATGCGCTGGGCGGAGCGGTCGGTTCGTCCCGCGCCCTGGTGGACAGCGGCATCACCCCCAATTCCCTGCAGATTGGGCAGACGGGAAAGATTGTGGCTCCCGACCTCTACCTCGCCGTGGGCATTTCGGGGGCCATTCAACATCTGGCGGGGATCAAGGACAGCAAGGTGATTGTGGCGATCAACAAGGACGCCGATGCGCCAATCTTCGAAATCGCGGATTACGGTTTGGTCGCGGATGTTTATACCGCCGTGCCGGAGCTGACGGCTCAATTGAAGCAGTGACGCGTCGTTGCCATGATTCCCACGCGCGAAACTTTCGGCAACATCCCGCCGGCATCCATCCTCCTCTTTTACCTGCTGACCATCATCTCCCTGGCGATCTTTGCGCATGGCGTGTGGCGGCGGTTCAAGTTGTGGCGGCAGGGCGTTTCGATTGATGTCGAACACCTGTTTCGCGGCGGCTTTAAACAAGTTTGCGCACGGCTGAAGCCGGGATTGCTGCGACTCTGGACGGACGCTTTGGGGCAGCAACGCGTGCGCGGGCGCGGCCTGGCCTCGCTGGCGCACATCTGGTTGTTTGCCGGATTCATGATGTTGTTCTTGGGCACGACGATGCTGGAGGTGGACAACATCGCCAGTTGGATTTCCAAGTCGCTGCACTTTCATCAAGGCACCTACTATGTCATCTACGAGTTTACTTTGGATGCGTTCGGGCTGCTGTTTTTGGCGGGTTGCCTGATGTTTGTCTGGCGGCGCACCCATCGCCCGCCCAGCCTCGGTCATCGCGCGTCTGATTGGTATGTGCTGACGTCGTTTCTCGCCATCGGCGTCACCGGCTATTTCGTCGAGGCATTGCGGATCGTCTGGCAACAGCCCGAGGGCATTGGGGCCAAATGCTCGTTCGTCGGGTTATGGATGGCGCACTGGTTTTCCGGAATGACCGAAGCCGACGCGCGTTCCGCTCATCTGATCGTCTGGTGGATTCACAGTGTGCTGGTTTTCATTTTCATCGTCACCGTGCCTTATTCGCGCCTGATGCACATCCTCATTGGTCCGCTGAATTTATTTTTTGCCCAACCCGAGCTGGGACGAATGAAGCCAATCACGCTGGAGGAAGTGGAAAAGACCGAACGCATCGGCGTCACGGCCATTGAACATTTTGATCAGCAACAACTCCTCAGCCTGGATGCGTGCATGGAGTGTGGTCGGTGCGAGGAAGCGTGCCCGGCATTCGCGTCTGGCAAACCGCTTTCGCCCAAACGCGTGGTGCAGGATTTGAAGGGGCTCATGACGGCGAATCTCAGTTTGGTCGCGCCTGCGGCTGCAGCCGCCGCGCCGGGGGCTAAATCCTTCCTGCGCGCGTTGCACGATGAAACCATCCTGGCGGAAACGCTGTGGGCCTGCACGGCGTGCAGCGCCTGCGTGCAGGTTTGCCCGGTGCGCATTGATCAACTGACATTGATCACCGACCTGCGCCGCAACCGCGTGGGTGAAGGCGCGCTGAGCGGCACGGCCGCCACCGCGCTGCGCCGCATGCAGGCGAGCGGCAATCCGTGGGGTTTGCCCCCGACTGAACGCGGAAACTGGGCGGAGGGACTGCGCGCGCCGACAGTGCGGGAGAATCCCGATTTCGAATGGCTCTACTGGATCGGTTGCGCCGGCGCGTACGACCGCCGGGCGCAGCGGGTGACCCGCGCGATGGTGAAGTTATTGAACCATGCCGGCGTCAACTTTGCGATTCTGGGACACGAAGAAAGATGCACGGGCGACTCCGCGCGCCGTTTGGGCGAGGAATTTCTCTTTCAAGAACTGGCGCAAACCAACATCGCGACCCTGGCCAAATACCACGTGCGCAAAATTCTGACGCACTGCCCGCACTGTTTGAACACCTTCCTGAAGGACTATCCGCAGTTCGGTGGAAACTACGAAGTGATTCACCACACGCAATTGCTGGATCAACTCATTGCCGCCGGACGCCTGAAAGTGCCGGAGACAAAATCGGGCGGCGGGGCCATTACCTATCACGATCCGTGTTATCTCGCCCGCGTGAATCGTATCCACGACGCGCCCCGCTCGGTACTGTCGGCGAGCACGAAGGATTTGCGCGAGATGGGACGCCGTCGGGAAAAGACCTTTTGTTGTGGCGCGGGCGGTGGTCGCATCTGGATGGAAGAAGACCCCAAGCAACGCGTGTCCACCCTGCGCGCTGCGGAAGCGCTGGGGACGGGGGCGAAGACGGTGGCGGTCAGTTGCCCGTTCTGTCTCACCATGATGACCGACGGCATTTCTGCGCAATCCGATTCCACCCGCGTTGTGGACATCGCGGAAATCCTGGCGGAGCAATTGCACCTCGAAGGTTGAGACTGAACCGGTCTGCCAGTGTCGCACGGACATTGGCAAACGGCCACAATGATTGCTGTCATGCGGGGAGCGATCAAAGGCACTGGAGCGGGTTAGAAATATCTGCTCCCGCTTTCGCCGGACTGGAATCGGATTGAATCGCTGTGGAGCAAGGCTCCGCCATCGCTGAAAAGCCAAGCACCTCGGAATGTCTGTCAACTGCTCCCGGTCAGCTTCATGGAAGGAGTGAGGCGTGGCTCATTCCGCCGCCAGCTCAATTCTCACCCGAAACAGGTGCGCCTCGGCTGAAGCCAACGCGCGAAACTCGATGTCCTGGCCCGTGCCGTTGGTAACGACGGCGTCTGTCCACGGCGCGACAGTGGCCGGATCACGAGCCTGCACGCGGTAGGTTCGGCCTGTGACCGTGGCGTAGCGAAACAAAAAGTCGCCCGTCGCAAGTTGTGGCGAGCGCAGCGTGAACACCGACTGCGGATCATTGGGGTCCGTGCCGGCCAGATACTCGCTGAAATTGCTGAAGGAATCATGGTCGGAATCGCGCGCGCCGTCGTCGGGATCATCGCGGTCCAGGCCGTGGTCCGCCTCCCACAGATCCGGTATGGCATCGCCATCCGCATCCGCGCGATCCGGGGGCGGGGGCCGGGCCTCGAACGCGCCAATGCTGGGCGGATTGGCGTAGCAATGCTCGTCGCGGTCCGCCCACACCCGGGGCAACCGCCGGCCCTTGCCCGCTGCCGGACTATTGGTCGCCACCGCGAAGTTGCCTGCGGCTGCGGACACAAATTGCGGGTCCAATCCATAAACCCCGTTGGTTTCCGCGGCGGGGAGGGTGGGCTGCGACTGGCCGGGTTGGTTGAACGCAAACCAGAGGTTGTTCGCAAACCGAAACGACGCGGCGTCGGTATTTGGGCCGACGTTCACAAACGTGCTGATCTGCGAGCGATCGAAGTAAATCAGGTTGTTGACGAACTGGTTGCTGCCGCAAGGCAGGAACGTATAGCCGCCGCTGGAAACCGTTTCCTGCAGGATGCGCAACACCCAGCGTGTCGGCGCGACGATGGTGTTGTTCGCCACCACCGATTGAACCGTGCCGACGAACGCCACGGGGGTTTCGGATCCCTGGAACAGGTTCGCAACCACCCGGATGTTTCGGGCCTCCGTGTTTGCGGCGTTGGTTGCGAGCGGCGGACGAAAGTAATCGAAGCCGGTTGAACCGCCGAGGTTGATGGCGCGGGCGCCGCCATTGACGAAATGGCTCCAGCGAATCTCGAGGTCCTCGCTGCCGCCTTTGCATTGGATCGAGTTGCTGCCCGCGTCCGTGAACGCACAGCGCGCGATCAATCCGCGGTGACAACCCACGTGATCAATACCGCTGCCGCCCGCGCTCATCCGCGCGAACTCGCAATCCAGCACGAAGTAATCGTTCACACCCGAGAGCTTCAACCCGTCATTGTTGCCGCCCGTGCCGATATCGTGAATGTAGAGCTGGCGAAAGAGCACATGATGCGTCGCGTTGCTGTTCGCGTAGTCGCCGCCGTCGTCGCAATTGATGCCGTTGGCGCTCGCGCCGGTGACTTCGAGATTCTCCAGAATCACGTAACGAACTTTTGAGAGCTGGATGGCTGTGCCGCCACCGCTGATCACCGGTCGTGGTTGTCCGGGCACGCCCCCGATCCAGATGGGCGCGTCCGCGGTCCCGGCGAAATTTCCGATCGAGTTGCCGGGAGCATGAGTGCCGGGTAACAAGCGGATGGCGTCGCCCGGCTGCACCCCCTGCAACGCGCGGCCGATGGTCTGATAGGGATTCGCCTGCGAGCCGGTACCCGTGGTGTTGTTTCCCGTGGGCGAAACAAAAACTTCGCGCAACGGTTGCCGGCCATCGGCGAACGTCCGGATCGGGTCGCACGAAGGGGTGGTCTGGCCGGCGCCGGGGAGCGTCACGGACATCAGGGCCAGCAGCAACGGGAAGCGGCGCAGTTTCAGTCGCATGAAAGCATCGTGACGCATTCGCATGCGCACGGCGAGTCGGATTCTTCGAACCTGTCCGAAACGTAACTATGGATTTCATAATGACCTCGCCGGCCGTTACGACGAGAAAAATGCCCGGCTTGTTTTGGAATGTGCGATTATCTTTTTCAAGTAAAGCCTGGCCTCCACATGCTACCGGCGACTGCCGGCGCCGCGGCACCAACAATCAATCTCAATCAATCTCTCGCATGGGAGAATTAATTCTTGCTTCAACCGGTTTGACCCCAAGAATTGGGGGGCGATGCGACCAAAGCCAAATCCCCGATGGAAGATCATTCTCACCGCCTGGCCGTGGCAGGGAGCGCTGTTTCTCGCCGCTTCTTTTGTCTTTTCCATTTGGTGGCTGTGGAATGGTTTTTCGGGAGGAGCAGGGCAGGATGCATCCAACTGGCTCGAACCGCTTGCATCCATTCTCGGTGGACTTGGAGCGTTCGTGCTGGCGGCGATTCTGATCTTCAGACGCGTTGATAGCGTGCAGTCGGAAACGGAGTCCTACAATCTCGCCCGCGGTCTGGCCGCTGGATATTACTTCAACTTCATCCGTCCGTTGGTTCTGGCCATTCGGGATCGCCACCACCCGATTCATGCCGAGGCACTCCGATTCGGAGACTATCGGATTGGTGGTGTGTTGGTTGGAATCCCGGCGACCTTCGCGGATGTGAATCCAGAGCGACACGAGGAATGGCTCAAATCTCTGGCCAGGAAGAGCCCCTCCGAATATGAATGGCAGGAACTCAAGGTCGCAGTCACGGGGCGACCCCGGCCAATTTTTGCCCGCCTTGCTTTGAACCCGCGCCATAAGACCGCGATCATAGTGGACATTCCTACAACGCTTTCGGTGATTGCAGATTTTGCTGAATTCTTCGCCAACCACGGCGCTAATGCGGCAGCTTCGGACGACGAATTCGTCAATCAAGCCAGAAAAGAAGCCGTGGTGGCTGCGGAAACGGCCGAGTTCAACGCCCAGCTCAATCAGACATTGGAGGAATTCCAAGACGTGGTTGGCAAGGTCGCCTCCATGGAACCGGTCGGGATCGTCGCGGCCGCAGTGGTCCATATCGTTCCATTGCCGCGCCTCAGGTATCGTCTGAACGAACTCACCAGCGCTTGAGGCGAATCCGGATCTCGATTACTCCTTCCGCTCTCGGATGTCCGCCAGAATGTTCGCGATAACCTCCGCCTTCGGCTTCGCGCCCTGTGGACCGTCGTGAGGGGAGGTGTGTGTTGATCGTTACTGTGCAGGTTTGTGCGAGGCGTGAGCCTCATCCAGATCACGAAGCTGCTCGATGATCCCTGCAAGTTTCCGGCCCGTCGTCGTCAGTGAGTATTCCACGCGCAGGATTTTTCCCGGAAACTCGCGGCGCGCGATCAATTCATAATCCAGCAGCTTGCGGAGACGTTCGTTCAACACCTTGGTTGAGATGCCGGGGATGAACCGCTCCAGTTGGCCGGGGCGCGTCACCTCGCGCGCGATGGCCGCCAGCACTGCGGCAGACCACTTGCAACCCACGACGTCCTCCAGCCGCCGATACCGGCCACGTTCGGTCAGGGACAGATGTTTGGCAGACTTTTTCATGCCGCAAATCTATCAAGCCATTCAACACGTCGAAAGGGGTAACCAAATCGTGCCCTCTATCCGTTTAATCAAACTGTGATGAAATGTCAGAGACGCCCGGCACAAGCCGGGCGCCATGACAAACCATTAATCGAATAAATAAATGAAAATCAAAGCTGTATTCTATCACGCAGGCTGCCCCGTCTGCATCGCCGCCGAACAAAACATCGCCGCCGCGCTCGACCGCTCGCGATTCGACGTGGAAACCGTCCACCTCGGCCAGAGCAAATCCCGCGTGGTCGAAGCCGAAAAGTCCGGCGTGAAATCCGTGCCCGCTCTCGTGCTGGGCGGCCAAGCCTATCACATCAACTTCGGCGCAGGCATTGAAGCATTGAGGTAAAATGAAAAGCCCGCAGGCAAACACACCTGCGGGCTTTCTTCACAATCAGCGGAGTCACGCCCGCCGCTCTTTGATGAGCGTGATGACGCGCACCTGGTCGGGCGCGAGCCAGAGCGGAAAATTGCCCGCGTAATGCTCGATGAGGAAGCCGATGCACCGCTCGTGCGTGCCGAGCGGCGCGCGATGATGGCGATTTTCATGTTGCCGCTTCTGATTGCCCCTGTGCTGGAGCCGCTGGTAGTTAGTGAAAAGTTAAGGATGAAAGCTGCTGGCGAAGGGGCAAAGACCGTGGAGGAAATCATAGCAGCAAGTCGTCGGTATAGTCGCCATGTCATTCTCGTTCGGATTATTCTTTGGTGCATTGCCATCGTGAGTTGGATCGTCTTCTACTTGTTAAACGCATCGTATCGGGGATACCACTGAACGACTGAGCTTGGGCAAGAAATAGTGAGACAATTTTGAAATTTGCTTGCGTTATTGAACCAAAAACAAACACTCAAATCACGGTTTGAACTCAGCCTTCACGGAAGTCCTGCCGGGTAAAAATGGAAAGGGTATAACATGAAAACTACCGCGCGAGGAATCGCGCTCACCACAACATGCCTCTTGCTCGCAACTGCTATTCACACGCACGCCATCGAAGGTCTTAAACTCACCATCCGCTGCCCTGACGTTGTGTTGTCATGGCCGAGCGTCGAAGGAGAAAATTACATTGTCCAATGGCGCGAGACGTTAAACACGAATACCCCGTGGGTCACGCTCACCATTACCTGCCAGCCGAATCGGGAACGAACCTCACCACGTTTACACATTCCAACCGGGTGGACTGCCCGCCCGGACAGGTTTTTGGCATGATGCGCTCATCCGGCAGCGGAAGCGGTGTCTCAAGCCTTGCCTCGTCACTGACGCCTGCCGAGCGGGCGGCCATTAAGCAGGCGAGGGAGGAGGCCCGACTTGCCGCGTTATGGGAAAAATGCACCCAAGAGGGACGTGAACCGTATGAGTGGGAATTGAAAAATCACCCACCGCTACCACCATCGCCGGAAGAAGTCAGGGCGAAAATTCTCGCCGCCCGCGCCAGCAGGCTATCAGGCGAAACGGCGCAGTATGAAACGCTTGATGGCCCGCCAAGCCCCGAAGAAGGCGGCGGCGCTGAAGGCGGAAGCGGCGCACCTGAACCGGGCACAGGCTTTTATCAGGTCGTGCGGGACGGTGTTCATGTTGTCAGCATCACCAACCTTACGAATGGAGTGCTATCAGGCACCCTTCCGGTTCTCATTGAGGCTGGAAACACTGATTATTACGGCACAGACGTGAGGGGAAAGTTAAGCTCCGCTTCCATCATCATTGATGGGGAAAAATTTGCCGGAGAGGGAGCGATTGGCGCTCCGCCCGCGTATCCTTGGCAATTCACATTCGATACCGGCTACCTTGAAAACGGTGATCACACGTTTCAGGTTCAGGTGACTTGGAAAGACCCGACCAACCCTGATGGCAACCGCAGAACTTTGAGCCGCTGGAGTGTGCCGTTCACAATCTCAGTGTCGAATGTCATCTATTACCCCGAATGGGAACCCGAAATTGGCGAGATGGACATCGGCGCGTTTTATCTCAAGACTGTTTATCCCGATGCAGCTTACGAGATTGTCATAACAGACGTGAACAGTAACCACGTTCAAACGCTTAGCGGTTATGCAACAAATGGAATCATTGAAGCTTTTTGGGATCTGGCGGATACCAATGGCGTGGTTCGCACAAATGCCTTAGTGGATTACCAATTTAATTCTCAAACCACCGTTGACACAAGCAGTGGCGGAATGACCATTCTCAGCGGAGGCGGCACCGTGACCAAGAAGAACCCGCCAAAGAAACAGCGTCCGAAAGACTGGCCAGATCACGGCAAATGGGTTGTCGCTTACCAAGATTATTTCAAATACGACTATAGCCAGAACAATGCCCAGAAAGGATCCATTAACGCCTTCGCATTAACAGCGCAAAAGTTTGGCGGCTACTACCTCTATTATCCGCAGCCGGGACAAACGAACGACATCGGACAGACCTATCCGCTGCGATACGAACATCCGGACCACCCGGACACGAATATCACCTCTCTCCAAATGAATCTTGATGAACGGATGTTGGCGCGTTTCCTCGGAAGCACCAATTCACGCAATTTCTACTTCAACGGACATGGCACCCCCAATGATATTGCGGATATTACGGCATATAGCCTTTCACTGGACATCAGGCATCGCTATCGCTTTGTGTTTCTCGATGCGTGCAATACCGCGAATGGAAAGCTTGATGCCTCTTTTGGCATCAATGGTCCAAAGCGATACGACATTGATTATTACCATAAGTCGGGCATCCGCCCTGCCGCATTTGTTGGGTATGCCGAAGAGGTGTTTTACGGTGACGGACAGCCGGTCACTGTAAACGGAGTGCTGTATGACAATACAATCCCGTGGCAAGTGCCGGGCTTCATAACAAATTTCCTGTTCTATTGGGACACCGATTTGATCGGATACGGGCTTCTCAGTGCTATTGATAGTGCCAAGTCAGGATTGCCGCCGGTGGGAGGGCTATACCGCGAGGAGTATTTGAGAGTGTTTGGATACTATAACCTGCATATTGACGAGGTAAATCACCGCACGGACACATGGTAATGCTCTGAATAAACCCGTCTGTCGAGACCGCTTTATGCCTGCGTTTGAAATCCTGCAAGTCACCGCGCAATACTCCAACGCGGTGCTGCTTGCTGTCATGCCTCATGTGTCCGACTTCGCAGCGAAGCAGGAATTACCTATCAGCCCCCTGTTTCAATCGGTTGTGTTCAGGAATTCAAATGCTCGCCTCGCAGCGATGCTCTGGGCGGACGGGTGATTCTGACCAACGGGCATGAATTCGTGTTCCTGCATGGGCACGTTGAAATGTATCGTTCGCCCCAATCCCATCATCGTCCGCAAGCTCAAGGACGTGCTGCTGGAGGCCAAGACGAGGCAGAAGACCCTCATCATCGTCGGCTGCCGGCTGGTGCTCCCGCCGGAACTGGATCGGGAAATCACCGTGGTCGAGTTCACCTTGCCGGAGAAGGAAGCGTTGAGTCATGTGCTCGACGGCATTGTGAAGTCTGCCGGAATCAAAGACCTGTCGCCCGACCACCGGGAACAGGCGATTGATGCCGCCTGCGGATTGACGACCATCGAGGCCGAGAACGCCTTCGCCCTGTCCTACGTCCAGACCCGATCGATCGCAGCGACGGTGGTCGCCCGGGAGAAAGCGCAAGCGGTCAAGAAGTCCGGCCTGCTGGAGATCATCGAAGCCCGGGAATCGCTGGAATCCATCGGCGGCCTGGATGTCCTCAAGGACTGGCTGCTTAAACGCCGGAATGCCTTCACCCAGCGTGCGGTGGATTACGGTCTGCCGCCCGCCAAGGGCCTGCTCATCATCGGCATTGCCGGGACAGGCAAGTCGCTCACGGCGAAAGTGGCGGCCCGGGTGTTCGGAGTGCCGTTGCTGAAGCTGGATGCCGGCCGCTTGTATGGCGGACTCGTCGGCCAGTCGGAGGCGAATCTGCGCTCGGTCATCCAGACGGCGGAGGCCATTGCGCCCTGCTGCCTGTGGCTGGATGAACTGGAGAAGGGGTTGGCTGGGAGCAAATCATCCGGTTCCACGGATGGCGGCACGTCGGCGCGGGTGCTGGGGTCGTTGCTGTCTTGGATGCAGGAGAAGACCGCCCCGGTGTTCGTGGTGGCCACGGCGAATGATGTATCCCAGTTGCCGCCGGAGTTGCTCCGCGCCGGACGTTGGGATTCCATGTTTTTCGTGGACTTGCCCAACGTGGAGGAACGGCAAGCCATCTGGACCATCCAGATACGCAAACACGGTCGCGCCCCGGCGGATTACGACGCCGTGCAACTTGCCCGGGCCAGCGACGGACTCACCGGCAGTGAGATCGAGGCGGTGTTCGTGGACTCGTTGTATGACGCCTTCGACCGGGACACTGAACCCACCGACCTCGACATTGCTCGTGTCCTGACCGATTTCGTGCCACTGTCCAAGACGATGGCCGAACAAATCAACGCACTGCGAACTTGGGCCACCGGTCGCGCCCGGTTTGCCACCTCACCCGCAGCGACGGAGCGCAGGCTTCGGAAACTGGCGGCGTGAGATTCACGGAAAGTTCGTCCGGTGGACGGGCTTTCCTTTAGCTATTGCTTGCGGGGTCTGGCGAGTCCGGTGCTTCAATGCGGAATGATTTCTTGATGGCGATTGTTGTGGTTGCATAATCACCCCGCCATGAGCGATCTGCCAGCCATTCTGCCTGACGTGCTCCTGTTCGGAGGCCGTGAAATCCGCCTTCTTCGGTTTCAACCGATTCAAAACTCCGGCTTCATTGCAGCGATTGTCGTGATCGAACCTTCCACAACAGACATACCGCCGGACGTCGTGGTTGGATTCGGTCGCGTTGACATCGAGGCCAAGGCCGATGCTTTCAACACCGCGAAAGAACAGATCAAACGGAACACTCACAGTTGACCCCGTGCTGTGAGTTCGGCTTCCGGCGGAGGTGCTGTGTGGACCGCAACTGGAGAACGGATAAGCACCGATCCATCGCGCCGGTGAACTCGCCCAATGTGTAGGGCATCGCCAGGAAGCCATGCGCCCCGGCTGATAACAGTTCTTCCCGTTCCCCAGGCATCGTGGAAAACGCCAGCAGCGGTGTAGCGGACTTGGACTTTATCGCCTGGATGGTGGCGATGGCATTATCCAACTGTGAGCCCACCGGGCCACGGCGGGACAACAGTGTCTGGCCGAACAGTATGATGATACCAAACTCGCCGGTAGCTGCCTGACGCACACAATTGTCGGAGTGATTCGCTTGGAAGATCTCCACGCCACCCCGGGAATCAAAGTGATGCTGGGTCAGCGCCTCGGCACTGCGGAAGATGTCGGATTCACCCGTGGAGATGAGAACACGATGCCTGTGGTTGCTCATTGCCGGGCGGTCACTCACTTGGTCTTAGGCGCCTCCTGAATCTGCACATTCTTCGTCGGCTCCACGAGCTTGCCGCCCTCCAGCACGACGCGGCTGAATGAAACCTTCGCCGTCAGGTTTGTGGTGGTAAACGGCTTGTCGCTGGTCACGACGAAATGGAACACGTTGGTCGCCCCTGCCGCCAGTCCGTTGGTGTCGCTGCCGCCGATCACCCAGCGCGTGGTGGGCGGCCCGACGGTTTTGCCCTGTTCATCCATGAGGAAGCAAACGGCCCGTGCGGATTCGATCTTTTCGGAGAATCCGTTCTGCATCGCCAAGGGCACGATGGCCTTTTGGCCGGTGACCTTCACCGGTGAAACCGTGACCGCAAGTTGCGCGTTGGCACCGGTCAGCGCGATGAGCAAGCAAACACAAATCAGTTGCAATAGTTGCATTTTAGTTCAGGCAATTCATTACAGTTGAAGCACCCCGTCTCGACGCTAATGGTTCTTGCCCCAGTGCTGTGGATGGCTTGCGGATGCATTCGGCGATGTGATCAGGCGGTGAATCGGTTTTTCTTGTTATTTCAATTTCCCAATTTTAAGACCCTTTCCCCAGCAACACGGGCCGCTTGAAGAAACTCCACTGAGTTGGTGTGGCATGTGTAGCCGTCAGGCACCCGCATCAGGTCTACATTCGGAGGCGACAGCGTTACCGAGACAATCATGATCTTCGTGTGTTCGGTGCCCCGCACGATGTCGATGCGTTTTGGAAAATTACCCCCATTCACATCCAACCACGCTGTCGCAACTACATCAGGTGATTCCCGGTCGATAATCCGAATTCTTTTGCACTGAACTCCGTCGAGGGTTTCATCCCCGAGTATCACCCTTTCGTCTTTTTGCTGCCTCATCAACCTGAGAACCTTCCTCAATGGAGGAGGCGCATCAATGTGGAGATAGCTCCGCAATTGCGGACTAATTACGTCCAGTGTGTTCGAGCTAAGATTGACAAGGGCGGTCAGTTCGTCGAGTCCAAGTTGGCGAAGTGCCTTTTTGGCTTGTTCCGGGGGACCGCCAAATTCAGTGACACGAAAATCACACCGGGCGTTGGTGCCGTTTTGACAGAATGTGAAGTCCGCAGACCATTGGGAGTTGGTGTCGCTATACTCGACGCGGGTCTTGGCTGTGAACCCGTTTGTCGGCGTATACACTTCCCCGATGGACAAGTTGAAAGCCAATGCCCCACTCGCCAGGTAAGGTAGATTTTGGCCCTGTGTTGCCGCGCAAATGAGCACTGATGCGATGATGATGTGTCGCCAACAAATAGGCACTTGGATCGTTCTCATGGGGAAAACTATTTCGGAATCGCTTGGCCTGGCGTCGCATCGGGCATTGGACCGCGCTTCAGCATGTTGTGCGTTGATTTTATTGGCGTGGGTGCTGCTTTGGCTCGTGAGGTTCATTTAACTTCGTGATTCAAACGACGCACCCGGCTGCGGAAAATCTTGGGGGAAAATCTCGCAGACGATGTCGCGTCGAAGGACGCCAACCAAGAATGCCGTAAGGGGCATGGCGAATCTAACCCAGTCCGGTCCCCTTGATTCGTTCACTAGTATTGGCCACTTCTCAGGGGCTCCTTCTGTCAGCCAATATAGACAATCACCATTACCGGTGGCCCCGCATGGCAGCAAGCCACCCGATTCTGGAAATGCCTTAAAAGGCACATCATTGGGAAACTGTCGCTTGATTTCTCGAAGCGCATCCAAGCGGACCCTAATCTGACATTCCAAGTTCAACGTCGTCTTGCGTGCAAATGGGCTGAATATCCACAAGAATTTACCTAGATAGCCTGTTCCGAACGAGGTTATGTAGTCCTTGTAGTCAGCGGGCAGCGCGATGCCGAGCCGCTGCTCGACGGCAAGCCACTCGTCCGGCTGCCCCAACTCAATTGGGGCTACCGGAGGGGGTAAAAGCTGTTTTAGTCTGTCAATACTCATGTGTAACCTCGACTTCAACGGTTCAAAACGGTGACGCTCATTTGGAAGCCCCCGTTACCTTGTCCCATGATTGTGAACCCACTCGGGATTGAGTTCACGCCCTGATAAACCGGGGTGACAGAATAATTGATCGTCTGTCCTGCTTGTGCTGCCGCACGCACCTGTCCCTCGAAACCGCTCATGACAGGATGGTTTGCGGGGTTCTGAAGAATAGTCGCGAGGTTTCTTGCATCATCTCCAGCCCCGCCCAGTTGGCGACCGATTAGATGGCCACGAGCAAGACCCGCATCGACCACATAGCCCGGCGGCGTGATTGACTGACTCGCCCTTGTTCCCGTGCCGATCACGCTTTGGTCAATGGTAGCGTAGGCACCTGTCGGCCGCCCGAACTGATCCAAGGCACCATAAACAGGCTGACCCACCGCCGGAAGCACAGGCGGCACCGGTCCACTATATTGCGGAAATCCTCCCAATGTGTTCAACTCAGGAGCTACTCCCGCCATCGTGAAGCCACCAGCCAACCCGAGGGTTCCTGCTCCGATGTTCAGGTAGCCCCAATTGTTGCCCTGACTAACCTGGTCAATACCTGTGCCAATCGCGTAGCCAGAACGCCCGGCGTTCATCACCTGCAATCCCTGATAGGTGTAAAGCGCACCTTCGGAACCATACCGCGCCATTTGGAATGAGCCTAGCGTCGCCGCACCAATCAAAGCCTCCCGCCCCGTCGTGGCCAGAATGCGGCTGCCCGTGTATTCCCAGCCCTGAAGCTGGCTGGTGTCTGTCCAACCTAAAGCATCTGTTCCGCCAAAGGTAAAGGTATTGGCCAGGATTTGCTGGCCACCTTGCCACCCTTCTTGGAACCCACCGGCTACCCCACCACCATAATAGCCCGCCATAAATGCCGAACTGGCGTTGGCGGGAACCGACGCATCAGTCCATCCAGCGTAAGCTCCTTTTCCCAGCCTCCCGTCAGGGTCAAACCGATTGATCGGATCGCCATCGGCGAACGCATACAAACTCGGGTCCGCATCGTGCCCGTAAGGATCACAGGAGATGAATCGCCCGGCCACCGGGTCGTAATACCGCGCACCGAGCCAATACAAGCCTGAGCGATCCGGCCAGCGGCCGCGCCATGCGCTGGCGCTGCCCAAGTCACCATTGTCGGCGAGGGACAGCGGACGGTGTTCCGGCACGGCTCCGTAGCCCGTAGGCCGTGAACCATTCCATTGCATGACCCCTTCCACCGTGTCGAATAGGCCATGCACGTTACCCCGGGCATCGCTTACCACCGGGCGGACCACACCCACGTCGTCCACAACGCCGTCAAATCCGCCCGTGCCGTTCATCCCGCCGTAGCTGCCGTTGAGATCAGGACCGAAAACTTTCCAGCGAGCCTTGCCACTCACGTTGACACCCAGTTCGAGGAACTCCACTCCGGGATCAAAGTAGGATGCGATGACCTTCGGCTGATTGGTGAGGGCGAAGCCATTGGTCACGATGACCGTTGTTGTTTTCAGCCGCCTCCCGAGGGCATCATACACGGCAGTCCAGTTGTAGCCGTTGTTCTGGTCATCCACCTCCGTCGTGGCAATCAAGCGGCTCCGGCCATCCCAGGCGAACGTCTGCACCCGGTTCGTCTGCCCGAGACTGTTCACCCAGACGCGATGGCTGAGTTGCCCTTCGGCAAAGTGATTCACCGTGGTCTGATCCAGCGCATTGTTGGTGAAGGTGACGCTGGAGTTGGTGGTGAACAGCTTGCTCGAATGTTGCGCCGTGGCCACGAGCGTTCGCCTTCCGGGGCGCAGTTCCATCTCCGTGCGCCATTCTGTCGGCCAGTTGGTGTCGCCAGTGTTGAACGTGTTCACCGACAAGGCACGGCCATCCAAGGCCACGCTCACGGTGCCGTATTGCGGCGTGGCATTGAGGCGTCCCTTCGCCGGACGACGCACCACGTTGTTCGTCTCATGTTCAATGCGATTGAAGCCATCTAGTTCAGCGGTCCATTCCGCGCCACCTGCCTGCGGTTCCGCCACACGAGTTAATACGCCCGGACCATTGCTCACGCCTTGGTCGTAACCAAACACATTCGTCCAGCCGGTCG
The DNA here is from genome assembly GCA_039806955.1 of Verrucomicrobiota bacterium. Taxonomy (GTDB): domain Bacteria; phylum Verrucomicrobiota; class Verrucomicrobiia; order Limisphaerales; family JADLHS01; genus JADLHS01. Next base: position 20,953 of record JBDHQI010000028.1, on the reverse strand, counting down.
AGCCGGTGAGCTTGAGGCGCTCAGTCATGACTCGGCGTGATAGCGTGGCGTAATCGTAACTGCGGTTATCCGTGAAATCCTCCGTCCGCGCCAAATCGTGGGCGGACAACAAGCCGTCACCCGTCCAGGCCAGCGTCTCACTCAACTGCGTTTCGGAGTTCACCACACTCGTGCGGGCCAGGATGCGTCCGACGCCATCGCGACTCGTCACGTTGACCGACAGGCCATTCATGGTGCGGGAGTTCAGCAATCCGGCTGTGCTGTAGCCGTAGCTGCCATTGGCCCAGTCGCCCGCCGAGGCGGAGGACATCTGGCCATCCGCCTGCCAGCCGAAGCGATAGGAGAAGTTGAAGAAGCTCATCCAGTCGCGCCGCCCGGCGGAACTCCATTGCTGGCTCGTGGTGGAATGCTGCACGCCATTCACCGAGATCGTTTCTCCCGCCAACTGTCCGTAAGGGTCATAGGAGCGGCTGATCAACGTGGACGGGCCATTGGTGCCTTGGACAAAGCCTTCGCTGATCTGCGTCAGCAACCCGCGGGCGTCATACTGGCGGAGCGTGTCCATGTCGTGCTCCGACAACGGGCCGCTGTAGCTGTTGGTGGTCGGGCGCAGGAAATCGTCGTAGCCCATCGAGCAAACGACGCCGCGCCCGTCAGTGTGGGATTGCTGCAAGCCTGCGAATGAGTTGCCCGCTCCAAAATAGGCATAACTGTTCGTGCGTGTGCCCAGGCCGTTGGTGGAAGAATTCCAGGAAGTTAGCAACTGACCGGCGTTGTTGTATTGCGCCTGCCAGCGCAGACCGCCCGGCATGATGCGGTTGGTGAGGTTGCCCAGCGCGTTGTAGCTGAAGAAGGTTTCCGCGTTGTCCCGGTCCAGCGTGTAGGTGCGCCGGTTCAATCCGTCATAGGCATAAATGGCCCCGCTCCACAGCGGCGCGAGCACTCCATTGGTAGTCGAATACCGTCCCCAATAGGTCAGGTTCCCTGCCGCATCGAATTCCTGCCGGGTGAATTCCCGGGCGTTCGCCGAGGTATAGCCGATGGACAACACCGTGTGCCCGTCATTGTCCGTGTAGCTGGTTGAAACAATGCCACCGGAGCCCGAACCATTGGTCACCGTGACGCCGTGATGATCGGCCCGGTAGGCCGTGGTGGTTTCGCGCACCAGCCCGTTGGCGGCGGAACGAACCTCCGTGCGCGTGGTCCGGCCCAAGGCATCGAAATATGTGATCGTCTGATCGCCGACGGCGTTGACGCTGGTTTGAACCAACCCGGCGGCATCATAAAAGTTGGTGACCGCCTGTTGAATCGGCGGTGGCGGGCCACCGGGCGGCGCAGGCATGTCGGGTGGCGTTTCAAACACGATCATCGGTCCTGCCGACCATTTCAGCCGGTCGAGTCCATCGAAGGAATTCGTGAAGGTGTTCCCGGCGGCATCGGTGCGGGTGAACACATTGCCTCGCCGGTCCAGCGCCGTGACGTTGGTGGCCAGCGGTGAACCTCCGGCGGAATGGAAGATGCGCGTCGAGGTGCGGTTGGCGTCATTGTAGGTCGTCTCCCAATACGCGCCGTTGCGCTGGATTTCGCGGCGCACCCGGCCATCGGCGTAATACCGCCACGCATTCGTGGAACCGTCCGGATTCTTGTGATACTTCGGCTTGCCCGTGCTGGTGAATTGCTTCGTCGTCGAGCCGCCAAGCGCATTGAACGCATTGGTCACGTCCCCGGCGGCGTTGTAGGCCAGGCCGTTGGTAGCCAGCAGCACACCGTCGGCACTGTAGAATTCCTCGCGGGTCAACTGCCCCAGAACATCATAGAATTTCCGGCTGTAGTTGCCACGTGGGTCGGTGGTGCCCGTGAGGTTGCCGAAGGCGTCGAATTGCTGGAAGCGCGTCGCGTATAGGTTGTCACCCGTCGGAGCCTGCACGCCGGTCCCATCCTCCCGGGCTTCTGAGCGCCAGTGGATTTCCGTCGTGAGCCTGCCGGCACCATCGTAATCGCGCCAGACGTAATCCTCGGGGTTGTAACGCGGGCCGTCACTCCAGGTCGGTTCGCCGTTTTCGTTGTAATAGGAGAACTCCCACGATACAGGTGCGCCGCTCCCGCTTTCATACACCTCGCGGGACTGCGGGCGTCCAAAAGGATCGAAGCCAAGCCGGGTGCTGCGCCCGGCCGCATCCGTTTGCAACGCCAGTTCCCCCCGCGTGTTGTAAAGGTTGGTCACCACCACGTTGGGGTCGGCGGTGCCCGTATAGCGCGTCTGTTGTGTCGGGAAACCGCGTGAACTGTAAACCCACGCATTGGTGGCCGCGTCCGACGTTCCCGCCGCCCGGACTTCCATCACGCGAACACCGTAGGCAGCGGTGCCATCGGCATTCGTGACATTCGAGTAGTTGTATAGGTTCACCACTGCCTGGGCCGGAGTGGCGTTGCTGGGCCAGATCTCCTGCCGGGCCAGCAGCCAGGTGTTCGTGTAGAAGAACAGGTTGGTCGTGCCGCTCGCGCTGATCGTCCATTCGGGCAGGTTGTTGTTGGTGGAGAAGCCGGACAGCATGACCGCCGTGGTGTTGGTGTTGCCATCACCCAGCAGATCCCCGCGCATCGTGGTGTTCGTCACGTTTCCCCGCGAGTCGTAGAAGTAACTGGTCACCAGGCCGCGCTTGTCCGTCACGGTCTTCAAACTGCGCGGATACGCCGGGGCATTGGTTTCACCGGCCTCATACCATGCCTGCACCAGTTCCGCGCCCAGCGCATCGCGGACGCGCCGGATGAGGCTGTTCGTGTAGAAGTAGGTCGTTGGGTTGTTCGTGTAATCCAGCACGGTGGTCGTGCCGGTCAGCGTGGCGGTGAGATTGGTGAGGTTGAAGTTGTTCGTGTAGATGAACGTGGCATTGCGCACCAGGCGCAGATCGGGACCGACGGTTGCCCACTGGTTCGTCGCGCGCCTTTGATTGTCGTATTCATTCCGGAGCACCCGCCCGTCCGGCTTGAGTTCCCGGGTCAGCAAGTGGGTGGAATAGACGTTGGTGACGCCGTTGGTGGTCCAGTTGGCGAGTTGATATTCGTAGCCCAGTTCCGAGCCGTCGGGCCGGATCACCGTCCGCAGATCGCCGTGGTCATCGAACTCGTATTGGACGCGCCGCCCGTCCAGGCTGTAAGCCTCGACCACCCGGGCCTGAACATCATACAGGAAGCGCACCACATTGCCGCTGCTGCTGACGATGCGCCGCACCTGGCCGTAGTCCGCCGCGCCCGCGTTGGTGCCATACTCGAAACGGTAATAGTTGCTGCGGTTGTCATGCCAGGTAGTCAGGTAGGGACGGAGGCGGTCCCAACTCGTGGAATTCGTCAGCGGGAAGCTCATTTCCTGAAACACGCGCCGGGAACCGTCGCCGTTGGTCAGGGTGTAGTAGTTGGTCGAGCCCACCGAGGTTTTCGCCAGACGCGCATTGAACTGGTTGGCCACCGAGCCGATGCCGTTTTTGGTGTTGTTGTTGAGCGAGGGATTGAGCGCGGGCGTCGGCGCCCAAAGATTCGTTCCCACCAGACCGAAGGCCAGCACGGAGCCATCGGGTTCAGCCGCGTAAATCACCTCGCTGTCCGGGCTGACGCTCAGGTAGGGCATGTAGTTCAGCTTCCACCCGTAGCCCAGTTGATTGGCCGCGAGATTGTGGCTGCCGTAATTGCGCCGCATCTGAAGGGGCATTGGTCCCGGCAGCGTCAGGTCCACGTCATCCACGTAGAACTCGCCGGACATGGTGTTCACCGGGTCGGCGATGGTGCCCAGGAAAGAATTACCCTCGCGTGAATCGGGCACACCCAGCCAGCCAAGATCCGTCACCTGCGAATAGGTGCTGAGATAGGTGCCGGGCGTGTCGTTATACAGCCACGACGCCAGGCTGCCCGCCTGCGCCTGGTAGGGATTGGCCAGCAACGATCCGCTGTTCAACAGGCCGAAGTCCGAGGCGACGTTGAAGGAGGAGGAGGATTCGTAGGCCGGCTGCCAGGTCGCCGGGGTGGGATCGCTGAGGTTCAGGTTGTAATTGCCGAACAGATCGGACTGAAGATTCCACTGCGACAATTGGTAGGGCTGAATCATGCCATTCAAGGAATCGCCATAGGCGCCGTATTGGTTGTTGCCAATCAAAGCCACGTTCTGGTCCGCGCCGATGACCAACGCGCCCATGCCGGCAAAGGAACCGCTGGCGTTGGTTTGCGGGCCGGGCGGCATCCAGCCCACCACGAAGCCCTGAGTGCCCGGCTGCTCGAACAACCCCGTCACCTGTGACCACAAGGAGGGATCGTGGTCCTTGAGATACTTGCCCGCATAAGGGGTATTGCCGGCGGCCAGATAATTGTGGGGCGTCAACTCAACCACATTGGACCCGCCGGACTGCGCCTTGAGCGCCGCCAGTTGAAGCAGCTTGACGGTGGAAACCGCGTTGCTTTGGCCGTAGAAGATGTTGAGCGTCGCATGTTCCTGCGCGGACAGATCGGCGATGGACAGGTTGAAGTAGTTTCGCCGCGCCGCCTTGTAATCCCAGCCGGAATCGAGGCGCACGCTGCCGTTCCCCGCGTTGACCACCTCCTGATAGAACATGTCCACGTTAGGCCAGATGGGATCAACGGTCCCGTTGTAAAGCGTGCCGTCGGCATTGCGCCTCGGGCTGATCTTGGCCAGGCCCATCGCAAACTGGGAGATGTCCTGCACCTTGAACAGGCGGCGGAACGTGTCGTCATAACGGGCACCCCGCTCGTAATAGCTCATGCCCACGAGATACACGAGGCTTCCCTGGTAAACGTCCGGGGAGACTTGATTGGTGGCCACCGCATTGGTGCTGAACAACTGCTCCATGTTCCACAGTTGCTGGGCGTGAACGCGGAGCATGGCCGGCGTCACACGACCGGTGTTGAAACAGATGGCGGCCACGTCGCCCATGCGCAGCGGACGTTCCACCACCACTTCACGCGCCCCCCACAGGTCCAGAAATCCCCGGGCCGGGTCGAGGGCGGTTTCCCAGGTCAACGCCCGCTGGCGGCGATGCCGCAGGCGCAGTTTCAGATGGTCATCGGTCGAGTCCAAAGTCAGGGTCAGCACCTGCTTGTTGGTCAGGGTGGTGTCGCTCGCGCTGAAACTACCAACGCTGTTCGTGGCGCTGGGACGATACGGCCCCAAGGTGAGGATGGCCTGGATTTGACCGCTGCCGCCGTTCGTGTGTGTCAGGTAAAACAGGCGGTTGTGCAGGTCGGCCATCCGGAGCGTCGCGGTCTGGATTTTCTTCTGCGGATTGGCCTCGCTATACAGTTCCACCTGCACGGTATCGAACAGGTTGGTCAGTGCCGGGGAGACATTGGTGATGCTGGCGGAGCCGAGACTTTCAACGGCCGTGCTGGTGTTGGTCACCCAGGTCGGTCGCGGAAAGGCGGACCATTCCGCGTAAAGGTGCCGCCGGTTGACATACCGCATGCCGATGTCATCCAGGGAAATGCCCGGCGCATTTTGCTTGAGCGAATCGTCCAGCCAGCGCGGGAAGATAATGCCCGGCGTATCGTCGTCCGGGGTCGCAAAGGCCAGCAGGTTGGTCTTGCCCAGAATGTAGTCCCGCACCCAAAGCTGCGTGTCCTTGTAACCGGCGGGCAGATAATCATAAAGATTCAGCCCTTCTTCGACGCCGGTGTCCTTGATCCACGGAAACAGATGCACCCAGTTTGTCCCGATGTAGGCCGCCACCCAAGGGTAGTTCACGGTTATGAGGCTGTTCGTGGTGTAAAGGTGTCCTTGATAGTCCTGCGCTCCGTTGAGGCGCATCCGCAGCAACGCGCTCAACCGGGTATCCAGCATTTTCACGCCGCCTTCGGGTGGAAAGACGTAGGCTGCGGGATAGCCCGCCTGCCGCAGCAGGTAGATCAACAGGGCGCATTGCTCGACGGGTGAACCTTCGCCTTCCAGATAGACGCCCACCGCGCCCCGGTTTACGCCGCCTTCGTTGATGGATTCGGTGGACACCGAGCCGTCGTCCCGGTAGGCAATGGCGTCGGTCAGGTCAATTTCGTTCTGGACGTAATTCGCCAGCGCGATGGGATCATTGTTTAAGTCGGCGACCAACTGATCCAGGATCGGGTGGCGGCGCAGTTCGGGGCTTTGATCAAGGTTCGTGCAGGCCGTCGGCGACAGGGCGATGCTGTTGGAAACGGCGGCACCATGATTCAACAGTTCCTCGGGCGTCTTGTTCCACAAGTCCGGTGGCAACGGATCGGTCTGGAAATGTGGCTGGTCCACGAAGATGGAACGCCAGCCGGGCCGCTGCGCAAAGTTCAAGTCATAGAAATAGCCAATAGCTCCCTGTCCCGCGCCATTGAGAACCATGTATTGACCGTTGTAGTAACCGGCGGCGGTCACCAGATAGGCGTAATTGGTCGCCGCCTCCGTGGCCGTGTGTGTCAGCGCCCAGCCAACGCCATCGGGAATGCCCCAGGTCATGTCGGCGGCCCCGCGCAGGACGGTGGTAAGTCCATGGCCGCTGACGCTCCGGGTAAAGCCATTCGTGGCAAAGTCGGTCCAGTCGGCGCTGTTGCCGATGTTGGGCACGCTCAAGTTGACGGTGCCTTCCAGTCCGCCGTCCGAATGCCGGAAGGCGTAGATGGTGATGGGATCAGCAGTGGAGATGCCCTTGTAAATGCCCAGCGAATAACTTTGCCCAATGTAAAGTGGAGTGCCCCAGCCGCCGCCGAAGGACACGATGGGCGTGTTGAACTGGATGCGGTTGGTGATGAAGGATTGATTGCCGGAGTTGGTGGCGTCGTAGTGGTAGGCCGTCGAGTAGGACGAAAAGAACCCATTCGTTTCAACGTCCAGCCGGCGCGTGCCTTTGATTCCGTCCAGGGGCACCACGATGGAATAGGCGGCGAGGTTGGTGCCGCTGCCACGCTGGTAACGATCCGCCAACGGATAGCTGTCGCGTGGGTTGGCCCCTTCCCCGATCAGGGTGACCACCGCGTTGGTGTGCAGGCCCAGCACATAGGCGGCGTTGGTTTTGAGGTTCAACACCACGGTTTCGGCCGCTTCGGTGCTGCCATCCGCAATCGGGGTGACGCTCAGATTCGTTGTCACCACGCCCGCTGCCATTGTGATGTTGGTGGGAATGGCGGTGTAGTCCGTGCCCGCAATGGCCGTTCCAGTAAAGCTCAACTGCACCGTGATGGCCTGGTTGGTGTTGCCGTCCCGCGTGAGGGTGAACGTGCCGGTGTTCGCGCCCGACTCCGCCGCCTGATTGTCCGTTGCCTCCACGTTCACCGTGGCGTAGTCGTCCTGCAGGGTCAGCGTGGTGCTGCCTTCGCCGGAGATGATCTGATAGGTGCCGGAGGTCAGCGTCACATTCGCCGTCTCCACTCCTTCAACTGCCGTGTCAGTCTTTCCTGTAACCGACACCAAGGTATAAAGGCTGCCCGCCGGGATGATGGCCGTCCCACTGAGCGTGGGTGTGTAATCCGACCCGTTGGCCGCCGTTCCACTGATCGAATAATGGTTGGTGCAGGGGGCCGACACCGTGAAGGCGTTGGTCCGCTCAAACACCAGCGCCGTGGTGGTTCCCTCCGCAAAGATTGCGTTGGTGCAATAGACATGCACTCGGGGGGTGTCATCGTAAATCTGCGCGGTGCAGTTGGTGAGGCCGGGGTAAAGGTAGTAATAGCCGGGCTTGGCCGTCAGTCTTACGTTCAGCGTTTCCGTGGATTCCACTGATGCATCCAACAGGGCACGAACCGGCACCGCGACGAGATTTGTCCCCCCGGGGATGTTGATGCTTCCGCTCAGTGTTGGTGAATAGTCCGAACTGCTGGCAGTGCTGCCGGTCAGGCTGTAATCCACCGGGACTGTATAGTAAAATCCCGGCATGTTATGCCAGAAGACCAAATAGGTTGTGTCGTAGCCGGAAGTAGTTCCTTCATAGACCGGATAATTGGTGTAAGCCCCGCCCAGCGGCGAATCCGACAGATAGACCGCCACCGTAGGAATCTGTGCGCTTGCGCTCGAAACCAGCATCCAGCCCGTGATTAGGGCCAAGAACCGCCCAGCCTGTTTGCGTGAGATCATGATGGTCCCCTTCTGATTTGCAGTTAGTAGATGGAACTGCCGTTGACCGGACTGTCAATGGTCACACTCAGAACCCCGATGGAGGGGTCATAGGGATTGGCGTCCATCCAACTTGGAACCGCGTCGCCGTCGCCATCCCAGCCCACCATGACCCGCAGAAAGCCAACCGGCCACGGCCCCATGTCCATCACCCAATTCGTCGCCCCCGGTTCATTCGTCGCCACCACCAGCCAGGGATAGTTGGTGTCCGCCAGGATCGGCGTCCATTCGAGAAGATAGTTGTTGGTCGTGCTGGTCGCATTCGTGATGACGATGGAAAACTGGTTGCTGCCCAGATTGGAGATGGTCAGCACCGGCGGATCATCGGCCAGCGCGGAATAGATCACGATGGCCAGAATAGCGCCGACCAAGCCCGAGAAAATACAACGATTGACTCGGGGTGGCAGGCCGGCAGTGTTCTGCGTTCCGGTTACTTTGGATTGCGTGGGATCAGTTTCGATGCTCATTGGTCACCTTTCGATTTGAAGTGAGTGTGGATGCCTGTCGGTTCCTAAGTCTGTGGTCCCTCCGTCACAGTCCGGCGGCGGCTGTGAAACATGGCAGCGACGAAGTGCTGCCTCCTGAAAGTCCATTGCGGTGCGTTCATGCCCAATTCAGATTCGCTGATTCTCCAGGAACGACGGCGAATGTTCTGTGCTGCGCCGCCATGAGGCAATGACAATCCCTTAACCATCGTCCCCATCAGCAGTAGATGCCGTCCTGAATTCAATTAGCCGCGCAGCCACGGGCGTTCCGGCCCACGCGGACTTCTTCGGCCGTCTCGGCTTGAACGGGCACGAACCACCGGACGGATTACATTGCACAACGTGACGCCGGGCAACTGATGGCGTCAAGCAGAATGCGCCCTGACGGGGCGTGGTCAACCGGGTCGGACTCACGCCGTAATGAGGCGTGACCAAATCGCCGACTGAAAAGCGAACGATCAAGGAATTCGGCAGCAACCTTCGGCGTGAGCGCATGGCGCAGAACCTGACCCAGGAATATCTCGCCGAAGCTGCCGGCCTGCATCCCCGCACGCTGCAAAAGATCGAGCGCGGCGACATCGACATCCTGCTCACCACCATCCGCCGGATTCAGGCGGCGCTCGACTGCCCGTGGGACGTGCTGTTCAGACCGGGTCCAAAACCAGTCGCGGCCCAAGTCCCAAAGAAGCCGGCGAAGGGGCGCAAGCGCACCAAAGGCTGAACGGCTGTCACTTCTTTCCACCAGTGCCAGTGACCGCCGTGCGGTAGGAAGTCTGTTCGGCGGGTGCCACCGGCTCCTTCAGCCGGGAGTAAACCTTCTCCCCGAGCCACTGCGCCACGATCCGTTGGAAATCCGCCTCGTTCATGTAGCGGGCGAAGATGTCCTCGTTCTGTTCCATGCGCTCGATGAACAGCGATTCCAGCACCTTGCCGAACACCAACTGGAACTTGTCCAGCGGGTTCGCATCGGCGGCCTGCTTGAGGGTGTCCTCCCGGGACGCTGCCTCGATGAGTTGGTCGAAGAATAATTGATCGGCCTGGGTGAAGTCCGTGCCGAACCGCTCGTTCACCAGATCAATGAGCCGGGATAACGGAACATCTTCGTCGTGCAATACGCCGGTCCCGGTGGCCTGCGGTCCCTCCACGGGCTTGGCCTCACCGCCTTGGAGGTCGATTGATCCCTCGCTGATTTTCTGGATGCGGTAGTAACCCAACCGCACTTCGTCGTCAAAATGGTAACGGGGGCCGCCATCGCGTGGCGGCAACTTCGACGACAGGAACCGCAAGTAGGAATAAAGTTTCTCCAGATCCGAATCCTGGAACGGGATCACCTGGCTCAGGAACGAATACAGATTGCGGAACGCACCCAGATTGCCACGGAACAACTCGGCCTCATCCTCGTTGGCTTTCTGCAACTCCTTGAACCGTTCCACCGCCGGGTCCAGCGCGGCATTCATCGCCTGATGATCCGAGGGACTTTGCTTCTCCTTGGGCTTGTAGAACACCTTGCCGAACGCCTCAACCTCGGAGGCATGGTAAATGCCGGTCGCGTCGAGCTTGGCGCGAACCTCGTAAAGCCGCGACGGCTCCACTTCCTCGCCCATCTCCGCGCCATCGTAATACTGCTTGAACGCCTCGAAGATCTCCGCCCGGTCGTTCACGAAATCCAAAACAAACGTGTCCTCCTTCAACGGGTGCATGCGATTGAGGCGCGACAACGTCTGCACCGCCTGAATCCCAGCAAGCCGTTTGTCCACATACATCGTGTGCAACAGCGGTTGATCGAAGCCCGTCTGATACTTCTCCGCCACCAGCAGCACCTGATACTCCGGCGTGTCGAACACATCGCGCAGTTCCTTTTCCCGGACGCCGTGGTTCATTTGTTCCTCGGTGTAGGTCACGCCGGGAATCTTGTCATCCACGACCATACCGGAGAACGCCACGAGGGTCTTGATGTGCCCGTAGCCTTTCTCAGCGATGTATTGGTCGAAACTTTGCTTGTAGCGCACCGCTTCGAGCCGCGAGCCGGTGACGACCATGGCCTTCGCCTTGCCGCCGATTTTGTGCCGCGTGGACGTGTTGAAATGCTCAATCATCACCTCCGTCTTTTGCGCGATGTTGTGCGGATGCAACCGGAAGAACCGGGCCAGCGCCTTGGCGGCCTTCTTGCGCTCGACGTTCGGATCGTCCTCGCACGCCTTCAGCAAACGGAAATAGGTCGCGTAGCTGGTGTAGGACTTCAGCACATTCATGATGAAGCCCTCCTCGATGGCCTGGCGCATCGAGTAAAGATGGAACGGTTTGCCGTTCCGGCCGAACACCGCGTAGGTCTTGTGCTTTGGTGTGGCGGTGAACGCGAAGAAGCTGATGTTCGACTGCTGCCCGCGTTTGGCCATCACGCGCAACACTTCTTCCTCGTAATCATCCAGCCCGTCTTCCTGCGCTTTCTTGCTGGCCGCCTGCTTCAACGCTTCGCCGCCGAGGACCCCCTTCAACTCGGCCGCGCCCTCGCCGGACTGCGAACTGTGGGCCTCATCAATGATGACCGCGTAGCGCCGCGTCGGCAGCAACCCCGCCGACTTCTCGCCGCGCTCCTCGGCGATCTTGACCAGTTGCCGGGTCACGAACGGGAATTTCTGCAACGTGGTGATCACGATGGGCACGCCCGACTCCAATGCCGCTGCGAGTTGCTTCGAGTCCTCGTCAATCTTCTGCACGACGCCCTGGCGATGCTCGAACTGGTAAATCGTATCCTGCAACTGCCGGTCGAGCACCTGCCGGTCGGTCACCACGACCACGCAATCGAACACGCGCTCATTACTGACGTTGTGTAGTGACGACAATTGATGCGCCAGCCAGCCAATGGTGTTGCTTTTGCCGCTGCCGGCGGAATTCTCGACCAGGTAATTGTGTCCGGCGCCCTCGCTCCGCGCCGTCCGCACGAGTTCGCGCACGCACTCGCGCTGATGGAAGCGCGGGAAAACCATCGTCTCCTTCCGCACCTTGCGCCCGTCGTCGGTCTTTTTCTCCTCGATCTGCAGATGCAGGAACCGGGCAAACAATTCCATGACGCTGTCCCGCCGGAGCACATCCTCCCACAAATACGCCGTGCGATAGTTGCGCCCCTTTGGATCAGGCGGATTGCCCGCGCCGCCTTTGCAACCCTGGTTGAACGGCAGGAACGTCGTGGCGCTCCCCGCGAGCCGGGTGGTCATGAACACCTGTTCCGTATCCACCGCGAAATGAACCAACGTCCGCTTCTTGAACTCGAACAGCTTCTCCCGTGGGTCGCGGTCAAACTTGTATTGGCGAATCGCGTTTTCCACCGTCTGCCCGGTCATTGGATTCTTTAGCTCGGACGAAATGACGGGGATGCCGTTCAGGCTCAGGCACAGGTCGAGGGAATTCTCGTTCCGGGTGCTGTAGTGAAGTTGGCGTGTCACCCCGAGGCGGTTGGCCTGGTAACGCTCATTCAACTCGGGGTTCAGTTCGTGGGCGGCGGCGAAGAAGGCCACATGCAGTTGCTGCCCGTAACACTTGAACCCGTGCCGCAGCACGGTCAGGCAGCCGAGCGCATCCAGCATCTTGCACAAATCCTGGAGCACAATCGCGCCGGTGGTGTCCTTGTGCAGCGCCTCCAGTTTGGCCCATTCCTTTTTCTGCGTCGCCTGGATGAACTCCAGCACCTGCTTGGGGAAGATGGCCCGTTCGCGGTCGTAATCATCCCGGCTCACGGCCACGAAACCATTGGCGAGCAAGTGCGATTCGATGACCGATTCAAATGCTTCTTCGTTGTGGCCCATGGTGAATGAAACTTCAGAACGACCAGTTCTCCGCCTTCATCAATTCAACGAGATCGATGCATGGGATTCTGGAATTCAGTTCACGGCACACGTCTGGAATGTAGTGGCTCCGCGGCGGACGCTTCTTCGTCCGGGCTGACGTCTCATGCGTGACCACGGTCAGTCCCTGGCACTGGGCCAGGCCGATGACATACGCATCGGCTTCGTCATGGGTGGCGTTGATGTCGAGGAATCCGGGGAACTGCCGGTGAATCGCTGCCGCCGCCTGCTGAATGGACCTGTCATGGGGAACGAACAGGTGCTTGTTGGTCTTGGCCCATGCCTTGAGCCCGGGCGATCCGATGTGCTGAATCTCCTCAAACACGCCTTGAACGGCCTTCAGCCTGCCGGAGGCAGCCAACTCCTCCATGCGCTTCTGAACGGCCGGGAAAATGGCCGGGGGATAGCGTCGCTCCCACCAGTCCAGGAAGACATTGGTGTCGAAGGAGTATCCTGCGGCGCTCACCCTGCGCCCTCCGTTGTCGGTTCAAACCCACGCGCAAACACCAGGTCCCGCCGCAACGTCTCGATATGCGGGAAATTCAGTTCCAAGAACCGGCTGGCCTCCACCGCCGTAATGCGGTCCAGCGACAGCGCCTCCAGCACCAAACTCGTAAACGTCCGTCCGTTCCGGCCCAGCGCCTTCTCCGCCGGGGAGGCAATTCCACCGCCTTTGCGGGCGGGGTGGGCCTCCTGCCACGCCTGCCAATCCCGCTTCCATTGGGCATAACTGGCCGGCGTGAGCCGGTTCATGTTCAACAGGCGGGTCGCCAGCGCCGTGGGAGTGACCTTGTAGCGCCGCGAAATTCGCCGGACCTCCTCCACACTCCAATGCGGGGATGACCCGTGCTCCACGACAAACGGATCCGCGAGAAGCTCGCGACCCGGCATCAGCACCGCGCTGGCCACGCGCTCGGCGAATTGCTCCACCTCGCGCCACGCCGGTTCCGGCCGCTTTTCCTCACTGGCCGGTTTCTCCTCGGCGGCATTCGCCAGCATCAGGTGAACCAGTTCATGCAACAGTGTGAAAGGCTTGGACAACGGAATCTCGCGGCCATTGACGCCAATGGCCGGGATGGGGAAATGGATGAGGCACACGCCCCGCGCCTGATCCAGGTCCACTTTCGGGAATTGGAACACCAGCACACCCAAACGCTCCACCGCCGCACGCCACGACCGCCAGGCGACAAATTCATCGCGCCATGCCAACTGGTCCGGCACCGGAACGCCAAGGGCTTCGCGAAGGCGAACGCCAACCGTCTCGGGCTTCTCCCGCAGGTGCGCTCGCAATTCAAACGCCCCGGTCGGCTCCCCCAGTTCACCCACCAGGTTCAACGCCACGCCCCGGCGGAAAATCATCTGGCGCAAGGCCAGTCGGAGTTCCGGAGATTCCTCGCCCGGTTTGACGCCGGGTAGGCGCCGATACTCAGCCGCCAGCGGCGTCGTGACCGGCGGTTGCGGAAGGGAGAATACCGCAAACGGCCGGTGATAGACTTTCGCCAGTTTTTCGGCCTGACGCAGGGTCGGCGTAGTCTCGCCGGTTTCCCAGGCCCGCAGCTTTTCTGGGGGGAACCCCGTCCGTTCAGCGGCCAGTTCGAGCGTAAAGCCCCCCTCAACCCTGGCCCATTCGAGCAGGGACGGCGTCACCAACGCTGGAATCGAAGCACCCACGTCTCAATTATACCATTTTTGCCGAACCCTCGGCGACTCCCGATTTGGCGGACACCCGGAGCTTGCCGGTGACCGCCGCGCTGATCAAGGCGCCTCGCCGTTCCTTCAGCAGCGCAATGCTGTTCTCGGCGGCGGCCCGGAGCGCGTCCAACTTGGCCGTCTCCTTCGCGATGTGGGCAACGATGGCACGTTGTTCGGCGAGCGGGGGCAGAAACAAGTTCAGCGATGCGAAACGATCTGGTTCAATTCGCCATTGGTTTGTCCGAATTCCATTCGACATCGAAAGATAAACCGTCGTTAAAAGCTGATTCCGCAGAAGGAAATGCAGGAACCGAGGGTCCTCCTGATGGACTCGGGAGAAGACAACATAGTCGGCACTTGTGATGCCTTCGATTTCTGCAATACCCAATGAACCTTGCCATGCCTTCATCTTGTTTATGACGAGGTCGCCCGGTCGAACTAGCTGGTAGATTGACAAATCGTCAGGGATACGATTGGCGTTATCGTCGCGTGTGGACCTTTCGATCACTCCGTAATCGCGGTAAACAGACAAAACCGTCAAGTCGGGAAAACCGACACGCTTGGTTTGTTTGAACAGTCGGCTGATTCTGGCAGGCGTCCAATGTTGCGGGACGGTAGGCAACCATTCGACACCCGTTTTCACCGTTTGGGCTTTCGGGTTGATGCCCCGGGTAACGGCGTGTGTGATGAGCGCCTGACGCTTTTCCGCCAGAAGCTCAAGCCACCGCTCCTTCGCGGTAACGAGTGAATCAATCTGTGCTGCTGCTTCGGTGAGGTAGTGAGCAATACGATCCTGCTCGTCGAGTGGCGGAACGGGCAGGGGCATCTTCCCAATCTCGTCCTTGGGCAGACCAAACCGCGTCACTCCGAGCGCGGCCAACTCAAGATGAACGCGAATGGCATGTGACTGAAGACACCGGAGTAGGAAATCACCGCGCATCTTCCCGCTCATTGGACGCAACATCGCAAGATGATACCCGCAAACGAGATCATCGGCCGTCTGCGTGACCAGCGCCGGGATGCCGATGTCGTCCCACGTTTCCGAGTCCTTGGTGATGATGACATCTCCCTCACGCAGCCCAAACTTCTCAATCTCGCGCTGGGTGGCCGTCCCTTTCATGAAAGTCATCCCGGCATGGATAAAATCATTTTTGTAAACATCCGTGTAGTTGCACAGACGCACGGGCAACTCGTCGTCCGCCGGAATCTTGTCAACATTGCTCACCTGGTAGTCGGCCACAGCCTTGAGCGGCTTGACTGACCACGACTCAGGCAATTCCACCGCCCATTGTGGCGCACCCTTCACGCCGTCACCTCCTTGAGCAAGCCAAGGATCTTTTCTTCCGCCTGTTTCAGATCGGCATCAATCGCCGCCAGTTCACGCGGCGGTGTGTAGCGATAGAAGTGGCGGTTGAAATTGATCTCATAACCCACCTTGTCCTTGCTCCGGTCCATCCACGCATCCGGAACATGCGGCAACACCTCGCGTTTGAAATACGCTTCGATGTCCTCCTTGAGCGGCACGTTCTCGTAATCGCGCAATTCGGGGTCCGGCTCGGGCTTGCCATCTTCATCCACACAGATGTCCGCCTTCGGATGCTTGAACGACATCAGCAACAACACCAATTCCCGCAAGGGCCGCTTGAACTCCGGCAGCGTCCCTGCCAGGAATGCGCGGAACTTCTCCCGGTTGCTCCAGCATTTGCCGTCATTGGCTTCCGTCAGGGCGGCCACGATTTCAGCGCGAACCTTCGGGGCTAGATCATCCAGCTTGGCGATTTCGGTTTTGCCCGCTTTGAGGGAATCCAGCTTCATGCTCGTGATTTCAAACGCGACCCGGAGCGGACGCTCGACCGTGACCCGCGTGTAGCCGAAATCTGCATTGTCGAATGTCATGCAGGTTTCGGAGTCCTTGAGTTTCCCGTGCTCGCGCACGATGGCGTCAATGTCGTCGTCACCGAGTTCGCGCCGTTTGTCGCCCAGGCTGCGACGCATCGGCTTCCACCGCTCCCGTCCGTCAATGAGTTGAATCTTCCCCTTGCGCCGCTTCTCCTTCCGGTTCGTCACGATCCAGACGTAGGTGCCAATGCCGGTGTTGTAAAACATCTGCTCCGGCAGCGCAACGATGGTTTCGAGCCAGTCGTTTTCAATGATCCATTTGCGAATCTCACTTTCCCCGGAGCCTGCACCGCCGGTGAACAGGGGCGAGCCGTTGAGCACGATGGCGATGCGGCTGCCGTATTTCTGTCGCTCGGGAGCTACTTCTTCAAACTTGGAAATCATGTGCAGAAGGAACAACAGCGAGCCGTCGTTGACGCGGGGCAGCCCAGCACCAAAGCGCCCCTTAAAGCCCAGCGTTTCGTGTTCCTTGAGGATTTCCTTTTGTTGTGCTTTCCAATCCACACCGAAGGGCACGTTCGCAATGCCGTAGTCGAACCGCAGGCCCGGGAATTTGTCGTCCACGAGGCTGTCGCCACATTCCACGCGGCTTTGCGCATGCCCCTTGATCAGCATGTCCGACGCCGCCACCGCGAACGCCCGCTTGTTGTAATCCTGACCGTAAACATGCAGCGTCGCCTGGGGATTCAGCGCCTGCAGCCGGTTCTGCGCCTCCGCCAACATGCCGCCCGTGCCGCACGTCGGGTCCCACACGGTGCGAATGATGCCCGGCTTGCGGAGCAGATCGTCATCCGGCGCGAACAGCAGTTCGACCATGAGGTGAATGACCTCGCGGGGCGTAAAGTGATCGCCCGCCGTCTCATTGGCCGCCTCGTTGAAGCGCCGGATCAAATCCTCGAACACATATCCCATCTGGATGTTCGAGACGAGGCTTGGGTGAAGATCAACGTCGCAGAACTTCGAGACGACCTGGAACAGGCGGTTCGACTCGTGGAGTTTCTGGATCTCGTTATCGAACTCGAAGTAGTCAAAAATCGTGCGGACATTGGCCGAGAAGCCGTTGATGTAGGAGACGAGATGCTGGTGAACGTGATCCGGGTCGCCCTTGAGCTTCTCGAAATCGAGCGGACTGTGATTGTGAAATCCCTGGCCGGCGACCTTGTTCAGGATGGGATCAAGGTCCTTGACCTTGCCGCCCTTCAACTGCGCATGCCGGGCGAGCACCTTCGCCTTGGTGGGCGCGAGCACGCAATCGAACCGGCGCAGCACCGTGAGCGGCAGCATGACCCGCTCATATTGTGGCGGCCGATACGGCCCGCGCAGCAGGTCCGCCACGGACCAGATGAAGTTCGCCAACTCGTGGTGGTATGCCATTTATCGGGAGCGTATTGATTCAACCGCCGTTCGCAAAGTTGGAATTGCCGCCATGCGGGGATTCCCATTCGTCTCCTTGGCCACCTTGCCATTTGGCATCCAAGCTCGTCCATGCCCCGGCGATCCTTGAATCTCGTGCTGCCGCAAACGCGGTGCCGGGTCATCGCCACCCACAGACCAAGAACGCCCCGATGGGGCGTGCTTGGCATCCGTTTGGCTTTTCAGTCATGGGGCGTGGTTTAGCGCCCCGATCTGTCCCGTTCAAAGACGGGTGAAGTGTCGGGTGGGACACGCCGCAATGGGGCGTGCATGACGAAATGCAATACATCAGGAATCAAGACCATGAAACTTCGATCAATCGTTTGGATACCACTGGCGATGCTGCTCACCGGGTGTGGCGGCAAAAAGCAGGAGCCGGTAGGGATTGGACAGACTGCCACTTTCACAGCCGACGGAGTCTCGGAAAACCTGTTCTCAGGCAAGAAAACCAAGGTGCAAATGGATGCGGACCTCACGGTGGATGCGGTCATGCAGGTTCGGAATGCGAGTGTAGATGACCAAGCATGCCTGCTTCTGGTGCTGGCACGCATCAAGAACAATTCCAAGGAGCCGTTAACGCGAACACCTCGCGCGGAAGCTGCGTCCACATCGTTTCCAACACCAGGCTCACGACCACGTACTGAGAGCCGAACAACGCAAACGCAACGCTTTCGCCAAGGTCTGCTTCTACATCATGGACAACGCACGAAAGGAGGGACTGGTGGAACATCCCAAGGAATGGAAGTTTTGCGGAGCGATAATCCCCGGCTACCCGGCCATGCATCCGCTGGAAGACGATTTCTGGCCGACTTTCTGGAAACTGTATGCTGCCAATCTTGCTCCTGATGCCCGATACATTACGAGGCCACCATTCTGACCTGTAGCAGCGGACGTGAGGCCGCTCAAACATTTGCCATGCTGACGTCATCGAAGCCAACCGAAGAAAGAGTGAGCCGACTCACGTCGGCTGCTACAATGGCCGACGTGCTCGACCACGCCACCAGTGAAATCGCCATCGGCAGCAAGCTCGGCATTGATGCGACGAAGAAACTCCCCGGCGAAGGTTTCAAACGCCCCTGGCCACCGCTGATCAAGATGGATGAACGCGTGAGGGCGAAGGTGGAAAAGCTTTTCAAAACCGGAAAAACCGAATAATCTTTGGAAAAATTATGTTTGGCCGCAACCTACCAGTTCGGCGAGGGGTTCCGAGCAATCCGGGACACATCGCGGCAACGAAGGAATGCTTGCGAGAGTTGTCGCAAATCGGAACGAATCTCTGCATTGGCGGACTTCACCAGACGATTTCGGCTAAGTTTCAGGATTTGGGCGCGTATCTTGCGCAGAACCAAAATAACTTCTCGCTGGAAGTGATTTGGAATTCCATTTCCTTTGCAAAGGCAGCGGACATTCGGACGGAAATGGAGCAAACCTGTGTCGAAATCATGGAACTGATTCTCGCAATTTATTCGACAGAGTTCGTTCCCATGATTTTCGATTCCGTTCCCGAAGCGGTTGGCCTCAAGTCAAGGTTCACGCTCACAGAGGCATACACAGCGCAAGAATCCTCGAACGGGCAGAATGCGCTACGGAGAAATCTTTCTCCAATCTATTCCGAGTTGAATGAGCTTGCGCGTGTTCAGGAGCAATTGATTTCGTCTTTCCCACAAGTCCAAGCAATGGTCGGCGATGGCTCAACCGATTGGGGCGACACAGCGCTCAATTTCGGCGCAGGCGCGTTGGCGGTCGCGAACCCGCTGATCGGAGTTCCGTTTCTGATTGCTCGCATCTGTGGCGGAAGCAAGAAAGATGAAGCGAACAACATGTTCATGCAACACTGGGGAGTGCGGCTTGATGAATACTGGAACAGGTGGAACAGGGTTTACAACGGTTATCAACCGGTCTTTGAAAGTCAGTGCCGATTCGTCGAAGAAAAAATGAGAGACATTTCTGAACGCGCGATTCCGAACCTCCTTGCGGAATTGGATGCTCAAGGATTCAACCTGAAAAGAGTCCCGGCCACGTATCAGGTCTTTTTGAAGGACATCAAACAAAAATACGGCATAACAGAATGAGGCAAACGTATGGACATGTATTTTGACCATCTGAGCACATTGGTTGGAACATTCGATCCCATCACCCACAGCTTTCATGACGGGCACGGGCAGTTGCTCGGAACATACGACCACATCACGCACACTTTTTTTAATCACATGGCGCAACCCACATTTCATTTCGATCCAATCACCCACGGCATGTTTGGGCCTCTTGGTCAAAACCTCGGACACTTTTCGCCAATCACGAATACATTTCATGGACCTCTCGGCGAGTTGATTGCTCAGTTTAGCCCGATAACCAATACGTTCTACGACAACCACGGTGGAGTTCTCTTTTCGATTCAGCATTTTTAGTTTTGCACCCGATTCGACCACCATGCCCACCAATTTTGAAGTCCAGCACCTTTCTCATTCTTATCTCACGGACGCAGTTCATCTGGCCTTGAAGGCCAAAGTTGCGAATACTCCGAGCGCACCGCACCTCAGAACGTCTTACATTGCGAAACTGGTCATTGACGCTTACATGGCTTGCGAATGCGCGTTAAAATCCATGATTGCCTCGGCAAATCACGGCGACAAAGGCTCTGATGTTTACGCGTCAATTCTGAAATGTGGGCACGATCTGCACCGGCTCGTTAAGAAGGCACAGCCAAAAAACATCAATGAACGCGAGCGGGCGTTCCTTAAAGACGCTTCCAAACGTGGAGTGAATCTCAGATACAGCCTTGACCTTTTCTCGCTTACCACCTGCGACCTGATTCCCAGCGACGAAATTGCTTTCAAAATTGACCAAGAATATCTGAAAAAGTTTTTGTCTGTTGCAGGCTCGCTGGCGAACGGAGCGGATGTGCGCCACAAAAGCGTTTTCAAAAACGGAGCAACACCGCTCATGTCGCAGAAGCAGTTGAAAGAATTTGTCGCCAAGCTTCGGGCTGTCTCAAAGAGGCACGGAAGAAAATGTTGAGCCTCCGCGCCATCCGGGAATCCCAACGGGATTCCGTCCCAAAGCCCATGAAGACCTTTTGTTGCATATGCAACAATGGTTTGCACCGGGCTATTCGGGTTTGAACCTGCGCAGTTGCCGGCTAGCCTGCAAATTTCACAAATTTCTTGGAACCGACGTCCGGGGGATGGTTTACAGTGCGCAAAGCGCTGCGCCGTTCCGTTTTTGGGAAATGTGATTGGGACACCCGCCGGATCCGGTGTTCGCGCCCTCCTTTTTGGCCTTTTTCCGCCGGTTGGGATGACACCCCGCCTGCGGGCCCGTCGGCGCTCCTCTGTTTCGGCGTTGGGGGCGGGAGACTCCCGTCCGCTACGTCGCCCCAGCCGCCACGCCGCCCAGTTGCCGCGCGCAGCGCCAATACAACGCTTGCAGCGGATACGCCGAACTCAAGCGCACCCACACCCGCCGCACACTCACCGTCACGCTCGCCGCCA
>JBDHQI010000059.1:0-12201 GCA_039806955.1 Verrucomicrobiota bacterium | reverse complement strand
GCTCAATCTGGCCAAACGTCATCACTTCTACTTGCCCCAACCCACTCCACCAGGGTCACGATGTCCCCAGCTTTTCCTCGCGCCGTCCGTCATGCAGTGTCGGCGGCGGGCAGGCGCACCGGCACGCTGTCATAAGTGCGCTGCTCGATGCGGCGGCGGACGAAGGTGCCGGTGGCGTAACTGTAGATCAGCAAGCCCAGTAGCAGGTGCGGGGGATATTGCTCGCTGCCGGTGCCGCGGGGGTTGACCTTGACCTGGCGCAGGTCCAGGGCGTCCACGGCATCGAGAATGAAGTGGACCAGGTGATTGGCGGGCACCCACTCGCGCAGATGGGGCGGGAGCAGCAGCGGGGTGTCGTGGTCAATCGGAACCAAGCGGGCGGTTATGGGTTTCAGACGCGCACACCACGCGCCGGTTCAATCCGTCTGAAAAAAATCGCGTTTCCTAAGTCTGACAGGCTGCTAAGTTTAATTCCATGATGGCGATTGAAAAACCCACCACTGAATTACGGGGGTCCATCTCTCACGCCGCCACGCCTCCTCAGCAGCAGGGTGACTTGTTTGATTGGTTGCGTCTTGAAGAAATGACGCAACGCAGTCGCTTGACGAAGGCGGCCCCCGATCGGATGGCTAATGAAATCAAGGCGGGATGGTGGGCGGCCAACAAAAACCGCTTCATCCCGACCAGCGAGCAATGAGCGCGGGGTGTGCCATCGTTGACGTGAACATCGCGTTAACTCTGCATCTGATCGGATGGCTTTGGTCCGAAGATGACAAACTGAAATCCGGCTTGCGGGCGCGCGGTTTCGATCGCTTTTTTATGATTTAACTGGACGAGATTTAATGAGCAATTCCCCAACACCCGACTGGCTTAAACTTCGCGCTGATTTCCCCATTCTGGACCAACAGGTTCACGGCAAGCCGCTGATTTATTTCGACAACGCCGCCACGGCGCAAAAGCCGCGCGCCGTTGTGCAGGCGCTGGTGCATTATTACGAACACGACAACGCCAATGTGCATCGCGGCATCCATGAGTTGAGCAATCGCGCCACGCACGCGTACGAAAATGCCCGCGCCCGCGCCGCCCGGTTCATCAACGCGCGGCACGCGGAGGAAATCGTCTGGACGCGCGGGACCAGTGAAGCCATCAACCTGGTCGCCAGTTCCTGGGGCGCCAAATTTCTGCGTCCGGGCGACGTGATTCTGCTGACCGAAGCCGAGCACCATAGCAACATTGTGCCGTGGCAATTGCTTGCCGAGAAAACCGGAGCCAAGGTTGCCTACCTGCCGGTGTTGGGTGATGAAGGAATCCTGGATTTATCGCGCGTTGACGCGATGCTGACTTCGTCGGTGAAACTGCTTTCGCTGGTTCACATCTCGAACGCGTTGGGCGTGGTGAATCCCGTCGTTGAACTTTGCGCCAAAGCCCGCAAGCTGGGCATTGTGACGTTGGTGGATGGCGCGCAAAGCGCCGGTCATTTGCCCGTGGATGTGCAGGCTATCGGTTGCGATTTCTTCGCCTTCAGCGGTCATAAAATCTGCGGCCCCACCGGGATTGGCGTGTTGTACGGGCGACAGGAACTTTTGGAACAATTACCGCCCTACCAGGGCGGCGGCGAAATGATCCTCACGGTGGATTACGATAAAACCACTTTCAAAGCGGCGCCGCACCGCTTCGAGGCTGGTACTCCGAACATCGCCGGACCGATCGGATTGCACGCGGCCATGGATTATCTGGACGTCATCGGGCGCGACAATATCTGGAAGCACGATCAAGAACTGGCGCAATACGCCTACGATCAACTGGCCGCCTTGAAAGACATCCGGTTGTTTGGTCCGAAAACCGGTCGCGCGGGACTCGTCAGTTTTTTACTCAAAGACGTTCATGCCCACGACGTGGTGACTTTGGCGGACCAGGGTGGCATTGCCTTGCGGGGCGGACATCATTGCACCCAACCACTCATGCACAAGCTGGGCGTCGAGTCCACCGCACGCGCCAGTTTTTATTTCTACAACACCCGAGCCGAGGTGGATCATCTGGTCACCATGGTGAAGGAAATCCAGAAGTTTTTTGCCGCATGATTTGAAAAGCCTTGTGCTTGGCCAGTGGCATCATGGTCATGAACGAAGCGCCAGAACTAACAATAGGCACGTCGAGAAAAGAGTATTCGGTCGCAAAACGATGGATGCTTGCCGCATTCCTCCTCTTTCTAGCTGCCTTTTCGGTTTACCGTGTTGGGCTGCGGCTCAAAATCCATTCGCAACTCGCGGCGATACGCAAAGCCGGGCAACCCGTCACCTTAACGGAACTGGATAAATGGTATCCCGCCGTCCCGCCCGCTGAGAATGCAGCCATTATTTACGAGCCAGCTTTTTCACTTCTCGCAATTGATGCCCAAGCGGAGGATTTACTTCAATTTGAATGGACAAACTCACTGGCCTGGCCGGTTCCAATTGCGCTCACGCACAGAGATGCGCTCTCAAACTTAATGGTCAAAAACCACATGGCGCTGGAACTTTTGCATCAGGCCGCAGCATTGAACAAAAGTCGTTATTCGATTGATCTCACGAATGGTTTCAACACGTTGCCGCCGCATTTGAAGAAATTAAAGACGAGCGCTCAGTTGCTTTTGGCCGCCAGCATGGGCGCCGCC
The DNA here is from genome assembly GCA_039806955.1 of Verrucomicrobiota bacterium. Classification (GTDB taxonomy): domain Bacteria; phylum Verrucomicrobiota; class Verrucomicrobiia; order Limisphaerales; family JADLHS01; genus JADLHS01. The sequence goes on along the minus strand of JBDHQI010000059.1, from coordinate 9,548 downwards.
GAAGCCGGAAAACCTGAAGAAGCTTGTCAGGCTTTAATTGACACCCTGCATCTGTCGCAATCCTTGTCGGACGAGCCAATGTCGCATGCCGCCGCAATGGAATTATCCGTTTTGCAGAAGGCCGTTCGTGTCCTCGAACTTTTGGCGGGGCGCGAAATTTTTACGGACGCCCAACTCGCACTGCTTTCCGAAGAAATACAAAAATTAGAGAACCCCAAAATACTGCTTCGCCAGATGATTGGCGAAAGATGCCGGGGCATCGTCGCCTTTGGTTTACCCGCAAAAGACTGGACTGGAGCGAAATCTGAACCAGCCCTGAGCATCAAGTTGTTTCTGCAAAAAATATCCGGATTATGGGATAGGGAGCTTATTGTTTACCTGGCAATCACCGGCGAAAGCATTGCAGCAATGGGACTGCCATTTTCCCAACGGGTCGCCAAGGGAAGGGAGTTGGAAAATCGTATTGGAGAAAAGCATGACTCTGACCCGAAGTTTGCGGCTTGGCTGGGAGGACACAGCGTTGCGACGCTGCTTTTCCCCAACACCGAATCCGATCAAATTCGATCCACAGAAATTAACGCGCGTCTTGTTGCAGCTCGAATCGCTCTGGCCGTTGAGCGTTATCGTCAGACAAATGCAGGCTTAATGCCTGACAAGTTGGATGATTTAGCGCCCAAGTATTTCCCGGCCATCCCACTCGACCCGTTTGACGAAAAACCATATCGCTTCAAATCGCTCGCTGATGGATATGTCATATACAGCATCGGTTCGAACGGTAAAGACGATGGGGGGATGGTTTACGACTGGGAACATCGTGAATCTTACGATGTAACCTTCACGGTCATGCGCCCCCCAATAGCAAGCTCGCGTTAGCCAGAAGGATGCCGTTGGCCCGGGTGGAACGGCCAACTTGGCCGTTCTGGGCGGCAACCCGCCGCCCAGCCGAGCGCACGGAGATTGCACACCATTGGGTTCGCACGCTTTGCGTTCGGCTATCGGGCCAGTGGCCCGTTCCACCCAAACTTCAATCGAGTCGTTCCGGCTGAGGAAGAATCATTCCCGCACTCGCCTTCAATCTCGTGCGGATGAATGAGGTGATGAGTTGCGAGGACACGCCGCTGGCTTGGAGGAAAGAGGGAAAGCCCCTTGCCCATGGTTCCCGCGTCAGTTAGGGTTCGCCCATGAAAGCGATTCCCATTCGCGAGGCGGAAGGACAACTCGGCCAGCTCATCGCCGAGGCATATCGCGGCGAAGTGATTGTGCTCACGGACGGCGAGCGGCAAGTCACGTTGTCGCCGGGTGAATTGCTGGATTTGGAGGCGGACAGTCCGGAACTGGAGGCGGAATTGTTGAAAGCGGCCAACGGGCCGTTCACGCCTTACTCTGCGGAGGAAATGCGCGCGGCGTGTGAGAAGGTCATTCGTGAAAAACACGGATGAGTCGAGCCATCAAAAAGTCGCCGCTGTTTCACGCTGACGTTACCAGCCAGTTCAGTTGGTATGTTGATGAAGCGGGCGAGGAACTGGCTTGGCGTTTCTTCAATGCCGTTGATCAAACCCTGCTCAAACTTTCTCGCCAGCCCGACTTGGGCCGACGGCGGCGATTTCGGAATCCGATTCTGCAAGGATTGTGGTCTTTTCCGATCGTGACTCCGTTTCAACGGTTTCTGATTTTTTATCGCGTGACTGAAATCAATCTGGAAGCGTGGCGGTTGATCCACGGCGCGCGGGATTTACCGCGCCGATTGATCGAGTCGCCCGGAACGGAGTAACCTTTCTGCGGATCTTGCGCTTCTTTGCGGCAAATAATTCATGCTCACTTCCGCACTCGTCATTCAATCTCGTGCGGATGAATGAAGCGATGAGTTGCGAAGACACGCTGCTGGCTTGGAGGAAAGAGGGAAAGCGACCAATTCGCCGCTTGAGTCAAACCAAGCCATTCCTCTAGGCTGTGGACAAATGATTGCCAAACGACTTTTTGCCGCGACGGCCACCCTGGGGCTGCTGCTCGGTACGGCCCGCGCGGCGGACTGGGACGCTCCGTTCTATGCGGATGGAGTTTATGGTTGGTATGAGGCCGGCCCGGCGTACGGGCAAAAGGCCACCATCCGGGATTTTTTTGGCGCGCCGGTGGGTGGCACAACTTTGAAGTTTGATCCGGGATTCCATTTCGGCATCGGCATTGGCCAGGAAATCACCACTTTTTTCAAGGTCGAGGTGGAGAGCGGATTTAATTACAACGGCCTGGATCAAATCACGGGGGCCACGGCGGCCAGTGCGAACTTTTACCGCGTGCCAGTTCTCGCCAACCTCATCCTGCAATATCCGAACCCTGCGGGTATCGTGCCGATGATCGGCGCGGGCATTGGCGGGCAATGGTTGCATTTGGACGCGCAAAATATCGTGTTCGCTGGCACCACGCTGCGCGACGACAGTGATGCGTGGGCTTTCACGTATCAAGGATTCGCCGGCATTCGGTACGAATTTCACGAACGCTTTAGTCTCGGTTTGTTCTATCGCTTCAACGTGGCGGACAGCCCGTCATGGGAGTTCCGTAACGTGCCGGGTAACTTCAAATTGAATCAGTTCCGTACGCACTCCGTTTCGTTGACGTTTGGCTGGACGTTTTGAGCGGCGTCCGTTTACTCACGCACTGTTTTTAATCCGGTCCGGATGATGCGTTCGATCAATTGCGGGTAGGCCAGCCCGGCGCGCAACGCGGATTGCGCAAAATCCTCGTCCGCCGCCAGAATGGGATTGGGGTTTGCTTCGATGAAATAAATCTCATTTTGCGGCGTGACCCGCAAATCCAGGCGCGCATAGCCGTCAATCGTCAGCAAGTGATAAATCCGTTTGGTGGTCTGGATGATGTTGCGGATCAACGCGGGGTCCAAATCAACAGCGAACTGATTCTGGATCCCCCATTTGCGCCGATACTCCTCGTCCCACTTCGCGCGGTAGGTGGCAATTTTGGGTTCGTCAGGCACTTCCTTAAACACCAGCTCGCGAACCGGGAACACTTCCAGCCGGTGATTGCCCAACAGGCTCACGTACAGCTCGCGACCAGCGATGTATTCCTCGGCAATGGCGTCGCAATCGAACGAGTTATGAATGAATTGCACCCGCTCCTTGAGTTGCTCGTCATTGGCGACGAAGGAGGCCTGGGAGATGCCGTAACTGGCTTCTTCTTTCAGCGGCTTGACGAGGATCGGGAATTTGAGACGCGCCGGCCGCGCGCAACGTTTGCCGCGCGTGATCACCGTGAAGTCCGGCACCTTGATGCGGTGGTAACCCAGGATTTTTTTGGAAATCGCCTTGTGCTTGCACAACGTCAACCCGGTGGAGCCGCAGCCGGTGAACGGCAGTCCGTGCAATTCGAGATACGCCGCGATGCCTTGGTCAAAGGCGCGGTTGTTCCGGAACTGATCGGCCAGATTGAAAATGACGTCGGGCGTGAAGGTTTCCAATTTTTGCTGGAGCAGATTCAGATCATCGAAGATCGCCAGATACTCGGTGGTGTGCCCCAATTCTCGCAGCGCTGCCAGCACATGCGCCTCGGTTTTCCAATCACCCGTTTGCAATTCCTGGCTCAAATCCTGGTTCATCGTCGTCGGTGCGATGGCATCGAATAACGCGAGGATTTTCAATTTTCGTTTCGCGCGCGGAGCGACCGGGCTGGATGTGGATGCGTTTCCTTTATCCGGACGGGGTGCCGCGGCAGGAGGCGCGGGAGATTTTTCGATAGTTGTATCCATTCAAATCAAGGGGTTGGTGACGTGTCGCCGCCGCTGCGGCGGCGGTGGGCGGTCAATGGCCCGCAGCCTTCGCGCTGGAGCGGCGAACCATCAGGAAGCGGGCGGTAATTCATTTTGCGCGTTTGAATTTTCCCGTGAACAGATGGTTGGTTACCAAAGTTGTGATGTAAGCCGCCACCTGAATGTTTTGTTTGGGATCGTAGGATTTGATGTAAAGATTCAGTCTGTCACAGCGGTCAATCAATTTCCCGATCAGCTTGTTCACGCGATAACGATTTTCGTTTGACCATTGGCTGATGGCGGATTCCAGGTCGCGCCGATGGCGGCGCAGATAATCGGAGGCCTGCACGCGCCCGGCGTCATCCGCGCTGGCTTCGAACAACTGGCGCAAATCATTATCATAAAAATCCGGGAAGGAATGTTCATATTCCTTCCGCTTCTTGGCGTAGTAGGTCTTGAGCTTGACGTTCAGACAATTGAAATCCGCCTCGCAATATTCCGGCAGTGGCCGCGGCGGTTTGCCCGCCAGCGAACGCATTAGTTCATCCACATACTCCAGTTTCTCCAACGCGCCCCAATCCCGGTATTTGGCGCGCCAGTCCAGCCCCGGCGTCAACCAAACCGCAAACGTCTCGGCAAAATCCTCGTCCGGATGCGACTGGGCGTACCAATCGCCCAGGTGGACGACAAAACTGCGACTGTGCGGTCGGGGCCGGTAAAACGAGGGAGTCTCACTCGCGTCCGAACGGCCAAAGATGCGGCGCCACTTGCGCTGGTGAACAAACCGGTAGGCGTACGAATAAGCGTGGGCGGTTTCGTGGCGCAGGAGTTTCATGAACCAATCATCCGTTTCGCCTTCGACTTCGAGCATGATTTTGCGTTCCAATTGCCGCAACCGTTCATGCGCGAGAAAGAACGGAATAAAAATCGCCGGAATGCCTACCGGCACGAACCATTCGTCACCCAAATGACACGGCGGATGAAAGCGCAACCCATGTTGTGAAAGCTCGTCATAGAGTTGCTGGATCAATGCAGGCAGCCGGGTTGTTTCGAGTTTCAATCCCAGCCGGGTAATTTTGCATTCGAACAATTCTTCATCGCTCAAATTAACCCAAGCCGACATTTCCATGTCGCGAGCTTAACGAGGAAGAAAATACCCCACAAGCCGCAGTTTCCAGCGTGGCGTCGGGCCATTTCACTCGTTGCCCAGGCGGGTGAGTCTTGCTAGAATCACGGCGCGAACCATGGCTTTTGGTTTTTCCAAAAAATCGTCGCGCAACCGGCCGGAAGAAAAGCAACGTTATTATTTGCTGCCGGGTCAGGGCGGCAGCAGTTATCGGCGCAAGCAGCGCTTCATCATCAAGTGGGCCATCGCGGTGGGGCTGGCGGTTTCGCTGATCTTCGCCTTGGCCATCTATCTCACGGAACGCGGTCCGCACTGAACCGACGGCAAGGCGCTTGTCAGAGCCAAGGATCGCGTCCGTTTTATCTGAACCCGGTCAAGCGTTGTCGCCGTCGGTCTCGTCCGTCGCCGTGTCGTTTATGGCGCTGGTTGCGGCTGAGCGGCTTCCCATTCGGCTTCGCTGACTTTACGGACGGAATGTTCAATATAGAACGTGCCACGTTTATTGCCGACGACGAGGTCGGGATACTTTGAATCATGGCTAGGCGTGGCCACGATTTGGGTACCCACGCCCGAGGCATTATCAATCAAGTGAGGAATAAACTCGGCCCCGCCACCTGGGGTTCGTTTGAGTTGGAACCAATAGAGAACTGCGGCATCGTTGCGATCGGGATCGCCGGTGCGTCCATGCGACCAGAAGCGTTTTCCGGTCACGATGTCTTTGAGTCCGTCGCCATCCATATCCACCAGGTCCAGCGCGTGAATTTCGGAAAAAGAGACTCCATACTGATTGGGAACGCGTTTTTGTTCCGTGTCGAGGATGACGTGCGGTTTGAACGTGATATTGCCGCCGTCACGAATTTGTTCGTACCACAGCAAGCCGAATCCATGCGCGGCGTAGCTCGTAATGACGTCATTCAGTCCATCGCCGTTCACGTCGTAGGCGTACATTTGCGCCCCGCCATGCGGGGTGAACTCAAATTTGTGAAACGTCCAAACGGGATCGCCTACCAGGGAGGCGGGTTGTTCCCACCAACCGTTCTTTTCCAGTAAATCCATCCGTCCATCGCCGTTCACGTCACCCACACCCATCCCGTGCGTGAATTTGTGATAATTATTGTTTGGAGAAATGGGGTGAAATTTCCAGGGTGCCGTCGGGTGTTTCGGATCCAATTGCGCGTAGCCGTAAAAACCCTTCGAGCAACAGACCAAATCCGGCACCCCGTCGCCGGTAATGTCGGTGAAGGTGGGCGATTCGTTGTCGGTGACATCCAGCACCAGATGTTTTTGCCAATGCCCCGCCTGACCTTTCGGGTTCTCGTACCACACGGTGGCTTCACCGGGAAATCCGATGATCAGGATGTCGTTCCACTGGTCGCCGTTGAAGTCGTAAACATAAGCGAAGAAATTATCCGAATACTTGTTCTCCACTCCGAGCGCGCCTTCAAAGCCTTCAATGGTCTGCGTGGTGCCATCCGCGCGCTTAAGTTGGAAGGTCGTGGTGGCGGGATAAAATTCGTGGCGCGTTTTGAAGTCCGGCCCCTCATACCAGAACGGCCCGGAAATCAGGTCCTTCTTGCCGTCGCGATTCAAGTCGCCGAGCGTTGCGCCTTCGCCCCAAAATTTGTCGGTCAACTGGGTGCGCTTGAATTCATGCACGTAATAGTTGGCGCTGGTGCAGGAAATACCGGAACCGGCGACCAAAGCAAGCCAGACAATGGTGTTCTTCATGTCGCTAATCTTGGCGTAGCCAGAATCCCAGTCAAGCCTGAGCGGCGCGACGGCGGTTGCGGAATCGGGGCGCAATTTGTCGGGACCAAGGTGACGGAAGGCGGGTCGAGAGTCAGGGCGTCGGGACAAACTGCGTGGTTGTCCGACATGGATTCGAACCATGACTAAAGCCTCCAAAGGGCTCTGTGCTACCATTACACCATCGGACAAGCCGGCGAAGAGCCTAAGCCGGGGCGGCAACGAGCGCAAAGGAAAATTCCGCCGCCACGCTCCGATTATGGAAACAACCCTCGGATCTGCTTCGCTTCATGCACCCGCTTCACCCCCACGCTCAGCGCCGCCAGGCGCATCGGAATGCTTTGCTTTCGGCTCAAACCAACGACTTGGACGAAGGCCGCCTCCAAGGTGCGGAAGAGTTTGTCAGTGATTTCCGTTTCGCCCCAAAAGAAGCTTTGTAAATCCTGTACCCACTCGAAGTAGCTCACCACCACGCCGCCCGCATTACAGAGTATGTCCGGGATGATGAAAATGTCCGGACGCTGATTCAAGATCACGTCCGCCTCGGGCGTGGTCGGGCCGTTCGCGGCTTCCGCCAAAATGCGGCATTTGATCTTGCCGGCGTTCGCTTCGGTGATCTGGCGTTCCAACGCGGCAGGCACCAAGATGTCACAGGGCAACAACAACAATTGCTCGTTAGTAACCGGTTCTGCTCCGGGGAAACCAACAACCGACTGGTTGCTGGCGACATATTGTTCCAACGCCACTAAATCAAGGCCTTTGGCATTATGGATACCGCCATGAACATCGCTAACCGCAATCACCTTTGCTCCGTAACGCGCCAGGGAGAGTGCGGCCATGCTGCCGACATTCCCGAAACCTTGCACGACCGCTGTGCATTGATGCAGATCCAATCCCACCGTGTCGGTGGCGCGATTGATCAGATACGCCACGCCGCGCCCTGTAGCTTCTTTGCGTCCGAGCGAGCCGCCAATTCCCACCGGTTTGCCGGTGACGATACTCGGCACCGAGCGCCCTGTGTGCGCTGAGTAAGTGTCCATCATCCACGCCATCACCTGCGGGTTGGTGCCTACGTCCGGCGCCATGACATCCGTTTGCGGGCCGATGAACGGAATCATTTCCTGCGTGTAACGCCGGGTCAGGCGTTCCAGTTCTGCGCGTGAAAGTTTGCCCGGATCACAGGCGATGCCGCCTTTGGCGCCACCGTAGGGCAATCCCGCCAGGGCGCACTTCCAACTCATCCACATGGCCAGCGCGGCGACTTCGCCCAGCGTAACGTCCGGGTGATACCGCAACCCGCCTTTGGTAGGCCCGAGTGTCAGATGGTGCTGCACCCGGTGGCCAAAGAAAACCTCGGTCGAGCCGTCGTCGCGATGAATGGGCAGCGCGACGGTGAGCGCCCGCTTGGGATACTTGAGCCGCGCCCGATCTTCCTGTGGAATCTGTAAATGATCCGCCACCAGATCGAATTGCTGGCACGCCATGTGAAACGTCGGATGATCGTAGATATCCATGCGGCGAGCTTAGGCTTGATAGAACAGCGAATGAAAGGTTGAAGATTTTGGCAACCCGCAGCGAACCATATGATCTCCTCGTCCGCCCTATTGTGAGCGAACGCGATAGAAACGACTGGGATAACTCATCGCATGGGGATCGCTAAAATAAACGGTTCCACCGAGGAGAAGGTTGGTACCAACCGCCTGCCACTCGGACCCAGTCGGGCTGACTGAAGCTTCTACGACAACTGAGCCGTTTGTGGCCCAAGAAATCGCAAAACCAAACCGGTTGGTTTTAATCCCAAAACTGGTGGAATTATTTAGAATTAGTGGATTAGGGAGAAACCATGGCAATGTTGGCCGACCACCCAAAGTAGAATTCCAGCCGGAAGTTCCGGGCAAATAATGTGCATTTAGCGTTCTAAATGGATCGTGAGCGTAAAAAACGGAGTCCCCAACAACTGGTGCATCCCCTCGAAAAAAAACGGCCTCCAAGCGGTCACACCAACCAAAAGCAAATGCCCCCAGATTGGTGGTCTGACTGGGAACGATGACCTTTGTCAAACTCCAACAATTTGCGAACGCAAAATCCCCTATGTCAGCAACGAGAGGCGGAATGACCAAGTTGCTCAGGTTGGTACAATTCGAGAATGTGTGCGCTGCAATACTCGTTAAGCGGTCAGGAAGCGTCAGGTTCGTGAGACTTTCACAAAGTTCGAAAGCCGATCCTCCGATAAGTCCAACATTTTGAGGAATCCGCATTTGTGCCAAGCTACTGCAATAAGAGAAAGCCCCATCCTCTATGCTTTTCAAACTCTCGGGAAGATCAATGTTTGTGAGGCTGGTGCAAAGATAGAAAGCCATAACTCCTATGTTGGTAATGCCGGTGGGGATGACACAGGAAGTCAGATTGGTTCTTTCGACAAAAACTGCGTCTCCGATGCTAGTGACCGGCAAACCGTTGACCGAACTGGGAACGACCACCACCGCTTCAGAGCCAGAATATCCAACCAGGGTGAGCGTGCCGTTGTTGGTTTCAAAATTGAACTGAGACAGACCTTGGGTTGGAAAAATAAAGCTCAAGCCGAGCAACCCCAAGATTGTTAGAACTGGTTTCAAAATTCGCCGTGGCGCTGTAGCGGCGCTCTGTGAGCGCCGCTTTTCCCTGTTTTTACCGGCGCGGCGGTCACAGACCGCCGCTACAATGGATTTTGAAACCGCTTCTAGCAGTTTGATCGAAAAGTATGCGCGCTTCATGGGGGCTGCCGTGCTAACCGCCAAAGCCTATACCAACTTGGGCGTGCATGGAACAATTTGATTTCAATCCTCTTTCCGTCGCAAAACTTCATCCCTAGCAGCCTGTCGGACATAGCTCAAGACGCTGGGTAAGATCGTGGTGGTAGCAACCGGTGGGGTTGTGGGAACG
>JBDHQI010000003.1:0-198196 GCA_039806955.1 Verrucomicrobiota bacterium | reverse complement strand
GAACGGCGCGGCGCTTTGCGCACTGAAAACCATCCCCCGGACGTCGGTTCCAAGAAATTTGTGAAATTTGCAGGTTAGGAAACCTTCGATGACCTTCTCATAAGCAGCGTCACCCGAATGTCCCTGGGACTTATACTTCTGGATGTAATATTCCGTCGAACGGATCGGTGGTAGGTTTTGCGCGGTAGCCTGATCTTCCATCAATGCCCGTGCTTTGATTTTCAGGCCGTTTCTGTAGTTGCTCGCAAAGGTAGCAATGGCTTCAAGCGTCATCTGCCCGCCGGATCGCATTTCAGCGACGATCATCCGAAGGGTGATTATCTCGTTGTTGTACCAAGCTCGCGCCTCAGCAGCATTCAGTGTTTGTGGTCGCGGCCCCAAATTGCCGGCCTTCGGAGGGCCGAGATTAATTCCCAAAGGAGCAAATGCAAACGCCGCATCCATGAGAGCCAGATCGTAGTAGCCCGCGTTTGCATAGTTGATTGCGCTGTTAAGCACAATTGCTGAAAACGTGCCCAGCGTGGCAATCCCAGCCTTTGTTCCTCAAACCGCAGCAGGGACAGCCCCGAAGACACCGCCACCGACAAAACCCGCACCAAAGCCAATTGCAGCACCGGCCCAAATATTACGGCCGGTTCTCTGGGCTGAATATGCCCCATACGTTGCTCCCGCCAATCCACCTGCAATGGCTGTGCTTATGTTGAACGAGATGTAATCAGTGTTATGTCCCGTGGAATCCACGCCATTTACGGGGTCTGCGTGTGCATAGAGGTATTTGTGTAGGGAGAGCGGGTCCGTCTGCGTGCCCTCAAATCCATCCATCGTCCAGAACCGTCCGCTGTTGGGATTCAGATACCGCGCCCGCAGGTAATACAGCCCCAGGTCTTGGTCGAACCGCTCCCCGCAGTACAAATGACTGTTCGGCGTGCTGCCGCTCGGCTCAATCACCACTCCAAACGCGTCATACGTGTAGCGATCGCTGATTACCCCTTCATCGTTGAGCCCAAACCGCACGTTGCCGTGCCCGTCATACCCACACCACGCCCGCGCGGCGGCCACGCCATTCACCAAGATGGAAGTTGGACCAGGTGATCCTGCGGTGGTGAGGTGGGTGAGAGATCGCGTCAACGCGAATGCGGGCCAACTCATCGGTCCGGCCATGAGCAGACTCAGCAGCAGACTCAGGATGCGAGCAGCCATTGTCACGATGGCCGCAAGGGTAGCCATTCCGCCACGCACAGGGAAGTCATCAAAGTGGCTGATTTCCGCTTGCCAAGCGAGGGGCGGCAATTTGAAACTGTAGCATGAACTTTTTGCCGCGTGGTTTGCTGGGTTGTGTTCTGATCCTTTCCTCCATCGTCATGCTCCGGGCCGAAGATGAGCCGCGACCTTTGTTTGTGGAAGGTTACGCGGGACAGATCAGTTACGCGCCGGGTGAGGAATTGACGTTGCACGTGAACAGTAGTGCCGCCAAGTTCGCGGTCGAAATCATTCGCATCGGCGCGAAACGGGAAAGTGTCTGGTCCGGTTCCGTCGAGGGCCATGAGTATCCCGTGCCCGAGAACGCCTCGTCGCACGGCTGCGGTTGGCCGGCGGCGTTGACGCTGAAGATTCCAGACACCTGGCGCAGCGGTTATTATCACGTGAGCCTGCGCGCCAATGACGGCGGCGGAAAATACATCCAGCGCAATGCCCGTTCAGCGGAAGGGAGTTGTTTCTTCATTCTCCGCGCCGCCGAACCGGGTCGCCAAAGCAAAATCCTGTTGCAACTGACGACGCACACTTACAACGCTTACAACAACTGGGGCGGCTTCAGCCTGTACGCCTATCACGGACGCGGCGGCAATCAGGGGCATCGCGTGTCGTACCAGCGGCCGCCCGCGAGCCAGTTTGGCAACTGGGAACAGCCGTTCGTGGACTGGGCGGAGCGCAACGGTATCGCGCTCGATTACGCGGCGAACGGGGATCTGGAGTTTCATCCAGAGATTTTGAAAGCGTATCGCCTCGTGCTCAGCGTCGGGCATGACGAGTATTGGTCTGCGCCAATGCGCGATCATCTGGAGCAATTCATCGCCAATGGCGGCAACGTGGCGTTCTTCAGCGGCAACACCTGTTGCTGGCAGGTGCGCAGTGAGGACAACGGTCAGGCGTTGACGGGCTGGAAGCAAAATTACCTCTGGGATCCCATTTACGGCACGCGCGAAAATCACGGCATCCTGTCCACGCTCTGGAGTCATTATCTCGTCAAACGACCGGAGAATCAGCTTACGGGCGTGGGCTTTTTGTGGGGCGGCTACCACAAAAGTCATGGTCAACTCATGGACGCCAGCGGCGGTTACACGGTGCATCGGCCCGAGCACTGGCTGTTCGCCGGGACGGATTTGAAACGCGGCGACGAGTTCGGTAGCAAGGATACGATCGTCGGATACGAGTGCGATGGCTGCGAATTGGAATGGCGCGACGGACTGCCGTTTCCCACGCACCGCGACGGCACGCCGGAAACTTTCGAAGTGCTGGCCACGGCGCCCGCACAATGGCATCCGGACGATTGCCAATGGTATGAGCGCTGGGAGAACGGGCGCAAAGGCCACTCGGTGCTGGGCGTCTATACACGCGGCGGAACGGTCTTCACCTGCGGCAGCACGGATTGGGCGCACGGCTTGCGCGGCGACCCCACCGTCGAACGCATTACCCGCAACGTCATTGAGCGCCTCTCGAAGTGACGGGTGTGCGCATCGACCGTTTCAACCAACACATCGTCTGACCGCGAGATCATGAGCTCCCAGCTCTTCATCCAGCCCTCGCTTCCGCGACGGGCGGAAGCAGCGCCGAACAAGGTGGAAGTGGACAAACGGACTCCTGTTCAACACCTCAGAGTCTCAAGGCAATTTCTCACCTTCATCGCCCTGCTCGTCGGCGCGCTGGGTCTGTGGACATTCGTTCCCGCCAACGCGCAACCCACCCCCTCGGTCCCCTTGCTCCGCGATTTTGATCGCGATGGGGTTGCGGAACGGGTTGTGAGCACGGCTGCCGGTATCGAAGTCCAGCGGTACAATGCACAAACGGGTGACTGGGAAAAAACCGACTGGATGATTCCCCATGGGATGCGCCTGGTTGACGAACGGGGGCACGACGCCGGATTGCGGTTTGTGGACCTTAACGGCGATGGTTTCGACGACATCCTCTTTTCCAATCCGGAACGCTACGCCATCCACCTCTGGAATAAGGAAGTCCGGCCCGATCTGGGCTGGACCCGCGGCTGGTCGCAGTTTGTGAAGGCCGACGAGCGCACCGGCACGCCGAATGAGCCGCCCTCGGTCGTCGGTGCAGATGTAAGCATCGAGGACGGCGAACTGCTCATCGCGCGACCGGCGCACAACGGTCAGCCAGCGGCGATTGAACGTCGTTCGGCTCGCAAACTCATCGCCTTCGCCATGCCGCCGCCAAAATCCCCAACCGAGGCGCTGGCGAGTTTTCAATTGCACCCGGGATTCCACATCGAATTGGTGGCAGCCGAACCGCTGGTAGTGGATCCGGTTTATCTGGACTGGGATGCCGCAGGACGATTGTGGGTGGTGGAGATTCGCGATTACCCGCTGGGCATGGATGGCCAAGGCAAACCCGGCGGCGTGGTGAAATTTCTGGAGGACACCGATGGCGACGGGCGTTACGACCGCGCCACGGAGTTCCTCAAAGACGTTCCATTCCCCACGAGTGTCATGCCGTGGCGCAACGGCGTGCTGATCGCCGCCGCGCCGGATTTGATTTATGCCGAAGACACTGACGGCGACGGCCACGCCGACACGCGCCGCGTGCTGTTCACCGGTTTCAATCCCGGTAATCAGCAGCATCGCTTCAACGGATTCGAGTGGGGGTTGGATGGGTGGGTCTATGTCGCGAACGGCGACAGCGGCGGTCGGGTGAAATCGCTGCGGACCGATCAGGTGATTTCCATCAGCGGACGCGACGTGCGGTTGCATCCCGACACCGGCGAAATGGAGACTGTGTCCGCCGCGACGCAATACGGCCGGCGTCGGGACGACTGGGGTCACTGGTTTGGCAATAACAACCCGACCTGGCTGTGGCACGTGACGTTGCCGGAACATTACCTCCGCAGGAATCCACGGCTCGCAGTGAAGAGCGTGATGCACGTGCTGGCCAACTACGAAAATTCCACGCGCGTGTTCCCGATCAGTCCCGCGCTCGTGCGTCCGAACCAACCGTGGTCGCTGAACCATGTCACCAGCGCGTGCAGTCCCAGTCCGTATCGCGACGATTTATTCGGCCCGGACTTTGCCGCCAGCGTCTTTACCAGTGAACCGGTTCACAACACCGTGCATCGCGAAGTGTTGGTGCGTGATGGCGCTGGTTTCCGCAGCCAACGCCCGCCCGGCGAAGAGCAAAGCGAATTCCTGGCGAGCACGGATAATTGGTTTCGTCCAGTCACCCTGCGCACCGGACCGGATGGCGCGTTATACATCGCGGACATGTATCGCTTCGTGCTGGAACATCCGGAATGGATTTCGCCCGAGATGCAGGCGCGACTGGATTTGCGCGCCGGCGAAGACCAGGGACGTATTTACCGGGTTGTGCCGGAAGACCGTCCACGTCGTCCCATCCCGAATCTTGCCAAAATGAATTCCCGCGAGCTGGTTATCGCGATGAACAGCTTGAACGGCTGGCAACGCGATACGGCGCAACGACTTCTTTTCGAGCGCAGTGACAAAACAGTGGGTGCAGACCTGGAAAAGTTGCTGACACTGGCGCACGCGCCGCAAGTGCGTTTGCAGGCGCTGGCCACGCTGGGATTGCTGGAACTGCTTTCGTCCAAAACCCTGGTGAACGCCTTGTCCGATCCGCATCCGGAGGTTCGCTGTGAAGCGCTGCGGCAAAGCGAAAGCTGGGCTGGCAAGAGCGACCACATTTTCTCCACGGTTGCAGCGTTGACAGCCGATGGCGAAGCGCCAGTGCGATTACAAGCGGCCTTTTCGCTCGGCGCCTGGCCGGCGGCAAACAGCGAACCCGTACTGCGCGAACTGGCGGCGCGGGAAGATGCCGATGAAATCCTGCGCATTGCGGTGATGTCGTCATTGCGTCCCGAAAGCAAACTGTTCGAGCAGTTGAACCAGAAGCGGAGCGCACCCCAGCGCGCCACGACCGTGACTCTGACGCCCTCATCCAGCGATCGCGCAGGAGTCATCGCGGATTTTGCCGACGTGGAGAAGTTGCCCGGTGACGCAAACCGCGGGCGGCGACACTTTCAGGAGCTGTGCGCCACCTGTCACCGTTTGAACGGCGAAGGCCATGAAGTCGGGCCGGACTTGGGGATGGTGGCGACCAAACCAACGGACTGGCTGTTGACCGCAATACTGGATCCGAATCAAGCGATCGAAGCTCGCTATCGCGCCTGGAACCTCACGCTCGAGTCGGGTGAGGAATTGTCGGGTATCATCTCCGCCGAAACCGCCAACAATCTCGTTATCCGCATGGCGGGCGGAGTGGATCACGTAGTGCTGCGCAGCGACCTTGCCAGCATCGAACCATCAAAAATTTCACTGATGCCAGTCGGTTTTGAATCCGCGCTCCGGCCGCAGGAGATGGCGGATCTGATCCGCTGGTTGCACGCGCCCGAGGAGGTTAAAAAATAAAGCACGTCCGAGGACGTGCCGTAAGGTTTAACCATCGCCCCGCCGATAACCGCAGCCGGGCGATGGTCGTTTAATTTTTCACCGATCAATTCCGACCGCCACGATTGGCGGCCGTAACCTTCATCAAGCCTCCACTTCAACCACTTTTTCGGAGGGACTGTTGGTGATCACCGAGGCGATGCCATTGTCCCGCGCCGCTTCGGAAGAATACATTTCGCTCTTGCCGATGACCTGACCATTGGCGGCTTTCAAGACAAAATAAGGCTCGCCCTTCACGGAAACCTTCTTTTCAAAGGAGGCTTCGTCCGGCCCGTTCTTGCGGACGGAGGCGATGCCGTTGAGCGCGGCGTCCTTGGACTCATAAACTTCACTGGTCAGAATGACCTCGTGATTTCCCGCCTTGAGATTGAACATGGGTTTGCCCGTCGTGGTTTTCTTCAATTCGTAATATCCATTCATGATTCGAGTTATTTTGTTTGGTTGTCGTGTTGTTTCTGCATTCACCTGGGAGTTCCCCAGACCTGTATGGAAGTGGGTCAACCGACCCCCATCAAACCGCAAGATACGAAACGCAGAACCGGTCCGATGAATACCACATTTTACCGGCGATTGAAAATGATATTCCACGCCCAGCACAGGCGACAGAATCATTCAGCGGACCTGTCGCAACCCATGCGAAGCTGTGAAGCAAAACATTCATGCAGCGACAATTGCTTTCATTGGACAACGAAGTGGATATTCCACTGAAGGAGAAGAACGCAGTTTTTGTCTTGAGATGCGACGCAAGGTGAAAGGGATTTTGGAAAGACTTGAAAAATAGCGGATTGAAACTTGCCGACCAGTGCGGTCTGCACCGCCAAAGCTGCGGAGCAGCGCGAGGGTAGCCCACGGCGTCAGCCGTGGGAAAATGACGGTTTTGGAACAAGCCCGGAAGGGGCGGCGGATTCAGGCGGGCGCCGACGATTTTCTGTCGCCCTTGCCGGGGCTTACAATCCATCCGACCGGAACCCATAGCTTGCGCTGTGGGCTACCTTCTTACCGCACCTCTGGTGCTGGGACTTGCGACGGTCATAGACCGCCGCTACAGGGGATGAGCTTCCGTCTCTTCACAGCGGCGGCCATTTACTTCAAAGCCTGAGTTCCTTACTCACGGTGATACGACTCGGTAAAAGCGGGCGGACGCTTCCACCGGCGTCGAGAAGCGATACGAACTGCCCGGCGCGTTGGTGGTCAGAGCCGCCGTTGTGTTGACGCCCCAAGGTCCGGTCGGCGTATCCGCTTGAAGGAGTTGAAAACTGGCCGCACGGCTGGTCGCAAAGTCCAGGCGGACTTGATTGCCAACCAGCACCGGAGTTTGCATCGTAATCGTCAACGGCGGCGCGGTCGTGGCGGCAACCGGATAGGTCGGACCCCACGCCAGCGGAAATTCCTGAAAGAGATAGGCGCGCACATCCAGCAGGAAATCGCCCGGTTGGGGCGGCGTGAAAGTAAAATTTGTTCCTGCGACCATCAGGTTCGTGCTCAGCACCGTTCGGACTTCCGCACCCGAAATCGTGATGTCATCCAAATACCAACCGACCCCGGCAGAAGTATCCGTATAGTAACTCCCGATACTGAAAGCATAGTTAAAACGCAATCGAACTTCCTGATCGGCGAAAGCTCCCAGCCCAAAGGAACGGGTGACGAATGAAGTCTCACCAGGTTGCCCCGTTCCTGGCTGAGTATAAATATCCTCCCAGCTCAACCCGCCATCAGCTGAGATTTGAATTGTAGCCACTTGATCACTCGTAGCGACCCCCAACCGACTTTTCACGGTGAGCGTGGCGTCAGCCTGCGGCACAAATGCCTGGTTCAGGGTCAGAAGCTGGTCTTTGGCCCCCGGCGGATGCGCCAGATGGAACGAGTAAGCGCCCGCAGCTTTCACGCTCGAATCCCGCACCGCATAACCCGCAGTGGTCTGCACCGTAAAATTTCCCAGACCGGTTTCGGCACCGTCGGTGAAATCGTAAGGCGCCGTCTGGCTCACGCGCCATTCATAGCCATCCGCCCCAGGCACAGATGTAAAACTGTAAGTATTGCCCTGTCCGACGATCGGGGCAGCCGGCCCGCTGATGGTCGGAGGCGCGTAATCATTGCCGGGCACCTGCGGATCGAACAGCGTGACGGTGTACGTAAACCCAGTGATTACCGAGCCGTATTGGATATTTGTGACCGTGACGGAATACGTGGTATCCGCGCCATTGAACGGCATCTTCGTGCTGGTGCTGGTGTAGTTCAGCCCCATTGGCACCCACACCACGCTATTCTCGCCGATGCCCGTTGCATAAGGCTGCACGCTCACGGCCACATTCACGCCATTGCTTCGCATGGTGACGTTGGCGCCGGAGAGGTTCGCATTGGTCAACGCGAACGACCATTGCGGATAAGCCAGTTGATAGGGCAAATAACCGGCCGGTGGCCACGCCACGAAAGGAGTGCGGGTGGCGGGGCGTTGACCCCCATAGTTTCCATCAAAAACCCAGGTGGCATTGGCGGCACCAAACCCGTTGGTGCTGGGCACATCGCCCGTGCCCATGATCTGGGTTTGCGGATACAGCAACCAACGCCGATGTCCGACCGCAGTGTTATTGGCTCCGAAATCCCAGATGTAGGCGGTGATCGCGTCGGCCCCGGCATTGCCAATCGCGAGATTGGAGTTGGAAGCGGCGTTGGCGGCGTCACCGGTGTAACAAAGCCAGGTGTTATCCGGAAAATGACTGAGCGCGCCGTTACGTGACATCACCACCGCCGCTTGTTGCGCGCGCGCATTGGCGGTCGCATCAAACGTAACGCTGGCGGGTAATCCCGCCATGGCGCGAAACCAATTGATGCGCCGCAATACCGCCTCGCGGTACGCGAGCGAGTTGGTCCCCGGTGTGCAACTGGCCACATCGGAACTTGTTGCCATGGACACGCCTTCGGAAACCAGATAAACCGCGTTGTAAAACGAACGCACCTGCTCGCGCGAATTGGCGTCCACGGTAAAGCCGCCGGTGACACTGTAAATCCCGGTGGGCCGGGGCAAGCCGGAGAGATCGGTCGGCGCGGCGGGCGGTTCGCCCAAGTCCGCCGCCTGGCTGCGCGCCTCGGGGATTGTTCCAAAACTCAAAGTGACAATGCCGGTCAGAATCCACACGGTGGTCAGGTTTTTCATAGGTTTGTTGAATCGAATGTTACGTTGG
The DNA here is from genome assembly GCA_039806955.1 of Verrucomicrobiota bacterium. Lineage (GTDB taxonomy): Bacteria > Verrucomicrobiota > Verrucomicrobiia > Limisphaerales > JADLHS01 > JADLHS01. The sequence continues at coordinate 189,327 of JBDHQI010000003.1, read as the reverse complement.
CGCAAGGGAACGGCAATCAAATCTTGCGCCGGAGTCAGCAGCGGTTTTGGTTGAACGCCACCGCCTCGTCATACCGCACGCCAGTTCCCCCGAAAATATCCAGTGCCGAACCGATGGTTAAATGCACCTTCCCCCGCCCCAGCGCGGTGACGGTTTCCAAATCCGCCAGTGCATTCGCGCCCCCGGCATACGTGACCGGCAACGGCGACCATTCCGCCAGACGCGTTACCAACCGGCGATCAATGCCGCGACACAGCCCCTCCACGTCCACCGCGTGAATTAAAAATTCCGCGCAATAATCAGCGAACTTTTCCAGGGTCGCCGCGGACAAGGTGACTTCAGTGAATTGCTGCCAGCGATCGGTCACCACAAAATATCGGTCATCGCGAATGCGGCAGCTCAAATCCAACACCAACCGGGTTTTGCCGACGCGTTGTTGCAGTTCGGCCAAACGCGCCCAATCCACGCGGCCCTCGCGAAACACCCAACTGGTGACAATCACATGAGACGCACCGGCGGACAGCCAGTCAGCCGCGTTGGTGGCGTTGACGCCGCCACCAATCTGCAAACCATCGGGGTAGGCGGCGAGCGCGCCGCGCGCTTCTGTTTCATTACCCGGCCCCAGCATGATGACGTGACCGCCGGTCAGACCGTCACGCCGATAAAGTTCCGCAAACCACGCGGCCGAGCGTTCGGAGACGAAGTTGGTTTGCACGCCGCGGGAATCATCGCTCAACGTGCCGCCCACGATTTGGACGACTTTTCCGTTGCGCAGATCAATGCAAGGCCGAAACACAGGCGGAAACTAAAAGGTCGGCGTCAGCGTGCCAAGACACAAAACCAGCGCGCGGGTTGGCGTTCACGGTTTAACCGCCACGAGTGCCAGCGCGCCGATGTGCGCGCGTTGGCGGCGGAAGGTGCGCCGCATAGCCAGCACGCGCCGACGCACTTCGGGCGTGCGCAGCACGTTGAAACCAAACCGCAGGGCGCGGAAGAATCCTTCGTCGCGAAAGATGCGCAACGGTTCAAGCAGCAGCATGGGCGCGGTGATTTCCGACTGGATTTGAAATCCGGCCGCCGTGAGCAGTTCCCGCCATTCCCGAACGGTGAGCGCGCGGGTGCCGACGTGAATGCTGTGCGTCATGGTGCGATTGATGTCCTGCTTGATCTCCAGCGGCAGATCGTCCGGCACCAAGGTCATCTCGTGAATGCCATAACGGCCGCCGGGTTTAAGCAGTCGAAACGCCTCGGCCACAATGCGCTGTTTTTGTTCCGTCCCCTGCATGGTCAACATCGCCTCGCCGTAAACGACGGTGGCGGATTGACCCGGCAACCCCGTTTCCTCGGCGCTACCCAACTGACATTGCTGGGTGGGGCCACTCAGATAGTTTTTGACCCGTTCAGCCGCCTTGGCGTCGCGCTCCACCGCCGTATAGCTGGCGGGGGATTTGCGTAAAGTCATGCGCGCCGTGACGCCCATGCCGGGCGCGAATTCCACCACTGCGTCGCGGCTTTGAATGGCCAGCCGCTCCAGCATCACCCGGGAAAGTTCCAATCCTCCCGGACGCAGCACGCGCTTGCCCATTTTGGCGAGCAACCAATGTCCGGGCATTTTATCAGCGGCAACCGCAGGCGCACCGGCGGTCTCTGCGGCGGCCACGTAAAGCAAACGATTCATAATTCTCCAATCTCGAACCGCAGCCAGTTTAGCAACATTCGGAGGTCTGCACCAGTCCGCAATCAAGATGACCAGCTCGGTTCAATTGAAATTGGCTCAAACTCGCGGTACCTCACGCGGTCGAGCTTGTCCCCCTACTTCGCGCTGGCGTGAGCCGTGGCGAGCAGTTCCTGAAGTTTGCGCACGGCCGGCTGGATGTCCTGCCCCAAACCAGTGGTTTGATGCACAATTTCGCCACGTTGATTCAGCACGGTGATAAGATTGGAATGAGCGAATTGCCCGCTGGCTTCCTGTTTGTATTTCACGCCGAGCAACGCGGCCAATTCGAGCACGTCATCATCCCCGCCATGCAGCAGGGTCCAGTTGGCGGGTAAATGGCGCAGCTTCCGAAATTTGGCGAGCGCGGCCGGCGTGTCGCGCTTTGTATCAAAGGTGACCAGCGTGAAGCCGGTTTTACCGCGCAACTCGGCGGGCAAAGCAGCTTCAATGCGCGTCAGGTCGTGAACGAGGATCGGACAGGCGTACTGACAGCTCGCAAAGAACATCACCACCACTTGTGGACGACCTTGCAAATCCGCGAGTTTAATCCGTTGCTTCGTATCGGTGGTCCACACCGATTCAACTTGGTAGAGCGATTCATCGCTGAAATCAGCGCGCTCCGCCACGGCGTTCGGTTGGGCGCAACAAGCGGGTTTTTCATGCGTCGTGTCGCAAGCCGTCAGGGCAACGAGCAGCAAAAATCCGAGTCCCGACTGGATTGTCCTGCTCCAGCTGAACATCCGGGAGCCCGCCGGATTCAGCGACCGATCTTGCCGACTTGTTTGGTTGCCTTTCATAAATCCTTGGCGCAACGAAAGCCGAGATTATGCACGCAATAATCCGCTTTCAGACTGCTGCGGAACCCGTAGCGCATGAACGCCGCGTAATCACTCACATCACGAGCCCCCAGCGAACCGCTGCCACAGAAAAGTTGCCGATCCAAGCCGGTGTCGCCACGGGCGTCACCAGTCACCATAGACGTATTGAAATCCGCCACCCATTCCCAGACCAATCCGTGCAGATCAGACACGCCCCAAAAATTGGTTCGTCCGCTTCCAACGTGGTTAAGCGGTTGCATGGCCGATGAATACCACGCCAGTAAATCGCGACGAAACTCCGCGTCCAACTCGCCATTCGCATTGGTGTAACCCGCCGCGGCGGTGAGTTCCCATTCCGCCGTGGTGGGCAATCGTTTCCCGGCCCATTGCGCGTAGGCTTTGGCGGCAAACCAGGAAACAAAGGTCACTGGCGCGCGCGGCGGCGCTTCCGGTCCCAACTCCAAATCGCCCGCCCAATGTTTCAGGTAAGTTGCGCCCGCGAACAGCCGCTTCACGGCGGAGCGTTGCCAGCGCGGATTGGCCTGCACAAACCGCAGGAACTCCTCGTTGGTTACCGGTAATTGATCCAAACAGAACGGTTTGACCTCGACTTCCTTGAAATCCGCCGTCGAACGGAACATCGGTTTGAACGTCCCGCCGTGGATCAACACCATGCCCGTCGGGACTGTCGGCTCGGCCAAAGCCAGTCCACCCCAAGCCCCGGCCGCCAGGATCAGCAGCCCGAAAGCAATGGGGTGGACTCGTTTCATAACTTCACCAAACAATTTACTCAAACTGACTCGTATTGGTAGGCGGAGCAATCGTCGCGCGCACCCGTTTTACCGCGTCCGCACCAATCACCCCACCTTCGTTGCCGAAGCTGTTGCGCACATAGGTCAGCACGTTGGCGATCTGATCGTCCGTCAGATAATTCAGCGGCGTCATCACCCCGTTGTATTTCTTTCCGTTGACAATCACCTCGCCGCTGCGCCCGGCAATCACGATGTGAATGGCTTCATCATCCGTCATCTTGGCAAAGTAATCCGACTTGGCGAGCGGTGGAATTTGCTCGGGAATCCCTTCGCCGTTGGCTTGATGACAAACGAAGCACGTTTGCATGAAGACATCCTTACCCTTGGTCATCTGGATTTCCTTGGTCAACTTGGCAATCTTGGGGTTGTCCCGGATCTCTTCCGCCACGGCTTCCTTGAGTTGCGCGACACGCTGTTCCGAGCCGCTGTCCATCGCTTTGCCGATGTAAACTGCGTCCACTTCCTTGCCCGTATAAACAATGCTGTTATCCGCGCCCTCAACTTTCAACATACCGATGGCACCTTTGTTGAACGCCCGAAACAGCGAGTGATCCACCAGGATGTAAGTGCCCGGCACTTCCACCTTGAAATCCACCATCGCTGAACCACCCGCTGGAACGATCGTCGTCTGGACGTTGTGGGTCACGTGACTGCCGCCTTCCTGATAGACGTTGTCAAAAATTTCGCCGATGACGTGAAAGGAGGAAATCAGATTCGGGCCGCCATTGCCGATGAACAATCGCACCCGCTCCCCCACCTTGGCGGTCAAAGCCTTGTCGCCCACCAGCGAGCCGACCGCACCGTTGAACACCACGTAGGGCGGGCGTTCATCCACCGCCTTGGCCATGTCGAAATATTGCAACCCTTCCTCACCATATTTGCCCATGGTATAGAACTCGCCCTGCATGACGTAGTATTCACGATCCACCGGTGGCAACCCTTCCTTGGGTTCAACGAGGATCAAGCCATACATGCCATTGGCCACGTGCAACCCCACCGGCGCGGTGGCGCAGTGATAAACATACAACCCGGGATTCAACGCCTTGAAGGAGAATCGCGAAGAATAGCCGGGCGCCGTAAACGAGGAGGTCGCGCCACCGCCGGGCCCCGTTACCGCGTGCAGGTCAATGTTGTGCGGCATCTTATTGCTCTGATGGTTGTTCAAATTAAACTCCACCTGGTCGCCTTCACGGATCCGGATGAAGCTGCCGGGGACATCACCGCCAAATGTCCAGAACACATACTCCACACCGTCCGCCAGTCGCTTGGTGACTTCACGCACCTCCATATTGACGACAACCTTGGTCGCGTGCTTGCGGGTGATGGGTGGCGGGACATGCGGAGCCTGGGTAAGCACCGCGGTCTCTTCACCGGTCACCTCCGGATCAACTAATTTAACGCCATTCGCCATGACCTGATCCTCGGCCGCGTACAGACCACTGGTCATTACGCTGGCGAGTGCGAGCAAACTAAGCTGCTTGAGTATGTTTCGTTTCATATCTTATTTTGTTATGTAACCACCGATGAATGTGAAGCACAACTTATTTCCAGGCAATACTTATTTTTGATTTTATAATAAAAAATTTCAGGCTGAACGACCGAAAGTCATTACTTGGCAAATCATTGGATATCAAATGGGTTACAACTCGTGAGATGCCAATATTTGGCCGCTTTTGCGCCAATACTTTCAATTCTCTCGGCAAGAGCGATTCGAGCCAGAGGAGCGATGGGATGGAAACCAAAGGCATCAGTCATGCGGATTCTTGAGAAGCAAATTTAATAGGTGCGCACTATTTAATGCAGTAGAAAATAAACTTCAGAATAAATTCATCGTTGCTCCGCACCGGTTATCCTTGCGTCACGGAAACCCCGGCCTCCGGAATCGCTTTTAAGACCGGTTTGAAATAATGGCTCAACACACGACAGATGTTGGCGCAAAAGCATCCGATGCCCACCAACAAAAGACCCGCGCCGAACCTGATGCAGAGTTCGTTTCCGCGTAATATCGCAATCGAAATGATCGCCAAACCCGCCAGGTAAATCATCAAACCTGAAAATTGTATCCGCTCAGAAACCATCGCGTTGGCAGCGGGAATCCGGGCGCGTCCGGCGTGATGACAGTAAACTTCCAACCAGACCAGCAAGGGCAGGATTTTATGCAACATGCCAAAAATCGCCAACGCCACAACGCCGAACAACCCCACGAACCCATAGACATTTTCCAACATGCCGCAAAATTGGGTGGGCGGAAGCTCAGGCCAGGATAAAATCAAAGCCAAGACACTGGACGGCAACAGCAGCCCGAGCGCCACCAGAAATGATTTCAATCCCCAATCGAGCCGCGTCGTCGTGCGCGCTTTCAACATGGCGCGCACTTCCACCGCAAAAACGATCAATCCGCCGATGATGACTCCGGCAAAAACCGGCTTCCAGGCGTTGCGCAACGCAATCGTCACGGCAGCGCCCGCCACGCCAAGATTCAGCAATAAAATCGAGAGCGCCGCTCGCCGATGGTTTTGGACCTTGGTCAGCGCGAACATGGGGATCAACCGATACGACAGGCCAACGATCAGCATGATGAAGAATCCCACCACGCCAATATGTGCATGGGCGTGCATCAAACTGATGGCATCAAAATGGGAAACTACTTGCGCCGTGATCCGCAATCCTCCGACGAACTGGCGCACGCCTTCCACGGTCGCCAATCCTTCCGTGGCGTCATACGCGCACTTGGCGGCGGCAACGGAGAGCCCCACAAAAACCGTGACGCCGAACCAAAACACCGCCGCCGCCACCGAAACGGCAATGACGTTCCATTTCGGCATCCGCCAGAGCGTGCGCGCCACATTGTAGGCCAGCAGCGCGACGCCGAGCGCCAGGCCCGAGCCAAAATGCCCAACCTGTTTCATATCCCAGATCCGAAACATCCAGATCATGCCGACGAAGCTGATAAGGTGAACGATGAACTGCCATTTAGCCAGGCGCACACTGTGCAACTCCACTTCAAACGCCAGTGAGGCCAACTGGTAAATCACGCCCATGATGATGGTGCTGGCGAAACCCAGCACCACGAGATGCGTGGCGGCAATGACAAATTGATTGTAGTGGTAAGTCGCCAGAATGGACGGCTGCAACATCATCCAGCCGACCGCCACGAGGAGTGCAACCAAGCCCGTCATCAGAAAGCGCAGGAGCAAACTGACACGCGGTTTACGAGCAGAACGGGGAGAAGAAATCATTCGTTCCACAGGCGCGGCGGGAGTCGGTAGTGCTGCTTCCATCAAATCATCTTCCAGATTTACATCCATCTGGCCGGGTCAGTTTAGAATAACACCGCTTTGAGGCCAATGGGAATCGAATCGGATTGGCTTGATCGTGGTCAAAAATTCTTCACTTCGATCCCCCAGTAAAATGACTGTGCAAGCGAACGGAGCCGGCTAAAATCACCAGGTGATTTGCAATATCATCTTCGACTGGTCGGGCACGTTGGTGGATGATCTCCCCGCAGTCTGGGAAGCATCCAATTACGTACTCGCTCAGGCGGGGCGACCGGAGATTTCGTTGGCCCAGTTTCGCGCCGAATTTTGCCTTCCCTTCCAGGGTTTCTACGACCGCTACACGCCCGACGTGCCCATGGCTCAATTGGAAGAATGGTTTCACCGCCGGTTTCGGCAGGTGCAATCCTCCGTCGTCGCCCTGCCCCACGCCGAAGCTTTTCTGCAATTTTGTCGCCAGCAACGAATCCGCACTTTTTTGCTGAGCACCGTTGCGCCGGAACATTACGCCACCCAAAACCGCGTCATCGAATTCGGCCAGTATCTCGAGCGCCCTTACGTTGGTATTTGGGATAAGCGCAAAAAAATTCATGAAATCCTCGCTGAAAACCAACTGCATCCAACCGAGACCCTGTTCATCGGTGACATGGAACACGACGTCGAGACCGCGCGGCATGGCGGCATCCATTCCTGCGCGGTGCTGACGGGCTACAATACGCTGACGCAATTGCGCGCCGCCCAACCGGAATTGATCGTCGAACACCTGGGCGAGTTGCAAACCATCCTGCGCCAGAATAATTTCCAGCTTACCACCCGGAACGGTTCAGCGGAGGAAAACCATCCGCCCATTGCGACCGTCGGGGGTTTGATTTTCAACCATCGAAACGAAGTGCTGCTGGTCCGCACCCACAAATGGTCGAATCTCTGGGGCATTCCTGGCGGCAAAATCAAGTGGGGTGAAACCGCAACTGCCGCGTTGCAACGCGAACTAAAGGAGGAAACGAATTTGTCCGTGAACCGGATTAAATTTGTGCTGGTGCAGGATTGCATCCACTCGAAGGAGTTCTATCGGGACGTCCACTTTATCCTGCTCAACTACGCCTGTCGTTGCGAAGCGGAGCCAGTGGTCAAACTCAACGACGAATCCCAGGAGTTCCGCTGGCTCAATCTGGAGGCCTCACTTCAGATGCCGTTAAATACACCGACCCGCATCCTGATCGAGACGGTCATCCAGCAAACGTCCTAACCTTGAAATTATGGCTACGATTACCATCACTGATCTGGAAGTGCATTTCCGCGTGGGTGTACCCGATACCGAACGCGCGCAACGACAGCGTCTGCTGCTGACGATCGAAATGGAGCATGATTTTCACTCTGCCGCCGCCCACGATAATCTCGCCGCTACAATTGATTACGCGGCCGTCGCTGAAAAAATTACGGCCCTTGGCACCGGCCATGAATGGAAACTGATTGAAAAGCTCGCCTGCGACCTCGCGGATTTGATCTTGCGAGAATACCCACCCAGCGCTGTTACGGTGACCGTGAAAAAGTTTCCGCTTCCACAAGCGGCCCAGGTTTCCGTCACCTTCACGAAGCAACGCGCGACAATGAAAACCGCACGCCAGATCGGTTAGCACCGTCATTTCTCACCGGAATACCCAGGACCCCGCGACGGCCAACCAGCGGGTGAACCGCGAACCACCCGAAATACGCGAAGGGAATGGCAACCGGAAAAGCTGTTGTTCCCGTCCAAGATTTCGCGTGGTTGGCGTTTGACGTATTTCGCGTTGGAGATCATTGATTGTTGTGCCCCGCCCTACGCCCGCTTGCAACTTATGTCAAGTGTACTGCATTGGGTTACGCGCCAAACGATTCCGCTCCACTTCAACGGTTACAGGTTCAATGAGCCTGCCAGGGCGGCCTCCGTTTTATCGCAGTGCGTCCGGCCTCTCATCCGGCGATCCGCCGCGGGCATCGTCAAACTGCGGGCGTCGGAACTCCGGAGATGTAGGTCTCCAATTGTTGGATGGTGCTGTGTTGGTTGGAGATGATGCAATTCACCAGATCCCCGATGGAGATTACACCCAGAATATCCGATCCTTGGACCACTGGCAGATGACGGATGCGATGCTGCGTCATCAACTGCATGCAATCTTCCACGGTGTGATCGGGGCCAACAGCGATTACGCATCCCGAAATAATTTCACGCACGGGAGTGTCTTTGGACGAGCGCCCCTTGAGAACAATCTTGCGCGTGTAATCCCGTTCGGAAATCACGCCAGCCAACTTCCCGCTTTGGAGCACCAGCAAAGCGCCTACATTTCTCTCCGCCATCACTTCAATGGCGTCCAACACCGTCGCCTCCGCCGGCACCGACCAGACCTGATTGCCTTTGTAAGCGAGAATTTCACTGATGGGAATGGTATGAGTCATACGCGGTCTCCGTGGTTGCAGTTGAACGTGGTTCACCCAAGGCCACCGCCAACGACGCTTTTTCCGCTGGGCGGCGGGCGCCAAATCGGGCGGTGCTGGCGGGTTGAAATTGGGTCATCGGTGATGATCGTAGCACATACGACCGATTTGTGAACCCCTAAAATTTTGGAAAAACATCCTCCCAACTCCGCCCGTTTCCGTTACCTCAAGGCAACTGGCGCCGCGAGCCAAGAGGAGGAATTAGGATTCCAGATTTGTGAAAAACGGCGGATCTCACTTCCACAGGAGGCGGCGGCTTTACTTCAGTTTGGGAAAGAATTCGCAAGCGGTTTGGCACGTCGCGGCGCTCAATTCTTCCAACGTGCAACCTTTCACCTGCGCCACCACAGCGGCGATTTCTTTCACGTAAGCTGATTCGCAGCGTTTACCGCGGAACGGGACCGGAGCGAGGAACGGCGCGTCGGTTTCCAGCATGAATTTTCCCATCGGCGTGGCGGCCAGTGCGGCCCGCACATTTTGTCCGTTCTTGAACGTGACAATCCCCGTGAAACTGACCAGCGATCCGATTTCCAAGATTCGTTGCAGCGCCAGTACGTTGCCGGAAAAGCAATGAAAGACATTGCGCACCCGTCCGGCAAACGGCTCAAACAAGCGCAGCGTATCCTCGAAACAATCACCACGCTGATGGATCACGCAATTAAGTCCGATTTCTGCGGCCACTTCGAGCTGTTGCTGAAAGAGGCACGCCTGCCGGAATTTATAGCGCTCGTCATCCGCCTCCGTCCCCTGCTCTTGCCAGCGCGGCAACCGATAGTAGTCCAATCCGGTTTCACCAATGGCCACAACTTTCGGATGACGTGCCAATTCGCGCAACGCGGGACGGATGTCTTCCGGTGCATTCAGCGCGTCGCCGGGATGCCAGCCAATGACGGCAAAAACGCAATCGTGCTGTTCAGCCAGACGAATCGCCCGCTGGCTGCTCGTCAAATCAGTGCCAATGCAAATCAATTTTGTGATCCCGGCAGCTTGCGCCCGCTCCAACATCTGCGGAAAATCCGCTTGAAAATCGGGATAATCCAGATGCGCATGAGTATCGAAGAAAACAGCCATTACGCCTCCACCTCAAAAGCGGACGGATCCGATCGCCCCGGAATCCGGCGCGGATAAAAATTCGCGACACAAAATGGCGGCGCCCGTCCTGATGCAACCTTGTCGCACCGGTCAAGCCTTCGCGTAAAACGCTTCGATCTCGCGGCGGAAATTGTTGTCAGCGGGTTGCACGATGCCCACTTCGCGCACGACGCTTTCCGGAGCGTCGCTGGCATGGGCGGCGTTGACCATGACGCTGGACCCAAATTCGCGCCGAATGGAGCCAGGCGGCGCTTTGGAAGGATCCGTTGGCCCGAGCACATCTCGAATCTTGGCAATCGCGCCAACCCCCTCGTAAATCAGCGCGATACACTTTTCTGAACCCGGCTGGCTTAACTCATCGGCGGGACATTCTGATGGCGCGCGGCCTGACATGAAGCGAACGATGTTATCAAATTGATTGTCCCCAAACACCGGTCCGAGCAGTTCACCCAGTTGCCTCACCACGTCGCTGGACAACGCCAGTCCCAGTTCTTTCTCCACGGCGACCTTCGCTTTGTTTGCCACCATATCTTTTAGTTTGGTGCGCAACACCTCACGCACCGGACCGTAAAATTCCATCGCCTCCGCCACGCTCATGCGATGCACCTTGATGGCGACGATGAACAATCCCGTGCGCGAAAAGAAATCAATCACATTGCCCGGACGCCCCGTGGCAAAGCGAAAATTGTCCGGCTTGATCAACACCAGCGTGCGTTCCGGCTGCTCCCCCGGCGCATAGGTGTTGACATTTTCCAGCAGACCACCATCCGTATCCGAATACTGCGCCCAAAGTTTCAGTTCGGCCGCCGCGCCGGCCGGATTCACCGCCGCCAGCACCGCCGGTTCAAAATACTGCACTTGACCATTGGCATCCTCAATTAAATCCGCGTACGTGTCGCGAATCGTCTCTCCGCCGCGCCGGTTCGCCTCCAACGTCCCGACCACCGCACGCACCTTGCGGACAGCATCATCACCACGAAATACCAGCACCATCGTGCGACGACGTTTTCCGGTGTGCGGATCGGGACTGAATTTCCTCAGAATGTAATCTCGCAAACAACTTTGTATTTTAGCATCAGAAGCCCCGTTAATGGCCGCAGTTGATTCGACATATTGTTGCACCAACTGGGTGCTCGGCGCGAACATCCGTGCGGCAACCAGATCGAGCCCGGTGCGAGAAATAAGGCGGCTTAAAATACCGCCGGTGCGTGATTTGTGTAGTGAATAGGGAGTGAGAACAACGTAAGCAAGCTCTTTCGACATAGATTTAAGCGATCGGGGGCGGTTCGGTCGGCGGTGTGGTCACGGATGGATTTACGGGTTTGCCCCCGAGGATCTTGAACATTACCGTGCCACAGGTCGGGCATCTACCCTTGATGGCCTTGCGACCGTTCTTCATGGTTTCCTCAATGCCGTCAGCAATTTCCTTCTTGGCTTTACACTTGACGCAGTATCCTTCGGCCATAATTAGATTGCCGTCCGCGACACACCATGCGCCCGGCGGTTCGCAGCAGTCTGGAGATTCAAACCCGGCAGGTCAACCCGCAACCCAAACGCGCAGCTCTGAAAATCCTTAAAAAATCGCGTTTTTCGCTGAAAAATGATCGAAACTACGGATTTTTCCATGCCGACCTCGATAATTATTTACAGCAATTCACCCACGCAATCCGCCCTCGGGGCGGTCAATCCACCTCCAATTCGGCAGCCGCCTTTGAACACAACGCGCCACAAATAGCGAACGGCTAATCCGACTCCACGCCTCGTCCAGCGCTCTTGGCCAACCGCGCGAGGACGTCCGCCTTGCGCCGCAATTGAGCCTCCGTGCTGAACTGTCTCACCGTCGCCTCCATGCGCGCCGACCAGTTGGCGGTCGAGGTCGAACCCGGCACATTGAATCGCGCCGTCTGTCCAAACACGTCCTGGATTTGAAAAACCGCCAGCCAGGAATTGGACTCCATGACCGCGCGCAAAAAGCCTTCGTGAATGGGATTCGTAAATTCGCGCGGCGTCACCGCATCGTAACAATGGGCGAAGTTCATAATGCGCCGCAGTTCCCAGTGGTTGTGCTCGCGGTTGCGGTTCGCGTCAATGTCCGCCCAGCATTGCCGCCATAGCAGCGCCAGCGGTGTGTGATCGTGCGTGGCTGGTTGCGCCAGCGAGAGGCGCGGATACTTCCGGGGATCGGAATAGTTCCAATCCGGGTCGCGAAACAGCATCGGAATTCGAAAACCTGGAATGCCCAGTTTCTGCAACGTAGGCGGCACGTAATCCGGCACCAGTCCCAGGTCCTCAGCGATCACCACCGTCTCCTCCGCTGCGGCCTGGATCATTTTCAACAACTCCTCGCCCTGCGCCTGATTGAGTACTCGGTGTTCGGACGTATCGTCGGGGCATGCTTTGAAACCCGGCAAACGCCCCCCCGTGCGCGCCGCCGCTTCCACTTCAGTCAGCGGTAGAAATTCGTCGTTGCGATCCGGCGTCCAGGGAAACGCATAAATGCGAAACAACCCCAGCACATGATCAATGCGGAACAGGTGGAACACCTTCCGGATGTTGCCGACCCGCAGACGCCACCAATTGAAATCACGCCGCCGCAACTCGTCCCACCGATACAACGGCACGCCCCAGTTCTGCCCCCATTTGACAATGAACGGATCGGTTTTGAAGGTGGTTTCAGGTGGCGCGCCGCCACTCCAATCCAGATCGAACAAACTCCGATTCGCCCAAACGTCAGCGCTGCTCCGTCCGACGCCGTAGGGAATGTCGCCCATCAGATAGACCTGCTTTTGCGTCGCGTAGGTTTTAAGTTGTTCCCACTGCACAAATGCCTGCCATTGCGTGTAGGAAAAATAAAGCTGCCGCCGCTCCAACTCCGCGCGCCGGGTTTCGGGCAAGGTCGCCAGCCACACGCGCGCGAATTGCGGAGTCTGATGTTCCTGTGGCCAGCGCTCCCAGTTGGGTGAATGATCGTGCAACTCGAGCAACGTCCGGAACAAAGCGTAATCTGTCAGCCAAACCGCGTGAGCTTTGCAAAATTGCCTGAAGTCCGCCTCCCGTTGCGTGCCGCGCTCAAAATGTCGTTCCAAAAATCCCGCAAAAGCGGCTTCGAGCAATTCGTACTTGAGCGCCTTGACCGCCGGGTAGTTCACCGCCCCGCGACGCAAGGGCGCAATGCGTTCTTCCGTGGCGAGAGCATGAAATTTCGCCGCGGATAAATCCGGGATGGCCTCCGGAGTAACGGCCAGCGTGGCTGGTTCAATTGCCATCGAGCTGATCGCGTTGTAAGGAGAATTATCGCCGCCGGTTTCGTTGATCGGCAGCATTTGAAAAATGTTCAGTCCCAGCCGCGCGCACCAATCAATCATTTGCCGCACGCCATCCGTATCGCCAATGCCGAGGTCGGTTTCCGTGCGAATGGCAAAAACCGGTTCAAGTATGCCCGCCAGACGCCGCTCCGGATTCAATTTCATGCGTGTGAAATCAGATTGAAAATATTTGAAAAAATCAAAGCTGACCCGGTTATCCGGCAAACGCGCCTACGCTGCCGTCAACAAGCTCAGTGCCTCCGCGAGCGTGCTGGATTGCCGGTTGCGCGTTTGCAGATTTTGAACTTCCACCGCGTTTTCTGATTGTAACTTTATCGTCCACCCGGCGCGCAATTCCTGCGCCTGTTTGAACTGTTTGTTCGGCTTGGTCGGAGTCAGCGCATACTCGACGGTTCGTCCCGCCTCGCGCAAAGTTTGCACCAGCCGCAACGAGCCAGCGCGCAACTGCTCATCTTCAATCAACACCACGACATCCACCTGCGCGCCAAACGCGGGCAACCGTCCGCGCGCTTTGAGCAGTTCCAGTAAAACCACGTCGCCCAGGCCAAAACCCAGCGCGGGTAGATTCACTTTGCCGCCACTGATCAGCTTCACCAGATTATCGTAACGTCCGCCGCCGGCGATGGCGCGAAATTCGCCCTGCACGTCGAACGCCTCAAAAACGGGGCCGGTGTAATACGCCAGGCCGCGCACGACGTGATAATCCACCTTCACAAACTCGCGCAGACCGCGCGCGGCGAGGTTGTCAAGAATCGCCGCCAGTTCAGCCGTTGGTTCGCCAGAACGGATGAAATCCTGCACCGCCTCCAGCGAAAAACCCAATGCCGCAAGCTGGCTCTGCGATTCTTCCGGTGGCGTTCGTTCCAGTTTATCAATCACCTGAAAAAAGTCATACTCGCGTCCCGCGGGTCCGCCGTGTTGGGTGAAATAATCCTGCCACGCATTGCGGCTGCTAAGGCGCACCACAAAATCCTGCATGGTCAAACCAAACGCGCGCAACGTGTCAATCAACAGTGCGATCAATTCTGCGTCCGCCGCACCATCCGTTTCTCCAAAGATATCGGCGTTGAATTGGAAGTGTTCCCGCAACCGCCCCTTTTGCTGACGTTCGTAACGAAACAATTGCGGCACGGCAAACCACTTGATGGGCTTTTTGTAATTGCGTTCATGAGCCGCCACCATCCGAGCCAAGGTCGGCGTCATCTCCGGTCGCAGTGCAATTTCCCGATCGCCCTTGTCCTTAAAGTTGTAAAGCTGACCGACAATTTCCGCCCCGCTTTTGAGCGTGAATAATTCCAATGGTTCGAGCGGTGGTCCGTCGTATTCGCGAAAGCCGTAACGCCGCGCCGTTTCGCGCCACTTGCCAAAAAGATATTGGCGTGCGTCGGCGCTCCACACGTCCTGATGCGGCAGCGGTTCGGGGTAGAAATCACGGAAACCGGGCAAATGCTCCATAAAGTCCGCAGCTTACGCGAAAGCCGCCCGGAGCAAAAAAGAAAAAGATGCTCCGTAGCGCGGAAGCGGGTCTGTCGAGTGGTGAATCAGGCGGCAGGCGGTGTTGATGGCAACTTCAGCACGGCGGCCGCCATTTCCTTGCCGGGCTTGAACTTCACCACCGCCCGGGCGGGAATGGGCACGTCCGTCTCCGGCTGATTGGGATTTCGCCCCACGCGCGCCTTGCGAATTTTGATCTCAAACACGCCGAAATTTCGCAACTCGACCTTATCGTTTTTGGCGAGCGCCTCGGCGATGTTATCCAGGGTTTTTTGCACGACATTCAATACGTCTTCCTGCTTCAGGTTGGTCGCCTGGCTGATCCGAACCACCAAGTCACGTTTTGTTAGTGTCATAAGAGGTCGTTGTTGTGAATGATTGCCTGTCCCTGTGTATAAACCGCAATCCCGAAACGTCAAGCCCCCAATTCAAGGAAATCTTTGATCCCGTGGAACTTCCACGGACATCACAGGTTCACGTCGCTATGGTCCCGGGCCGTACTCAGTGCCGCTGGTCATGTAGCTGTCGAGAAGTTTTTGATAGGTATCAATTGCTTTCACCCACTCGGCGTGACCGTCGTTCAGTCTTTCAACGGAAACCGGCCAAGGCTGCGGCGCGAAGTTTGTCCGCCCTTGGACGGGGGCAATCCCAAACTCGGGAGCAAAGGCGTGGTGCCGCTGGAGCGCAACAATTGGGGGCGCGATTGATGGAGATGGAGAAGTTTGCGGAGTCGGTGAAATAACCCTTGGAGGGGATCCTGACGTATTGGAAACACGGCGTGACCAATGCCTTCAGGGAAGAACGCAACAGTGTGTTCAACGCGGTCAAACCCCGGGCGGAGGCTTCCGCAGTTCCGAACACCTGCCCCTCATGCTCTACCTCGTTGCTGGCAATCTGATCACCCACTGAAAACGTCAAGGCACCTTGATAAAAAACTGCCGCAAGCCAAGGCGCGGTCGCGACATAACCCACACGTCAATGGTTGGAACTGAACAAGTCCGTCGCGCGCGGCCGTAACGGTGCGAAGCTGCGGCGGTGGATCGGACAGGGGCCGTGGGCGGCGAGGGCTTTCAAGTGGTGCGCCGTGCCGTAGCCTTTGTGCGTGGCGAATCCATACTCGGGAAATTGCCGATCGAACTCCCGCATCAACCGGTCCCGGGTCACTTTGGCCAACACACTGGCGGCGGCAATGGAATAACTGCGTGCATCGCCTTTCACCAGCGCGGTTTGCGGCAGCGTCATGGTTTTCACAGGTCGGCCGTCCACCAGGACGTGATCAGGACGATGTGGCAACTGCGCCAGTGCCTCATTCATGGCGCGATGCGTGGCTCGCAGAATATTGAGGTGATCAATCGTGACGGCGTCCACCACGGCGATGGCATGGCAGATGTCCGGATGCGCCATCAGCAGCGCGAAAAATTCCTCGCGTCGAGCCTCCGTGAGTTGTTTGGAATCGTTCAGTTCGATTAAGCGTTGATCACACCCGGATTGCAACCAGGTGCGGGGAAGAATCACTGCCGCCGCCACGACGGGGCCAGCCAGCGGGCCGCGTCCGGCTTCATCCACACCGGCCACGCACGTCATGCCGCTTTGCCATAACTCGCGCTCAAAGCGCAGTCGGTCCGCAGAGTCGGGCGCGATCCGGTTCAATGCATGGCCACCGCGCACGTGCCGATCCCCGGACGATAGTAATTGAATTGCACGTTGGGATGATCCGCCAGCAAGGACATGGGCACGGATGAGTCGGGGATTTTCTTCGCCACCATCAAACAGGTCAGGCGTTGCCCGAAAGGATTATCATGATGTCCGGCGTGCCAGATGGAAACTTTTTCCGCTTTCCAGGTTTCCACCGGACCGACGGTGACCGCCTGGGTGGGCACGAGCGAAATATTGCCCCCCCCCGAAGTGCGCGCATTTTGCGCGACGGTAAGTGGATGCAAATTCACCACGCGCGTGCCGAGTTTGCGGTATTCCGCCGGCGTCGGAGGGGCCTTTTTGTATTTGCCGGCACGGCGCACCGGATCGTTGAAAGCCCAATGTTTCACGTCGCCCTGACCGCCCTGCATCACCGCGCAACGCACCCCGACATCCCAACTCCGCTTGAACGCCGTCGCGTCCACTTTCGGGAAGTGCAGATTCCCATCCGGCATCACGAGGTTTTTGCGGATGCGATTGAAGCATAATTGGCGATCAGCCTTTTCAAAGGAAAGCGGATGACTGGGCGTCACCTCCCGGCCATCCAACACCCATTCGTCCATGCCCCAAAAATGTCCCGAGCGCACGCTGATCCCAAGATCATTCACGATCCGCGCCACCAAGGGCAATTGCTCCGTAGGACCGATCGGGCCGCAAATGCCCACCGGATTATCCGGCGTGGATTGCTTCCAGGCCGCGACGTATTCCAGTGCTTCGGCCAGATAAAAATCTTCGAGCGTGTCATACATCACGACCTTGAAGCCGGGACGCGAGAGCTGGAGCATTTTTTCCGGGGTGAGCTTGACGGTGTCGCGAATGATTTCATCGTCGAGCGTGGTGTAATCCCACCAATCAGGCGAGATGGCGCTGAGTTTGCGAGGCATAAGCAGCTTTCGTTACTGGTTAAATCGGTTCGTCGCGGTAGTTTCGTTACTCGAGCAAATAACTCAAACAAAAAGTGCATGGCGAAAGACCATTGCCTGAACTGACGGTGCTCGTATGCTGGGATCGTGAATCAGAAGTTTCGTCGTTCGCTGGCCGCACCACTTGGATGGTTCGGCGGTCTTGCGGCCATCGCCATCGCAACCACCATGTGCGCCCAGGTTGCGCCCGGGCCTTACGAATTCCTCCCGTTTGCGGACGGTTTCATCATCGAGGCCTTCAAGGATTTGAACCCGGCAAATGGCGCCATTGCGGATTGGACGGGTTGGTCGGGGACCAGTTGGGTTTCACCTCACGCTTATGACAACCACATCGGCTCCGATTTTTCCGTGCAAAGCGGCACGCCGCTGTACGCCGCCGTTTCGGGCCTCGTAACGGAAGTGGTCAACGGCCTTCCCCCCAACGATCATTCCACTTACGGCGGCAATTACGTGCGCATTCAGGCGAACGGCCTTTCGCCCAACGGCGAACCGCTGGACCTGCTGTATCTGCACATGCTGCAAGTGACGGTGGCCGTGAACCAACCCGTCAACGTGGGCGATCTGGTCGGTTACTCCGACAACACGGGCAACTCGACTTCCGAGCACGTTCACGTGCAAACCGAGGTGCGCGGCAGCGGCACGCAAACGGGTCCGTTTTACTGGGGACATTTCAAATACCCGATCGTGTTCAATCCCACCGGCACGATGCAGGTGGGGCGAGTCATTCGCGTCGCGGCAACGAGCACCCCCATTCGCGCCGATCGATTCGATAGCAGCCCCGTCATCACCACCGCGCACCGGGATCAACTTTATTTTTGCAGCTACCCGAAGCACGGTTATTACCTGGTGTTCATCCCGAATCAAACCGCGCACCGCAGCGGCTGGATTCGCGCCTCGGACGCCTATGAAGTCTTTGACGGCACGGTGATTCAGACGCTGCCGGATAATGTTCCTTTTACCCAACTCGGGCAGTTGGCCACGAAGTTCGCCCTTCGCGCCACACCCAATGAAAACGCCAGCCAACTCGGACAGATTCTGTTTGGCGGCGGACGCTTTGTCGCGGATCAGAGCACGAACGGGTTTTATCGCATTCCGCTGCCCGGCGCGACGCCCGCGTGGGGTTGGGTCAAACCCACCGCGCGAATGATTGTCTATCCCCAACTGACGCGGCCCGGGATTGATCTCGCCGCGTTACCGAACAACACGTTTCCCATTCAGGAAAATTTCAGCGTTGTCGGCAAATCCATGTTCGGGCGACCCAAGTTCAACCGTTCGATGGTGGAAACTTTCAGTCCGCCCGCGCCCGGTGGCGACGGCAAAGCGTTGCTGGTGACGGACCGCACCAATTTCGGTTACGGCACCACGGAATCGGTGACCGTGGGCAACCCCGGCCACCAAAATTATTACGTCCAGTGCGACGTGTATTTTAATTACGCACCAGGCTATCTGGCCAACGGTGCGTGGGAACGCTACGGGGTTTTTCTGCGCGACGATGGGTTCGCCGGACTCGACACCACCTTCGAAGGCGCAGGCAATGGCTACGCGTTCCTTTGGGACAGTGATGACGGGCGGTTGCGCGCGGCCAGGTTGACCGACGCAGCCATCACGGATTTTTTTGCCACGCCACAATATCGCGCTGCCAGTGGCTGGCATCGGATGCGCATTGAAGCGCGCGGCAGCAACCTCCGCTTTTATCTGGATGGCACGTTGTTGGTTGAAGCGAATGATGCCGCGCATCCGGCGGGTTGGTGCGGTCTGGGCTACAGTTGGCATCCGGGCAGTCCGGCAACCTATCCCGGCGGCCGGGGCGCGCATTTTGACAACTTCAGCGCCGGCACGCTCGACACTAACACCACGCCGTTGATCAACGTCGGCTCGTTGAATTTTAGCGGCGGTCAGACGCAGTTTTCATTCGCGGGTGCCGCCGGCAACATTTACGAAGTACAAACTTCGACCGATCTACTGAACTGGAACGTGCTGACGAGCATTCTGCTTACGGGCAACACAGTCACAGTCACCGATCCGACCAGCACGTCCGCCACGCGCTTCTATCGCGTGCGGTGGGCGCGATGAGATACGACTCAGTTGAGCGTGGTGTAGTCCCACCAATCGGGCGAAATGGCGCTAAGTTTGCGAGGCATGGGTGTTGGTTAAATGAGTTAAATCGTGAACAGTTCGCAGAACGAGTTTCAACTCACGCCGGAAGATTTCAACTGAAATTTCGTTTAAAGAACTTCGTCGCCGATGGGCGTTTGGGAGGGAGGCAAAAAAGTTTTCACCAGTTCGCCCTCGCCGCAAACGGTCATGTCAGAGAATCGTTTGAACCACTTTCCTTCCGGCACTTCGGGTTGTGTGTCCATCCATCGCAGCAGAAGTCGGAGTTGTGGAGCCGATATGTTGCGCTGCTGAACACGGTCAAGCAAATGATCATATAGTGCCGCCAGCAGATTCCCGCGAAGAATTTTGGGCATGAATCACTCGCCGTAAAATCCGCGCGTCATCGCGGACCTCAATCGAATGATTTCCGCCGGGTCGTTTGAGGAAGCCAAACGTTCGGCAAGTTCGCCGAGTTCGTCGGCGTTGAGCTGACGGCTGCGGGCCAACTCGAAAGCGTGTTGAATAACCCTGCCCTGTTCATCCGGGGGCAGGGCGTCCATTTCTTGTATCACTTTGGCCGCTGTCATGGCGGAAAATTACGCCGCGTGAAACCGCCTGGCAAGAGGCAATCTACAAGCCCTGTTTGTAAGCAATATTGGCAAGATAATTTTTCCCCAAAGCATCCCGCAGCGGGTCCACCTCGTTCGCGCTAAAACCATAATGCAAATGGCGCGACCACCCTTCCGCCAGTTTGAACTTCTTCGAGAGTTTACCTAGCGCCCTGGCGTCCGCCTCAATTCTTGCGTCAAAGGAATTCAGGCCCTGACTGGCGACCAACCACGCGATCTGACTTTTGTGTTCCAGCAAGGCGAGCCGCTTCACCGGGTGCGTGTCGGTGATATTCACGAAAATTTCCGGCGGCGCCAGGCGGCGCAGCGGGTCGCGCATGGAATGTGGAATGCAATGGTAAATGGTCAGATCGTAATCAGCCGTTGGCCGGGGCGGAAGGGATTGGAAGTTTGGCATCGCGTGAGTGAAGGCCGCTGAAACGACCACGCGACAGGTGTTGGTGTGGTCTTCCATGTAATCCACCGGCGGATGCGTCAGCACAATCGTGGGTTGCACCTCGCGAATGACCGCCGCAACGCGCCGGATCAATTTGAGGTCATAAAAAATCTCCATGTCGTTGACGAACGGCGGATGGAAGTGCGCGCCCAAGACTTTGGCCGCGCGTTTGGCTTCGCCCAGGCGAATGCGCGCCAACTGCCGCGGACCGTACTCCTGACTGCCACGACAGCCGTTGGCCAGGGTTTGGTAATGGATTTCAAAACCGGCGCGTTGTAGCAACACGAGCGTGCCGGCCATGACGAATTCAATGTCGTCCGGATGCGCGACAATAGCGAGTGCGGTTGGTTTTGACATGGAAATGATGTTCGCTTTGGTGTTGCGTTAGAGTCGGACTGGTTTCCCCGTGGCGGCCGATTTATCCGCCGCAAAAATGATCTCGTGGGTTTTGGCGGCGGTTTCAAGATTGGTGAATGGCATTTCCTTCCCGTCGGCGATCGCTTTGAAGAAGGCATCAAACTGCGCGGCGTACGGGTGATCCGAGACATCGCCGGAATCCGCCAGCTTCAACGCCAACTCACTCCACTGCTGCTTGTTCGTACCCAGTTTGTTGGAGTGAAATTTGTTATCCAGAAGCGACCCCTCGCTGCCGACCAGGTGCGTGTGCAGATAGTAGGGTTGGAAACAATCAATGGACACCGCCGTCTTGCCAATGCGCCCGTCCTTGAACTTCAAAATCGTGGTGCTGGTGGTGGGATATTCGTAAGCGCGGAAAGTGGGATTGGCTGATTTGGCGCTGTAGCTCGCTACACCTTCCACTTCGCCGCCCATGCAAAAGAGCAAGGCGTCCAAGGCGTGGCAACCGGCGGACAGCAACGCGCTGCCGCCTTCGCTGCGTTTCACGTTCCAACGGAATTGGCCGTACCACGGACCGATGCCGTGATAATAATCCACTTCCGCATAATGCAATTTGCCGAGGACTCCGGCTTCCAGGACGGCGCGGGTGGTTTGAAATTGACTGGAATAACGCAGTTCAAACCCGGCGCAGGTCTTCACGCGCGCTTGTCGCACCGCTTGTTGCAATGTGCGCAAATCCTTGAGCGAAAGTGCCAGCGGTTTTTCCAAAATCAAATGCTTGCCCGCGCGCGCCGCGCGCACCGCCTGCCGCACGTGCAAACTGGGCATGCTGCAAATCGAGACGACCTGAATCTCGGGATTCGCCAGCATCACCTCCAAGTCATTGTAAACCGTGATGTCGCAACCGTATTGCCGACTGAGCGCGCCGCCGTCCAGCGGCCGACGGGAACAAACCGCCGTAACCTGCCCCAGCGAACTGGCGTTGATGGCCGGAATGTGCGCGGTGGCGACCCAACCGTAACCGATAATTCCTACATTGAGTTTTTTCATGGTTGCATCCGTTAAACTAAATCAACTGACCGTGTCGCGAGTCATGCCAACGCGTTTCCCGTCGGTTGTCAAAACAAAATGCCCACTGTGTGAGAAAAGCCGGGAGCATCGTGACCTCCTTGTGGTAAAGATCAAGGCGTCGAGCACGCAGTGACACACGCACAAATCAACTGAATCATTGCAGCCAGACAATCGTGTTGCCAGAGCGCGGGCTGGCGCAGTTCTCGAGTCATTTGCCCAGGTCTGGACTTGCAGCGCATCGTCCCAGGAATCATGCTCGCATCTATGCCGATGAACACGCCAAGAAAACCAGCCGCACCTGCCGGGTCGCCATCCGCCTCACGCGGCCAGGTGGCGTTAAAAACTTTTATCAGCGCGCCGGGCCGATCAGCGCTGCTGGTCAGTACGGCCTTATGCTTCCTGGTCCTAAAATCAACGGCGGCCCCCGCCGCCGGACCGCTGCGCGCTCATCCGGATAATCCGCGCTATTTCACGGACGGCACCCGCTTGCCGAACGGCGCGCTGCGCGCGGTTTATCTCACGGGATCGCACACCTGGAACAATCTTGTGGACATGGGGCGAAGCAATCCACCCGAGTCGTTCGCCTGGGAGGCTTACCTCGATTTTCTGGAAAATCATGGTCATAACTTCATTCGCTTGTGGACTTGGGATTCCGCCACTTGGGACACCCGCGCGAACGGCGCATTGAAAAAGGACTTCATTCATCACGTCGCCCCCTTGCCATGGCGACGAACCGGTCCGGGTAACGCTCTGGATGGTGAACCGAAATTTAATCTGACCGAGTTCAATCCTGAATACTTCCAGCGCCTGCGCGCGCGGGTGGAGGCCGCCGGAAAACGCGGCATCTATGTCAGCGTGATGCTGTTCGAGGGTTGGGGTTTATTTCACGGCAACCGGCGGCGCGGCACCGATGACGGTTGGGCCTGGCGCTCTCATCCCCTGAATCCAGCCAATAATCTTCAAGCTCCCGCCGTCGCGGATGCGGACGCGTTCAGCGGACGCGTTCATACCCGGCGCAACCCCGACGTCAACGTCTGGCAAGCCGCGTACATCCGCAAAGTTGTAACCACGCTGAACGACTTGGACAACGTGCTCTACGAAGTGATTAATGAAGGCGGCGAAAAGGAATGGAACTGGTGGGTGATCCAGACGGTTCAGGATTACGAGCGCACTCAATCGAAACAACATCCGGTCGGAAATACGGGGCACGGCGCGGAACGCCTGCCCTCGCTGCTGGCCAGTCCGGCGGATTGGGTTTCGCCCGGACGCGCGGACGGTTTTGGAGAAAACCCGCCCGCCTGGAATGAAAAGCGAGTCAGCCTGCTGGACACCGATCATATCTGGGGCGTCGGCGGCGATGCCGACTGGGTTTGGAAGAGCTTCGTCCGGGGTCACAATCCGATTTTCATGGACCCATACGACGGTTCGGTATTGGGTGTGGATCGTGGTTGGGAACCCATTCGCACGGCTCTGGGACGAACTCGGTACATTGCCGAACAAATGAATCTGGCCTCCATGACTCCTCGCAATGAGCTGGCTTCCACTGGCTATTGCCTTGCTTGTCCCGGCGAGGAATACCTCGTTTACCAGCCAGTTGGAGCGCAGCCGTTCTCGCTCGAACTCAAAGCCGGGACCTACCAAATCGAGTGGATTCACCCGACGCGATCGGAACGCGTGCCGCCGGAACGCCTCCAAGCTGGCGATGGCAACCATGAATTCAAAGCCCCCTTTCCCAGCGCCGCCGCACTGCACGTTAAATCCTCAAAGCTGTAAACGCTCTTCGCACCAACCTGCCGAGACCAAATGCCAACCACCTGACCCAGTTCTGGATCGGATTCAGCGCTGGCCCGCGCCAATGACGACAGATCACGTCAATCGCCTTGAGCCGATGCCGGTTCGCGGTGACGCTTGCAAACGGGCCCGCATGAGTTATTAACATCGCGCGTCAGAACTGGAGTCACCATGACCACCATATTGGGCATCTCGGCATTTTATCACGACAGCGCGGCCGCGTTGTTGGTGGATGGCGAGATCGTGGCCGCTGCTCAAGAGGAACGGTTTACCCGGCAAAAGCACGACGCGACCTTCCCCACTCAAGCCGTGGCTTATTGTTTGCAGGAAGCCAACTTGGATGCCAAGGACCTCGACTACATCGTCTTTTATGACAAACCGCTTACGAAATTTGAACGGCTGCTGGAAACTTATCTAGCTCATGCTCCCGCCGGCTTTCGTAGTTTCCGACTCGCCGTGCCCATCTGGTTGAAGGACAAACTGCACCTGCGCCGAGCCTTGCGTCGCCAGCTCCCACAAGCCCGGCACGTACCGCTGGTTTTCACCGACCATCACGAAAGCCATGCGGCGAGCGCGTTCTTCCCCAGTCCCTTCGAGCAGGCTGCGATTCTGACGGTGGACGGCGTGGGTGAATGGAGCACGGCCACGTTGGGCGTGGGCGAAGGGAACCGGTTGCGGTTGCAAGCTCAACTGCAATTCCCCCACTCGGTTGGACTGCTCTATTCCGCGTTCACGTATTACTGCGGTTTCAAGGTGAACAGCGGCGAATACAAGCTCATGGGACTCGCGCCCTACGGTCAGCCGAGCTACCGCGATTTGATCCTCCGCGAGTTGCTCGAACTGAAACCCGACGGCAGTTTCTGGATGAATCAGGACTACTTCAACTACTGCCAGGGATTAACCATGACCAGCGCAAAGTTCCATCGTCGCTTCGGCGGCGCGCCGCGCCAGCCTGAGTCACCTCTGGAACAACGGCACATGGATCTGGCCGCCAGCATTCAGGCGGTCACCGAAGAAATTATGCTGCGCATGGCCCGCGAAGCTCACCGACGAACCGCAATGAAGCATCTGGTTTTGGCCGGCGGCGTCGCACTCAATTGCGTTGCCAACGGCCGCCTGTTACGTGAAGGACCATTTGAGAACATCTGGATTCAACCAGCGGCGGGTGATGCCGGCGCCGCCCTGGGCGCCGCTCTGTTTGTCTGGCATCAGCTCTTGGAAAAGCCGCGCGCGCCCCACGGTCGCGACGCCCAAAAAGGCAGCTTGCTCGGACCGCATTTTTCCAATGAAGAGATCGAAAGTTTCCTGCACGAGACCGGGGCAACCTACACCCGGTTTGATGACGAAGCCCGCCTGCTGGCGGAGGTGGCACGTTGGCTTGCGGAGGGAAAGATCATCGGCTGGTTTCATGGCCGCATGGAGTTCGGTCCGCGCGCGCTCGGGGCGCGCAGCATCCTGGGCGATCCCCGCGATCCCACCATGCAGACTAAAATGAACCTGCGCATCAAATTCCGGGAAAGCTTTCGTCCATTTGCCCCCTGTGTACTGCGAGAACACGCTGCGGATTACTTCGCGCTCCGAACCGATCAGGAAAGCCCCTACATGCTGCTCGTTGCCGACCTCCTGGAAAAACACCGCCGGCAACTCTCCGCGGCTCAGACTCATCAAATGCGAACTGATCCCGACTTACGTCAACGGATCAATATCGTGCGCTCCACGCTGCCCGCCGTGACCCATGTAGATTACAGCGCCCGCTTGCAAACGGTGGACGCCGCCCGGCACGGCCGATTTTATCGTCTGCTGAAAACCTTTGCGGAACAGACCGGTTGTCCGGTGCTGGTCAACACCAGCTTCAACATCCGTGGGGAACCCATCGTCAACTCGCCACGCGACGCCTACCATTGCTTTCTGGCCACGGACCTGGACGTACTCGTCCTGGAAGATTTTGTGTTGCACAAGGAACATCAGAAAAACAAACTCACCTCCGCACAACGCACACGACATTTGACCCGATTTGAACTTGATTAGACCGCCAATCTTCACGACCTCATGAAATGGACCGACCTGCGAAAGCCACCGAGTCAGAAAGTCCTACGTCAATTTGCCGGCGCCGGGTTGGGGTTCGGGCTGCTCGTCGCCGGTCAGCAATGGGTCAAGTATGGTCATCAAACCACCACGCTGATTCTGGTGGGCGTTGCCGTGATTATCGGCGGAGTGGGTTTGATTCACCCCACCGCCATTCGCTGGGGCTACACGGCGGCAATGGTCATCGCCTTTCCCATCGGCTGGGTCGTTTCGCAACTTGTATTGGCGCTGATTTTTTACGGACTGATCACCCTACTGGCATTGGTCTTTCGCTGGCGCGGACGCGATGCGCTCCTGCGCGCCCGACCGAATTCACAAAGTCTGTGGCTGGCGAAGGAGCAACCCCAAGACCTGCGCCGATATTTTCGCCAATACTAAAGTGACGCTGTAAATCAAACCATGAGCAAGCGGAACCTAAAAGAATTCGAGCGCGCCGCCCAAGAGCAGGCGCAGACCGGCTTTTTTGCCGAACTATGGGGTTTCCTGCGCCACAATAAGAAATGGTGGCTGATTCCCATTCTGGTAGTCCTGCTGATTTTCGGTTTGCTGATTCTGCTGGCGGGCACGGGCGTTGCCCCGTTCATCTATACGCTTTTTTAAGCCAATCCAACCGGATTGATTCAATCTGTCTCGAGACAGAACTCCGTTGCCAGCGGCCGTTGGGTTGTTGATTGCCCACGGCCGCCGACACGAGAGACACCAATGACCAGGGCCATCGCGGTTTGAATTTAAATGGCTCTTCAGTCGCAACCGAAGGGTCAATTCATCTCCGCAACACGGAGAAAGGCATATTGCCCCGCTTCCGAAACGTCAAAGGTCACGGTGCCCACGCCACCCACCACGGCGAGATCCTGGGCCACGGTCTGCCAGTTGGACCGGTCGTCAACGCCGGCAAGATTCCGCGTGGCGAGAATTTTATAGTGCTTGGCCGGGTTCCCATCCCATTCCAGTTGAATTTGCTGGTCATCCACTTTTGATACTCGAATGAGTCCCACGCCTTGATACGGCTCCAGCGTTTCACCCAAAGCCCACTTGACGGTACGAATGAAAATGACCTTGCCAAGGTCAGTCAACGAATTGAAGCAACGCCGGGAACCGCCGGAGCCTTGTTCGTTGACCCAAAAGTGTACCAGCCGCTGGTGCGCCTTATTGTCTCCGTAAGCGATGGACCACGGGTGCTCCGGGTCCTCGTTGGTATAATCCCCCAATTGAGCGCCCACGTCGGCAACGGCGAAGCAGGCCCGTTCCGGATACCCACCGAGAACGCCAATTACCTGAGTGCCGGGCGCGGCATCGCTGGCGTTCGCCACGGTCCAGGCATATTCATAGTTCTTCTTTCCGCCCGCCGGGGTATGATTGCCCACATCGCCGCCGTCACCCGGAAGCCCACCTTCTTCTGGATAAGGATCCCGGAATATCTTCACCATGCCGTTCGCATCCAACGGAATGCCTTGCATGATCGGATGGTTGGGCAGCAGCACCTTCATGTACTGGTTCGTGCCGCCTTGGCTGACTTCGTTATTCCTCACGTCGTCCGTGCCCGTACTGGTCGGGTTGGGTGTCGCATAGAGATACAGGCTGTTGTGCGCCAGACGGTAACCGTTGGCGATACATGAATGTTCCCCCATGATGATCGGAATACCAGACGTGTTGGGCGCGCTGATGTCCCCGGAAGCGCTGGAGCCGGAATGGATGATCAGACTCGCGTTGAAATCCGAATTATCGGGGAAAAGATAAAAGTTCTGGTCTCCCGGGGTGCCGAGCAGAGGGTTGACCTGAATCGGATTAAGCTCGGCATCAATAATCAGGCGACTGGAGTAACCGTTATCCCCGAGTACCAATCCCATCAAGACATCCCCCGGTGAAATTTGACCGGGTCCCAAGGCGCTCCAAGCGTCAGTATATCCCCAAGTCAGATCCTGATTCTTGCGGGTGGTAATAATGATCATGCCGTCACTACCGGTTTGGGCTTGGGCTTGCGGTCTCATTGCCAACGCCAGCGCGAGTACGCCAGCCCCTACGAATGAGTATTTCATGCTGCTTCCTTTTGATTTGTGCCGCATTAAGCGGCCGATGGATTTATTGATGATTTAGTGAAAAAAACACTTCGCCCCGGATTTGGCACGACCACTCGCCAGATCGGCTGCGATGAATTGCGATACTTATCTGTTACCTCGATATGGCAACTCAAGTGGTTTTTATTTCGGCGCCAGCTTTATTCAAACAACACATTGGCGTCAAGACAACAATGCCAGACAACAACCGCACCCGGGCGCGATTCGATCCCTGGCTCTGGTTATATCGCAAAATTTATCTTGGTAGTTTCCCACTTTGATCCGCAAAATGCCCCGCAATCATGGACACGCGGTTACTGGCTCAATTCAACACCATTCCTGAAAAACCCGGCGCAACTTCGGCACGCCCTGCCGTCAGCACCAACGAACGAAGTCGCCGTTCATTCCCGCTTTTTAAATTCATCTGCTCGCTCTTGCTTGCTCTCGTCGCGTTACCGCTGGCACTACCAGCCATTGAGCCGGAAGCGCGCACGTTGAACACGTTGCGCACCTTTATGCCACCAACCTCACGCAGCGAGTGGAAAGCGCGCGCCCAGGACATTCGCGAGCAGGTGCGGATCAGTTGCGGCCTGTGGCTGCAACCGGAAAAAACACCGCTCAACGCGCAAGTTTCCGGACGGATCGAACACGAGGATTACACGGTGGAACGGGTTACGTTCCAGAGTTGTCCGGGGTTTTATGTAGGCGGAAATCTTTATCGTCCCCGTGGACAGGGTGCCGGACCATTTCCCGCCGTAATCAATCCGCACGGCCATTGGAACAACGGCCGTCTGACCGATGGCCAGGACGGCTCCATTCCCGGGCGCTGCATCAACCTCGCCAAACAGGGCATCATCGCGTTCGCCTATGACATGGTCGGTTACAACGACACGAGCTTTGCCAATTACCCGCGCGCCGGTCAGCCGGAGGCCGACTTTGGATCGCGCCACCGGTTTTTCGGCACGAACGCGCTATGCCAACTCTGGAACATCAGCTTGATGGGCCTGCAAACCTGGAATTCCATCCGCGCGCTGGACTTCCTTGAATCACTGCCGGATGTGGATAAATCGCGTCTCGGTTGCACCGGCGCCTCGGGGGGTGGCACGCAGACTTTCATTCTGGGCGCGATCGAAAATCGCCTGGTGGTGCAAGCACCCGTCTGCATGGTTTCCCATTCCATGCAGGGCGGTTGTCTCTGTGAAAACGCGCCGGGGTTACGCGTGAAATTCTCCAACCTGGACATTGCCGCCGCCGCCGCACCGCGCCCCCAAATTCTGATTGCCGCCACGGGAGATTGGACCAAGGACACGCCGACGGTGGAGGGACCGGCGGTGGCCAGCGCGTATGAAATACTCGGCGTTCCCGATCAATTGCGCTACCTCCGCTTCAACTTTGGCCATAATTACAATCAAACCAGCCGTGAAGCCGTTTACGCTTGGTTGAACCGATGGTTGCTAGGCACGCCGGACGTACAATCCCTGGCTGAAAAACCTTACACCAAGGATCTGGATAAGAAGCTGCGCGTGTGGCCGGATGACCAGTTACCCGCCGACGCGATTACGGATCAACAATTGATGGATTACTTGAAAGCGCAGCATCGCACCCAGTTGGCCAACGTGCAGCCAAAACAGAGACGCGACTTCGATGCGTTTCGTTCCACCATGCAGCCGCTCTGGCGGCATACGCTGCAAGTGAACTGGCCCATCACGGAAGCACAACTCAATCTCAAACCAGTGCGCGCGGGAGACGGCTGGGCGGCCATGGAATTCAGCATCCGTTCCGAGAGCAACGCGGACGCGGTCACGGCGATCCGGTTTCAGCCCGACAAAACCCGACGACGATCCCGCAAGGCTAATCAGGTGATTGTGCTGGCGCATGAAAACGGCGCGCAACGGTATTGTGACGCAGAACAAAATCCGCAAGGCTTGGCGGCAGCCTTGCTCAAGGAGGGTTATCCGGTTGTGGTCATTTCTAAATTCTCGCCCGGGACCGCAGCGGATCCCTTCAAGAATTTTTACACCACCTACAATCGCACCCGCCTCCAACAACGCGTCAGAGATTTATTGGCGGTCTGCGACAGCGCGCACAAACTGTTTCCGTCCGGCCAATCGGCACCGCGAGTGATTTTGTGCGGAACGGGGCGCGCGGGCTGGTGGTCCCTGCTGGCAGCCCCGGGCGCGCAAGCCGTGGTCGCTGATTTGAACAATCTATCAACCGGTGAGGAAGCCGCCTGGCTGGATGACGATCTGTTTTGCCCGGGATTGCTCAGTCTGGGTGGATTTGAAACCGCCGCGTTGCTGGCGGCGCCGCAGCCATTGGTGATTCATAATGCGGGCGACCATTTTGGGTGGAGCGCCATCCAACAAGGCTATCAAGCGCTCCGCGCGCCACGCGACTTCAAGGTTCAGAAGGAGCCGGCAACTGACAAGCAAATCCTGGACTGGTTGATGAAGTTGTAAGGGAACACGAGCGGTTGATTTTTCGTCTGCGGCCTGAAACGCGGACCGCATCGGCGGGCACATCAGAACCAACTTTACAAGGCGGATGAAACCCGCAATGCTACGACCGAGTTATGGATGTCTTTTGGAGTATCATGGGCGTGCCGATCGGCATTACGATTTGTTTTGGTCCAGCACTGGTGGTTTGGTGGCTCACCAAGGATAGCGAGCCAAAGCCGGACGATTCCTCCAAACACTGAAGTCGCGCTTCCACACCCGCAGAAGGTTTCGGACTGGCGCAGTTCGCTGCGAATTACCAGATACCTTGGCGCCTGCGTGGAAAGATCGCAGTAATTCATTAACGCAAGCGTCTTGGGAAACTCCTCAGAGCTTGCGCCGGAAAACTTCGCTGGGATCGGCCAGATTCAATACGGATAAATCCACCCCGCGGCCTGGATCGCGTTGTTGCGCAATCTTGAGTTGGCTGGCAATTTGGTTCCGGGCTTCGGCCGCATGATATTTCACCACGCCGACGCCGGTTTTGGACGGGAAGATCACCATCAAGAGGCAATGCTCGTCAATGCTTGCGCAGAACATGCTGTATTTGCCGCCCTGTTGATACACGCTCTCAAAATTGTCCTCATGCACCAGGTTGGCGATGGTCTGGTTGGCCATGAACGCACCGGAAGCCAGCGCGCCGATGGTGGTCAGATCAAAGTGTCGGTTGTCCCCTTGATGTGCGATCAGGAATCCGCCTTTGTCAATGACCAGAGCAGTCACAGCATCGCTCCGGTCCAGGTAATCCACCAGGACGCGATCCATCCGTTGGACGTCTTCTTCCAATAATTGCGGTAACGTAGTCATGTCAGGCATAATGCGGTTGACCTTGATTCACGTATTTGTGTAACAACATGCGCGTGATCATGTTCAAGGTCTCGAACACGCCCTCGCATTTGTGCGCAGCCGCCGGGAACGACGGCACCTGCACTTCTCGACTGTTGAGCAAAAATTCCATGTACTCGATTGGCGCTGCATTCGGCAGATCCCGCTTGTTGTATTGCAACACGTAAGGGATTTCATCCAGATTCAGCCGCAGATTACGCAAGTTTTCCTGCAGATTCTGGAAGCTCTCCACATTCTCCTGCATCTTCTCGTATTGCGAATCCGCGCAAAAGACGATCCCATCCACGCCGCGCAACACGAGCTGGCGCGTGGTGTTGTAAATCACCTGCCCCGGCACGGTATAAAGCTGAAATTTTGTTTTGAAGCCTTTGATGGACATTGCCTCGATGGGCAGAAAATCGAAGAACAAGGTCCGGTCCGAGCTCGTGGCCAGCGAGACCAGTTTGCCCTTGTTCCCGGCCTGCGTCTGCACATGATCGTGAACCTGGACAAGATTCGTCGTTTTCCCGCACATGCCGGGACCGTAATAGACGACCTTGACCTGTAATTCCTTGGTTGCCTGATTAATGATAGCCATAACTTACTTGTTTTTGCGGTCCAACTCCGCTGCGAGACCGGCCAACTGCGCCGTCGGCATCGGTTGCGCCTCTTGACCAAAGGCGGCAAAGAAAATCGCGTTCACGCGGAAAATCTTCCATGGGGTGACACCCACAGTGAAACTGACATTGTTCAACTCACCCATGCGCAATTCCTTCACGGCAGAGTTCACCTTGACAAAAATCTGCGGGAGAAATGCGGCCAGGGTGTCGCCATTGAATTCGGGCGGAATCCGACTGGCCACCATCAAACCATCCGGCAAAGCAACCAGCGCGCCGGCCACTCCCGGAATCTTCATGGCGCGATCCACAATCTCATTGGGCGAGGAGTAACGCTTGGCAAACTCGGTGCCCTTCGCCCCCGTCTTCTTGAGGCTTTCGAGGTGGAGTCGGGTCGTCTCCGACGCGTCGCTCCAAAGATAGAAATTAGTGTCTTCAATCCGATCCGCGGACGCGCCAGGCACAGGCAACTTGGCACTCAGTGAGTCGGCTTCAGGAGCAGCTTTCGCGGGCGTGGGAGGCACCAGCCCCGTCACGATCCCCGCCGGCGATCTGGCCCCACTCGGTGCCGGAGGCGTGACTGGTTGTGGCGGCAGTGAAGCAACGGGGACTGCCGGAGCAACCGGCGGCGTGGGAGCAGTCACCGTCCGAGCGGCCGCTGGAGCAAGCGGAGCAGGTGGTGTCGCATCCGTTTTCGCGGGACCACCGAAGAAAAGATCGGGAATATCTTGGCCCACTGCGGCTTTGCCGGCCGCGCCATTTCCAGAATGTTTGCGACTCAGGAAAAGCGGCGCAACAATCTTCAAGGGCAATTCCAACTCGGCCGCGTCATGCACGGAAACCGAGGCGGGCGCCGCGGGACTGATCCACGAGCGAACCAGTTTCCAGGGATAAACGATCCGGCCACGTTTGAGCGCGGTCTCCACCTGGCCCACCGGTAAAGCAACTTTGGACTCACCCAAACCCGCCTGAGTGATTTCCTGTTGAACCGCCTCCGGCCAACTCTCTGACAACGAACGTAACGAAGCGTAAATGACCGCGCCAGCCGCAGCTGGCGTCGTCGCAGCGGGTTTGCTGGTGGCAGCAGCGGCCACCGTCGGCATTGGAATGCTTGGGGCCGGAGCGGCAACGGAGGCCGGTGCGGGGGGCACGGGAGGAGATGGCGGTGGGGTTGCCATCTTAAACGGAATCGGCTCCGGAGCTGGTGGTGTGCTGGCGGCGCTTGGCGCCGCAGCGGAGGCAGCCTTTGGACCGAATAGCGCTGGAATAGCTTCCATTTCAGGAGGCAAGGCAACTTTGGCCCGGGGCTTGGGAGTTGGAACTGCGGAGACCTGTGAAATCGGACCACGCTCCGGCATTACCTGCTCGGGCGTGGTTTTACGTGGCGCAGCGGGCTGCACCGGTTTTGCGTTCCCCACCGAAAGACCTTCACCGCGCCCATCAAAGGGGCTGGTGATTTCCTCGGGAATTTCCACCCGATGACGCGCTGGCGAGCGACGCAACAGCAAACCAGGATTCAATCGCGACAGCACTTCGTTCAGCGGCAAGGCAACTGAGATTCGATCGTAGTCCACCCCAGCGGAGAACACTTGAGGCGCGGATTTGCGGATTTCGCCAAAAGGCAATCGCACCTGACCTTGAGGTAACTGCGACAAAATTTTATCGGTGGCCACGTTGATGGCTAAATCGCCAACGGCTTGCACTCGAACCCGCCCCCGCAACTCGTTGGGAAAATTATTCAAAATCGTTTGTAGCGGAATGGTGACACTGGGCGCCACCCCCGCGTCTTGCACGTCCACGTTGAGATTTTGCGACGACATGGCAGCAGTGGTTTTGCCGGTCGGCGCGGCCGGATGAGCAACTTCAATCGGTGGCGGCGTCAGTTGCGAAGCCGTTTCAATCGGAGCTTCATCATCAGCGAGTAGCAAATCCGCCTCATCCGCACGATGAAACAAACCTTTGAAAAAACCCCAAATGCCAAGACGGACGCCTTTGGAAGAGGATGCGCTCATATTTTTATACAATCGTCTAGTATCAGCCATTTCGCTGTTTTGCTGCGCGGCACCACGTTGCAGTGAAGCACCGGACATCAGTAGTGTGATTCTTCAACTTACCGCTCTAAAACCGTTTACGACTTGTCCGCCCTCTTGCAGATGACATGCCATGAGCGTCGGCAAATGACAATTGACCGGTTGTTGACCGCGAAAGACCAAATTTTCAAGGCAACGGGATGACTCGCACGCCTTCAAGGAAGGACTTGGCGAGGCATGAGTTGTCTTGTTGATGGACTGCTTGTCCACGTCCCAGCCCCACGGTGGCGCACTCACCAAGGCCACGAAACCAGCCCAAGCTGCCAGGGTTTCGCAACCAGTTCACAATTTGCACAAAATGTTTGCGTGGTAAAAATATCGGAACGTCTCTTGCTTGGGTGGTTCAGCGTCACTCTGGTCGCAGTCAAACCAGAGGTCGCGGCATGACACGCACGTCAACAATGGAGATCCGACGCAAAGTTCTGTTAGTGGATGATGACCCGGAGTTACTGGAGATCTATCGCGATACCTTCGCGGAGTTATCCTGCCAGCCGGAGGTGGACACTGCGAGCACCGGAACCAAGGCGTTGGCCATGCTGGAGAGTAATGAATACCGCCTGCTCGTTACCGATCTGCGCATGCCGCGCATGGACGGATTGCAATTGCTGGCCATCGCGCGACGAAGATGGCCGGACCTACGCACGGTCGTTCTGACCTCCAATGCCGACGAGCGTTTCCGCTCGCGAGTTTACGCTTTGGGAGTTGATCTTTATTGGTCGAAACCTTCCTCGGAACAGGAAATGGCGCAGTTCGCCGAATGTATGGACTCCTTGATTGTCCGGGAAGATGAGGTCGGTTTCCGTGGCGTCCAGAGCAAGAGCCTGGTGGACCTTGTGCAACTGGAATGTATTTCGCAAACTTCAACCGTACTCCGCATCACCAATGGCCCGCTTACCGGCCGCATCTGGATCAGCAACGGAGATGTGGTTGACGCGGAAACCGAAGAGGTCCGGGGCGAGGCGGCCTTTCAACGCATCCTGTGCTGGAGAGCGGGTAATTTTGAATTTCTCCCTGCCGAACCTGATCAGCCGCGAACCATTTTCAAACCGTACAACGCGCTCCTGCTTGAAACGGCACAGGCGATTGATGAAGGCAAGGGGACGCCCACCGCCACGGATAATGCCGACACTCCCATTAGCACAAACGATACTCCACTAAACGCTTCCAGCGGGCTGAACACCCTGATGGAAACGGACGGGGTTGAGTTTGCATTGAAACTGGTGGCGGAAACTCGGATTGATTCACGCGGCCTCAACAATCCCGATCTGGTCGCCACTTGGGTGCGGCAGACCGTCAACCGCTTTCACGCTCTGGGTGAATCTTTGCAGGCTGGCAACCTTGATCTCATCACCGGCATGGGGCCACAACAAAACCTCACCATTGCCAACAAGGGTGGCACGGATCTTTGTGTCGGCTGGAAGACGGAGCTGAGCGCTGACGAGTTGCGTCAGCGCATGAACAAAATTGTCACTTTATGGGCTTCATAACCAGTTGGTTTCGATCCAGCAAACCACTTTTGCAGCTCTACACGGGCAGCTTTAGCATTGATCGCACGGGGCGGATTTTGGCCACCACCATCCCCTCGGCGTTTCCCAGTAATTTGTTGACCTTGATTGGCGATGCAGTGGTGCGGGCGTTTGCTGAAGCTCAAGAGGCCCGGCTGCCGCTGAATGAACTGGTCATTCATTTTCCCGGCTTGAAAATCACCGCGCGCGAAATGCGGGGTGGGGCCATCATTTTTCTCACTACTCCGCAAAGTCAAACGTCCTATAAACGCAGGCAGTCCCTATTATGA
The DNA here is from genome assembly GCA_039806955.1 of Verrucomicrobiota bacterium. Taxonomy (GTDB): domain Bacteria; phylum Verrucomicrobiota; class Verrucomicrobiia; order Limisphaerales; family JADLHS01; genus JADLHS01. The sequence goes on along the minus strand of JBDHQI010000003.1, from coordinate 153,361 downwards.
GTAACACCAAGGTTAATCCGTTAATCCAACAAACCGAGAACTATCTCGAATGTTGGAAGCAATTCAACAGTTTCATCAATCTGGCGCGCTCCAAAAAATTCAACGCCGACGATGAAACCCACTTCCTGGAAATCAAGAGCGTCCTCGTGCAGGAACTCGAACTGATCCTTTCAGGGATGGAAGTCGCCTCGCCGACGAAGGAGGAAATCCACGGCTTGATTGGTAATTCCCCTTCCCTGCGCTATCTCAGCGAAATGAGTGAAGGGGCGCTGCGCAGCCTCGAAAACCAATGGCACAAAATTTACATCGGCTGGCACGCGATTCTCGGCCAGCTCAAAGTCCGTCAAACGGTGGTGGAGCCTAAATCCACTTTTGCCGGAATTTTTGAGCGCCTGGCCAAAGCGTAATTTTTCCACGAATCATTAAAACGAAAAAACCGCGCCTGCTGCGGGACTGCTCAGGCGTGGTTGCTTCTTTTGCAAGGGTTCGTGAAATCAACCCAGCCCGGGCGGAGACCAATCAACAGGTGCCGCCAAAGGCTCAGAAGTCGGTGATGTCAAATTTGCTTCCGGCAAATTTACCGCTGGTGGATTGGTTTGACTCGTTTCATCAGCGAGGTCCGCACGCACCGCGACATCGCTTTCACCCGGCGCACTAACGCCGGCAGACGGCGTAACCGATTCAGCTCCCGCCTTAAGTGACGGTTCTGCTTCCGCTGGCGCCGGGGCCGGCGCGGCAGCCGGTTTGGGCGGCTTCGGCACCGGTTTTTTGGCCGTTTCCAATCGGCCATCGGCAAACTCCAGCACATGACCTTGGTGAATGAGCCAGTGTAGATCAGAAATCAACGCGGTCTGTTCGGGTGTCGGCTCGGGTTTGGCTGGCTCGCCAACCAGCGGCGGGATGGTCGTTGGTTCACCACTCGACGCGACTGGAATCACCGTGGGAGCAGCAGGCGTTGGCGCCAAAGCTTCAACCAAAGTTCGGCGGCTGGTTTTGGGATTCGCGTTGATGAACTCAACAATGCGCTTTACCCCGGTGGATACCGGAGTGTTTTCCAAGTCCAAATAATGCGGTCGCGCCACCGCGACATGGGTCACGGTTTTATTCACCTTGAAGAATTGCAGCCCCTGCTGCGCAAACGCCTGGCTCAAGGCGGTGGCGATCTGCATCGGAAACCGACGCTGTTCCGCCAAGAGACTGCCAACCAGACGCCCTAATCCACCGTGCAATGAGCGCGCAGCCACGCCACTGACCAGATGCGATTCCGTTGATTTAATGATGGCTTCCTTATGCGTCGCCACGAAGTGTTCCTCGACGGCTTCCCGCGTCATCAGCTTCAACGGTTCTGGCACATTGAGGCAGGCATATTCCGTTTTCCAGCTTTGCTCCTCCACCCACTGCTTCACCACGGCTTCGTCGCGCACAATTTTCACGCGGGATTTGAAGGCTTCAAACGGCATGCGCGCAAAACGCTCCGCATGTAATTTGCGCAACTTGGTCTGATAATCATGATAATTGGGCGGCCCCAAAATCACACCGCTTAAACCGCACTGCGCCACAAATGTGTAAACACCCTTTGGCGCTTCCGTCGCCACCTTGTCCACCTGATAAAAGGTCGCAAATTGCTTCTGCAAAACATGCGCCACAGCTTCAGCCTCGGTCAACCAGACCGTTTCATCCAACCCACAACGAAACAGCGGCTGAATAACCTTCCCCTGCGGATCCTTCCGCACCGTAAATTTCACGCTGTAACGCTCAGGCTTCTGGATGATGAGAAAAGCAATGTCAAACAAGGGAAAGGCCCGTCCCGTCATCTTGACCTGACGCGCCATGGATTCAACGCCACGCTCATCGGGAACAATCGCCGCCGTGATCTCCGGCAACGGCGGCAGTTCCGGTCGGCGCGGCGCATAACGCGCATCGCGCCGCTCCCCGCGCGGGAAATCCCGACGCGCCCCCTGGCCGCGCGCGTCAGCATCGCCCGGGCGCGAGCGGGGCGATGATTGATCATCGTGACGGGGCTTTCGAAAGCCGTCCGAACGACGTTTGTTGCGATCGAAACCGCCGTCAGCGCGGCGCGACCGCGGACCGCGGTGTTCACCCCGTTCCGATCGGGCAGCGCCCTCTTCGCCGGTGTACTTCGCGTAGCGATTGGCGGTATTGGCGTCTTGCTGCGCCCATGCCGGCAGAAACAACTTTTCCAAGTCAAGGTCCGTTTCCGGATTGATATTCATAAACAACGTCAGCCTTCCACTTAATGGCTCGATAATTTTTAAACCGCGCCAGTCTGACGACATGCGCCAACGATTGCAACGCTAGAAAGGCGGCGACCTCGTCCGCAGATGTGATAAAAAGTGGGCGATACTATTTCCAGAGGCTGAGCCATTGGCCGTTAACCTTGAGTTCCCTCAAGTTTGCAATTTGGACAGCGTGGTTGATCAACCCGGCCGCTCCAGCTTTTTAGCCAGGTCTGTAGAAGGCCTGACTCGATCAGTCCTGAGCCGATCGGCAAGCCCGGACGTAACGCTCGCGGATAATCCAAACAGTCGATCTGGTAGGTTAAATACCGGTGAGCGTTGCGCTCCGGGGCCAACTCTGGCGGGATCTCCGGCGCTTCCCAGATACTCGCTGACGTGAAAATAGTTGCACGGGAAGGGGTTTTGTCGTCCAAAAACTTCGTGGGTTTGCAGTGCCCCGCCGCCGCTCTACTCCATTGACTTCGCCAAACGTGGCGGCATAGAACGTCTGCGTGCAACCCTGCGCTGGAGCTGCCGCCTGTCAGTGGCTCATTGACTCTGCGCTCCGTCTGTCGGAGCATCACGACGCGATTTATGAGTACCAACGCTTTCCCGGAATACATCGAGAATCTCCCCAACCTCTGCGGCAACGAAGCCATTATCGAAAAAAACCTGCGCAACCGCCATCGCACTGCACCAGCCGGGAACATTGATTTCAGCAACATCAACAGCGCCAGCGCCATCGCACTGCACATGCATCAACCGCTCATTCCCGCGGGCGGCGACAATCTGCAAACAGCGGAAGTCATCAGCAATCTAAAGTATATGATGGACCATCCCGGCATTGGCGATAACCACAACGCCACGGTGTTCCATTGGTGCTACAAGCGCATAGGCGAGTTCATTCCGCAGCTTGTAGCCGAGGGTAAACAACCTCGAGTCATGCTCGAATATTCCGGCACCCTGTTTCATGGCCTGCGGCAAATGGGGCTGCACGACGTGTTTGACCAGCTCAAGCGCATCACTTGTGAACCCGCCTACCAGTCCGCAGTGGAATGGTTGGGAATGGCGTGGGGACACGCGGTGGCGCCTTCCACGCCGGTCCAGGATTTTCGCCTGCACGTGAAAGCATTTCAACATCACTTTGCCGCCATCTTCGGCTTGGAGGCCCTCCAACGCATCCGCGGCTTTTCCCCCGCCGAAATGGCGCTGCCCAACCATCCCGATCTCGCGTACGAGTTTGTCAAAACCTTGAAAAACTGTGGTTACGAATGGGTGTTGGTACAGGAACACACCGTGGAGCAGCCCGACACCGGCAACAGCCCGGAGCAGAAGCATTTACCCCATCGGTTGATTTGCCGGAATGCAAATGGCGACGAAGCCAGCATCATCGCCATTATCAAAACCCAGGGCAGCGATACAAAGCTCGTGGCGCAAATGCAGCCCTATTACGAAGCCAAAGGTTTGTCGCGCTGGCAACTGGCCGGAAAATCCGTGCCCCCGCTGGTGGCGCAAATTGCCGACGGCGAAAACGGTGGCGTGATGATGAATGAGTTTCCAGCGAAGTTCATGGAAGTGGTGCGTGAAGCGAGTGGCTCGACCACGCCGTTGTTAAATGTGTCGGAATATCTGGATCAGCTTTACGCGCTCGGCCTGAAAGCCACGGATTTTCCCCCGTTGCAACCGATTCACCAAAAACGAATCTGGGAGCGTTTTTCGCCCGGAGCGGGAGCCCAAAAACTCGCGGTGGTCATCGCGCAATTGAAACAGGAAGATCACCGTTTCAATATGGATGGCGGTAGTTGGACAAATGACATTTCCTGGGTGCGCGGTTATGAAAATGTTCTCGGCCCGATGGAGAAGGTCAGTTCGCTGTTCAACGAGAAAATTTTGCAGGCAAAGATACCCCCCCGTGAGCATCGCTATCGCAACGCGCTATTCTATCTGCTCTGCTCGCAGACCAGTTGCTACCGCTACTGGGGGCAAGGCATCTGGACGGATTACGGACGCGAACTTTGTCGGCGCGCGGAAGCCATTCTAACCCACGATTTTTAATCGGTGGATAAAAAAACTGGGGGCTGGTGCGAGCCAGCCCCCAGAAACCAAACCCAGTAGAGAAGAATATCAGGCCTGCGCCCGATACGTAACTAGCGGAGCTATGATGGGGCTTTCGTTTACGCGCTGAGGCGCAACCGGAAAGAAATGCGAAACCACCTCGGAGAGAGTCGCGCTTCGCATTTTCATGCCGCTCAAAAAGCAATCCATATACCAGCACCAGCACTCGCGGAAAATTCGATTTGATCACGGTTTGCTTGTCCCGTTCGCGGACAAAAATTTGTCTTTGCTGTCTCCGCGTCAAAAAATTTTCCCCGGGAAAATCCCGGTCACGGCCCGGGGGGAACGATTCAAATCCGGCAGTTCACCCATTCGCGGGTCCACCTCGAACACGACTCCGTTGCGGACTACAGTGAATCTGGTTTTACCGGCGTAGGCGGCGGCCTCCAGCACTTCCCACGGCGTCAGATTCCAACCGGCAAAAGTATGTCGGTAAAAATGCCACGACCCAATCGTGCCCTCGTAAGGAATCAACACCGCAGGAACCTGATTTTTAATCAGGCGCAACAAGTGCGACCAATCCCGATCCAGCGATTCCACGTGCGCCAGGGGTTTGGCGCGCATCAACTTCTTCTGCGTGCGTTCATGTTTGATGGTGTAATCCAAGGGCAGGACGTCCTCCCCCGAGTACAACAACACAAACGGCGATTGAAACGCGAGCCGGAGCGGCGATTGGTTGGTCAGCGCCTCCATTGCGTCCCACACACTGGGCTGGACATTGGTCACGGCGACTTTAACGCGTTTGAAAAAATACAATTCATCCGTTGCTCCCGGCATGAAAATCAGCGCCTTGGCCGTGGCGTTGGATTGGAAACTGCCGAGCACTACTTGCGCGCAATTGGTGCGGTTCAGCACAGCAACGCTATTGATCAACGGCATTTGTCGCAACGCGGCGACCCAGGCTTCTTCGCCCGCCGATGTGTTTCGCGACAGCAAAATCACAAGCGCCCCAAGCAACACGGAGCAAAGATACCGCCTGTTTCCGGGGACCGCAGCCATCGCAGCTATATTCTTCATCATTCAAAAAGAAAGTTGTACCACTCGTTCCCGGATCTGCGCCAGCTAACGATCATAAAAACTGCGCAACCGCCAGAGGCGCAACCAGACGCCGGTCGGTTTGAGTGCGGCCGTTTCCCACGTTGCGTCCCCGGCTTGCAGTTCCTGCAACAAAACGTCGCGCGCGGCAATCTGCTCCCGCAAACCACGCAGCTTTTCCACCCAATCCTGCCCACGCTCGAAAAACAGCACTGGCAACAAAGGCGACGTCGCCCGGTCCGTCTCCGCGAGCAACGCATCCACGTCGCGAAACGCTTTTCCGACGCCAAATTCCAAACGCCGCAATGCCGGTGCGAGTTGTGATTTGAAGCTCGAAATTTGGCGCTTCGCAAAAATGAGTTGCCTTGCGTCGGCTCCGACAAAATCAATGGCAAACCATCCCCGCGTCCGGCTGTGGCGGAAGTTTGGGGCTGAGATAGGGAATCCCCAGCGCCATACCGCGCAACAGCAACAACATTCCCACCAGCGCAAGGCTCACAGGAATCAGCCGCTGCAGTTTGAAGCGCAACGCGAATTGCAGCTTCGTTCCCAGCAACGAAATCGCCAGCAACAGCGGCAACGTGCCCGCGCCAAACGCGATCATATAACGCATCCCGGACAACACATCCCCCGTCGCTGTCGCCGCGGCACAAGCCACATAAACCAAACCGCACGGCAACAAACCGTTCAGCAGGCCGATACCGAACATTGCGGGCAAGGCGCGACGTTGGAACAGCGCGCCGAGCGTTGCTTTCAACCAGTTCACGCCGCGCGTGACAGGCACTTTATTTGCGAAGCGTGGAGAAACAAACACCCCGATGAGAATCAGCGCGCCCAACCCGAGGGAAACCCATCGTTGCAAGCCTGCCAGCGCGACGCCCTGCCCCAGCAAACCAAACGCCGCACCCATCAAAGCATAAGTGATAATGCGCCCGAAATTGTAAAGTAATCGTCCGAGGAGAAACGAACTCCGCCCGCGTCCCCAATGCGGCAAGGCCAGCGCCAGCGGCCCGCACATGCCGGCACAGTGGGCGCTGCCCACGAAGCCGAGCAAAAAGGCGGTCCAGAGTTGCATATCTTCAGGAGCGCCGGGCCCCGACCCGGCACGTTTCAATCTCTCAACTTCGCGCCGGATCAGAGAGTGGCGCTCCGGTCACAATGACGGGTTGCTCCAAAAAGTATTCCTGCCCGTTGGCAGTCCACGTCACGCGGACCTTCCACAAACCGTCCGCCATCTGCCGGGCATCGAGCCGTTGCGAGCCATCCACCGTCAACGCCAGCGGCACGTCCCGATCCAGTCGCGCATCGGAGGGCCGATACAAATGCACGCGGCCGATCGCTCCGGCAGCTTGAGCTTCCGGAAGGGTGATGATGATGGTCTGATGCGCCGGTTCAAAAGTCACCACGACTTTCGCGGCCACCGCCTGTGAGCGGTTCAGGGAATCAAGCTGAGTTTGATACCGCACCTCGCGTTCGTAATAATCCGCCGCAACCAAATCTTCACGTTGCCGCATCGCCCAGCCGACAAATCCGGTGAAAAAAGCGATGGCGAGCACGAAGAACCCCACGATGCTGATTGGCCAGGGATTATAAGATGGTTTGGTCATAAGCTGCCTCACTTTCTGGGCCCCACAAAAACCGTTTTCACCGTCTGCATCTTCTTTCCGCCGGAATAGACACCAATCCGGATTTTTGTCGCCGCGCCCGTCAATACTTGCTCCGGCATCTGGATCAACACCGACGTTTCCTTAAGTTGGCCGGCGGGAACGAGAAGTTTTTTGTCGCCCATCACCTCCAGTTTTCCCGCATCGCCCTCCAGGCGCAATTCCACCGAGAGTTCACGCATCGTTTTGTTCACCAGCTTGAGGGTGTACAGATTTTCAATCTCGCCCACCGCGGACGACATGAACAACGACCCGGGCGCCCGCAACAACATTGCCTCCACCGCCGGACGAGTGAACACCAGCGCGAGAAATAACGCCACCAGGCCGGTCAACACCACCGCATAAAGCTTCATGCGGGATGTAAAATGGAACGCCTCGCCCTTCTCAATGCTGTTCAGGGACGCATAACGAATCAATCCACGCGGCGAGCCAACTTTATCCATCACCGCATCGCACGCGTCAATGCACGCCGTACAATGCACACATTCCATCTGCACACCATTGCGAATGTCAATGCCCGTCGGACAGACCACGACGCACTGGTGGCAGTCCACGCAATCGCCCTTCCCTTCCGCGGCGCGTTGGCCCGACGGCTGGCTGGCCTTGAGCTTGCCCCGCTTTTCACCGCGTTTTTGGTCGTAGGCTACGATCAATGTGTTTTCATCCAGCATCGTGGATTGCAACCGGCCATACGGGCAGATGAACGTGCAGGCCTGCTCGCGAAAACGCGCGAAAATGGCGAAGAACAAGAGCGTGAACAAAATCATGAACACCAGCCCGCTGACATGCTCGCGCGGATCGTCCGTGATGATCTTGATGAGTTCATCGCTGCCGATGATGTACGCGAGCAGCGTGTTGCCGATGATGAAGGACAGCACGAAGAACACGCCGAGCTTGAGCGTCTTTTTGGCCACTTTGCGCGCGGTCCACGGGGCCGCCGCGAGCCGCCGTTGTTCCACCGCGTCGCCTTCGATGAGATACTCGATCTTGCGAAAGACCATTTCCATCATCACGGTCTGTGGACAGGTCCAGCCGCACCACAACCGCCCGAACGCCGTGGTGAACACGATGATGCCCGTGATGAAAATCAGCAACGCGACGGCGAAAATGATCATGTCCTGCGGCCAGAACAGTTGCCCGAGAATCGAAAACCGGCCTTCAACCACATTGATCATGAGCAACGGATTACCGCCATTCAATTTGATGAACGGCCCGGCAAACATGATGCCGATGAGCAACCAACTCAGCCAGGTGCGGCGATCCGTCCATTTCCCTTTTGGCTTCTTGGCATAAACCCACTGTCGCCGCCCCTGCTTGTCTGCGGTCGTCAGATGATCACGAAAATTTTCCCAATCCGCCTGCTGTGAGGCTTGGAGCGGATCGGGTCCGGAGGGTGGTTTTTGCGGGGAGGGAGTCACGACGAAAAAGCTCCAATCTCCAAGCTCCAACCTTCAGAGAATATCCAAATCCCAAACGCCAAACCGGGCTGTCGAAACGTCCCGACAGGTTTGGCGCTTAAAGCTTGGCGCTTCTCTGAAGCCGGGTTGTTGGCGCTTGGAGTTTTCATTCAAAATCACTCGGCCCCGTCGGCGCGGGCACGGTGTTCTCGGGGGGCTTGGGATTCTTCGGATTCGTGCCGCGCAACGTGTAGATGTAACTGCTCACCGCCTTGATCTGGTCGGGGTTCATTACGCCGCGCCAAGCCAACATGCCCTTCGCCGGCACGCCGTTGATGATCGTCTTCACGCTGTCCACGTAGTTCGAGCCATGAATCCAGTAATCATCGCATAGATTAGGACCGACCAACCCGCCGCCATCGGGTCGGTGACACGGCGCGCAATGGGTGAGGAACAGGTTATGTCCGTCGGCCAACACCAGCTTGTCGGCGGAAGGGGTCAACGATGCGATGCCCGCTTCAAACTTTGCGATGGAGGCGTGCTTGACCTCCTCACCCCGCTTCCATTCCTTGGTGTATTCCGCCGCGGACAGGTCGCCCGCCTTGACGACGTGATAATAGACCATGTAAACCACGGCGAACGCAATGGTGAGGTTGAACAACCACACCCACCAGCGCGGCAGCAGATTGTCCAGTTCCTTGATGCCATCCGCCTCGTGATCCATCACCTTTACCTCGGGGGAATTGTCATTCATGGGAAACTCCTTTCTGGGATGATCGCATTTCCCCGTCATCCAACGGGCACGCGCTCATTTTTTGTGCAAACGATTTTTTCATGCGGCACGCCCAGATGAGCATCCCGGTAAACACGGCAAAAAACAGGCAGATGGAGATCACCCCATACAACCCGATGCCCCCGATGTCAGTGAGAACGTTTTTAATCATGGTAGTCGTTAAATGGTTGCATTGTTACAATGAGATCGTGCGTTCCCGTTGCAATGATTTAACATTTTAACGTGGCAACGGCGCCAGCGGGGTGATGGAATATTCATAGCGCGGTTTCAGACGTCGTAGTGGTTTCCGCCGGAGCGGCTTTGATGTCTTTGCCCAAGCGTTGCAGATAGGCGATCAGGGCGACGATCTCCTTGTCGGCCATGGCATTCTCCACAGCCCCGACTTTCAACCCGATCACAATCGCGTTGGCCTGCTTGACCAAATCCTTTTGCGCGGCGCCATGTTCATAGCCATCCGGATACGGCACACCGACTTTGCGTAACGCTTTCAAACGCGCTGGCAGCGAATTTGTCTCCAGCGTCTGCGTCAACAACCATGGATAGCGCGGCATGACCGAGCCGGGCGATGTGCTGCGCGGATCATCCATGTGATTGTAATGCCATGCGTCGGGATACTTGCCGCCAAGGCGATGCAAATCCGGCCCGGTGCGTTTGCTGCCCCAGAGGAACGGATGTTCGAAGACAAATTCGCCCGCCTTCGAGTATTCGCCGTAACGCTCCGTCTCGCTGCGAAACGGGCGCACCATCTGTGAGTGGCAACCGACGCACCCTTCGCGGATATAGATATCACGGCCCAACACTTCGAGCGGCGTGTAAGGTTTCACACTCGTGATGGTCGGCACGTTTTCCTTCACGAGAAACATCGGTACCATTTCAATCAAACCGCCGATCAACACCGCCACAAACGCCAGCACCGTGAGCGTCAGCGGTTTCGCCTCCAGCCAGCGATGTTTCCACGGATCATCAGCAGCGTGATGGGTGGGCTTGGCGACGACCGCCGCTTGTGCTTCGGTTTCCGGCTCAAACTTACCCGCCCGGGCGGTGCGCCAGAGATTATAGACCATCAGGAGCGCGCCGATGATGTAGAGCGAACCGCCGAGGGCGCGCAATTTGTAAAGCGGCACGATTTGCAGGACCGTTTCCAGGAAGTTCGGATATTGCAGGAAGCCTTCCTTGGTGAATTGTTTCCACATCAAACCTTGCGTAATGCCGGAGGCATACATCGGCACGACGTAAAACATCATGCCCAACAGCGCGATCCAAAAATGCCAGTTGGCCAGTTTGACGGAATACAACTTCGTGTTCCACAACCGTGGGAACAGCCAGTACAACATTGAGAAGGTCAGAAAACCGTTCCACCCCAGCGCGCCGGTGTGGACATGGGCAATGGTCCAGTCGGTGTAATGCGACAGCGAATTCACCGATTTGATCGCCAGCACCGGCCCTTCCAGCGTTGCCATGCCATACGCGGTCAAGGCCACGACCATGAATTTCAACATCGGCTCGGTGCGGACCCTATCCCACGCGCCGCGCAACGTGAGCAACCCGTTCAACATGCCGCCCCAACTCGGCGCGATGAGCATCACACTGAACACCATGCCGAGCGATTGCGCCCAATCCGGCAGCGCCGTATAGAGCAGATGATGCGGCCCGGCCCAGATGTAGATGAAGATCAACGCCCAGAAATGGATGATGGAAAGCCGGTAACTGAATACCGGTCGCTCCGCCGCTTTCGGCAGAAAGTAATACATCAGCCCGAGATACGGCGTGGTGAGGAAGAACGCGACGGCGTTGTGGCCATACCACCATTGCACCAACGCATCCTGCACGCCGGCATAAATCGAATAGCTCTTGAACGCGGTCGCCGGCACTTCCAGCGAGTTGACGATGTGCAACAACGCCACCGTGATGGCCGTGGCGATGTAAAACCAGATGGCCACGTAAAGATGTTTCTCGCGGCGCTTCAAAATCGTGCCGATCAGATTGATCGTGAAAAACACCCACACCAGCGTGATGGCAATATCAATCGGCCATTCGAGTTCCGCGTATTCCTTGCTCGTGGTCAACCCGAGCGGCAGCGTAATGGCCGCCCCCACGATGATCGCCTGCCAGCCCCAGAAATTCGCCCAGCTCAAGAAATCGCTGAACATCCGCGCCTTGCACAACCGTTGCAGCGAATAATAAATGCCCGTGAACATGCCGTTGCCAACAAACGCGAAAATCACCGCGTTGGTGTGCAACGGCCGTAGCCGTCCGAACGTGGTGAATTGCAGGTTCAGGTTCAGATCTGGCCAGAACAACTGGCAGGCGATTAACAGGCCCGCGCTGAAGCCCACGATGCCCCAGATGATGGTGGCGATCGCAAACGCGCGGACAATGCGATTGTCGTATTTGAAGGTTTCGATGTTCGAGTTCATTTCATTTCAGATTTGGTTGGAAACTCATTGGCTGGTTCAGGCGGCGTGGATTTCTTTTCCTCCAGCAACAGGCGCATCGCAGGCGTGCAGGTGTCCTCGTACTGCCCCGAGCGCACCGCCCAGATGAACGCTGCCAGAAAACAGATTGCGATAACGATGCTCAGCGGAATGAGGAGAAAGATGACGATCATGACTGCGCCTCCATTACAATCGGAACGTCGGGCTTCAAACCGGCACGTTGAAGCTGGAGATTCGGCGGCGGTAAATTCGTTTTTTCCGCGCCACGCAACCCCCGCCCCAGCCCGGTTGCCGCGCCACACGCGAAGGCCACCACCGTCACCGAACTCACCGGCATCAAAATGGCGCACACCACCGGCGACAGTTTTCCGCTCGCCGCAATCGCCACTCCGATTAGATTGTATGCCGCCGAAATCCAGAACGCCACCCGCACCACGCACACCGATTGCTTCGCGTACCGCAACACCTCCGCCGTTCGCGTCACCATGTCCGCCGCCAAAATCACATCGCTCGCCGGCGCGAACGCGCCGACCTTCTCCACCACCGCCACGCCCACGTCCGCCTGCCGCAACGCGCCCGCATCGTTCAAGCCATCGCCCACCATCATCACTGTTTTGCCAGCGTCTTGACGGTGTTTGATGAAATTCAATTTATCGAGCGGGCTTTGATTGAAATTCAACTGCGTACCCGGACCAAACATCGCCGCAAAGCGCCCGCGTTCCTTTTCGTTATCACCACTCAGTAACGCCACTTCGCAGCCGGTACTCAACCCGCTGGCCAACCGCTCCGTCTCCGGTCGCACCGCGCTCGCCAGCACGTAACCGCCGCGATACCGCCCATCAATCGCCACATGCACCACGCTCCCCTCCAACTTCAGCCCGAAGACATTCCGTGTCGCCAGCCACGCCGCCGACCCCATCCAGATTTCGTGCCCCGCCACGCTGCCCTCCATGCCGCAACCCGGCGTTTCCAGGAACGACCGCACCGGCTCGGGAAAATAATCGCGCTGAATCGCCTCCCCGATCCGCACCGGCAACGGATGCGTCGAATGTCGCGTCATGGAAAACAGCCACCGCTCCTCCGTTTCGGAAAGGCGCACACCCTGCCCGGAGGCCGGCGCTCCCATCCACGTCACACTCCCCGCCCCGGCCGCCGTCAACGTCCCGGTTTTGTCAAACACCACCGAATCCACTGCCGCCAGCGTTTCGATCACGTAAGGATGCTTCAGATAAACATTGCGCCGCGAGAGCACGCGCTGCGCCGTGCCCAACGCAAACGGCGCCGCCAAGGCCAGCGCGCACGGACACGCCACAATCAAAACCGACGTGAACGACTTCACCGCCAGCGCGGGATTCAGCAACGCCCAAAATCCCGCCGTGCCAAAGGCAATCGTGATGACAATCTTCGTGAACCGCTGGCTGTAAGTATCAGTGATCTGGTTGAGCCACTCGCGCTTTTCCTTGCGAAAAGCGTCTTGATTCCACAGCGATGTCAGATAGCTCTGCGAAACGGCTTTGACCATCTCCACCTCAATCGCGCTGCCCACCTGACGCCCGCCGGCGTAGAGATAATCATCCGCTTTTTTCTCCACCGGCTCGGATTCGCCCGTGACAAAACTGTAATCAATCAACGCCGGCCCATTGATGAGTTTGGAATCCGCTGGAATGAGTTCGCCATTCCGAATGATGAGCCGGTCCCCCACCGCAAGCTGCGCGAGCGAAACCTGCGCCTCAACTGGAGTGCCAGCCTCCGGCCCAATGGATTTCAGGTTCGTCATTGCGTCATCAAGCCGGGCCGGAGACCGGCGCTCCTTGCGCGTCACCGCCAGCGGAAAGAATGATTTGTAATCCCGATCAAACGCCAGCCGATCATAGGTCTTCTGTTGAAATAACCGTCCGCACAGCAGGAAGAAAATCAATCCGCACAGCGAATCAAAATAACCTTCGCCCCGCCCGCTGAACACTTCGTAGCAACTCTGGAGATAAATCGCCGCCACCCCCGCCGCGATGGGCACGTCAATGTTCAGCAACTTCTGCCGCAGACTGCGCTCCGCCGCTTTCCAGTATTCCGCCGCGCTATAAATCACCACCGGCGTCGCCAGCAAAAAGCTGATCAGCCCGACCATCTTGCGGAACCCCGGCCCGGCAAACGCATCCAACCCCAGATATGCCGAAATGCTGAACAACATGATGTTGCCGAAGGCAAATCCCGCGAGGCCAAGTTGCATCCATAATCGCCGCGGCCCCGTACTCTTTGGCTTGCCTTCCAGCGCTGATAATTTCAGTTCCGGTTCGTACCCCAGCGACGCCAGCAACGTGACCACTTCGCTGAGTTTGGTTTGGGCCAGATCAAACGACAGCGCGATTTCCTTGCGCGGAAAATTGACCTGTGTTTGCCCGATCCCCGATTTGAGACGGAAGAGATTTTCCAGCAGCCACACACAAGCGATGCAATGAATGCTCGGGATGTGAAACGTGACGCGCGTCAGCTTCGCGTCGGAAAAATCCACCAACTTTTCGCGCACCGTCGGCGCATCAAGAAATTGGTATTGCTCGCTTTTGACCGTGGCCGCGATGCGCACCCCCGCCGTGGCGCTGAGCTGGTAGAAGTCTGTTAGTCCGTTGGCGGAAAGAATCTCATACACCGTTTGGCAACCCTGGCAACAGAAAAACTTATCCACCAATGCAAACCTCGTGCCGCAACACAACGTGCCGCAATGGAAACAAAGAGCCGCTTCCGGCACGTTGCCCGCAGTGGCGAGAATCGTGACGGAATCGTTCAAGTTACTGGATTGAACTGGCTTCGGTAGAGCCATGGCCAGTGGAATAATCAGCAACACCTTTCATCTCTTACTGCCCATTTGCTGCCCAAGGCTGGTCATTTTTTGCCTTCCGCTCCCGATCTCCATGAGCAACCAATGGTCAGTCGCGCCTCTATCGCAGCAAATGTTCATGCAGAAACTGGATCGTGCTTAGGAATTGAAAGTCGGAATTCTGCTTCTTGGCAAACCCGTGACCTTCATCTTTGGCCAGCAAATACCACGTGACCCCGCCCCGCTCCCGCAATGCTTTGACCATCTGTTCGGCCTCGGTGACCGGCACCCGCGGATCATTCTGACCTTGCACAACAAACAGCGGCTTGCGGATTTTATCCACATTGGTCAGCGGCGAAATGCGTTGGAAAAATTCGGCCATGGCGGGATCGCGCTCGTCGCCATATTCGATCCGGCGCAAATCGCGCCGGTAATCCTGGGTGTTTTTCAAAAACGTGATGAAACTGGAAATGCCCACCACGTCCACGCCGCAACGCAAGCGATCACTAAAATGCACCAAACTCGCCAGCGCCATGTAACCGCCGTAGCTGCCCCCCATCACCGCGATCCGGTCGGCGTCCAGCAACTTGTCCATGGCGATCCAGTCCAGGAACGTGCCGATGTCCTTGACCGAATCCTCGCGCTTGAAACCGTTGTCCAAGGTCAGGAAGGTTTTGCCGTAACCGCTCGACCCGCGCACATTCGGAAACAGAATCGCCACGCCCAACTCGCTCAGATAGTAATTATTCCGCGCCTGAAAGATCGGACGCGACTGGCTTTCGGGGCCGCCGTGGATGCTCACAATGATCGGGCGTTTGCCGGGAAACTTCTTCGCGTCGGGCCGATACAAAAAGCCTGAGACTGGCAATCCATCAAAGCTCTTCACGCGAACCAACTCTGGCTCAATGAAGTTGGCCGGGTTCAAGCCGCCCGTCTCGCTTTCCGTCCAGCGCTCAAGTTTGCGCGTCTTCACGTTGTACGAACAGGCATCGGTCGGAGATTGCGCTGAATTGAAGTTGAACGCCAGGTCCCGTCCATTCTCATGCCACTTCACGCCGGACGGAATGCCCAGTGGCAATTCCGGCCCGCGCAGCTTCCTGCCCGACCTGGCTTCGATTAAATGAATCTTCCCAACCCCATCCTCGTTCGTGATGAACGCAATGGTCTTCCCATCCGGCGAAAGATCGAACTCCGTGACGTTCCAGGAAATCCCGCCGCTCAACACGGTGATCTTCTTCGTCCGCAAATCCAGCCGCGCCAGCCGCTCAAATTCCGAATCCTTGTCCGTCGTGCAAAAAAGGGATTTGCCGTCTCCCGCAAACTGCGCCTCGCCGTAGGAAACCGGCGTTGCTTCATCCGGCGTCAGCAATTCCTTCGCGCCCGTCCTCGCATCAGCGATGTAAAGCCGGCTCTGGTTAATGGAAATGTACTCGCGCAACAACAACTTCGCTCCGTCAGGCGACCAATCACTCACGCTCCAGCCGCCGCCGGCCAACTCGCATAGCAGTCGATCCGATTTCGGGTCGGTGGGATTCATCAACCAGACGTCCGTATCGCGACCGGTCCGCCGCGTTGAGGTATAGGCAAACATTTCGCCGTCCTTGGAGAATCGCCCGCTACCGTTGCGCGACTTGCCGTCCGTTAACAACGTGATGCGGCCCGTATCGGGATCGAACCGGTAGTATTGATAAAATTCCCCACCGCCCTTGTCCTGCGCAAAGACGATGTAGTTCCCCTGCTTCGGTTGCCAACTGCCGCCACGCACCGGTTCGGGCGTGAAGGTCAATTGCCGCCGCGCACCGCCGGGAAATTTCACCTCGTGCAACTGCGGCGTGTCCGCAAAGCGTGTGCTGACGAGCAGCTCGCGCTTGGTTGGACGCCAACTGCTGAAGCCTGCCGCGCGAAATTCCAGATACCGCCCCGCTTCCGCCTTCAACTCGGTCGAATGCGGCGGCACCCCTTCGACGACGAGGTTTTCGGGAACTTGGGACCAAACAGAATGAGCGGCAGCTGTAACAACCGTGCAGCACAATATGTGTTTGAATGATTTCATGTTTCCATCGGGTTTGAAACGACCGCCGCGCCAGACTGTAGCAGCCCATGGGAAGCGGCTCAAACTTCGATTCGGCAGCAAGCGTCGAATCCATTCCGGAGCGCAGACGGCCCCCGTCCGCAGCGCGTCGCTACGAAATAAGCTCCGGAAGTTCGTGCGCCCATTCTTGCCAATCCTCACGAGAAAGAAAGTTTCGGACGATTCAACCATTTCACTATATTCCACCCGCTGCGGGCGGGGACCGCCCGCGCTCCAAACGCAACACACGCCACCTCACTTGCCGCCGAGCGCCGGGTTCATTCCCAGCGTCTTCACCAGAAACGCCCATTTATCCGCCGCTTCGTCAATCAACTTCGTGGTCGGTTTGCCCGCGCCGTGACCCGCCTTGGTTTCAATCCGAATCAACGTCGGCGCCGGCCCCGCCTGCGCAGCCTGCAACGTGGCCGCAAATTTGAAACTATGCGCCGGCACGACGCGGTCGTCATGATCCGCAGTGGTGATGAGAGTCGCGGGATACTTCATGCCCGGCTTGAGATTGTGCAATGGCGAATACTTGTAGAGCGCGGAAAACTCCTCCGCATTGTCCGACGAACCGTAATCGCTGGTCCACGCCCAACCGATGGTAAATTTTTGGAAGCGCAACATGTCCATGACGCCAACCGCCGGCAAGGCGGCGCCAAACAGATCCGGGCGTTGGGTCAAACAAGCGCCAACCAGCAGGCCACCATTGCTGCCGCCCGCAATCGCCAGCTTCTTCGGATTCGTGTAACTGTTGGCAATCAGCCATTCCGCCGCCGCGATGAAGTCATCGAATACATTCTGCTTCCGCAACTTCGTCCCCGCTTGATGCCACGCCTCGCCGTACTCGCCGCCACCGCGCAAATTCGGCATCGCATACACGCCACCCATCTCCATCCATTCCAGATTCGCCACGGAGAACGACGGCGTTAGGCTGATGTTGAACCCGCCGTAGCCGTACAGCAGCGTGGGATTCTTGCCATTCAATTTCAGCCCTTTTTTGTGCGTGATGAACATCGGCACTTTTGTTCCGTCCTTGCTGGCGTAAAACACCTGCTTGGTTTCATAATCCGCCGGATTGAACTTCAACTGCGGCGCGCGAAACTCCGCGCTTTGACCGGTCGTCAGATTCAACCGGTAAATCACGCCCGGCGTCGTGAAACTCATGAACGAATAAAACGTCTCCCTGTCGTGGCGCTTCCCGGCAAACCCACCGACCGAACCGATGCCCGGCAATTCGATCTCACGCACGAATTTGCCATCCAGCCCGAACACCTTCACCTGACTGCGCGCGTCCTTGAGATACGTGCAGACGAATTGATTGTTGAGTACGGTCACGCCCGTGAGTGTTTCGTCGGCTTGGGGGATGATTTCCTTCCAGTTCTCCCGTGCTGGATTCCGGGTATCAATTCCAATGACCCGATGGCGCGGCGCGTGGAGATCGGTCTTGAACCAGAACACCGGCCCATCGTTATCAATGAACGAGTAATCGGCGTCGAACTCCATCAACAGCTCAACCACCGGCGCGCCCGGCGTCTGCAAATCCTGATATAACACGCGATTCTTTGGATCCGTACCCTGACTGGAAGTGATGACGAGATAACGCCCGTCTTTCGTGACGTCGCCGCCAAAATTCCACTCCTTCTGATCGGGGCGATGATAAATCAGCTTGTCCTCGCTCTGCGCCGCGCCGAGGCGATGGAAATAAAGTTTGTGAAAATAATTCGCCTTTGTGAGTTTCGCGGCTTCGGTCGGCTCATCGTAACGCGAGTAATAAAAACCGCCGCCGTCCTTGGTCCACGACGCGCCGGAGAATTTCACCCACTTGATCACGTCCGGCAAATCCGTTGCCGTCCGCACATCGCGCACGCGCCATTCCTGCCAGTCCGAACCGGCCACCGAAATACCATACGCCATGAGATTGCCGTCCGTGCTAATCTCGATGCCGCTCAACGCCACCGTGCCATCAGTCGAGAGTTTGTTCGGATCGAGCAGGACGACCGGCGCGGCTTCGAGCGTGGGCAACGTGTACAGCACACTTTGATTTTGCAGTCCGTCATTCTTGTAATAGAAGTAGCGTCCGCCTTCCTTGAACGGCGTGCCGTAACGCTCGAAGTTCCACAACTCGGTCAACCGCGCCTTGATCGCCGCGCGCTGGGGAATGGTGGCGAGATAATCAAACGTGACCTGATTCTGCGCCACCACCCACGCCTTGGTCGCGACGGAATTGTCATCCTCCAGCCAGCGATACGGGTCTTTGACCGTGACGCCGTGATAAACATCCACCTGATTTGTGATGGCAGTCGTTGGATATTGAACCTTGGTTTTCGTGGTGACGCAGCCGAACAAGAGCGCGCTCAATAAAACAGCGGTCAACAGGAAACAAAATTTCATGCGACAGGATTAAAAACAGGCCAAACCAAAGCAAGTCCCACAATCGGGGAAAAACTGGTGCGTCTTGCTGTAGTAAGCGTCAGGAACAAAACGCAATGTTACTCGGCGAGACGTCCACCATGTAAATGTCCCATTGCTCCAACGCGGCCAAGACCGCTTGCACTTCCGGCCAGCGTGCCTCAAATTGTTCCCGCTTGCCGGCTTCCCAATCCGCCCAGATTTCATCCGCGAACTCCGGCGGCGCATCCAGATACGCGCCCGCGAAGTCCAACACGAACGGGCGGGTGACGATGGTCATTTCAATAATCCGCAGTTCATCGTTGGTGCGCAACAACTGCGGCACATGGAATCCCCGAATCGAACTGACACCAATTTCGCGCAACCGCTCGTAAACCTCGCGCTCCCGGTGATACGGTTCGGACTCGCGATGAACCTTGACCGCAGTCTTGCCGCCACTGGACTTGTCCTCCGCCACGTAGATGATACCATGAATCCCGAAGCCGAGCCGCTCCGCAAGTTGGAGTTGTGCCGCCGGGCCGCGTAAGTCAGCGCGTTGTGTATGAAGACGTCATCCATGCTTCCGTTATCAAGTCAAGGCGGTCATTCCGCCGAGGTGAACCTGCAATTGCTGGTCAACGGTTTTTGCTTGCCTGTTTCCCAACTCGGCCCGGATTTTTTGCTACTGGATACCCCGATCAATCACGATCCCACTTTCGCCACGATGGTGATGCAGATAGACCAAACCGAACGCCGCTGGAATGTCCAGCTGCCCAATGGCATTTCAAGCAAAAGCCAGCGAGTTCAAATCACCGCTGCTGCTTAAGCCGGCGATTTTATCTGTTCAATTCCCCGTCTTTAATTCCACCACGTCATGCGGCGCGGCTTCTTTCATGCCGGCGAGGCTGACGCGGATGTAACGCGCTTTATCGCGGAGTTGCTGCAAGGTCGCCGCGCCGAGATAGCCCATGCCCGATTGAATACCGCCGACAAGCTGACTCAACACCCGTTCCACTGACCCCACCACTTCTTTCAAGGCCTCAATCCCTTCCGCCGCAACTTTTTGGGTGGGGTTCTTGTCGTGACCATAACGCGCCGCCGAACCGGCGCGCATCGCCGCCAGACTGCCCATGCCGCGATACTGCTTGTAAATTTTGCCGCTGATCTCCATGACTTCGCCCGGCGCTTCGCGGCAACCCGCCAAAATACCGCCGCAAATCACCGCATCGGCCAGCGTCAATGCCTTCACCAGATCGCCGCTCTTGGTGATGCCGCCATCGGCCAGAATCGCCACGCCCTTCCGGGCTGCCGCGCGCGAAGCCACGTAAAGCGCGGTCATCTGCGGAATCCCAACTCCGGCAACAATGCGCGTGGTGCAAATCGAGCCGGGCCCCTGACCAATCTTGATCGCGTTCGCGCCGCACTCGGCCAGATATTCCACGGCAGCCCCGCTGGTGACGTTGCCCGCGATGATGGCCAGATGCTTGAACTCCGAACGCAGCAACTTCACGGTGTCCCCCACCCCTTTGCTGTGACCGTGCGCCGTGGAAACCGCCACCGCATCCACACCGCGTTCCACCAGCGCCCCCACGTGCGCCACGATGCGATCGCGATCCAACTCGCCAAACGCATTGCGCGTGGCGCTCACCGCCGCGCCGCAGACCAGCCGGAACTGCGCATCCCGCGCCGGTCGAAATTGCGCCTTCTTTTCCTGAGTGATCCGCTCGATGTCGTTCATCGTGAACAAACCGTGCAACTGGTCGTTGTCGTCCACCACGAGCAATTTGTGCATGCCCGGTCGTTCCGTAAAAAACTTGTCCGCTCGCGCGATCGGGTCTTTGCCCAGCTCCTTTTTATTGATCGTCTGCACCTGCGCGCGCGGCGTCATCGCCTCGGCCACCGTGCGTTTCGCGTAACGCGGTTTGACCACATGTCCCGACAGCAAACCGACCAACACCCCCTTTTCATTCACCACCGGGAAGGTGCTGAAACTGAACTTGCGTTCGTCCACTATTTGCACCACGTCGCCGACGAGTTGATCCGGCGCCACTTTGATGGGATCGGGAATCATGCCCGGCACGTGATACTTTACCCGGCTGACCTCCGAGAGCTGCTGACGTTCCGACATGTTGTAATGAATGAGGCCCATGCCGCCATTCAAGGCCATCGCCGTGGCCATGCGCGACTCGGTAACGGTGTCCATATCCGCCGAGATGATGGGCACGTTCAACTGGAGCGATTCCGCCAGTTGCGTTTTGAGATCGGTATCCCGGGGCAAAATTTCCGAATACAAAGTCGCCAGGGTCAGATCGTCAAAGGTCAATCCCGCGTGACATTGCGATTGAAAGAAATCATCCGCGTTTTGATAGAATTGGGAGTCGAGGTTTCGCGAGGGCGCAGCCATGTCCGAGCATGGAAAAAACGCGCGGCACTGGCAAGTTGAATCAAGGTCGGCCACCCGTCATCGTCCAAATGCGTGAACGCCACGCTGAACCCCAGGCCGAGTTTCAGATCGCCACCTTTCCATTCGGTGCCCAGTTCATTATAACCATAATCCGAATCAGGCGGTGTTGCGCCCGAAAGCCCACCGTAAGGACCAGGTTGGAGAGGTTTCTCTGCCGGACAATGAAGCACTGTGAGCATACTGGGATTGACATTATATCGAGAATCCGGGTCATGCCTTTCGACAAGATAGGGTTTCAACCAGCGCATGCCAGCGGGACCTGAGAAGCCAATAAACACTTCTCCAAAATATACAATCCCGTTTCCGGGATACTTGTCATAATCGCCCACGTACAGGGTCAGTGCTATTCCCAACTGCCGCAGGTTGCTTTTACACGCGGCGGATTTCGCGGCGGCTTTGCCTCGGGCCAGCGTGGGCAGCAGCATAGCGGCAAGTAGGGCGATGATGGCAATGACCACGAGCAACTCGATCAGGGTAAAGCCGAGCCGGGAATCAGAATTGCGTAGCGCGTGCCGTTTCATGATCTTCGCCTGCACTGATTTCGGATGGCATGATTCTAAACTCACGCTCTCGCATTCCGCCAAGCAACGAATTGGTTGAATCAAAATTTCATCGGCAAGAAACCGGCGCGAGCGGTGGTCCGCAGCGTCAGCCCCAACTGGTGGCCAACCAGAAAATACCCACTCCCAAAGCCGCCACCGCCGCCGTGCCCATCAAGCCGCGATAAACCTTCAAGGCGGTCGCGCCGAACCGGGTTGTAATCCAACCCACGCCCCAGGAAAACAAAGCCATGGCCAGCACGGTGCCCGCGGCAAAGCCAACCAGGTAGGTGATCGCTTGCGGTTTGGTTTCAAAAGCGAGCGCCGGCAGCACTCCGAGAAAATGTGAACTGCCCGCCAGCCCGTGCAGCGTGCCGATGCCAAAGGCCGCGTGGGAATGATAGTGGGGCGCGGGAGTGGAGTGGGGTTCCCCCGGAGCGTGCGTGTGGATATGCACGTGTCGCTCTCCCTCATGCTCGTGAGTGTGAAGATTATTTTTCAGCGCCAGCCGCAACGCCCAAAATCCAATTCCGATCAACAGCACGCCGACCATCCGTTCGCCCTAGGATGGACAGCCGTTCCACGGGAATGAGATCGCGCAGCCAGAGTGACAACAGCCCGATCACGGTGACGCCCGCCGAGTGTCTCAACCCCCAGCGAATCCCCGGCCACCAAGCTTGCTTGGGCCGCTGAATCGCCAGCGGGCCAATCGCCGCGAGATGATCCGGACCGCTCCAGACGTGAATCGTCCCGGCAGCCAAACCATCCAAGCCCGCTAAAATGAGAAGTTCAATCAAGCGTCGAAACTTTGCTCAATCCCATGCGGAAAAGCAAACCGGGAAAAACCGGCCCGGCAGATTCGGGGAGCGGGGCGGCCAGCGCAATATTGCCAGAGGCGCAATAATTCCTGGATTGGAAAACCCGGATTGGAAATCAGGCTTGAACTGGCGGCCTCGCGCCCACACTTTCTGCTCCGAGATTGATGAAAGCGCCGGAAGTTTGTCCCAATTGCGGAACGCCTGTGCCGCCCCAGGCCAGGGCCTGTCCTCATTGCGGAGCGGACGCAGAGACCGGCTGGGCTGAGGCGGCGGAATACGCCACCGCCGCCGATCTGGGCCTGCCCGATGAAGACTTCAATTACGACGAATTTGTGCAGCGCGAATTCAGCCCGCGCTCACCCAAACCACGTGGCCTCCACTGGGTCTGGTGGCTGGTGGGATTGGCACTCGTGGCCGTCATTCTTTTCACCTGGATTCTATGACTGATACTCCCGTTCCTCCGACCAAATCCACCCGGCTCATGTCGCTCGACGCCCTGCGCGGCTTCGACATGTTCTGGATCATTGGCGCCGATTCCCTGGTCTATGCGCTCAATCGCATGAGCGGAAATCCCGCGACGAAATTTCTCGCGAACCAGTTGGACCACGTGGAGTGGGCGGGATTTCATTTCTACGATTTGATCTTTCCGCTGTTCGTATTCATGGTCGGCGCGGCCATTGTCTTTTCGCTCAGCAAAATCACCAATGAATCCAGCCGAGGGCACGCTTTGTGGCGCGTGTTGAAACGCGGCGTACTCCTTTACTTGATCGGCATTTTCTACTCGGGCGGCGTCACGAACCCGTGGCCGGACATCCGGTTGATGGGGGTGTTGAATCGCATCGCGCTCGCCTACACCTTCGCCGGTTTGCTGTTTATCTATTTGAAACCGCGCGTATTGGTTGGCGTCTGCGCGGGCATCCTGGTGGGCTATTGGGCGTTGCTGACGTTCGTGCCGATCCACGACATTCAGTTGGAAAAATCGGCCCTCATCACCCGGGCCGAACAGTCGGGCGACGCCGCCAGTGCTGAACTGTTCCGCAAAATCGGTTCGGGCGCAGCTAATCCCTCCGCCACCAAGAACAATCCCACCTGGCTGGCGGCCGAACGGATGTATGACGAAACGACCCAACGCGTCACCGGTAAATTCGACGAGGGTTACAACTTGGCGAACCATGTTGACTTCAAATATCTGCCGGGACGCCGGTGGGATTCGTTTTGGGATCCGGAAGGTATTTTGAGCACGTTGCCGGCCGTGGCCACCGCGTTGCTGGGAATTTTTGCGGGCTTGATCCTGCGCCACAAGACCTTGCCGGACCACCGCAAACTGCTTTGTCTGTTCGGCGGCGGCGTGGCGTGCGTGCTGTTGGGCTGGTTGTGGGGATTGCAATTTCCCGTCATCAAAAAAATCTGGACCTCATCGTTCGTGCTGGTGGCGGGCGGCTATTCGGCCCTGCTGTTGGGCGCGTTTTATCTGATTGTGGACGTTTGGAAATTTCAGAAATGGTGCCGTCCATTCGTCTGGATGGGCATGAACGCCATCACGATCTATCTCATCAAAAATTTTCTCGGCGGCTCCTTCAGCCGATTGTCCACTCGCGCGCTCGGGGGAGATGTCAAAGTCTGGCTCGACGCGCACGTCACCAAGGGGTTTGGCGACTTGATGATTTCGCTGGGTGGATTGCTCATCGCGTTCTGGATCGTGCGCTTCCTCTACCAGCGCAAAATTTTCCTCCGCGTGTAAATCGCTCCAAGCGCAGCGACGATCCATCACGCCACCCAAAGTCATGGTGAAAAACAAGCGGACTGCAGCCAGTGAATCCTTCGTTCCCCATCACTGACATTCCCGGCACCGAAAACAATCCGTTGTGTGATCGTTCACCATGCCGACGGCTTGCATGTAGGCGTAGCAAATCGTCGAGCCGACAAATTTGAAGCCGCGTTTCAGCAAATCCTTGCTCATGACGTCGGATTCGGCGGTGCGTGACGGGATGGTCTGGGGCGAGCGGTGGCGATTCTGAATCGGTTTGCCGCCAACGAATTTCCAGAGGTAGGCGTCGAAACTGCCAAACTCCTTTTGCACGGCCAGAAACGCCTTGGCGTTCTGTATGGTGGCGGCGATTTTCAGGCGGTTGCGCACGATGCCCGGGTCGGCCAGCAGGGATTTTACTTTGCGCGCGTCGTATTTCGCGATCTTGCGCGCGTCGAAGTTGTCGAAAGCGCGCCGGTAATTCTCGCGTTTCTTGAGGATGGTGGACCAACTCAAACCGGCCTGTGCGCCTTCGAGAATCAGTAGCTCGAACAGCAAGCGGTCGTCATGGACGGGCACACCCCATTCGTGGTCGTGGTAGGCGATGTCGAGTTCCGTTTTGGGCCAGGCGCAGCGTTGCATGGGAGAAAATTAAACCACGGATGAACACGGATGGACACGGATTTCTTGACCACAAAACACACGAAAGGAAAAAGTGGTTGGAGATTGGTTAAATGAGTGATAAGCGCCGACGTACGCGGCTGCGATTTAACGATTCAACCCTGTAACGATTCCCATTCATGGTTAATCCTCCGGCAGCGGCTTGCCCTTGGTTTCCGGCGCGAACGGCAGAACGAGCAAACCAAACAGGAAAATAGCGCACATGGTCATGGCCGAGTAGCGCTCCATCAGAGGCGAACCGAACTTGCCATACACCTGCGTGGCCAGCGTGGCGGAAAAGAAACTGCCAATCGCGGCGGCAAAGCGGCCGAGATTATAGCAAAAGGACGTTCCGGTGCTGCGCAGTCGGCTCGGGAACAGTTCGGGCAGATAGATGGCGAAGCCGGCGAACATCGCCGATTGACAACTGGTCATCAACGGCAACATCCAATAACCGTCCGCAGGTGACTTCATCTTCCAATACACCATCACCGTCACCACCATGGCGAGACTGAAACCCAGGGCAAAAGCCGGGCGACGACCAAGGTGCTGTGCGACTTTCGTAAAAATCCACATGCCGATGGCGGCCCCCAGCATTGACAGCATGTAGGAAACATTGATGGCGTGACTGAGGCGCGCTTGAATTTCCTGCGGAGACAGGGCCAGGTTTTGGTAATAGGTCTGGAAAACATTGCGTTGCAAATCCACGCCGTATTCGCCAATGCCCCAGTAAGCCACCACGCCGGTGGAAGCGATGAGGGCGCCCGCAAAGAGATTTTTACGCCAGCGTTTCTCACGTAACAGTCCGAGGTACGGCGCGAAGAAGCTGCCGGTGGGCAATCGGCCTGCAGCTTTGAGTTTGAGCCACGGGTCAGTCTCCTTGAGATAGCGTTGAATCAACACCACCAGCAGCGCGGGCAATACGCCCACTAGAAAAGCCCAGCGCCAACCCGCACCGGCGGTGATGGTGCCCGCCGCCTCCAAACGATCGATCAGCATCTTGATCAACCCGGCGGAAATGTTCCCGCCCGCCGACAACACTTGCAACATGCCCAGCGCGCCCGTACGGGAATGGTCGGGCACCGTTTCCGCCACCAACGCCACCGCCAGTCCAAACACGCCCCCCACGCCCAGGCCGGTCATCATGCGCAACAGCGCAAAATCAATCCAGGTGTGACTGAAAAAAGTGAGTCCTGTGCAAACAGAATAGAGCAGAACGGTAAAAGTCAGCATTTTGGCGCGACCAAACCGATCTCCCAACGCACCAAAAACGAGTCCGCCAATGCCCCAGCCGACAAGAAAGATGGCCGTGACCTCTTTGCCGGCAGCTTGAATGACGCCCGGTTGCGCGTCCACCATCAACGATTTGAGCGCCGGAATCCGCGCCAGCGAAAACAAGCGCTGATCCAGGCAGTCGAAGAACCAGGCGGCGCTGGCCACGGCGAAAACGAACCAGTGATAACTCGTCAACCCGCGATACCATGGAGTCATGTTCGCCCGAGGTGAATTGCTCATGGGGGCGGAGTATTGCGGAAAGTCGCTCGCGGTGCAAACCCGGATGTAATGAAATACATGGGGCAAAATCCCGGACGCACCATAATTTTTCGGGAGTATGTATTTAACGCAAATTGGAATCTCAGGCCGCAACGCCCCAAGACTGTTAACCGAAAACTTCGAGCGTTTGTATTATCCAAACCCTCCGCAATGCCAGCATGGCGGCTCGTTTGCGTTATCTACATACTCCCGTAATTTTTAGCTTCTCGATTCGGCGCTTAAATGTTTCAGTCTGTGCGTGATTGGAACCATTTTGAACGCGAGCGCCATCATCCTGGGCGGCCTTTGCGGGCTGATTTACCGGAAACCGCTGCCGCTTTCGGTCCAAATGTTCTTCAAGGTGATGTTGGGGATGAGCGCCATGTTCTTCGGTTTGCGCCTCACCTGGCTCAGTCTCGATGGCGGCTTCGGCCAGACGGCCAAACAAATCGGCATTGCGTTTCTGGCGCTGATGTTTGGGAGTCTGCTGGGAAGACTACTACGCGCGCAAGCGGGCCTGAACCAACTCGGGCAACTGGCTAAAAAGCTGATCGAGGCCACCCGCTCGGATTCGCGACATCGCTTCAGCCACGGTATGAATGCCTGCACTATTTTATTTTGTGCGACCCCGCTGGGGGTGCTGGGCGCGATTCAAGACGCACTGCCAACCGTCGCCGGCGAACCGGGCTATTTTTACCCGCTGGCCGTCAAAGCGCTTATGGATGGCCTGGCGACGATGGGTTTCGTGATGATGTTTGGCAGTGGCGCCATGGTTTCGGCGGTGCCGGTTTTTGTGTTTTTCGGCACCATTACCATGGCTACGAGCATTTATTTACAACCCTGGCTGCGCGCGCATGAGTTGTTGAACTCCGTGAATGCGGTCGGCGGCCTCATCGTTTGCATCATCGGCGTGGTGATTTTTGAAATTCGCCGCGCGCCTCTAGCCGATTACTTTCCGGCGCTGATCCTCGCGCCGCTGTTCACATGGTGGTGGAAATGAAACCTGCCGACCAGTGCAACCCGATTGTGTTTCCTTGGGAGGGACGCGTTCCACTGCGTCCCTGATGAGTTGGGGACGACATGGACCTGGCACGGGGACAGCGCAAGCGCATGGATACATTTTACAATCATCTGGAGACGGTGTGGATATCGTCCACGAGGGCCCGAACGACCACCGCCGAGGAGCGCGATGCTCCCCCCATTCCCCATTCCTTTGCCAATCATTCCTTTGCCTCTTTGCGAAGCTGTCTGGGCGCGGCAATATGCTGATCTCTGATTGACGGTATTGGCAATCGTCAATTTTCGGTGATCCAACGCGCCAAACAAGAAGCCGGAGAACTTTCGCTCTCCGGCTCAGTTGGGGGCGCAAATCTTTGCTTACGAACAACCGAGGCTTTCGCCGCAGTTCAAGCATTTGTAGCACGATGCGTTACGCACCGCAATATGACCGCAATTTGGGCAGGTCGGCGCGTCTTGTTGAAAATGCTTCACGGAATCGCCCAGGGTTTTAACGACTCCATCCTCAAGCGCCGACTCAGCCCGGGTAACCGTCGCCGCTTTTAACTCAAGAATGTCGGTGTCATCCGCGAGCGGCAGATCCGGCACCGGACGGTTCACTTTTTTTTTAATTTCCTCGATAAGTCCGGGAATCGCCAGCTCGGGTTGGTTGCGCAGCTCCGCGTTCTTTTCACGGTATTGGGGAATGAACTGCATGGCCATCCAGCGGAACACGTAGTCCGTGATGGACGAGGCGTTGCGGATTTCCGGGTTTTTGGTGTAACCGCTTGGCTCGAAGCGCTGATGCGCAAACTTCCGCACGAGCGCCTCCAATGGAACGCCATATTGCAGCGCCATGCTGGTCAGGGTGCCGATGCCATCCATCAGGCCGCCAATCGTCGAACCTTCCTTGGCCATAGTGATGAACAATTCACCGGGCTGTCCGTCTTCAAACAAACCGACGGTGAGATAGCCTTCGTGTCCAGCAATATCGAATTTATGAGTCAGGGCGCTGCGCGTTTCAGACAACCGGCGGCGCAAGGGTTTGCCCGCCATTTCCCGCAACCGGGCCACCTCACCGTCCAGCTCTTTGAGGCGCGTTTCCAAAGAGACTCCGTCCGCCGTGGCCGCCGCCGCGCCAGACTGATTCTCACTATCTTTGGTCTGCTTGGTGTTGAGGGGCTGAGAGCGTTTTGAGCCATCGCGATAGATTGCCACGCACTTGAGTCCCATTCGCCAGGCCTCCACGTAGGTGTTCCGAATGTCCGCGACCGTGCAATCGTTGGGCATGTTGACGGTTTTGGAAATCGCCCCGCTGATAAACGGCTGGGCGGCGGCCATCATTTTGAGGTGTGCCAGATAGCCGATGCTCCGCCGTCCGCGGAACGCTTTGAAAGCGCAGTCAAAAACCGGAAGATGCTCGGGCTTCAAGCCGCTGGCAACCGTGACGCCGTTTTCCTCGACGTCTTCAATGGTGTCGAATTTTTCGATGTGACCGACGATGGTTTGAACCTGTTTCTCGTCGTAACCCAGGCGGCGCAAACCTTCGGGCACGGTGCGGTTGACAATTTTCAACATGCCGCCACCAGCGAGCAGTTTGTATTTCACCAAGGCAATGTCCGGCTCAACCCCTGTCGTGTCGCAATCCATGAGGAACGCAATCGTGCCGGTGGGCGCGAGCACCGTGACCTGCGCGTTGCGGTAGCCGACTTGTTTGCCCCGGCTCAACGCACGTTCCCAGCAACGCCGCGCTTCGTCCTTTAAATAACCGAACTCTTCGCTCGGGTGGATGTTTTCCACGGCGGCGCGATGCAATTTGATCACGTCCAGCATGGACTCGACGTTGCTTTTCTTCGCGGGACGCGGGACTCCGGCACACCGCGCATCCTGGTACCCGGCGAACGCGCCGTTGTTGGCGGCAATGGCAGCAGATTGCTCGTAGGCGTGTCCCGTCATGATGGCGGTGATGGCGCCGGCCAAAGCGCGGCCTTCGTCGCTGTCGTAGGGCAACCCGTAGCTCATGCAAAGCGAGCCGAGATTGGCAAATCCGAGGCCGAGGGTGCGGAAAATATGCGAGTTTTCCGCAATATCCTTGGTGGGATAGCTCGAGTTATCCACCAGGATTTCCTGGGCGGTGATATAAATCCGCACGGCGGCCTTGAAGCGTTCAAGGTCAAATTGACCGTCATTCCGCTTGAACTTCATCAGGTTCAGCGAGGCCAGATTGCAGGCGGTGTTGTCGAGGAAAACGTATTCACTGCACGGGTTGGTCGAGTGAATGGCTTCGGTGCCCTTGCAAGTGTGCCATCGCTGAATCGCACCGTCATACTGCATGCCGGGATCGCCGCAAACCCAGGTGCCTTCCGCGATTTTGTCCAACAATTTGCTGGCGTCCTTTTTCTCGAGCGGTTTGCCTGTGGTGGTGGCGCGCGTCCACCATTCCCTGCCGGCCAACGCCGCTTCCATGAAGGCGTCACTGGCGCGTACTGATAAATTTTCGTTTTGATACATGACGCTGCCGTAGGCATCGCCATTGTAGGAGCCATCGTAGCCTTGCTCGATCAGCGCCCACGCCTTCCGCTCCTCTTTTTGCTTGGCATCAATAAACTCCTCGATGTCTCCGTGCCAATCGCGCAAGGTGTTCATCTTGGCCGCGCGACGGGTTTTGCCACCGGACTTCACCACGTTGGCAACCTGATCGTACACCTTGAGGAAGCTCATGGGCCCGCTGGGCCGCCCGCCGCCGCTGAGTTTTTCACGCGCCGAACGAATGGGCGTCAAATCCGTGCCCGTGCCCGAACCGAATTTGAAGAGCATCGCTTCGGCATAGGCAAGGTGCATGATGCTTTCCATGTTATCCTCGACGGATTGGATAAAACAGGCGCTGCATTGCGGAAATTCGTATTGAGTTGAGGCGCGTTCGGCCTGCCGGGTCTTGCGGTTGATGACCCAGTTGCCTTTGTCGGAGTTTTTGCCGATGCCGTATTGGTGATAAAGTCCCACGTTGAACCAAACCGGCGAATTGAACGCGCCGTATTGATTCAGGCAAAGCCACGTAAGCTCATCGTAAAAAATTTCGCCCTCGGCTTTGCTGAAATATCCATCCTTGATTCCCCAATCAGCGATGGTGCGGGTGATGCGATGAATGAGCTGGCGGACGGACGTCTCGCGCTCAGGCGTGTTTTGCTCACCGTAGAAATACTTCGAGACCACCACTTTGGTGGCCAGGACGGACCAAGACTTCGGCACTTCGACCTTTTCCTGCTTGAAGATGACCTTGCCGCCGTCATCGGTGATCTCGGCAGTACGTTGATCCCATTGCAATTGGTCGAACGGATGAATCCCGGCACTGCTGAATACGCGTTTAATGGGCAGCGATTTATGAGTCCCTGATTTTTTGGTTGACGCACCACGCGAAACGGATGCCGCGCCGGCGGCGCGACGATGGGCGGATTTGGCGGGAGCAGTCATAACATCTTCACGTGCGTCAATCATGTTTCAATACCTTCAAATTAGCGATTTTTCCTGCGTTATACCCAACCTTTCCGAAAACAAAAATCAGCCAAATTCGGCTCAAAACGGTCAAATTTTCGGAATCTCGGGCGCTGTTTTTTGGAACAAAATCCCCCAACTAATTGGGGAACGCGGGCATGTTGCTACTACGGATTGTATGGCTCAAGAAATTTTTTCAAAAATAATTATTAAAAGATATTCGCAACTAAAAACCCTCAGTTTTGCGGGCAGATCGCGTTTTTTTCACAAGATATTCACTGACATTAACAACCCGAATGACTGGCATGAGGCCGGACAGATTCTTCAGTCGGAGATTGCCTGTGGAATCGTTGCAACGCGCGCATGGGTTCAAACTAATTTCCGATCATTCAGAAACGGCCGGTGTCGGTAATCCAAGCAATTCTTTCGTGGATTTCATTCGTTCTCGGTTATATTAGATGCATGTTTGACGACTTGAACGACCTCTACCAACAGGTCATTCTCGACCACTGCAAGAAACCACGGAACTTCCACACGCTGCCGGCGGCTACTTGTTCCGCCCAAGGGCATAACCCGCTTTGCGGAGACCAATTGAAACTTTTTTTGGCGATGGATGCCGACACCATTACCGACATCAGCTTTGTCGGTTCGGGTTGTTGCATTTCCAAAGCCTCAGCCTCGTTGCTGACGGAATTCGCCAAGGGGAAAACCAAAGCCGCAGTCGAGAGCATGTTTGGCAAAGTCCACGATATGATCACCACCGGAAAGGCTGAAGCTGACGTGGGCAAGCTGGCGGTCTTTGCCGGGGTGTATAAATATCCGTCCCGGGTCAAATGCGCCATTCTCGCGTGGCACGCGGTAATGAGCGCGCTAAAGGAAGGCGGCGGTTCCGTGTCCACCGAATCCGAAGCCACCTGAAGAAGGGGGACGGAATGTTCAACTGCGCTTGCCGCGCCCCGAATAAACCAACCCGGTGCCCGCCGTCACCAGAACCGCGCCGCCGACGTACATCCAAGTGATGCGATTGTTCACCGAGGAACTAAAAGTTTGGTGCAGTCTTCCTTTGACGGTTTGCGCCTCGCGATAGCCCCAAACCAATAATCCTGTTCCGACAACCAGAAGAATAATGCCCAGTGTGCTTTTCATCAGTTTGAATTTGTTTCCGCGTTACATCCGGTGATGGGTTAATCGCATGGCGATGAATACGCCTTGAAACAAGGCAAAAACCACCAGACACGCGCCAGAAATCCGTTCCATTTTCAATAAAGTTTGGTCCGTAAACTTTTTTTGCCCCAGGGAAATGGCCCAGCTCAAACCCATGAACCAAAGCCCGACCCCGGCCGTCACGCCGGCGAGGCAGGCCAATTTGCCTTCCCAGTTAGGCCTTACCAAACCGCGGGAAATGAAGATCGCCCCGAGCACAATCCAGCCGAGCAACACACCGGGATTTGCCAGCGTGCGCACAAACCCCGTCATGAACGCCGAGTGCGGCTTCAATCTTTGTTCGAGTTTCAACTCAATTTTATGTTCGATCCGCGCCATCGTGGGAACGGATTTGGCCAGCAAAAATTTCACACCGAGAAACAGCATGAACGCAAAACTGAACACCTCCATCAGCGCTTTGATCATGCCTTGCTCGAAGAAGGCGGCAAACCCGGTAAACGCAATCGCGCAATAAATCATTTCCATCAGCGTCGCGCCGATCCCGATCAAGGCCGCCCACTTGAACCCGCGCCGCGCGCCTTCGTTCAAGATGGTTAGATTGACCGGCCCCACCGGGATGGACAGAGCCACACCTGCCAGAAATCCCGTCAAGGCGGCAATCAAAGCAGGAGGTAGTTCCGGCATGGTTGATCGCTATGCTGGCGAGGCCTCATCCTCGTCATCCTCCAAATCTTCCTCAATAATATCGCGCCGGACCCGCCGCGATACATAGGGTCGGACAAAGCCGTAAATCAGATAAGCCGTGAAGAACAGCGGCAAGATAAACATTAACGCCTCGCCACGCGTCACCACAACAATCCCCAACAATAAAATCGCAACCAGCATCCCCGGAAAGGATCGGGTGGTGCGCAAATTGAGCACCTTAAAACTCGGATACTTCACGCGGCTCACCATCATCCACGATAAAAACAACATCAGAACCGGAAGCAAATAGCGCCATCGGGTGTGCGTGATCCGCTCGTCCATCAACCCCATTTCGTTGAGCCAGATCATGAACAGGGTCAGCGAAGCCACTAATGCCGCTGCCGAAGGGATGGGAAAGCCCAGGAACTCTCGACCACCACCGCCGCCGGGCACACTGGCCATGGTGTTAAAACGCGCCAATCTAAACGCGCCGCACACCAAATAGATCGAGGCGATGAACCACCCCAGCTCCGCGTACTTGATGAACACATCCTTGAGTACGATGCGATGCACCAGGAAGGCCGGGGCGGCACCAAAAGAAATCAAGTCTGCCAGCGAATCGAACTCGCGTCCGAAGGGGCTGTCGGCGCCGACCATTCGCGCCACCCGCCCGTCAAACAAATCAAAAACACAGGCGGCTAAAATAAAGGCCAACGCCACTTTGATCGCTGAATAGTCTCCGGCTCGCAGGTCCGCTTCCACGATCTTGGTCAGGGCAACGAACCCGCAAAACAGGTTGCCCGCCGTCAAGAGGTTGGGCAGGAAGTAAATCTTGAGTTTTGCTTCCAGCGGCGCACCGCCAGCTTGCTTTCGATCATCAGCCATGCTTTGCCGGGGTCGGAATCTTCCCAGTCCATGCTTCGGCTTCACCCGCCGAATCCAACCCCGCGCGTATTTAGAGTAAGGTTGGATTACGCCCGCACAAAGTACAAAATCAGCGGTTTTCTGCTTTTACGCCGGGTCGTTCATTGGCACAGTGCCGACGTGGGGATCACCCTCCGTCAATTCAACGAAATGTCTGCGCGCGTCAACGGCTCGAAGCCGTGTCGAACCGCGCGCCCCCCCGCCACACAGTCGCCCCGAGCCGCCGCACACCGGATCATTCTTGGCTTGGACCCATCCCTGCGCGGCACGGGATACGGGGTCATTGAAACGGGGTCGCCACACCCGGACGCGTTGACGCACGGCACCATTTCCTGCCCGCGCGACTGGACTCATTCCCAATGCCTGGCGCACATCGCCAAAACGCTGCGCGGAATCGCCGGTAAATTCCAACCGACCATCTGCGCCGTCGAAGGATTGTTTTTCGCGCAAAACTTGAAAACCGCGCTGGTCATGGGCGAGGCTCGTGGCGCCGCGCTGGCCACGCTGGCCGAAGCGGGTTTGGAAATTTACGAAATCGCCCCCCGCAAGGTAAAACAAGCCATTGTGGGCTATGGCGCCGCCCAAAAAATTGCCGTGGCCAAAATGGTGCAACGACTGCTGCGACTCTCGCAGCTTCCCGCCGCCGACGCGGCGGATGCCCTCGCGCTTGCCTTGGTTCAGGCGCAGAATCTGGAACGCAGTCGCTTCAGTTTGAAGCCCCTCAAACCCGTTTGAGCATCCACTCGCCTGTCCATGATTTCTTTTCTTCACGGCAAACTGGTGGAAGCGCTGCCCACGCAAGCAACCCTTGACGTTCACGGCGTGGGTTACGACGTGCTAATCCCGTTGTCGTCCTATGACAAACTGCCCGCACCGGGCGAAACGGTGAAAATTCTCACCCACCTGGCGGTGCGCGAAGATGCGCAAGTGCTGTATGGCTTCATGACCGTCGCGGAACGCGAACTGTTCCGCATGTTGATCCACACGGTCAGCGGCATCGGCCCCAAGCTCGCGTTAAATATCCTGAGCGGTATGAACCCCGTTGCGTTTCGCGGCGCGGTGGCCAACGGCGACGTCAAAGCCCTCTCGCAAATTTCCGGCGTGGGCAAGAAAACCGCCGAACGCATTGTTGTGGAACTGCGCGATAAAATTGGCGCCGCCGGAGCGTGGGAAGCCTCCAGCGCGGCGCGCACGCTGTCGGCCGCCGATCAAAAAATCAACGACGCGGTGCTGGCCTTAATGGCGCTGGGATTCAAGCAACCCGAAGCGCACGACTCGATCCGCGCCGTCTTGGCGATGTTGGGCGATAACGCAACGGTGGAGGCCCTCGTCCGATCAGCACTGAAAAAAGGCTCATGAAGCCCGACGCTTTACCATCCCATCCCGCCACACCACCCCGCGCTTCCCGCCCCCGATCCGGAGTCGTGGTCCCGCATCAAGCCAGCCGGTCCCAACGGATTTTTGCGCGTGTAATCTGGCTGCTGCTGTGCGCGCTGGCGGCAACCATTCGATTCAAAATCACCGATGAAGCAGGCTATCTGAGCCGGCCGATGGAAAAGCCAACCATCTTCGCCGTCTGGCATAACCGTCTCGCCTTGGTTCTGGAATTGTACAAGAAATACGTTTGCCGCCAGCAACCAGGACGCCGAATGGCCGCCATGGTCAGCGCCAGCAAGGACGGCGGTTTGCTGGCCCACGCTTTGAAATTATTCAAGGTGGAGCCCGTCCGCGGCTCATCCTCGCGGCGCGGCCCGCAGGCCTTGCGCGAACTGGTGAGCTGGGGGGAGCGAGGTTACGATCTAGCCATTACTCCGGATGGTCCGCGCGGCCCGCGTTATACGGTTCACGACGGCGTGATTGCCTTGGCGCAACTGACCGGTTGCCCCATTCTGCCGGCGGCGTATCACTTGAACTGGAAAATCCAACTGAAGAGTTGGGATCGCTTTCAAATTCCCCTGCCCTTCGCGTGCTGTCGAGTCACCGTTGGCAGACTGATGCACGTTCCGCGGGATGCCTCGGATGCTGAGCGCGAAGAGTTCCGCCGCCAACTGGAAGCCGAACTGCGCCGCATTACGAAAGACTGACGTCCGGCCCTCAAGCCGCGGCACGAAAAAAGGCGCAGTCCTTTGAACTGCGCCCAAGACCACGGTGGATCACGCTTACTTTTTCAACTTGTCCAACTCGGCGGTAAATGTCTTCGGTCCACCTTTCATATAACCGAGGGTGCCCACCTTTTGGCCCTCGCCGTTCAGAACAATGATGGTGGGGTACCCCTTGATGTTATACTTCGCCGCCAACGCATCATTCGCCTTTTTCTGTTCCGCGCTCAGTTTTTTCTTCATGGGGAAGTCCACTTCCACACAGACCAGATTCTGCTTCGCGTAAGCCGCAAACTCCGGCTGCGAAAAGACTTCCTTTTTCAATTTGATGCACCAGCCGCACCAGTCCGATCCGGTGAAATCCAGCATGACGAGTTTGTTCTCCGCCTGCGCCTGCGCCTGGGCTTTGACCGCATCCGTCTGCCAGTTAACCGCATCCGCAGCCATTACGCCGGCTACGGTCAATACCGCAATCATTCCGAAGATAAGTTTTTTCATAATCATTCCGTATTTTAGCAACTTTTTGTTAGACGGCCAAACTGGCTTTCTGTTCAAGCTGCGTCCGTTTCCCAGCTACAACCGTCGCCACGGGCTTGCCTTGCAACGGCCAGCCGTAGAACGGATTATTTTGCGCCTTGCTCATCGTGGCGTCCTTGTGCCAGACCCACGACCGGTCCGGATCAAAGATCGTCACGTCGGCGACGACCCCGACCGACAACGTGCCTCGCTCCAAACCCAGCAGCCGGGCCGGGGCAACCGTGTATTTCGCAATAAGATCCACCAACCCTAAGCGGCGCGAGTGATACAATCGCATGAGCGCCAGCGCAAACTCGATTTCCAATCCCGTGATGCCAAAGGGCGCGCTGTCAAACTCCACGTCCTTTTCAAAATCACAGTGGGGCGCATGATCGCTGCATAAAATTTCAATCGTCCCATCCACAATCCCGTCCAACACCGCTTCCCGGTCCCGCGCCGAGCGCAGGGGTGGATTCATTTTGAAATTCGTGTCGTAGCTCGACCAGGCCGGAAGCTCAGACGATGCCTCCGGACCGCCAAAGCTGGGAAGCAATTCCTGGCCGTCCCGCGCCCAAAATTTCTCGCTGCCCGCGATCGCCGCATCCGTCAACGTATAATGGTGCGGACAAGCTTCACCCGAAATGCTCACACCACGGCGTTTCGCCTCGCGCAACAACGCCACGCTGCCCGCCGTACTGATGTGCTGACAATGGATTCGTGCGCCCGTCAACTCCGCCAGCAGAATATTCCGGGCGAGAATTACCTCCTCTCCCGCCGCCGGCCAGCCTTGTAAACCTAGGCGCGTGCTCCACTCGCCCTCGTGCATGACTCCGGTCGTCACCAACGCGTAATCCTGACAATGATCCATCACCGGCAGATCGAACATTCGGGCGTATTCACAGGCGCGACGCATCAACTCGTTGTTTTGCACGCAATGGCCGTCGTCCGTAATCGCTTTAACTCCGGCTTGTTTCAACGAACCAATGGGTGACAACTCCTCTCCGGCAATCCCCTTCGTGATGGCGCCCGCGACAAACACGTTCACCAGTTGCTGGTTTTGTGCGCGCGCCCCCACCAAGGCGACGGTGCCGGCATTGTCAATCGTCGGTGTGGTATTCGGCATGCAGAGTACGGAAGTAAATCCGCCCTTGGCCGCCGCCGCCGACCCTGTGGCAATGGTTTCCTTTGCCGTCTGCCCCGGCTCGCGGAAATGCACATGCAGATCAATCAATCCTGGACAAACCACCAACCCACTCGCATCAATCGTCTCGTCAACGGAGGCCGGTGGTGCAGACGCACCCGCCCCGACGGCGGCAATCTTGCCCTGGCGGATCAGGACATCGGCAATTGCATCGAAGCAATTCGCCGGATCAATCACCCGGCCACCTTTGATCAGCAGTGAACTCATCAGGTCGAGGCTAACGACGGTGCATTGACAACGCAAGCGCACCCGATATTATTCGAGCCTGACCGGCGCGGGCGTAGTTCAATGGTAGAACGGCAGCCTTCCAAGCTGCACACGAGGGTTCGATTCCCTTCGCCCGCTCCAATAAAATCAAGGGGTTTCTCACCTCTCTTCGGTTTTGACACAGTTTTGCAACAGCTTCGCTTCATTCCCCGTTTGGTTCGCGAACGAGGCGCGGCGGGCTAACGGGCCAGTCGCGCGTCCGGAAATACTCCGCTTCTTTTTCATCTTATGCCCGCTGCCGGCCCACCGCAGTACTCCGTCGGACATAAAATAGTATATGTCTGGGCAGCAACAGTCCGTCCGAAAACCAATTGCCGAAGTTTCATCCGGCTCGGTGACCATCCCGATTTACCGGTCGCCCGTAACGCTTAAGATCGCTCCCCCGGGAAATGGTCAGGCCAATTCTTCTTCTGGTCCCGATCAACCGAAGCCAAAGACCTATCCGTCCTTCATGATGGTCTATTATGAAGGCACCCGGCGCGTTTTTCGCCGCCGCAATACGCTGGCCAAAGCCAAGGAACTGGCCAAGGAGTTAGCCACGCAACTGGCGGCGGATGGGGTGCGCTCCGAGTTCCTGACCGAACAGGATCGCCGCATCTATGTTCTGGCGCAGAAGGCCGTTCAGTCTTTGAGGATCGAAATCGATCAAGTCTGCCGCCATTATGCGGAACTGCGGAACCGCGTGAAGAGCGGCACGCTGGATGACGCGGTGAATTTTCACAACACCTTTGGCCGCCGGGTCCGGCTTGGGGCCGCCACCAATGAGGTCTATCTGGATTACTTGCAACACCTCGAAAAGCGCGGGGCCGGGGATTATCATGTGCGCGATGTCAAAAAATCGTGGGCCGCTTCGTGGAAGCTTTTCCAGGACAAATCGCGAAAATCGATACGCCGGAGATCCATGACTTCCTGACTGGCCTGGAGGGCCAGGCGCGCAACAAGAACAATTGGCGTAATGAGATCATCGCTTTTTTCAATTTCGCTCGAAAAAAGAATTTTCTTCCTAAAAGCCTGGAACATGCGGCCGCAGCCACGTCCGAGTTTTCGGCGCCGCGGCAAAAGATCATCACCGAAGCAGACGCAACCGCCGTGCTGCAAAGCTACGATATTTATACCCCGGAAGAGCTGCGCAAAATCCTGGCGGCAACCAGTTCAACATTACGACTAACATTGGGGATCAAAGCGTTCTCCGGTGTGCGGACTGAAGAGATGCTGCGGTTGTGGTGGGTGATGGTGGACGAAAAGGACAAGTGTATCCGGGGGCCCGATGCAGTTGGAAAAATCGATGCGCGCCTGGTGCTGATCCTGCCCAATCTCTCCAAGCGTCTGGCGGATTATCCCGCCGAGCAAAAGCACGATCGCGTGGCGGTCAACTGGTCAACCGCCAATTCGCTTTGGAAAGCGTGGGAACGGGCGATTACAAACGCGGGCGTGCCTTATCGCCGGAACGCTTTCCGAAACAGCTATATCTCTTATCGCCTCGCCATCCTCCAGGATGTTCGCCAGGTTGCCGAAGAGACCGGCACCAGTCCGGAGATGATCCGCCGCAATTATCTGGTCCCCCATTTCGCGGAACGTGGCCGAAGAGTGGTTTGCCATTTGAGCGCGCTTTTCTGTTTCACGAACGACTTGCCTTGCAGATTCCAGAATAATCCGAACTCGCCCCAGCCTTGGAGGAATGGGACACATGAATGGGGGGCCTTGCTAGGGTTGCAGAATTGTGGTTGAATTTCAGGAATGAAGCCCCCCGGTGCATCTTCTGCGCCGCGGACGTTTGGCGGCAAAGTGGGCAAAGCGGGCCAGTGCTTGTGTTTGACTTGGTCTGTCACCCAAACTGTTACCTTCCACCAGGAAAATCCGACGGATGCTGACTTGGTCCGCCAAGCCCAGGCGGGCAGCGACGCAGCGCTCGAACTGTTGTTACGCCAGCACTGGAAGCTTTTTCTGGCGCAGATGCGGCAGCACTGCGGGGCCTGCGCCGCGGCAGCACTTTGAACGTGTGCCCCTCCGTGCGTTTGACGATCTCCACGGTGCAACGCCACATCGTCCGCGCCCACGTCACCAGCGTTCCCGCGTCGCCCCCATCGGCCCAGAGGTGTTTGACGCGCCGCCGGGTGCGCTGGCCAAAATGTTCGTCCAAGAGTTGCCGTGCGCCGTCGCGATCCTGAAGGTTGGCTGGCAGCACCAGCAATACCAGCCCCAAGGTATCCACCAGCAGATGGCGTTTGCGACCGTTGATCTGCTTGCCCGCGTCGTAACCGCGCGCGTCGCTGCACTCGCTGCTCGTAAGAAACAAGAGTGAGAGCAGGGCCTGGTTTTATTGGGGATTTTGCAGGGTCTGTTTGGGAGCGCGGCGTTGCGGGTAACACAAAAAGGCCGGTCATGGGTGGCTTGAAAAAATCCCACGCGGCCAAGGCGCGGATTAAGTTGTGGAACCGGAGGCGGGCCGCATGGTCGAAATGCAAGTGTGCAATCTCGTAATCGGGGTCGGGTCGCGTCCTTCAAGGATCACGCCCGCCACCAGTGATCGGGTCGGCGCACACGGGACCACGCTCCTGAACGGGTTCAAGGTGAACACCAGTGGCAGGCCGGGCTACAGCTTCCCTTCCGGTTCGCACTCACTTCACCACAACGCCCGCACTTTGCAAGCGCTCAAGTTTCTTCTGTGAAAGGGTGCGCGGCGGCGGTTGGTGTGCTCTTGACACTCTGGCTATCCACAATCGCCGCGCTGGGTTGAGCGTGACGCTGCTCGGCCCGCCGTACTTGCTGGCGCAAGCGCGTGGGAATCCGTTCCCACAAACCACTGCGCTTCCACACCCGAAAGTAATGCCAGACCGTGCCCCAGGGTGCAAAATCCTTGGGCAGGTTGCGCCATGGGCAGGAGGTCCGCACCAGATAGAACATCGCGTTGAGCCGTTCGCGGTAACTGTGCTCGCGTGGTCGTCCGGTCGGGGCGGGTTTGGGAAAACAGGGTTGCAGCAGGTGCCATTCGAGGTCGCTCAGATCAGTCGTAGATCGCATCCCCAGCGTACTGCGATAAATAACGCCAAAAGTACAGCCCTTTTCGCGATTTTATTCAGCTTTTTTGACTGCTCAAACAGGCTCTAACTTTCGTCGCCGGTCAACGACCGTTGCCGACTTTCCCAACAACTTGGCTGCGGAACACGACGCGATCGTCGCTCATTTTTTTCGCATTGCTTCAAACAGCGTCACAAAACATTTGGCCGAATCGGCGCCGCGATCTTTTTCGCGAAACGCACCGGCTTGCACCACTTGGTAGGCATTCACAAATTCCGGCACGCCGCACCAGGTGGTTTGCACCAGGCCGAGCGCGTGTTGCGCCAGTTTGGGATCGGCCCGCAAAGCGCGCATTTGCGTCAACTGTTCCAGCGCCACCTTGGGGCGCCGCCACGGACACGTCACCACGTCAAATCCCTTTTCGGCAAACCACTTCGCCGTCGGCGCGGGCGCTTCGTAATGCCAGTCGCAAATCAGCAGATCCTTCGGCACGAGATTCAGCGCGGCTGCGGTTCCATTTTCGCTCGCCTCCCATTTGCCCAACTTGGTGGCTTTCCCATCCAAAAACCGATCGCCCCAAATCCAGGTCCGGCAACCCAAGGTTTTCAAGTGGGCGTGCAAGCGGTTGACTTCATCCGCAAACAACTGCGCCGGATCCTTGCCCTGGCAGCGCGGGCAATCGGGATCCGCCAGAATAAAAACTTCATCCATGCCGACATGGAACGCCTTGGCCTCGCAGACTTTGATCAATTCATCCATCAAAGCGAACACGACGTCATGCACCTGCGGATGTAACGGACAATAACTGCGACAGTAAATCCCCTTGTTTTCCGAATATTTTTCCGGCGTTTCATCAAACTCGGGATGCTTGTCCAGCAACCGCCCGTTATACTTGGCCCAGGATTGGTGCCCCAAACAATTGATTTGCGGAATCAACTCGATGCCGTTTTCCCGACACGCTTGCAGCACTTGTTTAAGCTCCACTTCGCCCATGGCCGACGAATCGGCAAATTCTGGAAGCGACGTGTAATCGTACTGGTAGCCAATCTCCAGAATCAACGTATTCACGCCCTGCTTGGGTAGCTCCTCACGGATGAACTTGACCAGGAGCGGCGTTGCTTGTTTTCCGGGGACGGACAGATGCAGGCCGCGAATCGGCAACGCTGCGGAGGATTGCTCTGCTGGCGATGCCGCTGTGACCGCAGCCGTCCAAAAACTCAAACCACCCAACGCCGCCAGGAGCACAACTCCGCTCCGATACGACCAGCCTCCGGACGAAACGGTAGAACGATAATTTTTCATGATCTTCATGGCGTCTTCAAATTGCGTTCAGGTTGCTGCTTGCTGGCCACAATCAATCCCTGCCGGAGTCGAACCGTCAAGCTGCAATTCCCGATGCACAACTGCATTTTTCAAATGGCCAGCGAAGGTTTAGAGTGCGCAGGTCAGAGGCCACGCGTGACCCCGCTCATCCTAAACCGCGATCGGTCAATTCATCTTCGTCCAAACCAAGGTAGTGCCCCAGCTCGTGCAGGTAGGTGGTGCGGACTTCCGCGCGATAGGCCGTTTCATTTCCGCTGACGTACTGCCACAGGTTTTCCAAAAACAGGAAAATCTGCGCCGGCACCGGTGACGTCGCGTGATCGGCATCGGCAAAGGCGGGGCCGGTAAAAAGTCCGAGCGTTTCCGGGCCGATGCCATCAGCGACGAAGGCCGCATCGGGCTGGCGATCCAGCGCGATGGGAATTTGCCGCGCCCGTTCGCGCAAAGGCGCCGGCAGTTCGGCCAGCGTTGCGTCAATTTCCATCCGCGCCAGATTTTGCAGATGCTCCCAATTCATGCGATGCAGTCGTCGTTCAGCGGGAATGATTCAGGCGGTTTCACGGGGATGTTCAATCATCCGCCGATCGCCCACCAAATCCGCTTGCATCGGCGCCAAAGCGGCGGCGGCGATGGGCATGTATTTGCCGGTGGCTTCCACAAGCGCATTGCCCGCCTCGGCCAGAATGATGGCGCGCGCTTCGAAGAGTCGCCCTTTGCGATTGCCCGTCAACTCGGCGGTGACCTGCACCACCTGATCCGGTTGAAGTGGTTTGCGGTAACGCACGGTTAATTCGGCGCAATAGGCGAATTGTTTGGTCGCGACGACGCACGCCCACACCATGATTTCATCCAGCACGGTGGCCGCCAAACCGCCGTGAACCACGCCTTTGAAACCCACATGCGTCGGCCCGGGACGGAAGCGCGTCGTCACCTTTTGACCATCGGTATGGAAGCGTAATTTTAGTCCGTGCGGATTGGCTTCGCCGCACACAAAGCACGAATGGGTGTGCGGCAGTTCTTTCATGGCGTTGGCTTGCTGCATCGTTTTGACTTCGTAACGCTTTAGCGATGTAACGCCCACAATCTCCCGTTCCTCACCGGGCTTGCGCTCCGATCTTTTTCAAAAACGGCTCAATGGAACGCGGGCGACCGAGGAATTTTTCGATGCTCACGTTCACGTCGCGTGAATCGCCGGTGGCGTAAATCTCCGTGCGCATCTTGCGTCCCGCCGCCACATCAAAATAACCGTCCGGTGCTGTTTCAAAAACCGTCGCCATGTCCGCCGCGATTGCATCCGCCCAGG
Source organism: Verrucomicrobiota bacterium (assembly GCA_039806955.1). Classification (GTDB taxonomy): domain Bacteria; phylum Verrucomicrobiota; class Verrucomicrobiia; order Limisphaerales; family JADLHS01; genus JADLHS01. Next base: position 109,663 of record JBDHQI010000003.1, on the reverse strand, counting down.
CGTAACCGTAGTACCCGGCGTCGTAACCGGTGAAGTGGCCGAAGTAGCAGATGAAATCTGTGTCTGGCGGCACGGGTAAAAACGTGTCGCTGAACACCCGGTTGGCGAGCGGCAGAGCTTCGCTTGAATTTTGATCGGTGATCCGCGTGTGCAGCATCAAATCCATCAACCCAAAGGAAAGCTGACGCCGATAGTGACAGGCATAAGTCGCGTATTTGGCGGCTTTCAATTGATCCAGAATGTCGGATGGAATTTTGCGAGAGGAATCACGATAATCGGCGGCAAAGCTATCCAGCACACGCCGGTCCCAGACCCAATTCTCCAACATTTGCGAGGGCGCTTCGACAAAATCACGCGGCACATTGGCCCCGGCGAAGCGCGCGAAGGTGACGCGCGTCAACAATTCGTGCATCACGTGACCGAACTCGTGGAACAGCGTTTCCACCGAACCATGATCCAGCAGCGACGGTTTGTCGCCGGTGGGCGGAGTGAAATTGCAAACCATGGCCACCACCGGACGTTGATAGTCACCGTTGGCGGTACGGTGGCCGCTGATCAACGGAAACACGGCAAAATGGTGATATTTCCCTTCACGCGGGAACAGATCGAGATAGAAAAAACCGAGCGGCTCGCCGGACTGCGCGTCACTCACCGCCCAGAGTTGCAGATCGTCCACCCACTGGTAAGGCGCGGCGACGCGCTCAAACTTGAGGCCGAAAATCCGTTGGTAAATGGTGAACATTCCGTCCAACGTGCGCTGCAGCGGAAAGAAATTACGCAACTGTTCACTGTCCACATTGTATTGCGTCTTACGCAACTGCTCCGCGTAATAGCGCCAGTCCCAGAGCTGCACGCGCGCATCCGCATCGCCGGTTTCAGCGGTTTTTAGCTGCTGAAATTGGGCAAGTTCACTTTCAAATTTCGCCTGCAGCCCGTCGCGCAGCCGCTCCTCGAACGCGATGGCCGTCCGACCGTTCTGCGCCATCTTGACTTCGAGCTGATAATCGGCCCAGTTCGCATAACCAAGCTTCGTGGCGATTTCATGGCGCAACGACAGAATTTTACCGATGAGCGAGGCATTCTCCACGCGCGCCAACCGCGCCTGTTCCGTGACCACCTGTTGTCGCACCGCCTCATTTTTCACATGTTCCAACACCGCGAGCGCCTGCCAGGTCACATTCACCTTGAGACTGTATTCGTCCGGACCGGTTTTGACACCAGCCGCAGTCAATAAGCTTTCCGGCGCGCCCTCCAGTTCGGCCCGGGTGAACCGCAACGTCTTTTGCGCTTCGGTGATGTGACTGTCGAAATCCGTGCTGACAGCGGTAAGTTCCTTGCGCAGTCGTTCGACTTCATCGCGCTGGGGCTTGGGCAGATGCAAACCGGCGCGGCGATAATCGCGCATCGTTTCATCCAGCAACTTGGCTTCCTCGCCCGCCAGTTTCGGCCGCGTATCGGCGTAAGCTTTCACGGCGCGATACACGTCCTCGCGATAATCCAAACCTACCGCCCATTCCTGCAACTGCTTCACCGCCTCGGTCGCGGCGTCGCGAATGGCCGCCACCGGACTGGTTTCCTTGATGAGATAGAGCCGATTGAGATTCTCGTTGATGATCGCGCCGTTCGCATCCAGCGCGCGCACGGTGTTGTTGAAATCAACCGCACCGGGTGCCAGTTGGCCAATGCGATCCAACGCTGCATCCGCCTCGGTCCTGGTGCGCGAGACGGTCTGCGCGATGGCCTCGGGTGTAATTTCGAATCCGGGCAGGCGCAGCTGGTTGTGGAAAGGTTTTTCTGCCTGTTGAAGATCGGTCAATGTCTTCACTTTCGATGAAACTTCCGGGTTGTGGCCAAGCTCCTTGGTGGCGCAAGAAGCAACAAAGCCCGCGAGGGCCAGCCAGCTCAATTGCTTGACAAACATGCGGCGCACACTAGCCGCGCCGGCTCATTTCTTCAAGCCAAGTTCTTGCGCGCGCCGCGGTTCCGTCGCCAGATGACAATTCTTCGCGTGACAGTGGCGCGGCGCCTGCCGACACTGCGATTGCGCCGATGCCTTTGCTCGAAATCAAAAACTTGCAACTCGAATTCCACACGCCCGAAGGAGCGGCGCGCGCGGTGGACGGAGTATCCCTGGAAATCAACTCCGGAGAAACCGTCTGTCTCGTCGGCGAGAGCGGCTGCGGCAAAAGCGTGACCGCGCTCTCGGTGGCGCGGCTCGTGCCGGCGCCGCCCGCCCGATACGCGGACGGCGAAATTCTGCTCAACGGACGCGACGTTTTGAAAATGTCCGCGCGAGAATTGTGTGCCATTCGCGGCGGCGTGGTGAGTTACATTTTCCAGGAACCCGGCGCGTCATTGAATCCCGTCTTCCGCATCGGCACGCAGATCAAGGAGATGTTGAAATTGCATCGCCGAAATCTGGCGGGAAGGGCGGGCCGTCCTCTACCCGCCGCCGCTTCGCAATCTGCCAACGGCGCGCCCGGCGTGGCCCGTCCTACCGCGAAGGATTACGATGCCGAGGTCATCCGCCTGTTGCAACTCGTGGGCATTCACGCGCCGGAATTACGGAGCAAAAGCTATCCGTTTGAACTATCTGGCGGCATGCAGCAGCGCGTGATGATCGCGATGGCACTGGCCAGCGAACCGCAATTGCTGATCGCCGATGAGCCGACCACCGCGCTGGACGTGACGATTCAGGCGCAGATTCTGGAATTACTACGTTCGCTCAAGCAGCAACTGGGCATGGCGATGCTCTTGATCACGCACAATCTCGGCATCGTCGGCGACATCGCGGATCGCGTCGTCGTGATGTACGCCGGACAAGTTGTGGAAAGCGCGCCCACGCGGGAATTGTTGCAACGTCCGCGCCATCCCTACACGCAAGCGTTGATGGCGAGCGTGCCGCGTTTGGGCGAGCGTTCCCGTCGTTTAAGCGCGATTCCCGGTCAGGTGCCGCGCCTCGGCCATTTCCCCGCCGGCTGCCGCTTCGCGCCGCGTTGTCCAATTGCCAAAGACGAGTGCCGTCAAACCGCGCCAGAACTGCGCGAAGTCGCACCGCAGCATTGGGTGCGTTGTCCGTTTGGGTCGCAAACCTGGGCTGACAGTCGCGCGTAAGTTATTTCATTCAGCGCCATTTTGCGGTACAACCCGGCCCGAATGTTTGAACTTCTGAAGACAGACGCGCACACGAAGGCGCGGCTGGGTCGGCTCACGACGAAGCATGGCGTGGTGGATACGCCGGTGTTCATGTCCGTCGGCACGCAGGGCAGCGTGAAGGCGCTTGATCCGCGCGAACTCAACGAGATGGGCACGCAGATCATCCTCGGCAACACATACCATCTCAACATCCGCCCCGGCATGGACATCATCCGCGCGGCGGGCGGCCTGCACAATTTCATCAACTGGCCAAAACCCATCCTCACGGACAGCGGCGGATTTCAGGTGTTCAGCCTCGCCAAAATTCGCAAGGTCAAGACGCACGGCGTTGAGTTTCGTTCGCATCTGGACGGCTCGCCGTTGTTTCTTGGGCCGAAGGAATCCATGGAAATCCAGCGCATCCTCGGCTCGGATGTCGCGATGGTCTTTGACGAGTGTCCCGCGCATAACGCGCCGGCGCGGGAACAACGGCAAGCCGTCGAACGCACCATCCGCTGGGCGAAAGAATGTCGCGAACAACCCCGTGCGGAAGGGCAGCTCGTGTTTGGCATTTGCCAAGGTGGCAGCAATCCCGAACTGCGCGAGCAATGCGCAAAGGCCATCGTCGCGCTGGACTTCGACGGCTACGCCATCGGCGGCGTGAGCGTGGGCGAACCCGAGGCGGAAATGATGAAGGCCGTGGAACTGGCTGAGTCGCATCTGCCCACAGACAAGGCGCGTTACGCCATGGGACTGGGCACGCCCGCGCAACTGGTGGAACTGGTGGCGCGCGGCGTGGACATGTTTGATTGCGTATTGCCGACACGAGTGGCGCGCAACGGCACCGCCTTCACGCGGCAGGGTCAATTCGGTTTGAAAGGTGGCGCGTACAAAGCGGACTTCCGTCCCATCGAAGCTGGTTGTGATTGTTTCGCCTGCCGCCATTTTACTCGCGCCTACTTGCGGCATTTGCTGAACGTGAACGAGATTCTGGGACTGCGCATGGTCAGCCTGCACAATACCCACCTTTACGTGAAATTGATGGCGGATATCCGGGCGGCCCTGGTGGCGGGAACATTTGCGACGTTTCAACGTGAATTCATTGCAAACTACGTGCCGTCACAGAAAATTCTCTCGCAACGAGAAATGACGAAGCTGGAGCGTTGACACGGCGGATATGCGATTGCCACTCGATTTACGGGCAGACCCGATTTGAAATCGGGCGAATACGTTTTGGAAAGTATCGAGCGCGTCGCGGAACCGCACGACCGTCACATTCCAAAGGAAGTTCAGGAAGCGGCTTACGAGCGTGACAAAAACACTTGCCGTTCTTGCGGTTGGAGCCGGGAGCTGTGGTCAAAGGATGATCCGAGGTTTTTGGAACTGCACCATTTGAAAGAACATGTAAACAAGGGGGAAAATATTGCGGAGAATTTGTTCGTCCTCTGCAATGTCTGCCACGACAAAGTACACGCGAATCGGTTGGATTTGAGGAAAATTCTCGGAAAGAAGTGATTTACGAGCGATTCAATTCGCGCTGAATTTGGGGAACACATTTTTCAATTTCTCGCCTCGTATCATGTTCCCAAATTCAGATAATCCTCCAGCCTTTCCTTCTTAATACGGCATTGGCGAGTCGATCCCGTCTCTTGTTCATGCTGATTTTCCGAAGCCAGAATTCGGCATTCACTTTCGGCATTTGACCGTGTTTCGGGCATCCGTGCCAAAAACAGCCATCGACAAAAAGGGCGATCTTCTTCGCCGGGAATGCAAAGTCAGGGGTTCCGGGAATCGGAAAATGCCGACGCCACCCGATAATCCCTGCCGCACGAAACGCCGAAGCCAAAGCCAATTCCGTACTCTTGTTTCGACGAGAACGCACGGCGGCCATGATTCGCGACCTGGTAGTTTTGCCGACGATATCAGCCACGTGATTTTTTTCCCCGTGGGGCGCGGTTGTTTGCTGTCGCGCGCGCGCGGCTTCACGAAAAAATGCAAGCCAATCTCCGAGAAGCTTTGAAATCGTGTAGCGGTCGAGTAGAGAGGTTCCGGGATGCCAAGCGAGCTCGAGAGGTGTGCGCGGGCATCAAAGCAGGCGAAATCGTCATATTTGACAAGGCTTACGTCGACTTTGACCATTTGGCCGACCTCACGCTGCGGTTGGTGTTCTGGGTCACGCGGGCCAAGGACAATCTCAGCTACAAGGTGGTCAAAGTTCTCCAGAAGAAGCCCAAGGGCAAAATCCTGCGCGATGAACTGATCGTGCTCAAGTCGGCCAACTCGCGGCAACCTACCCGGATCAATTGCGCCGCATTGTTGCCCTGGTGGAAGTGGACGGGCGTGAGCAGGAGATGGTGTTCCTGAGCAACAATCGGGAATGGAGCGCCGAGAGCATCGTGGAGCTGCACCGTTGTCGTTGGGAAATTGAAGTTTGCTTCAAGCAAATCAAACAGACGCTGCAGTTGGCTGATTTCCCGGGCACCAGCGCGAACGCGGTGCGGTGGCAGGTCTGGACGGCGCTGTTGACTTACTTGCTGCTGCGCTATGTGAGTTTCCTCTCGGAGTGGAGCCCTGGCCTCTCCCGGCTGTTCACGTTGATTCGCACATGCTTGTGGAAGAAATGGGATCTGCTGAGTTTGTTGAAGAGCTATGGGACAGCCGGGGGAAACTTCCGTTACTTGGCTTGTCCGCAACAAGCCTATTTCCCGGGATTGGGCTGACTATGGTGGGACAGCAGCCAGACAGATCGTGAAAGTCACTGCGAACCTCGTGTAACCAGGACTGCAAAACTCTTAACGCGCTTCCTCGGCCGACTCTCAAATCCCGAGGAAACTGTGGGCTTTTGCTTTCATTTCACGCGGCTGTGGGATGCCAGTGAAAAAAAGTTGTGAGCCCGGCTTCGCGCCGGGCGTGTGCGCAGGAGACGGTGAAAGCCGGACTGTGTTCGCAACGGCGAGCCTGCCGATATTTGGGGCTGGCGCGTTCGACGTTCCACTATCGTCGGCGGGCTACACCAGGATTCCCTCGATCACCTTGGACGGGCGCACGCCGGTGAGCTTTTGCTCCAAGCCCTGGTAGTGATACGTGAGCCGCCGATGGTCCAGGCCGAGCAACTGCAACAGTGTCGCGTGCAGATCCCGCACCTGCACCGGCTCGGTGACCGGGCGATAGCCGATGGGATCGGTCTCGCCCAGGCTGAAGCCGCCTTTCACGCCGCCGCCGGCGAGCCAGATCGAGAACGCCGCCGGGTGATGATCGCGCCCGGCAAACGCCATCGCCACGCCGCCGCGATTCTCCTGCATGGGGGTGCGGCCGAATTCACCACTCCAGATCACCAGCGTCTCGCTGAGCATCCCGCGCATTTCAAGATCGGTCAGCAACGCGGCAATGGGTTGATCAATCTGCTGGCACTTGGCGGACAACCCTTCGGTGAGCGACGTACTCTTGTCCGTACCGTGCGCGTCCCAGCCCCAGTCGAACAACTGCACGAAGCGCACGCCGCGTTCGGCCAGCCGCCGCGCGAGCAGACAATTGTTGGCGAAACTTTCCTTGCCGGGCTGCGTCCCGTAGAGCGCGTGGGTTTCGGGGGACTCCTTCGTGAGATCAAACGCGTCCGAGGCGCTGACCTGCATGCGATAGGCGAGTTCGTACTGCGCAATGCGCGTGACCGTCTCGGGATCGCCCACGCGTTCGTAGGTTTTCTGATTCAACGCCGCGATCGTCTGCACCACGTTGCCGCGCAGTTCGCGGTCAATGCCCGGCGGATTGTCCAGATACAACACCGGCTCGCCTTTGGAGCGGCATTGCACGCCCTGGTACACGCTCGGCAGGTAGCCCGCGCCCCACAGCGATTTGCCGCCGTCGGGATTGTTCCCGCCGCTGAGCAGCACGATGTAGCCCGGCAGATTCTCGCTCTCCGAACCCAGCCCGTAGGTCACCCAGGAGCCGAAGCTCGCGTAACCGAGATTCTGGTTGCCGGTGTGGACGAGCAGTTGCGCGGGCGCGTGGTTGAACTGGTCCGTTTGCATCGTGTGAATGAAACAGAGCTTGCTGAAATGTTTTTCGAGAAACGGCATCCGGTCCGTCACCCACATGCCAGTCCGGGCTTCCTGATGAAACGGATGCACCGGCCCGAGCAGCTTCGGCACGCCGGTGATGAAGGCAAAGCGCTGGCCTTCGAGGAATTCCCTGGGGCACTCCTGGCCGTTGAGCCGGGCGAGTTCGGGTTTGGGTTGGAACATCTCGAACTGGCTCGGCGCACCCGCCATGTGCAGAAAGATCACGCGTTTGACTTTGGCCGGAAAGTGCGGCGGCAACACCGACAACGGCCGCGAGCGCTCGCGCCGGGGCGCGCCGCCGGTCGCGGCGAAGCCCTGGCTGGCGAGCCAGAGCGCGCCCATGCCGGTGGCGCAATCGCGCAGAAAATGACGCCGGGTGAGCTGGCGCAGTGTGTCGAGTTCGAGGTGGCGTTGGCGGGAGTTCATTTGGTCAGTGATTCATCAAGGTTCAGGAGTGCGTTGGCTACGAGCGCCAGGGCCGCCGCCTCGGGCGTGCCGGCCAGTTGCCGCGCGAGTTCCGGATCAGCCGTGTAGCGCGCCAGCGACGTTTTGCGCAATGCTTCCAATACCCGCAGCGCCGCCTGCGTCGGCGCGCGGCCGGTGACCAGTTCGTAGCCGCGCGTGATTTGCCGGCGCGGGTCCGGGCCGGCTTCACGCCGCATCCGGTCGGCCAGCGCGACGGCACATTCCACATACACCGGATCGTTCAACGTCACCAGCGCCTGCAACGGCGTGTTGGTCTTGAGCCGGCGCGTGACACAGACCTCGCGACTTGGCGCGTCGAACGTCAGGAAACTCGGATACGCCGCCGTCCGCCGCAGCAAGGTGTAGAGCGCGCGCCGATGCCGGTCCTCGCCCTTGGCTGTCTCCCATTTGTCGCCGCTGTACACCACGTCCCAGATTCCGTCAGGTTGCAGCGGCATGACCGGCGGGCCGTACATTTTGTCGGACAACAGGCCGGAGACCGCGAGGGCTTGATCGCGCACCATCTCGGAACTTAAGCGCATCCGCGGGCCGCGCGCCAGGAGCCGATTCTGCGGATCGCGCGCCGCAAGCGCCGGTGTCGCGTGCGCGTCCTGCCGATACGTGGCGGACAATACCAACTCGCGCAGCAGCCGTTTCACGCTCCACCCCAGTTCCTGCTGGAAGCGCAACGCCAGGAAATCCAACAACGGCTGATTCAATGGCGGCGGTCCCGAGCTGCCGAAGTCCTCGACGGTTTCCACCAGGCCCATCCCGAATAACTCGTTCCAGAAGCGATTGACCGTGACGCGCGCCGTGAGTGGGTTGTCCGGCGAAACCAGCCAGCGGGCGAATTCGAGCCGATCCCGCGGCTCGGCGGCGGGGGCGGGATTGAAGAGCCGCGGCACGCCCGGCGATACGAGCGCGCCCTTGGCCAGCCAGTTCCCGCGCTCGAACATCGCCGTGGGCCGACGAAACGCCGCCTCCTGCTCGCGCATCACCGGGATGCTCACGTCCGCCATCGCGGCGCGCTCCGCCCGCAGGTCCGCGAGTTCCCTGCGGCCTGAGGCAAACTTCGGTTGGTGGCAAAACTGGATCCAGTCGTCGTTGCCCGTGGCCGCGAGCCGCATGCGCCGCGTCACCAGCGAGGCGGTGTCGTTCGCGCCTTGATCGTGGGAGATGATCAACTTGAGTCGCGAGCCGGCGGGCAACTCGGTGAGATGTTCCGGCACAAAGACGGCGCGCCGTTCCCGCGTCAGCCGCGGGTTCGCGCCCCACCCACGTTTATCCGGTTGCACGGCGGCGTCATCGTCCGTCGCCGGCGCAGCTTCATCACCGAAACAATGCGCCAACGTTATCTCGCCCGGCAACCGCTTGGGCGTTTTCTCATCGGACTTGGCCGCGTCGTCCGGCGATGGCGCCGGCTCATTGGTGACCGCTCCGTTGGAAGTCACCAGTGCGGCCCGCAGGTCCGTGATGATGAATCCCTTTTCCGGTGTCAGCCTCGCCTTCGCTGGATCATCCGGCAGCACCTCGATTTGCAAAGCACCCAACCGCGTGAGCGTTTCCGGCAGCGGCACTTCAATCGTAAACTGCGAGAACGTCGCGACCGTTCCCACCGTGCGCACCTCCGCCCGGCCGTCGTTGGTCTGGAGGGTGAGTTGCGTGCCCTTGGTCGCGGTCGCAAGGTCCGGCGTGAGTGCAATCCAGCCGTTGGTCTTGTCGAACAACGCCGCGCGCGACGCAAACTCCGCGTGGCGCCATTTCCGGATCGCTTCATCCAGTTGCCGGGCGCGCGCGAAATTCGTCAGACTCAGCGGTACGCGCAGCGTGGGCGAATCATCCGGCAAATCCCAGTCCCGGGTGGTGTTGAACAGGGCGAAGGACTGGTAGAATTCTTCGTGCGTGATCGGCTCGTAGGGATGCGCGTGACATTGCGCGCACCGCATCGTCACCCCCTGCCAGACTTCGTAGGCGGTGCTCTCGCGGTCAATCACGGCGGCAATGCGATACTCCTCGTCGTCCGTGCCGCCCTCGGTGTTGACCTGCGTGTTGCGCTGGAACGTGGTGGCAATTTCATCCGCCAACGAGGCGTCCGGCAACAAATCTCCGGCCAGTTGTTTGAGGGTAAACTGATCGAACGGCAAATCGTCATTGAGCGCGCGGATCACCCAGTCGCGGTACGGCCAGACTGTGCGCAACGGGTCCTTCTCGAAGCCCATCGAATCGGCGTAACGCGCGGCATCCAGCCACGGCGCCGCCCATCGTTCGCCAAATTTCGGCGAGGCCAGCAACCGGTCCACGACATTCTCGTAGGCGCGCGGAGACTTGTCGGCCGCGAACGCCTGAATCTCCTCCGGAGTCGGCGGCAGGCCGATCAGATCAAACGTCACCCGCCGCAGCCATTGGGCGCGATCCGCTTCGCCGCCCGGCTTTAACTTCTCCGCCTCCAGCCGGGCCAGCACGAACCGATCGAGCGGCTGGCGGGCCCATTTGGGTTTGGAAACTTTCGGCAATGGCGGCGCGACCGGCTTGACCCAGGCCCAATGCTCCTTCCACGGTGCGCCCTGCCGGATCCATTCGCGAAAAAGCTCGATGTCGTGAGCTGACAACCGGGCCGCGTGTTCGGCGGGCGGCATCCGGTCGTCCTCGTCTGCGGTCGTCAGGCGCCGGATCAATTCGGAATGTTCCGGGTCGCCGGGGTGAATGGGTTTACCATCCGCCGCGTTGGTGGCCACCACCACATCGCGGTAGATGAACGAGATTTTGCCGGAGCGTTTCACCCCACCGTGACAGCCGACGCAATTCTTGTTGAAGAGCGGCCGGATATCGCGGGCGAAATCCACCGTGGCCGGGACCGAACTCCCTTTGTCCGCCGCGCCCGCGTTCACCCCCGCGCTGAGGCCGATCCAGATCAACCCGAGTACGCCGCACCGGAGCAACGAGCCTGGCAACAGATTCGCAGGACGCGGACAGGGCCACGATAATTCCATCTCCTGGCCCACAGGTTGGGTTACCGCCGGTTGATCCGCGTTCATTTGTTTTGCTCAACAGTGTTCAAGCGGATGGGGGAAACTGTCAACCCGCATCCGTTCCAAGGTGCGACGGAAATTGGCGGTCAGGTAGCGGCAGGCAGAATGTCTAGCCGCCACTTCCCGTCGTTCCCTGTCAAACGAACCGTGTGATTCGCAAACGCATGGAAGCGTGCATCGGCTGGATCAACCTGGATTCCGCAGTTGGAATCATGGCAAAACCCTCCGAACCCGCGAAAACCAAAGAGCCAGCCAAGTTTGTACCCAGCGAAAGCCGCGGCAGGCAACGCGCGCGAACAATCCGTGTGCCGAACAGATTTTGCCGAGACCGAGCGCCGAAAGCATCCAAACGATACAATCAATACAGCGAGCGGCCGCTGGTCAAAAGCTGTGTTTTCTCAAGAACCTGCCGATGTCACCCCGAAAGGTCAGACTTGATTGATGGCAGGATTCGGAAACGCACTTGGTCCACAAAGCGTCTGGGAATTATGCGCCCGGCGTGGCTCCAAAAACCGCCCAACTACCAGTGGACTGGGAAGACCGGATGGGGCGCATGAACAGCCCGAACACCAACGGAGCGAGTAGTTGGCGTCAAACTGGCAGGTCTTTGCCCGTCGAGGTCACTGTCAACTTGCCGTGCTTCACGCCCTTGGCGGCAATCAGTTCGTCGGCAATCCTTTTGACCAGCGCCGCCCGGCCGCGAACCACCAGCACTTCGAGACAGTTGTGATGATCCAGATGCACGTGCATGGTGGAAATAATCACCTCGTGGTGATCGTGCTGGATGGCGGTTAACGCCTCCTGGACATGTTGCGTGTGGTGGTCATAGACCAGCGTGATCGTTCCCGCGATTTCCTTTTCGCCAAATTTTTGCCGATGCTCAACCAATTGATTGCGAATCATATCCGCAATGGCTGGTGAGCGGTTGTCGTAGCCTTTCTCGCCCGACATTTTGTCGAGTTCCTTCAAAAGCTTGGGAGGCAGCGATACGCTGAAGCGGACGACGGATTCAGTTTTCATGGTTAACCAGTGGCAGGGAGGGTAATCTCACGCGGGACACTGTCAATCACGCGGCAAGAGCGAACGCGGGGCGGTCAACGCCCGCGCCGAATCACCACCGCCAAGGCCAGCAGTGCCGACGAGACCAGCACGATCACCGCACCGCTGGGCAGGTCGGTTGCGGCGGAAATCAGAAAACCGCCCAACCCACTCGTCGCGCCCAAGGCGGCCGACCACTGCATGGCAGGGCGGCAGCCTTTCACCAGTTGAAAGGCGGCGGCGGCCGGATTGGAAATCAGACTGTAAATCATCAAGCCGCCCACGGTTTGAAAATTCACGGTCAGCACCACGGCAATCAGAATCAACAACCCGCTCCAGACCACATTTACCCGGATGCCTGCCGCCGCTGCATCCACGCGCGAAAACATGATGGCCCGAAGCTCCTTGAAAAATACCGCGATGTAGATAATGAGCGCACCCGCCGAGGCGAGCATCAGCCAGACATCGCGCCAGCGACAAAAATTCAGGCTGCCCCAAAGCAGGCTGCGCACGTCATTGTCGCTCCGCCCCAGAAGGCCATGCAGGCCGATACCCAGGAACGCCAGCCCCATTGTGGCTGAAAATAAAAAGCTCAACACCACGTTGTCATCCAGATGCACGCGCTGCGGATCGAGCAACCCCAGCGCGAGCGCCGTCAAAACCGAACCTGCCAGCGCCGGAAGCAACAAGGTCTGTCCTTCCAAACCACACAGGCTGCCGAACACCGCGCCAGCCAAGGCCGCATGCGCCACACACACGCCGAGAAACGGAATTCGCATCCCCACGATAAAGGTGCCGAGCAATCCGCTCGACGCGCCGGCCACGGTGCCTCCCACCATCACCGGCAGCCAAAACACCAGGTCAAACATGCGACGCTCCTTGCGGCAGAACCGCGTGACGCCCCTGTTCGTGAATAACGCGCAGACCCGCGCCGTAGAGTAAGGTGATCCGCTCCTCCGTGAATACCGCTTCCGGCGTGCCGACCGTGATGACCTGTCCCTCCCCCAGTAGGACCACAGTGCGACACGCGGGCGGCAACACTTCCAATTCATGACACACCAACAGAATCGGAAGGGCGGTTTCGGTGTGAAGTTGTTGAATGGTTTCCACCATCCGCTCGCGCCAGCCGAGATCGAGATTTGCGGTGGGTTCATCCAGTAAGAGCAGTTCCGGCTGCTGCGCCATCGCCCGGGCGATGATGGCCTTGCGTTGCTCGCCACCGGAAATTTCATTAAACGCCCGGTTCGACAAGTCGCCCAAGCCAAGCCGATGAATCCATTCATCCACCATCCGCCAGTCGGTTTGGCTGAAGGCCCGGAACAAACCGGCCCGGCCCGTACGGCCGATGGCAACCACTTCACGCACGGTCAATCGCAGCTCACTGCGGCTGGGCAACAGTTGCGGCACATATCCGATCCGTCGCCGCAACTGGACCAGTGCGGAGGAGGCCCGACGGGGCACCTCACAATCGAGCACGCGAACCGTGCCGCGGGCTGGCCGGGTGAAGCCCAGACAACTTCGGAGCAATGTGGTTTTCCCCGCCCCATTGCGTCCCATGACTGCGGTGATTTGACCGGCAGGAATTTGAAGCTGCTCAACCCTCAACACGCATCGCCGGGCTGCAAAAACAGCAAGGCCCGCCAGTTCGACAGCACACGTCATCATGGCTGGCCGGCAGCCAGGAGTGCGGCCACATTGGTGCGAATCAGATCATCAAACCAAATGCGTCCATGATTCAAGGTGGGAAAGTTGCCAAATACGGCGACCCGCGCCTGGAGTCGGTCGGCCAGCGCATCGGCAGTGCGACGGCCTTCAGGCAGATTGGCGATGACCAGTTTCACCTTGGCGAGTTTGCCGGCGCTGATGGCTTCGTCAATTTCCGCCACGCTGGCGGTGTCCGCCGCACGAAACGTCGCCACCACTTGCAACCCGAGCCATTCGCAGAAATCCTTCTGGTGAACACTGGTGATGACCGGCGCCCCCACCAAACCGGCCCGGGCAACTTGATTGGTTGCTTCCTGCCCCAGCATTGACAACCGTTGAGCCACAGTTTGCAACGTCGCTTCCGCATTCGCTGGTTCCAGCAATCCACGGCCGACAAACGCCTCCTTGATCTGCCGGCACGCGGACAGATAACTGTCAGGCAGGCAAAGGCCATTGCGAATCTTCACCTCCACCACAACCGGACCGTTGGTTTCTTTCGCTTCGAGAACCTTGTCCAGCGACGCCTGGAAATCGAACCGCACCAACGCCCGGCAACGCCGCAGCTCGGCGGCCTGACGCGGGCGAATGTCGAAATGCCCGGGACAGGTACCCGGTTCGGCCAGCCGGACAAAATCCTGTTCGCCGCCGAAAAACTCCTGTGCGGCACTTTCCAGATAGGAAGTGGCGCTGGCCAGTTTGGGTGTGGAGGCGGAAGGATTGGCAGGCTTGCACCCGCTCCCAACCAGCATCAGGAGCAGCCCTGCGGTGACTGTCGCCAGGAGTAACGGCCGCCGGTTCATGGGCTTTGGAATTGCCGCCATTCCTGATCTGCGTAGCGAACAATGACGCCACTATCACCCGCGCGACGATACCAACTGTCACTGCTCATGGGAGCATAACTGCCCTGACTCTTGGGGCTGTTGGGCTTTGGCCCCATACTCCAGACCACCCAACGCACCGGTGTGGTTTTGGGATCACTGTAGTACTTGCCCGCAGTGCCGGAGAGATTCGGATAATTGGTTGGCACCCAGAGCGCATAGTTTCCGACGGGCATGTCATTCAGCAGCTCCGGGCCGGGCGCGGCATATTTGTAAGTATGGCCGGGATTGAATAGATCCTCCATGTTCGCTTCCCGTCCGGCATCGCTGCTGCGTGGGAGATAATGCAGATCCGCCAGTTCGGTTGGCAACTGACACCAGTGCGTGAGCAGGTCGCTATTACAATTCACCCGCACGGGCGGGAGTTTGTTCGCGTAATCGTCCACATACATCTGCAACGCCACGCCGATGCCATACAGCTCCGCTTGAGCGCGCGTGACTTTGGCCATTTCCTTGCCGCGGGCCAAAGCGGGCAGCAACATCGCCGCGAGAATGGCAATCATGGCGATGACCACCAGAAGTTCAATCAACGTAAAAGCCCGGCGCGGGCCGGATGATTTTATCGGACCCGCGACTGCGCCGGATTGATTTACCCAGGGCATCATTGAACTCGCTGCAAACGATAGAATCGCGTTTGCGCTTCCGTCGAGTTTTGAATCACCGTCCATTTCCCGTTCACGAGCACCGGCGTGTTGGTTACCGGAGCCCAATCCCCCGAACCGCCAAGGACGTTGGTATATTGCAGTTGGTAATTTGCCAGCGAGGCCGGCCAGGTAATGACCGGTTGGAGTGCAATGTTCAGCACTGCTGGCTCGGACGTCAGGATTTCCTGCACGAACAATTCGTAGCGATTCGTCCCCTGACTGCCGGAACCACTTTCCTGATTCAGAATGCCAATGGCGTCAAACGTGTTGGTCGGCACGGGACCAAGGCTGTAACGTGGATGGCGCAGGGAGAAGAACCGGTTTTCCCCATCGGTGACACTACACAGCCGATTGCCCCAGCTATTCGTGGCATTCCACCCGTTCGTCGTTACCAGCATCAAGCCATTCAGGCGGACGCGCATGCCCTGCCAATGTTCGCCCCCGGTCGTGCGCGTTGCATCAAAAATGTCCTCGAACGTGTCGGCATTGTTATCATTCGTGCGGACGAATGAAGCCAGGGACAGCGCTTCCGGCGCGGGCAAACCGTAGTTCGATGCGACCAGCGAAATGGTAAAGTCGTACGCCGGATCAATGTGGTGCGTTTCATTGATGTTCAGTTTTCCACCGTAAAACGCCGCGCTGTTGAACGTGACGGAAACCAGATCACCCTTGCGAAAAGTGTGGCCGGTGACAGGATCATGGTTCAACCGTTCCAATTCCGCCGTCCAGGCTTCGTTGGAGTAGCTGAGGTCGTCGCTGTGATTGAAGGGCATGTTGCCGTAGTTCTGACCCATGTAGCAGAATGTGCCGAGCCGGTCACCAGGCCAGGCCGACTGCACCACCACCTGCCACTCTGCCCCCAGGTTGAACTGGTTGGCGCCGCCATCCCACGGCAGAAAATTCGGGGTTGCATCGAGCATCTCTTCCGGATCCGTCAACAGCACTCCGACCACGGTGCCGGGAAAGGGTCCGCTCCAGGTGGCCACCCCGTTGGCATTGACGGCTTGCAGATTCCAGTGCGTCTCCGCGTGGCTGACGCCAGCGGCCAGAAGCAAACTGCAAAAAGCTCTCAGCAGCGAGTGGGAAACGGTTTCAGAAAAGCGCCGCGCGGGCTGCGCTTGACCGGCATTTGTATCGAGGGTTACGCTCACAGGAATGAGTCTTACTGACAAATCCAGTGTTACGCAACCGCAATTTCGTGTGCATCACCCCCCTGGAGCGCATCCGGCTTCCGATCCGCGCGTGGCCTTCTTCAACCATCATGCGCCCACCTGGGATCAGAACAACCAGGAGGTGACGCGAACTTTGGAACGGCTCAATGCGTTGCGCGAACGGCTGGCGCTCCGCCCCGGGCAAGACCTGCTGGAATTGGGCTGTGGCACCGGTCGCCTCACGAACTGGCTGGTGGATTGCGTTCACCCCGGACGCGTGGTGGCGGCGGACTTTTCTCCCGACATGCTGGCCCAGGCTCAGGCCCGCAAGACCGCGGCCGAGTTCTGGTTGTTGGATATTTGCCAGGACCCGCCCGGGGCCGAGCGATTCGATGTGGTTTTCTGTTTCAATGCGTTTCCGCATTTCCGTGACAAACCGCGAGCCCTCCAGAACATCGGGCGGTTGCTCAAATCGGGTGGTCGCTTGTTAATCTTGCACCTTGCTGGCAGCGCCCATCTGGATCAGTTCCACTCCAAGCTCAGTCATCCCGTCTGCCGCGACCTCATGCCCTCGCCAGACCAATGGCTTGGTCTCACCAGTGCGGCCGGGCTGCGACTCTGCTCCCTCACCGATAAGGACGATTTGTTCCTGTTGGAAGCAGACAAGGATGGCCCAGCCCAGCCGAAAACCAATTAGCCCGGATATTTTGCAGGCAGCCGGGTGACGCCGGACACAATCCGTGGAGCGCAGGTTTCCCAACCTGCCGTGTCGCCGGTTTCCAAATCGGCAGACGGTCCGATGGTCCGAGGCGTTCGCGGGTTTGGAAACCTGCGAGACGGCACACGGGAAGTCTGCGCTACGATGCGAGTGTGAAAACTGCAGTCCAAGCCCGTACCCGTTCCAGCAGCAGATGGGCAAACTCAGTGAACACCCGCACACCGGCCGCTCCGGTCAGACCCCGCCGCGCCCGCGCGTCGGCCGGCGTCGGTTGCAATCGCTCAATCAACCCGGGATTTTTTGACAGGCCTACGCTGTAATGCACCCCGCGCGCTCCGCCCCGCGCCAGAATCTCTTCCCGGCAGAACCTGCAGCCAGCAGATAAGCGGCAGGGTGCTTCCACGCAATCGCGGAATGTTTCTGGTTAAAGCTTCTTTAGTTCCGATCGGGCCAGTTCCACCAACGGTTTGATGGTGGCCGCGTCAAACTGAAATTTGCAACCCGCTGTGGCGAACAATTCCGGCAGGGACTTCGAACCACCCAGGGCGAGCGCCGCTTTGTAGTCCCGCAGCGCCTTCGCTTTATCCCGTCGGGAATTGGCCCACACCTGCAACGCGCCCAATTGGGCAATGCCGTATTCGATGTAGTAAAACGGATACAGAAAGATGTGCAGTTGCCGATGCCACGCATGTGCGCGGGCTTCCTCGTAACCGCTCCAGTCCACGTCCCCGGCAAAGCGATCCATCCGGGCTTGCCAGGCAGCGGCGCGTTCGGCGCGGCTGTGCCCTGGGTGCGTGTAAATCCAGTGCTGAAACGCGTCCACCGTCGCAATCCACGCCAGCACGCCAATGATGCCTTCCAGGTGCGCGCGCCGGGCACGGTTGCCGTCGGTGGGCGAATAAAATTCCTCGATAAACTCATTGCCGAGCAATTCCATGCTCATCGAGGCGACCTCGCAAAACTCGATCGGCGCGCTGCGATAGGCGAGCAAATCCTCGTCGCGCGTGGCGAGCGCGTGAAAGGCGTGCCCGGCTTCGTGCAAAATTGTCTCCACGTCACGCTGCTGACCGACCGCGTTCATGAAAATGAACGGCAAGCGCGCCTCGTTGAGTGTGGATTGATAGCCACCGGGCGCCTTGCCTTTGCGATTCGCCAGATCGAGCAGTTTCAAATCCTGCATCTGCTGAAAACCTCCGGCCAGTTCACCATCCAGTTTGTCGAAGATGCGCTGGGAACGTGTCACCATGCCCTCAACCTTCTCAAACGGCTTGAGCGCCGGACGATTCATCGGGTCCACAGCCAGATCCCACGGGCGCAGTTTTTCCAAACCAAGCTGCCGGCGTCGTTGCGCCTGCAATTCACGTAAGACCGGCATCACTTCGCTGGCGACGGCATCGTGGAACTTCACACAATCTTCAGGCGTGTAATCAAAGCGCCCTTTCAGCCGAAAGGCGTAGTCGCGATAATTCTGGAAGCCTGCGTTGGCCGCCATCTGTTCGCGCAGTTTCACCAGTTGATCGAACTGCTCCTCGAACTGGTCGCGTTCCTGCAAACGACGCTTGCCCACCAGTTCCCACACCTCCCGCCGCAACGGGCGATCCGGTTCTTCGAGAAACT
This sequence comes from Verrucomicrobiota bacterium, assembly GCA_039806955.1. Classification (GTDB taxonomy): domain Bacteria; phylum Verrucomicrobiota; class Verrucomicrobiia; order Limisphaerales; family JADLHS01; genus JADLHS01. The sequence continues at coordinate 91,226 of JBDHQI010000003.1, read as the reverse complement.
TGCCCATCTGAGTAAGCGTTTTCTCCTCACCACGAAATTGCACGGTGAGCGAGCCACTGATTTTCTGGTATTGCTGGCCGACCTTGGCTTCCTCCGTTTCCAACGCCACGTTCTCCTTGCGAAACAACTCGAGGTGGTTCTGGACATCGCGGATGAACACGTCATAACGCGGTGAGGGCAACTTTGCCCGCTGCGGGTGGGCGATGAACCGCTTCTCCAACTGGAACTGACGCGGCTTGAGTTGCGGTTCGATGTGCTCGACAAAATACAGAAAAGCTTTCTCCGCCTCGGCATTGTCTGTGTGACAGGTCATGGCGATGTGGCGACGTGAAGATTCCTCGTCCAACGCGGCGCTCATTTCACCCCAATCCAAGAGCCATTGCTCCAGTTCGGCGACCGTCCGGCATTGGTCAACGCGGGCTTCCAGTTGATCGAACAGTGACGCGATTTTTGACCAGTCACCAAAATCCAGTTGCGCCGGCACAAAGCGGCGGGGTTTGTAGGCCGGCAACGCACCAAAAGGCAATAAACTCATGCGCGGAAGATAGCGAATGGCGAACAGATGAAAACGAATTTCCACATGGTGGCAGCGCCGCCTTGTCGCATTTCGACCGCTTGGTGCTTCGAACTCCCGGACTGTGGCTACGGGGCGTCGCCGCTACTTCTTCGTTCCATCAGGAACGCTGTGGACGCCTGAGCACCACTCCCTCGAAGCGCCACTTGTCACGGAACTCCTGGTGCGTGAATGTGCCTCGTCCCCGCGACGGGTCGCCCACCACGATCTGCTCATCGGTGACTTCCAGCACGGTTACATAATGATCCACCCAGAAACGGTACTTGATGACGACCAGAGTCAGCCCATCGTGCTTGAGTTCATCCACCCGGTTGAAGACCCGGTATTGGCTCACCAAACCTTCCTTCTCATAACGGTCTCGAAGCGCGCGGGCGAGCATATCGGGCGGCGTGCCAATCGCTGAACTGGTGTGCGCAAGCAGAGCAATCTCTCCTTCCTCGGCGGGCAAACCCAGTTTGCGCAAGGCGGTGACGGCAGCAGCGGGCCCACAGTTGTAGTCGTTGCTTTGCAGGCAAATGCCATCGGCATCAAAACGGGTCTTCAACCCAGCCAGATGTTTCCGGTTGAAGGCCGGTGCGAGAAATGGCCACACCGACATGACACAAACGACCACCACCATCAAGACAACGACGGCAATACGACTGCGCCGTTGCGGCAGCCGGGAAAGTGGTGCGGTCAACACCATGGCCGCAATGAAGCCGATGGTGGCAAATTTGTTGCGGCCCATCATCATCCACGAGACCGGCGGAACAAATGAGAGCTGGGGAAACCGCATGGCGGCACCATAAACAAGGACGAGGAACAATGGCAGGAAGTAGCCAAGCAGCCAATAATGCCGGGGCAACCGGGAAAACCAATGGCCCAACAGGAAACCACCCGCGGCCAGCAAGGCCACCGCCGCCGATTCGAGCCAGGGACTCCAGTTCACCACTTCAACAGACCACGAGGCCGGTCATTCCTCACGAACAAATCCGACGGCAGTGTGTGCAAGACGAAGCTTCGATAAATCAATTCCCCAGCTTTCCTTGGTGGCTGGCGAAGGCCAAAAGGGAAGCTGACATTTTCCGGGGAGCCGTTCAAAATTGAATGTTCCGCAACGCCAGCGCAACCACTGTCACCAGCAGCATGAGGCCCGCCGGCATGAGTTTTTTGGTCTTGGCAAGGCGGATGGCAAACACGATCAACAACACCGTCATGAGAACATCCGGAACCTTCGGCTGGGTGATGGCACCCAGCGCGCAAAGAATCAGAGGCGCGGCAAAGCCCACGGACATGAGGAGTGAAACCTTGCTCTTGCCCTTGAAATAGCCGAGAAGGCCGCCGAGCACCAGCAGGCCGATGTAAACCCAGAGGACCGTGTTTTGCATTGCGCGCAGAATGCCTCAGCCCGCCTGCACGTCCAAGCTCAGAATTTCCCCCGGTTCGCACTCGGCCACCACTTCGATCGGGCGACAGCACACTTCACAATCCGTCGTGAACCGGTTCGCGCCCATGCTCGTGTCCACGACGATCTCAAAGCGTTGTCCGCAAAACGGGCATTGAATGGTTTCAGTGACTTCCATGAGGAAAAGCTACTCTCAGGAACCCAAAGCGCAAACGCAACATGGCCATCGGGTGTCGGCCCTAATGGGTAACCCTCGTCCCGCTGACCAATTGATTTCAGGTTAAACTTGCCGACCAAGGCCGCAGGCGAAACCAATTCTCGCCCGGCGGCAACCGCTGCATTAAGCTGACGCCGTGTTGTCCAATCGTCATTGGAAAACGGAAACCGTCGTGGCTTTTCTGCTCGGCGTGCTGAGTTTTTTGTTGCTCGGCATGGTGCTCACCCGCCTGTTTTTCAGGCCGCTGCCCGAGGACGCGGTCCCGACCGTCCCGCGCGTTGCGATCGGTGTGCTGTGCTATCAGTTGGGCACTTTGATCTGCGCCGGCCGGTTTCTGCGTCAGCACCAGACGGGCTGGCGCGCCGGGTTTGGCTGGGGCAACCATGGCGCGCCAGTGCTTTGGCTGCCTCTGGTGACCATTGCCTTGTTTCTTCCCGTCGGCGCGCTGCTGCGGGGCGGAATTGCGCTGCTGTTGAAATCAGTGGGCTGGTCGGATCAGGAGCAGAGCGCTTTACTCATTCTGCAAAGCGCCAACACGCTGCCCGCCCTGTTGCTGCTGGGATTCATCGTCGTAGTTCTCGCGCCGCTGGCGGAGGAAATCGTCTTCCGCGGCGTGTTGTATCCTTGGATCAAAAACCTGGGATTCCCGCGACTGGCCTTATGGAGCACGGCGATTCTGTTCGGCGCCATTCATTGGAATCTGGCGGCTTTGCTGCCGCTGGTGGGGCTGGCGTTGCTCTTCGTCTGGCTCTATGAAAAGACGGATAACCTCCTCGCTCCTATCCTCGCGCACACTCTGTTTAATGCGGTGAACTTCACCTTATTTCTGGTCTTGCGCGAACGCACCCCATGATCGTTGCCGCCGTATGAATGAGTTTGAATTGATCGCGCAACTAACCCGCGACTTGCCGACGAATGGCTCGGTGGTTCTCGGCGCCGGCGACGACTGTGCGGTGTTGGACGGCGGCGCTCCGGGACAGCAGTTACTGTTCAAGACGGATGCAGTGGTGGAGGGCATTCATTTCAAGCACGACACGCCGCCGCAAAAAATCGGGCGTAAAGCGCTGGCGCGTGGTTTGAGCGATATGGCCGCGATGGCCGGCACCCCGTTCGCCGCCATTATCACGTTGGGATTGCCCCAACAATTCTCGCCTGAGTTCGTCAGCGAAATTTACGCAGGATTGAATCAACTCGCCCGCCAATACGACGTCGCCATCGTCGGTGGTGAAACCACCACCAATCCCGAACGGCTGCTGATTTCCGTGGCGTTGCTCGGCCGGGTCGCCGCCGGTAAAGCCATCCGGCGCTCGGGGGCGCAGGTTGGCGATGCGATTTTGGTCACGGGCGAATTGGGTGGCAGCATCAACGGCAAGCATCTGGACTTTACGCCGCGACTCGTCGAGGCGCGCTGGCTGGCGGAACATTATCCCATTCACGCCATGATGGATTTGAGCGACGGATTGGCGGGAGATTTACCGCACATTTTGCGCGCCAGCGAGGTGGGCGCGGAGCTGCTCAAATCCGCCGTGCCCATCAGCGGGGCCGCGCGGGCAATGGCTCGTCGTGGCGATGCCGCCAAACCCGCTTTGGTGGCGGCGCTCACTGATGGCGAGGATTTTGAATTGCTGTTCACCGTCGCGAGCCGGGATGCCGTTCCGTTGTTGGATGCATGGAAGGCGCGATTTCCCGAATTAAAACTAAGCTGCATCGGCAAAATTGTTGCGGGGACCGGCTTGCGTCTCCGCGACCAGACCGGGTTGCATCCAATTACCGCTCATGGGTATGTTCATTTCTCATAGTCCGGTGGACACCGAACGGTTCGGCTTCGAGTGGGGTCGCCAAGCGCGGCACGGTTTGGTGATCGCCTTGAGCGGTGATCTCGGCGCGGGCAAAACCCAGTTGGTGCGCGGCCTTGCGCGGGGGCTGGGCGCCACCGCACGAGTACATTCGCCCACCTTCACTCTGGTTAATGAGTATCCGGGTGGCCGGTTGAAATTATTTCATCTGGACCTGTATCGGCTCGAAACGCCGGAACAAATCCACGGCGCGGGTTTGGAAGAGTTTTTGCAACCCGATGGCGTGGCCGTCATCGAATGGGCCGAACGCCTGCCGGGCAATTGGGCGACCTGGAAAAAAAGCGCGCCGATACCGCCCTGGCGCGCACAGATCGAAGTGATTGGTGAAACGGAACGACGCATTACTTATGAGGATTCTGGCGCTTGATTTCAGTTCCGCGCGACGGAGCGCCGCCGTTTGGAACGGGAGCGGAAGTGTTCGGGAAGTGGCGGAACAGCGGCCCGGCCATGAAATGCGCCCTTTCGATCTGATCGAATCCGCCTTGCAAGCCGCTGCGCTGCGCCGGGAAGACATCGACGTTCTGGCAATTGGAATCGGGCCGGGGTCCTATACGGGAATCCGCGTGGCGATCGCGCTGGCGCAAGGCTGGCATTTGGTCACCGACGCAAAACTACTCGGAATCAGCAGCGTGAAGTGCATGGCGGCGCAAACTGCGATTCAGGAAAAGGAAGGCAAGTTTCAGATCGTAGTGGATGCACAGCGCGGTGAATTTTATCGCGCCAGTTATCTTGCTGAGTCGGGGCACGCGCGCGTGATGACGCCCTTGCAAATCGTCACGCGTGCCGAAGTGGAACACCGCGCCAGCGCGGGAGAGTTGATCGTCGGCCCGGGGGTGACGCGATGGTTTCCGCGCGGACGGGATGTTTTCCCCTCCGCCACCCTGCTGGCTCAACTCGCGGCTCAGCGCCCGGATTTCGTGACTGCGGAAAATCTGACGCCCATTTACCTCCGGGAAACAACCTTCGTCAAGGCGCCGCCGCCGCGCCGCCTGCCGATTTAATCCGCTTCTTAATCGGCGGCATCATTGGACGACGGTGGCTTCATGTGGCGATGCACGAAAAAGTAATAAAGGATGCCAACCACGCCCACAAAACCGACCAGCCAGAACGTCACCTGGTGCATTTCTCCGTTGCTGATGTCCCCGCCGATTTTCACGCCCAGCCAGCATAACACCGCCGACCAAAGCGCCGATCCCAGCACGGTGTAGAACGAATACTTCCAAAAATTCATCCGCACGATGCCGGCGGGAATCCCGATGAGATGCCGCACCACGGGCAACAATCGCGCGGCGAAAATTCCCATGGCGCCGTAATGCGCCGCCCAACGCTCCGCGCCTTTCACCTTTTCCGGACCGATGAAAAGAAACTTTCCGTACCGCAGGACAAACGGACGCCCTGCGATCCGCGACACCCAGTACATCAACGCTGCGCCCAGCCAGGACCCCAGCGTGCCGGCCGCTACGATCGCGCCTTGAGCTGGCCAGCCGCTCAAGCGCCAGCCCAAACAGGAGATACCTTCGCCCGTCCAGGCCAGATGCGCGGCAGGGGGAATCACCACTTCACTGGGCAACGGGACAATGGAACTCTCCACCGCCATCAACAGCACCACGGCCCAAACGCCCCACGTGCTGAGGACGCTGAAATACCAGTCCACGATTGGTTGTAACAGTTCTCTCATGTGGCGCAGGTTTATAGCGGATATCGAGTAACCGAAGCAAACTTTCCCGCCAGGCTGGCTTGAACCCGGCCCGCGAACCGCCATAGGCGACCGGGTCGTCAAAACTCGCCGCTTGACCAAAGACCGCAGACTTCAGAACTTAACCTCCCTAACGATGTTCAAGTCTTACGAATTGTTCGGCTTCATGTCGCCCGCGCTGGCGAGTGAAATTCTTACCTTTGCTCACGAATCGGAGAAGCCCACGTATCGCGCGGTTCTGCAAGCCGTGGCCGAGGCGCGTCGGGTGCGGCCGGTTTTTCTCGAGCGTCGCGAACGCAACGAGCGTCATGCCACCATGTTGAGTACCCTCGCCCGACCGAATTTGGACGCCGCCGCCGGCACGCTGCTTCGTACCTGGCTCGTCAAAAAATATCAATCCATGCTGACAGATTTTCTCAACGCCTTGGAGATCCCGAACGAAAATGGCGTGGTGGAAGATCTGCCGGAATCCATGAGCGATGAAAAATTGAAGGCGGCCGTGGAAGCGTTGCTGGCCAAGTATCCGCCGGAAGCTGTGGCGGTTTATCTGAACGCTTTCAACGGAATGAATGAGGCGAACTGGTCGAATCTCCAAACCCTGCTGGAGAACGACACCCGTTTGCAGCTCGGCGCGAGTTGAACCTCGATTAAACGTCGCCACTCAATCGAAATCCGCCCCGATTCTGCCCCGTCTCGGTCAGAGAGCTGGCCACACTGACTCGTTCCGTTCTTCCTGGTAAATTTTGCAGCCCATAAATCTTCTGGCGGGACGGCGGAACTTTTGTATGGTTCCCTGGTTTGGTTTCCATTCAAAACGACTACGAATATGCAACCTACAGGTGACATTGCTCTCATTGGTCTGGCCGTCATGGGCCAGAATCTCATCTTAAACATGAACGACCACGGTTTTACCGTCGTGGCTTATAATCGCACCATCGAAAAAGTGGATCACTTTCTGGCGAATGAGGCCCGGGGCACGAAAGTCCTTGGCGCTCATTCCATCGCGGAAATGGTCGCCAAGCTGAAGCGGCCCCGCCGCGTGATGCTGCTCGTCAAGGCGGGCAAGCCGGTGGATGATTTTATCGAACAACTGCTGCCGCACCTCGAATCGGGCGACATCATCATTGATGGCGGCAACTCCCTCTTTGAGGATACCAACCGCCGCCAGCACTATGTCGAAAGCAAAGGGCTGCTCTACATCGGCACGGGCGTGAGCGGCGGTGAAGAAGGCGCGCGCCACGGCCCCAGCATCATGCCGGGCGGTTCTTCCGCCGCCTGGCCGCATGTTAAAAATATATTGCAGGCCGTTGCCGCCAAAGTAGAGGACGGCACGCCGTGTTGCGATTGGGTCGGCGAACAGGGCGCCGGCCATTACGTCAAGATGGTGCATAACGGCATTGAATACGGCGACATGCAACTCATTTGTGAAGCCTACAACATCATGAAGCATGGCCTGGGCATGAGCGCTGATGAAATGCACTCCGTCTTTGCCGAGTGGAATCAGGGCGAGCTGGACAGTTATCTGATTGAAATCACCCGCGACATCCTGGCGCACAAAGACGCCGACGGTACGCCGTTGGTGGACAACATTCTCGACACCGCCGGCCAGAAAGGCACGGGGAAATGGACGGTGATCAATTCGCAGGACCTCGGGATTCCGATCACGTTGATTGCGGAAGCGGTTTATTCCCGTTGCGTTTCCGCCTTGAAGGACGAGCGTGTGAAAGCCGCGCGCAAATTGAAAGGCCCCCGTCCGGTCCTGGGCACAACTGCCACCAATCCGGAAAAGAAAAAAGCGTTTATCAACGACATCAAAAACGCTCTTTACGCTTCAAAAATCATCAGTTACGCGCAGGGCTACATGCTGATGCGCGCGGCGGCCCAACAATACAAATGGAACTTGAACTACGGCGGGATTGCGTTGATGTGGCGGGGCGGTTGCATCATCCGTTCGCGCTTCCTCGGGAAAATCAAAGCGGCTTACGATGCCAAGCCCAAGCTCTCAAATCTGCTGCTGGATGATTATTTTCGCGCCGAAATTAAGAAGGCGCAAAAAGGCTGGCGCAACGTCGTGGCCACCGCCGCAAAGAAGGGCATCCCCGCGCCGGCCTTCAGCACCGCACTGGCATTTTATGATCAGTATCGCAGCGCGATATTGCCGGCCAATTTGTTGCAGGCGCAGCGTGATTACTTCGGCGCGCACACTTACGAGCGCGTGGACAAACCGCGCGGCGAATTTTTCCATACCAATTGGACCGGGCGCGGCGGTACCACAAGCAGCAGCACCTACAATGTCTGATGGCTGAGTCAACCCCGTCCGCGCCATGCGGCAGGCGGGGAATTGAGCGTCAACGAAGTTACAGTCTTACAAAGCGCAGGTGCTTCACCTGCGCTTTTTTATTGCAACCTTCGACATTCCGTTCGGGGCCGATCGCTTCGCATCAGAGAACCAACCGAGCCGCCCGTGCCGCGCCTACGCGCTCTGAGCTGGCGGTTGGTGGCGATCGAAATGCTCAACCATGGCTTGAACTGCCTCTTGTTCGTCGTCGCCGGAAACCTCGACATCCATGTAGGAAACCAGGCTCGAGGCCAGGATCAAGATTCCCAAAATACTCTGGGCGTCGGCCAACTGTGCCTCCGCGCGGAACAGGATGCGGGAACGGAACCGACGCGCAAGTTGCACCATTTGAACGGTCGCCCGCATGGGAAACCGCCGGTCCCACGCTACTTTCACTCGTGCTTGTTTCATGGTATTTCCAGTATTGACCAAGTTCTTCGACCGGGCCAAAACGCGTTCGTTCAGATTTTGAATGGGTCGAAAGTAAATCGCTCAACGGCGGCGATGACCCCGCTGGTGAATTGGAAAGCTTACGGATCTTTACGCGACGAAACACGGATGCCCAACACATTGGCCACAGCCCGCTCGCGCCCGTCCGAGGGTTGATTGAGAATCCTGAATGTATTTTGATCTGGATCACGCACCGCCAGCACCGAACTGCCACCGCCATCCAGATTCAGAGCTTCAGAGCAACCGCGAGCCAACATTTCCTGTGCCAGCTCGGCATAACTCATCCCTCGCGCTATTCCCGGTTTGCGTCCGTCAACCACCAGCAAAATCAGTTTGGTCGCCGACTGATTCAGCCCCGCCACAGTACGCGGGTGTCGCGCCTGGTTATTGGGTTTAACGGCTTTCCCCGCCTGCACCAGCATCACGTTTCCTGAAACAATCTGCCAATCGTTCGAGCCTGGTTTCTGCAGGGGACGAATGGACACCCGACCCGCGCGATCCACCACCAAGGCCGGGCGCGTGCCCGTTCCCGACGACCAAAGCTGGCCCGCGCTCATGGCCGGTCCCAAAACGGAACTCCAAACTGCGGGGCGAAAGCCGGGGTTGGGTGCGCCCGCGACGTTGGTTCGGCGGATCGAGAAAAAATCTCCATTCACCACCAGATCGAATTTCTCCCGCATGGCTATTTGCGTCGGATGCATCAGCGTGGTCTGCCACGGGCCCGGCCCATCCGGATCCGCGCCGCCCGGCGCAACGCACAACCGCAACTGCGGGTTCGTCAAATCAATCTCAGCCACAAACAGGCACTGCGGTGGATTCGTGCGCACCTCGGAATAAAGCAACACGCCCGGAAACGGATGCTCGGTCGTCAAGCTATCTGCGCGAGCCAGGTGCGAACCCAGCAAACCAAATCCTGCGCACCAGATTGCGAAACAGCGAATGGAGCGGAATGAAGTCATCATCGGTTGATCAATTGCCATTGTCACACCTGGGTGTTCCCATTCCCAACCTGGACCGCTCACGGATCAGACTGGATTCGGATGTTGCCACGGACCGCGATACTCGCGCTTCAGCAATTTGGTGACAACGTCATCTCCCAACGCCACCCGTTGCCCCGGATCGTAGTACACCGGTCGTCCCTGATCCATGGCCAGGTTGGCGAGAATGCAACTGGCGGTCGAAATGTGTCCCTCCTCGATGTCCGCCACCGGACGGCTGCGTTTTTCGATGGCCGCAAGAAAATCCAGCATGTGCCGCCGCGTTGCTGGAGCGGCGTTAAGTTCAATGTCCTTCTCGGTTAAATCCTCGGGATACTGCTCGCGTTCGTACACACAATCGAAGTGCAGCGATTTTTCATTCCGATCCATGGGAATAAAATCCGCGCGCATCACGCTGACCTTGAGCGTGCCTTTTTCGCCATAAATAAACAGCGCCCACGGATAATCCGGATCGGGCGCGCTGCCCCAGGTGCGGTGTTGCCAAGCGACGTTGAACTCCTTGAATTCAAACACCGCGTGTTGCGTGTCCGCGATGTTGGATTTCCCTTCCTTCTGCACGAAGATGCCGCCCGTGGAATGAACGGCTTTCGGCCAGCCCAGATCCAGCATCCAGCGCCCGGCGTCCAGCATGTGAACGCACATGTCGCCCATAATGCCGTTCCCGTATTCCATGAACGTACGCCACCAACTGCGATGCGGCAGCCGGTCGTACGGACGCAACGGCGCGGGGCCGGTCCACATTTCATAATCCAGAAAATCCGGCACGGGCTGCACCGGCGGATTGCCATTGGCGCGCATGTGATAATAACAACACACCTCGACGAGGCCGATCTTGCCCAACAATCCGGCATCCACCACCTGCTTCTTTACATCAATCAAATGCGGTGTGCTTCTGCGTTGGGTGCCGATCTGCACCACCCGCCCATATTTACGCGCCGCGTCCAGCATCGCTTCCCCTTCGCGCACGTCCCGACTGATGGGTTTCTGGCAGTAAACGTCCGCGCCCGCTTCCATTGCGGCGATCGCGTGCAACGCGTGCCAGTGATCCGGCGAACCGACCAGCACCACGTCCAAATCTTTTTCGCGCAGCATCTCGCGGTAATCGCCATACCCGCGTGGCTTGCGGTTGGATTTTTGCCGCTGACTCGCCATCTCCACCGCGCCCGCCAGCAGATTTTTGTCCGGATCACAAATGGAAACCACTTCAACGGGAGCGACCTGCATCAGCCGCCACAAATCACTTTTCCCGTACCAACCCGCGCCAATCAACCCCACGCGTTTGGGTTTGCCGTTGATCAAGTCCAGCGCGTCTGCGCCCCAGCTCGGCAGCGCCGCCAACGCGGTAAGCGCTGAGGCCGATTTGAGAAACTGGCGGCGATTGATGTTGAACGCCGTTGGGGATGAAAAATTATTCCGGGCGAATTTCATGGCGGCAATATGGACTACGACGCGTACCGGAAGCAACCCAGACCGACAGGTGAACGCGATCCGGTCTTTAGCCTCGCCCGCTCTAAAAACCGCGTGTAGAGCGTCATGAAGCGTCGTTTTTCCGGGGAGCGCGGGTTAAAAACCGGTTTCGACGATTTTGGGTTAAGGTGGGAAGAATTGGAGTTACAGGCGGGCGGTTTCCCGGCAATTTACTGGAGTAGTTGACGATCCCCAGCGCGTGTGCCTGCCAGTGGCCAGTCCTTCCTTGAAGAAAACCCGGAGAACAGGAGTTTGAATATGGCTCCAGAGGAAGGACTCGAACCTTCAACCACACGGTTAACAGCCGCGTGCTCTACCATTGAGCTACTCTGGAACCCAGATCAAGTCGGACGCGAACTCTACAAACCGCCATCCGCCGCGTCAAATGATTTTCCCGCCGGACCGCGCGCGACCGGACACGCTTGCGACCGCTGAAGCCCGGGTGCCGCCGCAGGTCTTCCCCGATCGCATGCGTTGCGGCGGCGATCCCGCTGGCAGATGGAGTGGGCCGTCGAAACTGTCCTGCGCCCCGGAGCCTTCCATGGCGGCGTGACGCTTCGCTTTCCGCCGCACTCCAAAATGCTTCCGCATTCACTGAGCCCCTTCGTGCCGGATGTCGCGGTTCAGAATCAAGCCGCCGAATTCCGGCGGAACGGAAACGACGAACCAATGCGACACCTCTATTCCCACCGATACCGCCAGACCCAGTCGCCTTCGGTAATGGAGGAGGCGGTCTTGCCACCGTCGTCAGTTTCATTCCAACCAACCGAATAGAGAAGGAAAGAGTCGTTGTCCACGCGCCGATAGTGGAGCGGCTGGCCATTGATGACATCGCCGGGGATTTCCGCCAGGAACTGCGGTTTCAGCGCGGCCAGCGCAGTTGGGAATTGCCCGTTCACTTGACGGAATTTTTCCAAGGCGAGAACGATCAACGCCTGATCAGCTTTGGCCTGAGCGCGCGCGGCGGTCTGGCTGGCCTTGAGAGAATTGGGAATCCCGATGTTGGCGAGGATGGCAAACGGGTTGTAATGTGGCTGCGGCAATGAAGTCAACTCACTGAAGATGCTTTCCTGTTTGGCGGGCTCGAAATAGCGGCCTTGCGAGACGCAGACTTCCGTGATGCGTTTGAGATACGAGGAGAAGACAACCAAATTCTGGTCAAACCAGCCCCGGGGCGCGAAATGAGCGAACCAAAATGTGGGATTTGCGTATCGCTTCCAGCCCGAGTTCTCGTTTGACGAGCGCCAGAATTCCAACAGAGGGCGCGGATTCTCATGCCAGCTATGACTCGTGGCCGTGAGTCCCATCCGAAAAGCCGCCAGCATCAACGGTGTGAGCTTGATTTGATTCAATTGCGGCTCCAGTTGTTTCAACTCGGTTTCCGTCCAGGCCTGTTGTTGTATTCCCTCGCTCACGACTTCCATGTATAGGCCGGTGATGGCCACGTTGATCATGGCCGCAACCAACGTCAATGGGCGGGTTTCCATCAGGCGGCGGGTTTCAAATATCAGGCTCAAATCCCGGGCGGCCTCGGCCGGTTCACCCAGCAGCAGATGACAGCGCGCCCGTTGTGCCAGCACTTGGGCTACAACCCGCAGGTTGACGAAATTGGGAATGGCGATTTTGTACGGGTCTCGATAATCACAATCAATCCGGGCCTGCGGACGCTGGAGTGCCACGCGGATGGCCTCAAATTCCGCCGCGTGTTCGTCACTCCATGCAAGATAACTTTGCGCGACTTGGCGATTGGTGATGGTAACGGTGGTGTTGGTATTACTGAGTCGCTGGACCAGTACCCGGGAAATCTCGCCGCCGGGGACGGTGTTGGATTTGACGAACCATTCCTCCATGTGTGGGGCTTTGAAAATGTTTTGTCCGTCTGGAATTGGCGGCGGGATGAATTTATTCCAATCCAGTTCAAAACCGGCGGCCACGAGTTCGCGCTTGCACCGCTCCCAAGCCCGCCGGCCGCGCCAGTTTTCAACAGTGTAAAACGTCGCGACCAGCGTGGCGAACACCACCATTGTGAGCAGCGCACGCCGGATGAAACGCCAGGCGGTCAGCCAGTTCCAAAGCTGTTTCAATCGCCCGGGACGAGGAGAGGTTCGCGGATCAGTCATGGCAAATCGTTGGCGAGGAGGTTGGGGACAGCATCACGCCGGCCTCCGTTGAAACGGACGTTCACTGCGTGGACGCGGCGTGAACGGTTGCGCCGGGGGGACGGCTTTGATTCCCGCCACTCCCGACAATTCGGCGAAGAATCGTCTTTCCTCCTGGTAACGTTGCCAGAATGCCATCGACGAGTCGTCTTGCCCGGCGACGGTTGCACGAGGCGGCGGCGCAAGCTGCGAGTTGACGAGGAGCAACAGAACCCAAGCACAGGCCAGCCCGGCCCAAATCCGGTGGGCGGGCAGGATGAGTTCCCGCCAGAGGGTGAAGGCCACGCGCCACGGGAGCGCGTCGGGACGCTCGGTGGCAACAGGAGCAAGCTGCGCCACGACCTCATGGCGGAGGGCGTTGAGTTTTGACTCGGCTGCTCGATGCCGGTGGAACAGGATGTCTCGCGGTGTTTTCATTGGACCTTCTCCTTCAGCAGTTCCCGCAAGGCGCGCCTGGCATAGTGCAAGCGCGACTTCACCGTGCCCAGCGGCGTGGCGGTGACCATGGCGATTTCGTCGAGGGAAAAATCCGCGATGAAATGAAGCAGCAACACCGACCGTTGCGGCCAGGGCAATTGATTCAACAGGTTCATGAACTCGACCTCCTGTTCCCGGCGGATGAGCAGATCAGCGGGGTCGGTTTCAAACTCCTCCGGGGCGGCTGCCAGTTCCTCCAATGCGAGCGATTCGCGATCCTGCTTGCGCCAGCGTTGCAGGCACTTTTGGTGCGCAATGCCAAACAGCCAACTGCCGAACCTGGCATCGTCGCGCAGGCTGCCGAGGTGACGGGTGGCCGCGATGAACGTTTCCTGCACGATGTCGAGGCTTGCTTGTTCGTCGTGAACCATTTCATACGCATAAACGTAAAGCGGTTTCTGGTAGCGGCGGAACAAAGCGTCCCACGCCTCCGGTTTCCCGGCGCGGGCCTGGGCCACGGGCAGTTGTTCGGGTGCAGCCACCACCAGCATTTACAATCAGAGGAATGCCCAAGGCGAGAAAAGGTTCAATGAGAACACCGATTTGTGAACGGAGCGAATCGCGATCAAAGCGGCGCAGGACAGGTCCACACCCAGTCGCCCTGCGTGGCGTCCACAGTCCGTTCCTTGTCGGTCTTCCAAGCCAGCTCGCCGCCGTCGTCGGTCTGATTCCAGCCCACGGAGTAGAGGAGGTAGTCGTGGTCTGAGGTGGGGCGGTAATGCAGCGGTTTCCCGTCAATGATGTCGTGCGGAACTTTCCCGAGAAACTGCGGGGTCAGCGCATCGAGCGTCTCGGGAAATTTGCCGTTCGCCAGGCGGTAGCGCTCCAGCGCGCAGGCCACCTGCGCGGTGTCCACGTAGAATTGCATCCGTGCCGACTTGACGATGGCCCGGCTCAAGGCGGGCATCAACAGTCTGGCAAAGATGGTGTAAGGACCAGAGCGCATGGCTTCCAACCGCGAATCGAACGCCGCGCACTGCCCGGGATAGACACGCCGATTGTTTTCATCCACCGAAGTCAGGATGAAGTTCTGGTACAGTTCAGAAATGGTCAGCATGTTCTGGTAAAACCAGCCGGACGGCATCAACACCGGAGTGGGCGTGGAGGCTGCACCACCGTCTTCGCTGCCAAGGTAATCCATGGGATTAAGCCGAAAGCGTTGTCGTCGCAGGTAATCCAGGCCGGCGGTATTGAACGCGCGCTCACCGCGCATCGCGTGCTTGTATTCGGCCAGCAAATCCACCGCTGCCAGAGACGTCTGGAGTTCGGCCAATTGAGATTCGTTCCATGCGTGGCGCCACAATCCCTCGCGCAGGGTTTGGAGATTGATCGCCAGTCCGGCAATCCGCACGAGGTGGGCAATCAGGGTGGGTTCCTCACGAATGCTGTCCGAAAGCCGCAATCCCACCTCCAGATCCGCGAGCGCGTCAGCGGATCGGCCCGTTGCCAACGCAGCGACGGCGCGGAGTTGCGTTACTTGGATCAAACCTTTCAAATCCGCCAAATGCGGCAGCAGAATGCCCCACGACGGCTCAAATCCATACTCGATGGGATAACGCGACAAAGGCCGGCTCATCGTCGCCGCGTGGAGCTCGGCCATTTCCGGATCAAATTTCGCCAGCGCAAACGCGATGTCCTCAGCCGGTGTTCCGGGGGTCGCGGGTTGCGGGTAGTTGGTATTGCCACGGTAAAAATCCCGGCAGGCCGCGAGATCGGCGAAGGTCCCTTTCTCCAGACTGCCCAGGACCAGGTGGTCGTTGGTGAGCCGCCTGGGGCTGGGCGCGAGATCGGCGCGAATGCTTCGCAGGCGCGCCCAGCCGTTGGTATCCGTCCACACGACACCCCGCGGGCTGTGGCTGAATTCCAAGGCCGGTTTGAGCAATGGGGTCAGGGCAAAATTCTTCTCATCCGGCACCGGCGGTGGCACGAAGTCCGCAATGTTGAATTTCTCGCCTTTGGCCTCCCACTCCCGGCGATGCTTCTCCCACGCCCGCTTCCCGCGCCAGTCCTCTTCCGCGTAGAACAGCGCAACCAGCGTGATCAGACACGCGACGCCGAACAGGAACCGACGGACATTCCGCCAGCAACACAGCCAGCGCAGGAAAAAGAAAATCAACATTGCCCCCGTCGCAATGACGAACGAAATGCCTAGACTTCCAATCGCAAACGTGGACCATTCGATATTTCGAGCCGAAATCAACCCGAGGATCAGCAATGCGGCAAAAACCCCCAGCGTCAGGATGAACAGCCAGGCGAGGATCCCCGCCCTGCCTTTGAGATGCCGTCGCCAAATACTTTTGGGTTCTTTGTCCATGCGTTTGTTCCTCACTAAACGGCCACCGCCGTCTCCCACCTTTGGCTCCGCGGCCCGGGAGACGCGGAGTGCTGCCGGGTCGGCGGATGTTCTTCCGGGCGGCCCACAAGTTCGGTGAGCAGCAGGCGTTGTTGCCGCAACGCCCGCAAGGTTTCCGGTGAGGTGATGTTCGCAGCCTGCATCGTCGGAGCCGGCGCTGAATCATCGCGAGCGGCCAGATGCAAGGCGATGATGACGACCCAGACAGCGGCGAGGCCTGTCCAGCCAGCGCGTTGCGGGCGAAACAGGAATGAAAGAACCTGGCGGATCGTCACCAGCCAGTCGGACGACGCCTCGCGCCGCGTGTGAACAAGCGGGGCAGCCTGACGCGCGGCACCGAGGATTTCCTCCCGCCAGGCGGAAGGCACGGGCCGCACCGGCTGACGCTGCAATCGCTTTTCAAAGTCGTCGTTCATTTGATCTCGTCATACAGGGGACGCAGCCGGTCGCGCAATTTGTCTAGCCCGTAGCGATAGCGACTGGCAGCGGTGTTCAGGGGAATTTCCAGCGCGGCGGCAATCTGCTCGAAGGTCAAGCCTTCCCAAAGTTTCAAGTGAACCACGGCCCGCTGGTCGGCGGGCAACTCTCCGAGCGCGGCGGCGAGTTCGGTGCGAAACGCGGCTTCGTCAGGATCTTCGGTGCGAGCAAAAGCCGGGAGTTGCTCCGTGCCGAACTGTTCATGCTTCCGGTCGCGCGTGCCGCGCCGGCGCATCAGATCAATCGCGGCATTGTGGGCGAGGCGGAGCAGAAAGCCGCGTTCGTCGCGCACCGCCGCAAGCAGTTCCGACTGCCGGGCCAGTTTCACGAACACGTCCTGGAGCACGTCGCGGGTATCCGCCTCGTCGCGGGTGAAATTCAGCAGGAAGGCGAACAACGCCTGGGCGTGTTCGTCGTAAAGCCTTTCCAAGTCGGCTGCCATTCAAGTCGTTCCCGTTCAGGACGCGCGCGGGCACGAAATCTGTCTAACTGACGTGCCGGCGCCGTCGGAAGTGGACCGTCATTGATGGAAGCGGTCAAGGAAAGGAGGCCAGAATTATCCGCGCACCGCTTGCAGTCGGGCGCTCCGCCGCCACTTTCGCAGATGCAGGTTCAGACAACGCCCCGGACCCATCACCGCGCGTCCGACCATCCCCTGCGCTGGGTTTCGTCTGCCAACCGGAGCAGAAGCGCCGATAGATTTTGAGCGACTGGCGGCCATTTTCATGGAGCCAGACGGAGGCATGCCGCGCTACTTGATGCATTCAGCGGCATTGATATACGAGATGTCCACGGAAGCGGCGATGAGCGACCCACTGGATGGAACGCGGCACTTGGGCACTGGCTACGCTTGCAGTCGCGCATCTCCGGCGCTTACTTCCGGCGTGTCACACAGCCGTTGCAGTTCTGGCACGCGCTCGGTCGTCCAGCACAGTTCACTCCGCGTCTCCCGTGGTGGCAGCCGTTCGTCTGGCGCTGGCTCGTCATCACCGGCTGGGCGCGGCCATCCCGGCGGCGCGAGTGGCCAGTGTGAGCTACCCGGCGACCATGCGCCGCTTGACCAATAACTTGACTGACACTTGACTCATTGCCGTGCCGGGCGGCGCGGCAAAAACGAAACGGCTCGCTGACTTGCGCCAGCGAGCCGCGAACAATGTCACCAACGCGCTACTCTTTCTGTGGTCGTAATTGTGCCGGTTCTTCCAGAATGTCCAGCAATGCATCGGCACAATAAACGCGATCGCGCTTGGCGTCACCGACCTGCTTCACGATCTTCAATCGCGCCAATCGCTCAATTGCGCGTTGTGCCGTCGTGAACGCCACGTCCAGTTTGTCCGCCGCGCCTTTCGCGGTGATGAAAGGATTCGCCGCCAGAAGTTCCACCACGCGCAACGGCGCGTTGGTCGAGTCGCCAGCCACTTTCTTCTGCCAGTCGGCGAGTTTTGTGTTGATCCGCGTCGCGCGGTTCAGGGCATCGTCAGACATGCGCGCCACGCCGAGCAAAAAGTATTCAAGCCATTCGTTCCATTCGCCGCGCTCGCTCACTCCACGCAGGCCATCGTAGTAATCCCGGCGTGCGGCCTCAAAGAATGCGGATAGATAGAGCAGCGGCGTGGGCAGTATGCCACGTTCAATCAGAAAGAGCGTGATGAGCAAACGACCGACACGGCCATTGCCGTCGAGGAACGGATGGATGGCTTCAAACTGGTAGTGTGCCAGCGCCACGGTGATCAACGGCGGCAAATCCGAATCATGAACGAATTTTTCCCACGCAGCCAGACACGGTTCAACTTCATCGGGCGGTGGCGGCACGAAGGACGCCGTGGGCGGCGTGCTGCCGGGTTTCCCAATCCAGTTCTGGATTTTACGGAAGCGTCCGGGCGTCGCTTGTTCGCCGCGAACTCCCGTCATCAGTTTTTCGTGCAACTCGCGGATGATGTGGACACAAAGCGGCAGGTCTTTCAGTCGGGCGATGCCATGTTCCAGCGCGATGACGTAGTTGCCCACTTCGCGCAAGTCTTCGGGACTGCGATCCACGGTTGCGCCCGCTTCCGCCGCCAGCAGTTCACCGAGCGTGGCCTGTGTCCCCTCGATTTTGCTGGAAAGAACGGCCTCACGTTTCACGAACGGTCGCATGAGGACATGCGGGTTCGGCAGGCGTCCGCCTTCCCCGGCAAGTTTTCCAATCAGACGATCAGCATCCGAAAGGACTCGAATCAATCGCGGCGTCCATTCAAACTTGGGCGGCAGTGGGGCAGGCACGAAGGCTTCGTATTTGCCCAGCGGCACTTTCCGGCCCGGAATGTTCGATTGGCTGGCCATGTCGTTACTTTCGACCGTGAAAATAGCACAGCTCGCTATTTTCACGAAAGCCAAAAAACGCAAATAAGCCGGCTTCTTATTTTCACACCCGCAAATTGGGATTTTGAGCCTTTTCCGGTCACATTCGTCGTGTCTGTCCTGTCCGTCCCAACAATTCGTGCGTCACTTGGCCTTTCAGCCAGATGAGCCTGTTCGTCGCTGGTAATTCAACGCCAACGTAGCTGTCCGCAAGGACCGCTTCGTTCGCTCGCCGGCACCCGACACCATGCAACAGTGCGAGACACCGGATCAGGCAGCCGCCTATAAGCTTTGTCCATTATGATTTCAGCACGAGATATGTTCCGTCCTTGAGGCGATGCATCCAGCGACCGCGGCCCAATCGCTTTTCCGCTGCCTTTTTCGCTGCGTCGGCCCACGGCAAGTTAAGTTCTTCTGCCCAACTCACGCAAAGCCGCACGACTTTGACGCGCCGGCAGTTCTTCAGCAGCGTGGTCAACACTTCTGGCCTGAGCGACCTTGCCCCTTCCATGATATTGCGGGCCTCCTCGATTCCCTGATGCACACCCACTTCGCTCAACATTTCCAGCAACGCTCGCTCCGGCACGGAGACGAGAACTCCGCCGGACGTTTCGGGCAGCGGTTGCAGGCCAAAGTTCTTTGGCAACTTGGGGGAGAACGGGTTTCGCGTCGTGTAGCGCGACGGAAACAGCTTTTCAAACCATTCCGGCAAGCTGGCCTTTCCCTCGCCCCACAATGACAGCGGTTCACGTGCGGGCAGGTTGTGGCGAACGCCGCGCCAAGCCAATGCTGTTTTCCCGCCAACGTGAAAGCCCGGCATTTGACGAGACAGGAATTTCAAACAATCGTCCCGACGCAATGTGTCGTTCGGAAACATAAAGACACCGCGTCCCAGTCGCGTCAGCCAGCCCGACTTCAAATAATGATGCGCCAACGCCGACGACACGCCCAATTTCGCCAGTTGTTGATGGTCAAACGGCGTCCCGCGTGGGAAAGCTGTTTGCAGGCTTTTGATTAGTTTGTGGCGCGTAGTTAAAGCCATGCTTTAACTATACCGCCTAAACTAATCAGGCGACAAGCCGATTCCTGAACCAAACATGCACACTCCCGGCGTGCCTTCCTAAGCGCCATTCCCGTCGCCCACCACGGTCGCCAATTTCATCCTCAAGCGTGAACTGGCTGAACACGCCGTCGTTGTCGTGGACGAGGCCGGGCAAATCGGTGGGCGGCAAATGTTGGAATTGATGCGGTTGGTCCGCGAGCGTAATGCTCGAATGATTCTTTCGGGCGACACGCGGCAGCACGGAGCAGTTGAGGCTTCGGACGCGTTGCTGGCAATTGAGCGGCACGCCGGCGTCAGGCCGGTCGAGTTACACAAGATTCGTCGGCAAGACCCCGCGCTTGGCAAAGACGCCGATGAGCGCACACGCATCAAGGATTATCGAAACGCGGTCGAATCAGCGGCGGCGGGCAAATTGAGTGAATCGTTTGAACGCCTCGACAAGATGGGCGCAGTCGTGGCGTGCGGCTTGGGCGATCAAGCCGACAAGCTGGCAGAAGAATATCTTCGACTCGCCGAGCAAGACGCTTCGGCGGTCGTCGTCTCGCAGACTTGGGGTGAAGTGCATCGGGTCAACTCGCGCGTCCGCGATGCGCTCAAAGGCAAAGGGTTGCTCGGTGCAACCGACACGGCGGTTCAAGTCCTGGACAAGCTCGACCTGACGAACGCGCAGAAACGGGATGAACGATTCTACCCGCCTGATGCCGTCGTAGTCTTCAATCAGAAAGTGCGTGAAGCTGAACCGGGCGCGAAAGGAAAGCTGGCGGGCATTTTGAAATCAAGCGTGCTCGTCGAGGTCGGCGGGAAGTTCATCACCGTTTCAAATAAAGTTCTGGATCACGTTACGGTTTATCTCCCGCGCGAAATCTCGGTCGCACAAGGCGACCGTCTTCATCTCAAAGCGAACCGCAAACTGGCTTCGGGCGGGCGCGTCACGAATGGCGAGCTTGTCACCGCAAAGTCAGTTCGTCCCGATGGTGGAGTTGAACTCACCGATGGCCGCGTCCTGGACAAATCATTCCGTGAATTTCTTCCCGGCTACGCGGTCACGTCCTACGGTTCGCAAGGCAAGACGGTGGATTATGTTTTGTTCTCCGATTCGACCATCAAGCCCGCGACGAACGCGCAGCAATGGTATGTGACCATTTCGCGGGGGCGGCGTGGCATCCGCATCTTCACGCCGGACAAGCAACAGCTACGCGAGAATGTCACCCGCTCCGGCCATCGGCCACTGGCAATGGAATTCGCGACGGGCTTTGTTCCGCGCGGACGCCGTCTGCTATGGGATCGGTTGCACGGCTACATGCTTCGATTTGGACAACGTGCCGCCGACACGTTTTGTCGGCTGAAACTGGCGCATCGTCGTCACCTAAAACCAATGCAAAAACATGAACACAAAAACACCCGAATGTTGGTCGAGCGATCCGAACGCTCACGGCGTCAAAATCGAACTGTCGGCTGAACGGAGTCTATTGCTGCCGTTTGACCAGTTCGCTTTCGCCGAACTAAAAACCGAAGCGAAGCAGCAGCATCTTCGTTTGGTCTTCGCGACCCACGAGGTTTTGATTCGCGGCAACGCCTTGCGCCGAATCGAGACGACGATGCAGCGAATGGAATTGTCATTCCTCGCCGCTTTGTCCAGCAGTCAGCGGAAACTAATTGCGGAGGGACAGCCGGTGATTGTCGAAATTGTCGTTACGGAGACCAAAGATGTTGAGAAGCGCGCTCAAAAAGACCAGGAATGAGAAATCTGTCGGGGACGGAATGAAGGTCGTCCAACCTGCTCGATCAAGCAGCGGTCTCCCCTTTTTTGGGAAAGCCGTGATCGGCTAGGAGTAAAAATAACCCAAGGAGCGGAGCGATGAATGGTTGGGATTTCCAATTACAATGTGGTCGAGAACTTCGATTTTAAGAAGTTGACCGGCTCGGATGAGGTCGCGGGTGATTTTGATGTCCGCTTCGGACGGAGTTGGTTCACCGCTCGGATGATTGTGCGCGATGATGATTGCAGCGGCACTCGCCATGATTGCTAAACGGAATACTTCCCTGGGATGACAGAGAATTGTATCCATCGTTCCAATGGACACCAGATAGTGACCCTTGATGCGCCGACGTGTGTTGAGGATGAACACCACCAGACATTCACATTCAGAATTGAAGTAAGGATGTGTCGCGATGTGCGTTTTCCAATAGGCGGCTGCCTGATCCGGTGTTTCGCACTGTTGCATTGTGTCAGGTGTGGGACATTCCCGAAGTGATACGATTTTCCATTCCTGCGGTTGAGCCGGGAATTTTACCGGCTTGATGATTTGATTGATGGGCTGCGGAGTGGTTGCGGGGCATCCAGTGGAGATGAGGTTTTCCGTTGTGTTCATGTTTTGCGTTTCGTTCCGAAGGAGCGGGACTGCTCTCTTCACCGCACGGAGAGAGCAGCCCCGCTCCTGACGAAACGCACCCGTCTGCGCCCGCGCCGCCGGGCAGCGGAGCATCAGCAACAAAGTGACAGCGGTCGAAAAGATGTTTCGACCGCTGGCGCGAGGTTGCGCGGAGCAACCAGAGGCGCGGGTGCAGACGGGATGAACACGGCGGATAAACTCATCGGCAGATGCCCTGTCGCGTCAGCAAACACACACCGATGGCGAATGCCATTTAGCCCTGATTAACAGGGCATTTTTGCATAAGGAAGTGCCAGTGAAAGTGCCAGTGAACGGGTGATAAATGAGTAATTGGGGAGTAGCTGCTTGGTATCTGGTGCGTGATGTCGAGTGCTTGACACAAACGCGAAAACGCCTGATTCTATTGGCGTTCGTTAGTTATGAGGCTGTTCGCCTCTGGTGGCGGGGTGGTAGTAACGGAGTAGTGGATTTTGAAAAAACTCCCTGCATCTGTTCGATTCCGACCCTCGCCTCCAATCTGAAACCCGCGTGTTTCAGTGGTTTTTGGAGGACTGACGAGCGAACTGTCAGCAAAATCGTCAGCAAACAAACTGACGATGCCACTACACCGGCACCATACCGGCAAAAGGGGCTCAGACAGTTCTGACTGGTCGAGAGGAAACCGCTCTAAGCTCGTAATGAAAAATTATGAGCGTAAAGAAAAAGTTTCGGATGTTCCTCCGTGGTTCTGTTTATTGGGTTCAGGACAACTTCACGAGGAAACAGGAATCGCTTGGCGTAAAGGACCGGGATGAAGCGGAGCAACTTCTTCAGGCCAGGAACGAGGCGCACCGCCAGCCGATTATCAATTTGCAGATTGCCAGGGCTTACCTTTCCGTAAGCGACCCCAAAGCCGCAACCCGCACGTGGGGTGACCGCGATGGCGGTGCGCGGCTTGCCCGTGAAGTTCACGGCCTTCTCCGCAATGGTGAGATGATATTCCACAGTCGCAGCGGCGACAGGCAGGGCGCAGAGCGCAAGGATTGTGGCGGCGAGCAGTTGAAAAGGGCGGCGGTTCGACGGTTTTGATTTCATGGTAATTCTATTGGTTTGCTTCTGATGAATGATGATCTTCACTGGCTGAGGAAGAATCCAACGGCGCGGGTTCGTGGCGAAATTCCGGATGGTGAATTTGTCCGCCCGCGCGGCTGACCCACGCGCCGACGCCCAGCGAAATCACGGCCACAATCAGCGTCGTCACCGTCAGTGGATTCGCTGCCTTCGGGAATTTTCTCAAACTGACCAGCGCGGCAACACCGAGCAACGCGGTCGCGTAAAATCCCCAGATAAACTTTGCCGCGCGCGCCATGTGTTCCGCCAGCCAGCGTCTCCCTTCTTCATCGCTGGTGTTGCTGACGTTTTGATAACCATTCTGCCCGTAATGCAGAACTGGCCACGCCGCCGCCGATGTAAGAATGATGATTCCCAGCGCGACGCCCTTCGCTGCACGACTTCGCGTGAACAAGGCTGCCATCAAAGCCAGCACACCCATGCTTAATCCATAAACTGGCAGCGGATTCAGCAGCGTGTGGATGTATTCCGGTGGCTGTCCGCTGCGACCCGCGCGACCGCTGCGCTGCGCGTAGTTCGCCGGATTCGGCGGCGCGTTCCGCATGTGGACGACACTCAAGCCGCCGATGTCTATCCCCAATTCCATTGTTGGCGAACAGAACAGCGAACTGATGGAGCGGCGACGGATTTCGCTTTCGTCGTCGCGACCATCTTTCGTCTTCCACTCCGCGCGAAAGCGATCCTCGCGATCCTGCTTGTCTTTGTAGTTGAGTTGCCCGGTATGGTCGGCGGCGAGCAGCAGCTTTCCGACGCCGTAATCGCGGCGATAAACGCCCTGAAAAAATGAATTCGGACGAAGTTCGAGCTTTTTGTAAGCGCGCGACTTCACTGCGTCCGCACGCACGGTCTGACCGTCGCCGGGCTTCCAAATGACTTCCGTGAGTTTCAGTTGGTAGAGACGAGTTGGTTTGCCCTCGCGATTTTTAGCTTCCGTGCTGGTCAAGTAACCGGCTTTGTTTTCCAGCGCGGCCAACAACTTCTCGATGAAGTCCTGGTAGTCCGCAGCCTTCAATGTGTGGTTCAGTTTGTCTTGCGCGAAACGACGCACAAACCTTCCGTATCCGCTTTGCGGCCCGATGCTCCTCGTCTCGCGGCGACTGTAACGCGCGAGCGATTCGGTGCGAATCGAAGCGGGCGACGGAATATCGTCTTCATCCTCATACCGCCACGGCGCGCGAAGCCGTTCGCGGAAGGCCGTCGCGTGTTCCTTGATTTTCGCTTCCGTCAGATACGATTCGCTATGAAGCGCGAATTCGTGCCGGAAGAAATCAAGCGTCGCACGAATCAACTCACGGCGGTCGCCTGCGCTGATTTGGTTGAACACCGGAACATCCGCCCAGAGTTTGTCCATCGCGGCAATCTCGTCGAGATGGTCGTAGTCAATTTCTAGTAGCGCACATTGTTCGAGATTGGGCAGCACCACGCGCCAGCCACGGCGCAGGTCGTGGATTGAGCGAAACGCAAAGTAGCTTTCCAGTGTTTCTTCGTAAATGCGTTTGCGAAATTCCGGGAGGTCCGAACCGCCCGTCGCGTAATCATCAAATCGAAGGCCGCTGGCAACGCGCACCGCCCGACCCAGCGTAGTGAGGCGGAGTTCCTTTCCTTCCGCCATCTCGACGGCCTTGCGAATCGCCGAGCGCAGCCGGACGACATCCATGAAGTCGTTGAAGTGCCCGGCTTGAAGCGCGGCGTCCTGCCGATTGTCTGTGAAGCTGAGAAGTTTTTGGTCACGCAGCCGATAGCCATGTTCCGCCATTCGTGTGAGAATCGCGAAAGCAGAAATGCTAGTCGCCGTGCTGCGACCTTCAGTGCCAAGCTGACTGAGCTTGGTGGAATCCTTCGTCTGACGGTCGGGCATCAGTCCCGAAGTCGGATCGAACAGCAACGGCGCTGTCATGAACCATCCCTGCATCCAGCCCTCACGCGGTTCATCCGAGCAATTGCCGTGGGTGTCGTAATAGATGCGTTGCGGTATCCGCGCTTTGTATTTCTTTTGCACGCGGATTTGCCCGGAGGAGTTTATGTCCAGCCAGGAATCGGGCAGCAGTTCCAAATCAGTTTCGGGATTCCACAAGTCGGCGTTCGGGATGAGATAGCCTCGTGTGATGTCGTCTTCCTCGTCTTGGGACGGATAAAATGCACGCGGCATCAGTTTGCGGCCCGCCGGGTCTTTCGAGACGCAAAGGAGCGTCTCGCCGGAGTAGCGACTGAAGACGGCGGCGAACAGCGGCCTGTCTGGTTCGCCGACGACATGATACCCAGCCTGCAACGTAATGTGACGTTCCGCTCCCCGGTCGAGGGTGACGTAGATCGCGCCCGTTTGAGAAAAAAACTGATGAAGCTTGAACGGCAGGTGCGTGTATCGCTTGCCCGAATCGAGCAGGCGCTTGTTCGTTCCGCCAATCCAAAGCAAAACTTCGCGCAGATGAGCATCGCACTGCGGTTGCGAAAGGCCCGTTGCATCCGCCAGCAAAGCGACGACATCGGAAAAGCGCAACGGCTTGTTGCGAACCAGTTGCCCTTCGCGCTCGGCCAAGGCGATGAGAGCTTCGAGCCATGCGGCTGTCGGGTGCGCCAACAGCGCCGCTTCCGGCGCGTTTATGTTCACCGGCGTGGCAACAGCCGATTTCAAAGCGTCCGATTTGGGAGCGCCGGGAAATTTTGCCACCAGCGTTTCACGAACGACGGCTTCGGGATTGAAGGACTTTCCGAAAAGTTGTTCGGCGACTTTCGCCACCTGTTGCTTTTGTTCCGCAATCGTGCCGACCGAAATCATCGTCGCAGAAGTGCCGATGCAGACGACCGGGTGTTTTGCCCGCGCCCGAATCCGGCGAATGAGCAGGCCAACGTCCGCGCCTTGCCGACCGCGATAGGTGTGCAGCTCATCAAAAACTAAAAAGCGAACCTGATCGTAAATTGCCTCTCGCAAGGTTCGTTGCCCCCCACGGGTCAGCAGCAACTCCAGCATCATGTAATTCGTGAGGAGAATGTGCGGCGGTTCAGCTTCCAATTCGTCACGGCGGGTTTTGTCCTCCTGGCCGGTGAATTTCGCAAAGCGAATGGGAAATTTCTCGCCGCCGCGTGCCAGGCTGTAATTTTCAGCGTAACGGCGAAGCTCCTCCTCCTGTGAATTCACCAGCGCGTTCAACGGATAAACGATTACCGCCGTCACTCCGTTCGGCATCGGATTGCCAGACTTGAACAAGTGATCAAAAATCGCAGCGATGTAAGTGAGCGATTTCCCTGAACCTGTGCCGGAGGTGACAACGAAATCGTTGCCGCCCGCGCCAAGCTGGATCGCCTGCAACTGGTGCTCGAACAATTCGTAGCCACGAAACGCATCCCCCAATGGCGCGGCCAACACCTTCGACGCGACGAGTTCTTCAATCCGTCCAACCTTCGCGAACGACGGATTGAATGTCAGCAGCGGCTCTGGCCAGAGATGCCCGTCATTCAGATGCTGCTCGACCCGCTTGCGCATCTCATCATCAGAAATGGAAACGAAACTGCGAATGTAGCTCGCATAATCGTCCATAATTCGACGGTGAACTTCAAAGATGTCCATGTGCCAAGGGTTTCCGTGCGCTGCGTTCTCCGAAGGCTATCTGATGGAGCGGAGGCCGACAATCTGCATTATCGTCTCACACGGAGACGGAAGCCGCCGTGACCAACGCGCGGCTTGCTCCTCTCCACGGGCTACCCGTCGTCCCTGTCCCCCTCTCGACGACGCCCGTTCCGCGTCACAAACCGCGCGCTCGTCACGAGCGGAATTCTCCACACGCAACGCATCCGCCGGCGCTTCCGTCGGGAGTTTGGCGTCGTCGCTCTGGCTGCGCGGCTTCACTCATTTCGTTCCGTCCGCTTCGCCTTCCGCTTCACGCCGTCAAACTCCCGACCGAAGCTTTTTCGCAAAACATGATTCGGCCAACGGGAGCGGGTCGCACAAAACGATGGCAAATCTTCGACGGCATGAGCAAAAGGCGACACATAAAATCATGCGCGCTTCATAGCTGTCTGCGAAACCCCTTAGTTTTGAGGCATCGGTTGCCGTTGATTTCGACGGCATTGTTCCTGCAAGCTGTCGGGAGTGCGTTGGTTGTTGTGCTCAATTTTAGCCGTTCAAGTCGCGTTTGCTCGCGACGAAGTGGCGGCAACTTCTCCCACCGAGTTTCCGTTTGAATACCGCGAGGGATTGCTTTGGATCAAAGTCGTCATCCCGCAGTCGGAGAAGCCGCTCAATTTTCTCGTAGATACCGGCGCGGGCGTCAGCGTCATCAATCTCGACACGGCCAAACGCATCGGATTGAAGCTGGGACAACAGGTCACGGTTCGCGGCGTGGACACGATGCTCACCGGCTATTGGCAGCAACACATGATCGCCAAAATCGGCGACACGAAGTTGCCCAGCGAATATCTGGCGGTTGATTTGGAAAAGTTGAGCAGTTCATGCGAGCGACCCGTGGACGGACTGGTGGGTGCGGATTTCTTTCGCGAGCGCGTGGTGCAAATTGATTTCGACGCGAAGAAGATACGGTTGGTGAAATCACCGAAGGGCGGACAATCCGGCGAAACTTTGCCGCTCCAATTGCGTTCCTGCGGGATGCGCGTGCCGATCAGCGTAAATGGTCACGACCGCCAATGGGTGCGGCTCGACACCGGTTGCGCCACCGCGCTGCAATGGGTGACTTCGGATGTGCCCGACCAATGCACGCACCAGATGGCCATCGGCTTGGCCGAGATTTCCATTCCTCAGACCAAAACATCTGTCGGCATTGGTGGAAATCAGTTTTCCGACGTTCCAACCGGCTTGCACGAAAAGGCAATCTTTCCCGGCGAGGCTGGTTTGCTCGGCAACGGCCTGCTTTCCCGGTTTTCCACCGTCACCATTGATGCAAAGGCCGGTCGCGTAATCTTGGAAAAGCGCATCCAAGCGCGATAAGTCTTCGGGTCGTCTTCTTCCATTTTAGGCTGCATTTCTGCGGGTTGCGTTGAGAAATCTACCTCGCGTTCACACTTTTGAAGAATCTTGGAGGGATTCTTTGACCCCCGGCGTATTCAAGGATGTGAATTAACAGCGGCAAAACGCCGCAGCAAAAAGAAAGATAAAGCTATGAAAAAAATGATCCTCCTCGCAGTTGCCGCTGTCGGTGTGTTCACGCTCGCGGCCAACGCCAATGCCGGTGAACCCCTCTATTCGCCGAAGGCCAAAGCCCTCGCCGATTCGCTCAAGAAAGTCCCCGCCGCCACCAGCGACGTGAATCTGGCGCTGGACCGCCCGGCAGGAAACGCCAAAGCGTGGGAACTCGCCCGCAGTTTCCGCTCTGTGCCCAGCACTGGTCCGAGTATTGACCTGGCCCATGCGCCGCGCCCCACGATGTCGCCCAAAGACTCGCGCTACGAGGCCGCGCTCCGCGCCAACGCCGTCAGCAAGGCTGAAGTTCAAATCGCGCCGCTGAAGTAACTTGAAATGTCGGGCGCGCAAACGACACTTAGCGGGCGGCGGAATGAATCCGCCGCCCACACGTTATGAAAACACCTATTCCCGAAAATGACCGGCAGTTGAGCGGACTGCTCCACGAGTGGAAGCCACAATCATCATTGCCGCCACGCTTTCAAGAGCGGGTTTGGAAAGCCATTGACCGGGCGGAAGCAAGCAAGCCGCAGAGCGTCTTTGCCGGGGCTGTTCGCTGGATTGAGGCCGTGTTTCGGCGTCCGGCATTTGCCACCGTGTATGTCGCCGTGCTCCTGTTCGTCGGCTTGGGAGCGGGCTACTTGCAAGCGCAGGACAAGACCGCGCAAACCGAATCCAAGATGCGCTCTCTCTACGTTCAGTCCATTGACCCGTATCAAGCGCCCCGCAACTGAATGAAACGTCCGTGGCTCATCATCTTCGGCGGGCTGGCGCTCGCGGTGTGCGCCTACCTTTGCATCTATTTCGGCAAAACATCCGCACAGCGTTCTGTTGAACGCAACACCCGCCCGGAGCTGGCGTGGTTGCAGATGGAGTTTCAACTCACCGACGCGCAGTTGGCGCGTGTCATGGAACTGCATAATGCTTACGCGCCCAAGTGCGAGGAAATGTGCCGCACGATTGACGCGAAGAACGCAGAAATCCAAAGGTTGCTCGCCGCCACCAACATCATCACCCCGGAGATCAAACAGGCGCTCGCCCAAGCTGCTGAAATCCGCGCCGAGTGTGAAACCGCGATGCTTGACCACTTCTACAAGGTCGCGCAGACCATGCCCCCCGAGCAGGGCAAACGCTATCTCGATTGGGTGCAGCAGCAAACCTTGAAGCCGAGCAAGATGATGCCCGGCGATTCGCCGTCTGTCGCTCCGATGAACAAACCATGAATTCCGCCACGACCGACGACCCGGATCGGACGGACATGGCGCGATTGGTCGCCGGCCACGACGCGGCGTTGAACGATCTCATGGAGCGACACGCCGAGAAACTGTTTCACTATCTGGTCCGCAGTTTGCAAAGCGAGGAGGATGCCGCTGATCTCGCGCAGGAGACATTTGTGCGCGTTTACCAGAACCGCGCGAGGTTCGATGCGAGCCACAAGTTTTCGACATGGCTTTACGTTATCGCCACCAACCTCGTCAAAAGCCGCTACCGCTACCGCACGCGCCATCCGCAAGTGTCGCTGGACGCAGAAAACGAAGTTACCGGCGAGAGCTTCCGGGAGAGCGTGGCGGAGGACAAACCGACACCCAGCGAGTCACTGCAAGGCGCAGAGCGGGCGGAAGCCGTTCGTAACGCGGTGGGTCAACTGCCCGAAGAACTCCGCACGCCACTCATCCTTTCCGAATATGAGGAACTTTCCCATGCGGAGATTGGCGCGATCCTGGCTTGCACTCCAAAGGCGGTGGAGACGCGGATTTACCGCGCCCGAAAACTCTTGCGCGAAAACCTCGGCTGGCTGCTGAAAAGTTACGCGTGAACCGAAAACCTCACTCCACAAACGACACAACATGAAGACATCCAAACTCATCATCGCTGCGTTCACGGTTGCAGCAGTCGCAGTCATTGCCATTGGTGCGACCGGCTGCAAAAAAGAATCCTCCACGCAAGGCAGTGGACAGGCCGTCAAATACACATGTGGTATGCACCCGGAAGTTGTGCAGGACAAGCCCGGTAGCTGCCCCAAGTGCGGTATGGCGCTAGTCGAAAAACGCTGACCCCAAGGCCATTCCTTCTCAGCCGTCTCACTGCCGAAGTTCGCAGCGAGACGGCTTTTTCCTTCCTGCGAGTGATTTTCCCGGCTGCGGCGTAATGAAGAGTGGATGGTGCGAACAAAGCGCACCCAACGAAAGTAACACTATGAAAAATACAAAATTGATTCTGATTGCAGCCGCCGCAGTCGCTTTGCTCGCCTCGACCAGCCAAAGCCAGGCTCAACACAACACCGTGGGCGATGATGGCATCGCGGCGTCTCCCAAACTGCGCCAGTTTATGAATGAGCGCGGCAAGCCGATGGTGAAAGGCGCGAAGTCTGCCACCGTCGCGTCCGTCGGTTATCGAGCCACCGGCGTGGATGGGATAACCGCTTCGCCGAAACTGCGGCAATTCATCAATGACAGCCGTGGTGTGGAGAGCATGCCCGGAACAGCAGTCGTCAAGGTCGGCTATCGCGCGACCGGCGATGACGGTATCACAGCCTCGCCGAAACTCCGTCAGTTTCTCGACGAGCGCAACGGCGCTTACCAGATCGCGCCATTGAAGTGAGAGCGAATCAAAACCGGCAACCACCAAACTGGAGGGCGCGGCTCAAACCCACCGCCCTCCGAATCAAACAATGAAAGCCGAAGCACGAATTGAGCAGGACGCGGGATTGAGCGCCTTGTTGCGCGAGTGCAAGATCACAGTCACGTTGCCACCGCGTTTCCAAGAGAGAGTCTGGCGACAAATCGCGCGCCAAGAAGACGAGCCTTCCACTCTCGTTGCCCTGTGGCTGACTTGCGCGCGCTGGGTTGACGCGCGGTTGCGCCGCCCCGGGTTGGCCGTTTCCTACGTGGCGATCCTCCTCGTCATTGGTGCAAGTGCGGGGTGGGCGCAGGCGCAGCAGGAGAGGTTGCGAGTTAGCACACAGATGAGCCAGCGCTATGTGCAATCGGTTGATCCCTATCAAGCGGCCAGGTGAGCTATGCGACGCGGATTCTTGATTCTCGGTTTCGGTATGATGGCAGCAATTGCTTCCTATTACTGCATCTATCTGGCAGGAACGACCGGGCCGCGAGCATTGTTGCAAAGCCGCCAACCCGAACTCGTCTGGCTCAAGCAGGAGTTCAAATTAAGCGACGGGGAATTCGAGCGGCTTTCAAAATTGCATGAAGCCTATCTCCCGCAGTGCCGGGAGCGTTGTCGTCTCATCCGGCAAATGAACGACAGGCTGGGCCAATTGCTTGCCACCACTTCCGACCTGACGCCCGCAATTGAAAACGCACTCACCGAACGGGCCAAAATGCGAAGCGAATGTCAGACCGCGATGCTCAAGCATTTCTTTGAAGTCAGCCGCGCCATGCCGCCGGAACAAGGTAGGCGCTATTTATCCTGGGTGCAGGAGCAAACCTGCCTGCGCGAGCAGATGATGAATCACGACGACGTTTCGCGCACCGACACTTACAGTCGCGTTGGAAATTGAGAACGAAGCTCAATTGGCCGGCTGAAGCGGCGGCGCGGAAGACTTCAAGCCGCGTGCAATCTTCTGCAAGATCGTGTGGTCGTCTCCAAACTTGCAAAGCGCGTCGCAATGTTCGGCAAGCTCCTTGAACGGCAGAAACGCGAGCGAGATTTTTTCAAGGTCGGCGCGAAACGCGGGACGGGCCAATTGTGCCAAGACTTCCTTCTCGCGGTCATTCGGCGCGACGAGGTAAAGCGGGCACGCGCCGTTGGGGATCGAGCGCGCTAAATCCTCCAGCCGCAGGATGCCGGAATAGATGGACGTGCTTTTCTCGATTTCAAACGCGCTCACAATCTCGCCGTTGCCGGGCTTGAGCCAGATCACGTCAATCAATGTCACGGTGTCCATCACTTCCGCCGACAAGTTCTGCGGTGGTAGTTGCGGCACGGTGAGCATCGCAAAGTTTTCGCCGTGACAGGTGCGATGCCGGTCGTTGCGGGCGACATGGACATCGTATTTCAGCGAACGCCCGATTTTGATGAGCAGGTGTTGCATCCGCGTGTGCTCGGATTCTTCCTCTTGTTCGGCCAGGACATCTTTGTGGCGAGCACGGGCGACTTTCACCGCTTTCTCTTTTGCGTCTTGCAGCACGTTCTCGGCATTGCCCGCGATGACGAGTCGTCCACTGCCGATTTCAAATAACAAACCAGCAAACGCGCCAAGGTCTTTCGAGAGATGATCGCGCACTTCGTCATTCGTGCGGACGATGACTTCGCGCATGTCGAGATAGCTGGTCCACGAACCGAGTTTCTTCTTGTCCGCAAACAGTGCGTTGAATCCGTTGACCATCGCCGTGTTGAACGGCGGAACGAGCGTTGGGTGTAAAAAGTAAATGATGCTGGCAGCCGCCGGGCCAAGCCCTTTGATTTGCGCCGAACCGAGGCGACTCATTTCGGCAAGCACCTGGTCTTCGCGAGTCGCGACGAGGCACGCTTGCAGAAATGCGCCAAACTTCTGTTTGTTGATCTGATTCTCGTAAATGTCGGGAATCCGCAGCTTGGGCTTCCAGTAAAACGGATGGGCCGCGCCCTCAAAGACCTGCTTTTGCTCCGTGATGGCCGTGAGCACGATTTCCAGCGGCGAGCCTTTGAAATCATTGCCAAAAGTGCCGGCGGCGATGGCGTCAACCGTGTCCTTCACCCCGCGTCGAATCGCGCGAAACGCCTTCATGCGCTCCGCGCCGTTGATGAACCAGGTGTTATAGACCGACTCCGGGTCGGCTTTGTAGCGGGCGATCAATTCAACCAAGGCAGTCGTGTCCATACGGGTTATCCCTCAACATGAGACGGGTGGCGTGCCAGCCGCGTCAAATTGAATCTTCAGCCCGTCCCGGTGTCTGATCAGGTATGCGCTGGCACGGCCAAAAGATTTTTGAGGGATTTGCCGCGCACCGGCGTAATACAAGCGTCGGTCTGAACACGACATAAGATTAAAAGCCATGAAATCATTGAAACACGCCTTTGCCGCACTCATCGCTGCCACCCTGCTGGCCGCGCCGTTCGCCGGATTTGCTGACGATGCCAAGAAAGCTGACAAACCCAAGCCGTATCCGCTCACGACCTGCATCACCGATGGCGAAAAGCTTGGCAGCATGGGCGATCCTTACGTGTTCACGCACGAAGGCCAAGAAATCAAACTCTGCTGCAAGGGCTGCCTCTCCGACTTCAAGAAGGACAGTGCCAAATACATGAAGAAACTTTCCGAGGAGGAAAAGAAGGCCAAGAAGTAACCAGCGGCGTTGACGGTGAGAATCAATTTCAATAATATACGGGCGGATTTCAATTGAGCATGACCCATTCGCGACAACGCAAATCATCGCTGGCCCTTCGCCTCTGTGCGGTGGTGTCGCTATTGGTCTGGGTTGCTGCGTCCGGCTTCTGCTCGGTGGAGTCCTTGATCGGTGCAGATCATCATGCAGACGGTGCAGTCCAACATGAGCACGACGCTGCTCCTGCGTCCGCAGATTCCGATCATCACTCGCACGATTCGGACAAGAACAGCGGCGACGAACATGCCTGTTGTTCTTCGCTCACAGCCGCCGCGCCTTCGGCCCACCAAACCATCCTTACCAAGCCTGATTTTGGGAAGCTGCTCTCGTTTAATCTGCTTTGGCTGTCCCAGGCGCTGACTTTCGTTCAGTCCGAAGCGCCAATTTCGCGCCAACCGCCACACCGTGAATTCATCTTCACGCCTGAAGTGTGCCTTGGTCCGGCGTTCCGCAGTCACGCTCCGCCCCTCGTTTAACTTGAATCAACTGCGCGCCATCGCGCGGGCCTGATTCAAGTTCCTCTCCGTTCCCTGTCCTTTGTGTCAGGGGAGTCCTCTGTCTTGTTACAGGCAGATTATTTCCGAAATCCAATTTTAGATGACGAATTATGTTCAAACGATTTTCAATTTATTCAGTGGTTCTGTTGGCCGGGTTCAGCGCAATCGCCGGGCCAATAGCGACCAACCTCACGCCGGAAAGCGCCGTGGCAACGGCGCTGGCAGAGAACCGCGATCTTGCCGCCGCGCGCTTTGCCATCCGCCAAGCCGAGGGGCGGCTGAAGCAGGCCGGGCTGTGGCCCAATCCGGAGTTTGAACTTGGCGGGAAGAACGACAGCGCGTTTGCCAACGACGGCGAATACGATTTCGCGACCGGCTTCAAGCAACGCTTCCCAATCACCGGACGACTGAAGAAAGCCAAGGCCGTCGCCCGCGTGGACGTGGCGATGGCGTTGGCCGAAGTGCGCAATCAGGAGCGGCTGCTTGCGGGTGAAGCGCTTGGGCTGAGCCGCGAACTACTCGTCACGCAGGAGAAGCTCAAGGCGAATCAGGAGATTCAGGGCGTCATTCAAAAAGTCATCGAGGTTTCGGAGAAGCGATTGAAAGTCGCCGAGGTTTCTGCTGCTGATGTGAACTCAGCCAAGCTGGAATTGCAGAGGCTGGCGTTGGCGCAGGCGACGTTGAGCAATCAGCAGGAAATCGCCGCGACGACGCTGAACCGCCTGCTTGGGCGCGAGCCGCAAACGCCGCTCCAGATGTCCGGCGCGACGAGCGCAGAGTTTGACACGAATACCGTTGCAGAGATTTCGCGCCAGGCGATTGCCCGCCGCCCCGACCGTCAGTTGGCGGCGCTCGGCATTGACCGCGCGGGAGCGGAAATCAAACTGGCCAAGGCAGAGAAGTGGGAGGATTGGACGGTGGGCTTTGATTACAGCCGCTCGGTGGGCAAGTTCGATGCGCCCATTGGCACAAAGACCGACAATTTCCTTGGCGTGGGTGTTTCGATTCCGCTGCCATTTTGGAATCGCAATCAAGGTCGAGTCAACGAAGCGCAAGCCACCCAACAGCGCGCCGAAGCCGAGTTAAACGCGCTCGATTTGCGCATCGCCACCGAGGCGCAGACGGCGGAGAACCAGATGCGCCGATTGCTCGACATCCTGCGCCAGTATCGCGAGGAATCCATCAAGCTCGCGGAGGAAAACATCGCGCTGCTGCAAAAGGGCTACGCCGACGGCCTCGTCACCATCACCGCCGTCATTCAAGCGCAACAACAGTTGACGGATTTGCGCC
This sequence comes from Verrucomicrobiota bacterium, assembly GCA_039806955.1. Taxonomy (GTDB): domain Bacteria; phylum Verrucomicrobiota; class Verrucomicrobiia; order Limisphaerales; family JADLHS01; genus JADLHS01. The sequence continues at coordinate 55,632 of JBDHQI010000003.1, read as the reverse complement.
TCTCCTACCTTGAGTCACTCGCTGGATTTGTCCGCGCCAAGACCGAGTGGGAAACGGCAACTGCCGCCGTGCTGCCCGTGAAATGAAATTACCGACTGAAACGATTATGAAACCAAACCATTTGAAATTATCCGCGACACTCGTCGCGCTGCTCGCTTTCGCGCCTGCCGCCTTCCCGCATGAAGGCCACAACAAAGCACCCGGCGAAGATGGCAACGCCGCGACCACCGGTCCAATTGCCATTACCGCCGAGGCGAGGAAAAACCTCGCGCTTGTGGTCGAGGAAGCGCAGTTGCGCACGCTCGACAAAACCGTGCTCGTCTTCGGCCAGATCGAAATCATCCCCAATCACTCCGCTGCCGTCAGCAGCCGTATCGCCGGTCGCGTGATTGATGTGAAAGTCAGCGATGGCGAGTCGGTGAAGAAAGGCCAGGTCGTCGTGGAAGTGGAAAGCCTGCAACTCGGCGACCCGCCGCCGCGCGTGCAATACGCCGCGCCGATTGATGGCGTCGTCATTGACCGCCACGCCGTGCAAGGTGACTCGGTTGAGCCGAACAAACACTTGATGGAAATCGTGGATTTGTCGGAGGTCTATGCCGAAGGGCGGATTTTCGAGGGACAAATCGCCGCGATTAAAACGGGCCAGAAGGTTCGCGTCTCGGTTGAATCGTATCCTACGAACGAGTTCATCGGCACGGTGGATTTGTTGAGTGGCACGCTCGATGCCGAAACCCGCACGCTCAAGGTGTGGGTGCGAATCAAGAACCCCGACCTCAAGTTGCGCCCCAACATGCGCGCGCGACTCAACATCGTCACCGCCGAGGCGGATTCGGTCGTAACCGTGCCGCACAGCGCCGTGCTTGGCGAGGCGGGTAACTTGTTCGCCTTCGTGCAGTCGGACACGGACGAATTGGTGTTTGAGCGAAAGCCCGTCGTGCTCGGCATGAAGGACGACCGTTACGTGGAAGTGGTCGAGGGCATTTTCCCCAGCGACAAAGTCGTCACGCTCGGCAACTACCAGCTTCAATATGTTACCACGCGCAAGCCCGCCGCAGCGGGCGGCACAAATGCACCCGCTGCCACCCATGATGAGCCAAAGACTGCCGACCACGAACACGCAGGCGCGGCGGCTTCGCCATTGCTCTGGATGGGCCTCGCGCTGGGCGTGCTGTTGCTGGCGAACCTGATTGCGGTGCTGCTGAAAAAACGCGCAGTCACCACGACCGAGGCTGCGGTGCCGCCGTCTGCCAGCAACGCACCAACCGGATCGGTTTCCAAGTGAACAGGATGCCATCATGTTAAACCGCCTCATTGAATTTTCGCTGCGCAACCGCCTGTTCATCGTGGCGGCCAGCATCCTCGTGCTGGCTTACGGCGCGTTCGTGGCGCTCAAACTGCCGGTGGACGTGTTCCCGGACTTGAACCGCCCGACCGTCAACATCCTCACGGAAGCGGCCGGCCTCGCGCCCGAAGAAGTCGAGACGCTGGTCACGCTGCCGCTGGAAACCGCGTTGAACGGCGCACCGGGCGTCAAGCGTGTCCGCTCCAACTCCGGCATCGGACTTTCGATTCTTTACGTGGAATTCGATTGGGGCATGGACATCTATCGCGCTCGCCAACTTGTTCAGGAACGTCTGCAACTTGCCGCCGAAAAATTGCCCAAGGGCGTCAGCCCGGTGATGGGTCCGATTTCCTCCATCATGGGCGAGATCATGTTGATCGGCCTGTCGAGCGAGGGCGGCAAGACCGCGCCGATGGACGTGCGCACCATCGCCGATTGGACGGTGCGCCCGCGCCTGCTGACCATTCCGGGCGTATCGCAAGTCATCCCGATTGGCGGCGGCGTGAAACAATACCAGGTGCTTGCTTCGCCGGAGAAGATGGCGGCCTTTGGCATCACGCTCAAACAAGTCACTGATGCCGCTGAGAAGTCGCAGGTCAACACCGCCGGTGGATTTCTCGAAGGCGCGAACCAAGAGGCGCTCATCCGTAATATCGGACGCAGCATCGCCATCGAGGACATCGCCAACACCGTCATCGAATCGCGCCAGGGCGTGCCCATCCTGCTCAAGGACGTGGCCGAGGTGAAGTTCGACAAACGGGTCATGCGCGGCGACGCGGGCGTCAACGGCGTGTCCGCCGTCATTGTGTCGGTGCAGAAACAGCCCGGCATGGACACCATCAAACTCACCGCTGAAGTCGAGAAGGCGCTGGCCGAAATCCAAAAAGGTTTGCCCGCCGACATCAAAATCACGCCGCTGTTCAAGCAGGCCAGCTTCATTGACGCCGCCATCAGCAACGTCGAAGAAGCCATTCGCGACGGCGCGATCATGGTCGTCATCATCCTGTTCCTGTTCCTGCTGAACTTCCGCACCACGCTCATCACGCTCACGGCCATCCCGCTGTCGTTCGTTGTGACGATTCTCTATTTCAAGTGGGCGGGCATCACCATCAACACCATGACGCTCGGCGGTCTGGCCGTAGCCATCGGCATGGTGGTGGACGACGCGATTGTAGATGTGGAAAACGTCTTCCGCCGCCTGCGCGAGAACCGCCACGCGACGCAACCGAAGCCGGTTCTGCGCGTCATCGCCAACGCTTCGGCGGAAGTGCGGAACTCCATCCTGTTCGCCACGCTGCTCATCATCCTGGTGTTCATCCCGCTGTTCGGATTGGGCGGCATTGAAGGCCGATTGTTCGCACCCATCGGCGTGGCGACCATCGTGGCAATGATTGCGTCGTTCGTCGTGTCGTTGACGGTGATTCCCGCGCTCTGTTCCTACCTGTTGCCGCGCATGAAACGCATGGAACACGAGGCGGACGGCTGGGTCGTGCGGCAACTCAAAGCCTTCGACCGCGCGGTGATTTTGAAATACACGCTGCGCCATCCGTGGTGGGTAATGGGCATCGCGCTGGTGCTGGTGATCGGCTCATTCGCGCTTTACCCGATGATGGGCAAGGAATTTTTGCCGGAGTTCAACGAAGGCACGGCCACCATCAACGTGCTGTCCGCACCCGGCACGTCGCTCAAACAATCCGACCGCATCGGCGAAATCGCCGAGAAGCTTTTGCTCACCGTCCCCGAAGTCATCTCCACCGGACGCCGCACCGGGCGCGCGGAACTGGATGAACACGCCGAAGGCGTTCACTACACCGAAATTGACGTGGACTTCCGCAAGTCCAAACGAACGCGCGAGCAAATCCTCGACGACGTGCGCGACAAACTCGGCCAAATCCCCGGCGTGGTCTTCAGCGTGGGCCAGCCGATTTCGCACCGACTGGATCATTTGCTTTCCGGCGTGCGCGCGCAAATCGCCGTGAAGATTTTCGGCGAGAACCTCGAAGCGTTACGCGCCGCCGCCGCCGAGGTCGAGGGCCAGATGAAAACCGTGGAGGGCATCGTGGATTTGCAGATCGAGAAGCAGGTGTTGATGCCGCAAGTCCGCATCCAGCCCGACCGCGAAAAGGCCAAGCTCTATGGCATTCAAGTGGGCGAACTCAACGAGCTGCTCGAAACCGCGCTCAACGGTCGAACGGTCGCCCAGGTGCTCGACGGCCAGAAGACTTACGATGTGTTTGTCCGCTACGACGAAGTGTCGCGCAACCACGTTGAAGACATGCGCCAGATGCTCGTGGATACGGCCAACGGCCAGAAAGTTCCGCTGGCGTTGCTGGCGGACGTGCGCGAGAGCAAAGGCCCGAACATCATCAACCGCGAAAACGTCCAGCGGCGCATCGTGGTTCAGGCGAACGTCTCCGGGCGCGACCTCGGGGCGGTCGTCACTGAAATTCAAAAGAAGATTACCGAGAAGGTTCACTTGCCGACCGGTTTCTTCATCAGCTACGAAGGCCAGTTCCAGAGCCAGCAGGAAGCCACACGGCTCATCGGCATCCTTTCCATCGTGACGCTGGCGACGATGTTCCTCGTCCTCTTTTCACACTTCCGCTCGACGATGATTGTTGGGCAAATCCTGCTGAACATCCCGCTGGCGTTCATCGGTGGGCTGGCGCTGACCTACTTCATGGTCGGCAAAGTTTCCATCGCCACGCTCGTCGGCCTCATCACGCTGGCCGGCATCGCCTCGCGCAACACCATCATGATGATTTCGCACTACATCCACCTGATGGAACACGAGGGCGAGAAGTTCGACGAGAAGATGATCGTGCGCGGCTCGCTCGAACGGCTCGTGCCCGTGACGATGACCGCCGCCGTCGCGGGCCTGGCGCTCATTCCGCTCGTGCTCGCGGCGGGTCAGCCCGGTAAAGAGATTTTGTATCCGGTCGCCGTTGTCATTCTCGGCGGACTCATCAGCTCGACGCTGCTCGACATGGCGGTGACGCCCGCCGTGTTTTTCAAATTCGGCCGCAAAGCGGCGGAGAAATACATCCAGCGCGACCAGACCGATCCACTGGATGCCATCCCGGCTTTGCCGGGGAACGGCTCAAATGATTTTCCCCAACATCGCAAACAAGACGCCGCCGCCACGTTGGCGGAAACCGGTGTTGCGTCCGGTGTTGGAGAAGCAACCACGAAAGAAAAATAATGAAAATGAAAACACTACTGGCGATGGGGCTTTGCGCCGCCATCGGATTTACCGGCCTGACCGCCACCACCGCGTCGGCGCAGGAAGGCCACGAACACAAGGCCGGGGAGAAGGCGAAAATCCCCGACACGGTCGAAGGTATCTGGAAGGAAATCAAAGAGCACCACGCGGAGTTGAAGGAAATCGTGGAAAAGAAGCAGCTCGAAAAGGTCCACGAAACTGCCTTTGAAATCCGTGACTTGGCGAAGGCGCTCGTGCCCAAAGCTCCCGCAGACAAGAAAACCCAGGTCGAAGGCACGGTAAAGAACATCGCCAAGCTGGCCGAGGACCTCGACGCCTCCGGCGACGCGAAGGATCAGGCGAAGACCGAGGCGAACCTCAAGAAGCTCGACGGCTTGCTCAAAGTGCTGGGAACGCAGTTCGGCATGAAGATGGAAAGCGGCGAGCACGCGATGCAATACACCTGCCCGATGCACGAAGACGTGGTGCAGGACAGCCCCAGTAAATGCCCCAAGTGCGGCATGAAGCTCGTGGCCAAAAAGGACGAACACAAACACTGAACGCCAGAACGCGTTGCTCCAACTAAATAATGAAAATCAAAATCACCGTCTTGCTCACGTTGTTGGCGGCGGGCCTTATGCTGACCGGCTGCGCCAGCATGGAGGATAATTCCAGCCAGCCTTCCGCGACTCACACGCATAGCCACTAATAAAATCTCGGCGGCGGGCGGGCGACTTTGGTCGTCCACCCGCCGCGCACCAAACTCATCAATCCAAAATCCATGAAGAAAACATTGCTCCTCTCCGTTTCCGTGCTGGCCATCGCGCTGGCGTTCACCGCCTGCAACCGCAGCGAACACGAACACAGCGCTGGCGAAGCGCCCGGCCACGATCATGCCACTGCTGAAAAGGCCGGCCATGAACACGCCGTTGCCGCCGCCAAATACATCTGTCCGATGAAGTGCGAGGGCAGTGAATCCGACAAACCGGGCAAATGTCCCAAGTGCGGCATGACGTTGAAACAGGTCGCAGGCGGCGGACACGAGGAAGGCGCACACGGCGGCCATGCCACCGAGCCGACGCTCATCGCCACCGTCACCACCACCGCGCCTTTGCAGGTGGGGCAGAAGGCCGAAGCCATCTTGCGGCTGACCAAGAAGGACGGCTCGCCCGTGCTGCTCTCCGACTTGAAGGACGCGCACACGAAAAAGATTCACCTGCTCATCAACGACCAGAGCCTCACGGATTATCATCACGAACACCCCGTGCCGACCGGCACACCGGGCGAATACGCCTTCAGCTTCACACCACTCAAGCCGGGCGCTTATCGTGCATGGGCAGACTTGCTCCCTGTCGCCACGGACGCGCAGGAGTATTCCATGACGGACATCGCCGCACCCACCCAGGGCGAACCGATCACTGAGCGGGACATCAAGACGGTGACCGAGGTGGAAGGGTTGAAATACGAAGTCGTGTTCAACAAAGCCAAGCTCAAGGTTGGCGAAGCCACGATGGGCAAACTCCGCATCACCTCGCCCGACGGAAAAATCTTCACCCAGCTTGAACCCATCATGGCCACCTACGCGCACCTTGTGGGCTTTGGCGAAGATTACAAATCCATCGTCCACATTCACCCGATGGGCGCAGAGCCGAAGTCAGATGCCGATCGCGGCGCGGGCAGTCTGGAGTTCCACATTGAACCCGAGCAACCCGGCCTGATGCGACTCTACGCCCAAGTCCAAATCGGCGGCGTGTCCAAATTCGCGCGGTTCACTCTGAATGTGGCGAAAGAGTAATCCTGGGCAAAACATGACTGCGTTCATTGTCGCCATCTTCCTGCTTTATGCCCTCGGCAGCGCGCTGCCGTTCCTCTGCATTTGGTCGGGAAGTGGCGATCCACTTCCACCGCCGAAAACAACCAAGGAGACCGGATGAGCAAAACCCATTCTGCACAAGGTGACGAGCGGTATCGCGAAGTGGCTGAATTGAAGGCCGCGCTCGACGAGCACGCCATCGTGGCCATCACCGATCCGCAAGGAAAGATTACCTACGTCAACGACAAGTTCTGCGCGATCTCGAAGTATTCGCGTGAGGAACTCTTGGGTCAGGACCACCGCGTAATCAATTCCGGCCACCATGCCAAGGAATTCATGCGCGGCCTGTGGACGACCATTGCGCGTGGCAAGGTTTGGAAGGGCGAAATTAAGAACAAGGCCAAGGACGGTTCGTTTTATTGGGTGGATACCACCATCGTCCCTTTCCTCGACGAACATGGCAAACCCCGCCAATACATCGCCATCCGTGCCGACATCACCGAGCGCAAACGCGCCGAGGAGAAGCTTCGTCAGAGCGAAGCCGAGCGGCGGCAGCTTGAGCAGACGGTCGCGGCAGCGGCGGAGCAGGAACGCTCCCGCATCGCGAGGGAATTGCACGATGGCTTGGGGCAACAGCTTGGCGGATTGCTCTTTTTGATGAACGGACTGCATCGTGATTTGAAATCCGCCAACTCGGCACAGGCCGAAATCGCCGCGCAACTTTCCAAGGAGCTCGCCACCGCCATCACCCAGGCGCGCGATCTGTCTCACGAACTTTACGCCGTGCCGCCGCAGCCCGACGGTTTGGTTCAGGCGTTGGACAGTCTCGCTGAACGTATTTCTGCCAGTTACGGCATCACGTCCGAATTGTCTTCCGATGCGATTGTGGTGCATGACCTGAATGTGGCGAGTCACATTTATCGTATCGCGCAGGAAGCGGTGCATAACGCGCTCAAGCACGGGCACGCTTCGCGGATCGCCATTGAGCTGGTGCGCCGCCCCGCAGATGTGGAATTGCGCGTGCGTGACAACGGCGTCGGTTTTGACACGCAGAAGAATTGCCACGGCCTGGGTTTGCGCACGATGGAACAGCGTGCTCGACTGATTGGCGGGCAATTAAAGGTGAACATCGAACCCGGCGCAGGTGTCACCGTGATTTGTTCCGTGCCGGAGGCAATGCTCGGAAAAGCAACTGAATCGAAAGGAAATCTATGAGCCATCTGGAGTCAGGATCGAGCCGTTCTCAGCGCAAGCTCGCGCCGCCTGCCTTGCGCCCAGCGCCTCCGCAGTTCAAAAGGATTCTGCTGGTGGACGACCACCCGTTGATGCGCCGAGGTCAGGCTGATCTCTTGAGCCGTGAACAAGACTTGATGGTCTGCGGCGAGGCGGGCACAGCGCGCGAAGCGATGGAAGCCATTGCAAAACTGAAACCCGATCTCGTCCTGGTGGACATGACGCTGCCCGACAAGGAGGGCCTTGAACTGATCAAGGACATTCTCGCATTGCATCCCGGTCTGCCCGTGCTCGCGATGTCCATGCAGGATGAATCGCTTTACGCGGCACGCGTGTTGCGAGCAGGCGGACGCGGATACGTGATGAAAGGCGCGGGTTCGGACGAGCAACTTGCAAACGCCATCCGCACCGTGTTGAGCGGGCAAATTGCGGTAAGCCCGCGCATGTCCGCCAAGATTCTGGAATCCGTGGCCGCTCCCTCCGGCAAAATCGGCAACGACCCGGAAACCAAATTGAGTGACCGCGAACTGGAAGTGATGCGCCTTTTTGGCGAAGGCTGGAGCACCGATGAGATTGCCCAGCGCCTTCATCTTAGTCCCAAGACCGTTGACGTGCATCGGATGCACATCAAAGAAAAGCTCGGCCTGAAAGCCACGCCCGAGTTCACGCGGTTTGCGATTCGGTGGGTTGCTTCGCAGGGCGGGCCGAGTGTATAGGCAGGTTCGTAACAGCCGGCGGATTTCAGGGGAGTGCTGCCGGGTTTTCGACCGCCATGAGTCTCATCACTCTTTTGACTGCGGCGTTGACGTTGCCCAGACAGCATGAGCCTTGCGGATTGCGGATTTCGCAGGCGCAGTTTCCGGCTTTCACTTCGGCGGTGATGCGTCGCGGGATGCTGCATTTGCCGGTCGCACGGATTTCCTCCACGGCCATCGCCTCCGTGAACCCGAAGCAGTAGCAGACAGGCACGGGATCTTCGGTTTCCTTGAGTCCCACCCGCACGCGCACATCGGGCTTCCGCAAACAGTCGCCGTCAGGATGGAAATAAACCACGTCGCAATCTGCGGTGCGGCAAAACAAGAAACCCGGCTTGCTGGCAAGTTCGAGGTGCTGCGGTTGCACCATTTGTTTCAGCGTTTTCGTTTCGACGGCCTTGCCGGGGTGACCACATTCCGGGCAATTGCTCGCTCCGGCCCTCTCTGTTTCGGGGCAAGGCTTTTCATCCGTTGAGTTGATTAAGCAGCAGTCTGACATCGTAGGGTGACTTGGTTGAAATTATTTGTTGGCAGGCTCGGCCTTGAACCCGGTTTCATCAATGGCCGCGATGATCTTCTCCGGCGCGAGTTTTGTGGCGTCGTATTGCACCTCGGCCTCCTTCGTGTCGTAGTTGACGCTGGCGGTGATGACGCCTGCCAGCTTGCGCATTTTCGTCTGGATGCTGACGGCGCACGCCGCGCAATCCATGCTCGGTATCTCCACCTTCAAGACGACGCTGTTATCGCCCGCGACCGCGCCGGGAACACTCGACTGCGTTCCGCGAAGGATCACCGACGAAAGACTGGGAAAGGCGGTCGTGAGTAAGACAATGCCCGTAGCAATCCACAAAACTACTTTGTTCCATTTGCCCGCCGGCTTGGTCGCGCAGGCCGAGCCTTCCTCGCAGCTTTCTTTCGGTTTGCGATAAGTAAGATACCAGGCCAGCGCGAGCAGGGCGAACGTCACGCCCAAAAATACCGGTCGCCATTTTTCAAACACGGCGGACGCGGCAAAGCCGCCGAGTCCGAACGCCACCGCGAGCAGCGGCCCGATGCAACACAGCGAGGCAATGACAGCAGCGAGAAGACTGCCGCCCAACGTGGCCTTTTGTAGAGCTTTCGATTTGTCCATAAACTTTTCCAGTTTCAGTTTCTGAACAAACCTACAGCCTCTATCTGGCTAGAGGGTCAAGGGCCTTTTCTTACCCGTTTTTCAAGAGGAGGAGGGCCGCTTGGAATCTGGGGCAAACGCTCGATTAAATCGCAAAACTCGCCCGCACACTTCCGTTGACGTGACGTTTCCTTTTCCCATTTCGGCACGACGGCTGCCAACGCCCGCCGGAATTCCTGCAACGCCGCAATGCGCGCATCCAACTCTTTCAAATGCTTTTTGCCCACGTCCGCAACGCAGCGGCAGGGAGCGCGGCCTTGCCCGCGCAAGCCGAGAATCTCTTTGATTTCCTCCAACGCAAAACCGAGCGATTGAGATTTCTTGATGAACTGGACTCGGCGAAGGGCATCCGTCGGGTAAAGACGATAATTCGAGGCGGAGCGTTCTGGTTTCGGCAACAGTCCAAGCCGCTCGTAATAATGCAGCGTCTGCACACCGACTTCGGCGCGCTCGGCTAGTTCACCAACTTTGAAAAGAGATTCTGCCATCGTCAGGCAACCAAATTAACCCGAGCGCCAGGAGCAGGCAAGGACAGCGGACATCATCATCGCCTCGTGCATAAGCATTTCCTTTATCCGCAGCATTCTCCCTCCTTTACGCGAGCGTGACTTCTGCGCCAATGGGCAGGCGTTCCACCTCGACGTAATCTGCTCTCGTGAACGCCACAAAAGTTCAACGACCGACGCGGATTTTGAAACGCCGAGTTTTTGTCATCGAGGATCACCCGCTGATGCGCCAAAGCATCGTCGGCGCACTGGAACGCGAGACCGATTTGACCGTGTGCGGCGAGGCCGAGGACGCGCGCGAAGCAATTGAAGCCATTGCGTCCCTGCAACCCGATCTCGTTTTAACCGACATCCAGCTCAAATCTTCCAGCGGACTGGATTTAATCAAGCTGCTCCACGCGCAAACTCCCGCGCTTCCCATCGTGGCCACCACCATGTTCGACGTGCGTCGAACGGAGCGTCTCGCCCGCGCGGCAGGGGCTTGCGGTTTTGCTCCCAAACAGGACGGCCCGGAGAAATTGATCACCATCATCCACGAAGTGCTGAAGGCGGACGAAGAACCCGATGAAACGCTTTGAGCCTGCGGTCGCAGGCTCGCCCCGAAACGAACAACAAACAAAAAGCCAAAAGGAACAAAAATGAAAACAAACAAGTCAGTCTGCAAAACAATCCTCGGCCTCGGCGTCGCGTTCGCTCTGGCCATGTCGCTCAACGCCCGCGCGGATGAGCCGATGAAGCCCATGAAAGGCGGCGAGCATCAACTCATGCTGCTCAAGGAAGTGAAAACCACCAAGGACGCAGCGGCACTCAAGGACGACGACACGATGGCGATGGTGTGCAGTAAGTGCAAAACCGTGTGGGTTACCCGCGTCAAGCAGGGCACGAAAGGCGCGCAACTTCTGATGGAAGGCGGCCAGCCGAAGGAGTTGATCGGCACGCACGCGTGCGCCGGCTGCAATTCCACCATCACCGTCACCGGCCACGCTAAAGGCGACATCACCGAACTCAAGCACAGTTGCAAGGCATGTGGCGATGACTCGGCATTTTGCTGCGCTACGACCAAGAGCGCCAAGCCCACCGAAGGCATGGAGAAAAAGTAACGCGCATTGCCCGCCGGGGCGCGGCGTGACGGCATGAGTCCGTCCGCCCGCCCTGATGCGGGGGCAAATAGATTGAAGCCATGTTCTCGCAGCAGCCAACCACGCATCCCGGCATCAGCACCTTGTCGGTGCAGACGGAGGCGGGCAGTTCGTTCGCGAAACCCGCCGATGCCGACGAGCAGGATCGCCTCGACATGGCGCGGTTGGCGTCGGGACATGGCGCGGCGTTGAACGATTTGATGGAACGCCACGCGGAACGGATCTTCCAGTATTTGGTTCGTTCATTGCAAAACGAGGAGGATGCGGCGGACTTGGCGCAGGAAACTTTCGTCCGTGTTTATCAGAACCGGACGAAGTTCGACGCGGCCAAACGATTCTCCACCTGGCTCTACGCCATCGCCAGCAATCTAGTGCGCGACCGTTACCGCTGGCGCGGACGCCATCAGCAGGTTTCGCTCGACGCGGATAACGAAGCCACGGGCAATAGCTTCAGTGAATCGCTTCCCGAAAACAGGCCGTCGCCAAGTGAAGCCACACAAGCGGAGGAACGGGCGGAGACCGTGCGCCGCGCCGTTGCCGCGTTGCCTGAAAAGTGGCGCGTCCCGCTGGTGCTGGCGGAATACGAGGAGAAGTCCCACGCCGAGATCGGCGAGATTCTAAATTGCTCCGCCAAAGCAGTCGAGGTGCGTATCTACAAAGCGCGTCAGCAACTCCGCGAAAGCCTCGCGCCACTACTGGCGGAATAGGTTGACGCGCGAAATGCGGCAGCACGCAAGAACGGACGGAGCTTTCCATTCCGACCGGGCGGCACGATTTCTCCGTGTTTGCAGAGGGATGCGTTGTTCTGCGGCGTATCAAGGTTCGACGAAGTTTATGAATACGCTCGTGAAAATTCCTCTGCGCGACTGGTCCAGCACCGGATTTCAAGTTCCCATCGCACAGGGGAATGCTCACCCGCGAGCAAGAAAGGAATCCGCATGGCCAGAAAGAACAAAAATCCCGCAACGACTTCCGCTTCCGGCAAACGTGCCTGCCGGTTTGAGTTTCAGAGCAGCGAAGCCAAGACCGTGTGCATCGCCGGTTCGTTCAACGACTGGCAACCGGGCGCAACGCCAATGGTTGCTCTCGGTAACGGTCGTTGGGTGAAAGAACTCACACTGCCGCCGGGGCGCTACGAATACCGCCTCGTGGTGGATGGCAATTGGGTGGACGACCCGAACGCCAAAGAGACCGTGGCAAACCCACACGGCGGAGCGAACGCGGTTCTAACCATTGGCTGACGCAGCGCGCCGTGTCTGACATGGGAGCGATTTCATGGCTCTGATTCTTTCACCTTCTGACACAACGACCCAGACTTTGGACCGAAACGGCAAGTCCGTTTCGCCTGCGAACGGAAGTGAGCATACCAACGGCCATGAAGCGAAGTGGACATGGAGTCGCACCACACAGACGCTCGTAGTCGACGCCCGCCAAATCGGTAGCCGATCCGGCGCGCTCACGGTTGAAAAGGATTTATGTCTCACGCCAGACCGAAGCACGAACGGACGGGAAGCGATTGCCCGACAGGATGCGGCTGACATGGCCTGCCTGTGCCGGGATGAAGACGAAGCGATGACGCGTTTGATGCAACGTCATGCCGCCCGTCTGCATGGTGTCATTGCGCGAATGCTGAAGGACTGGAACGAGGCGACGGACGTTGTGGACGAGGCTTTCATCCGGGTCTATCGCCACCGGCATCGGTTTGATTTGCAGGCGAGGTTCACGACCTGGCTTTACACCATCGCATTTAATCTGGCTCGCAACCGCCTTCGTCACCGCGCTCGCCAGCCCGAGATCATTTCGTTGGAGGAATTGAACGAGGAGGAACTGGAATCGCAACAGCGCATTCCGGCTCGCGAGCCAGCGCCGGATGTTCGATTGGAGCACGAGGAAGAAATGCGCAGCTTGGAGGATTCGCTTGCGGCGCTGACGCCTCAACTGCGTGAGTCAGTGCGCCTGTTCGCCTACGATGAGCTTTCCCAAATCGAGATTGGCGGCCTGCTGCACTGCTCCGCCAAAGCAGTCGAGTCACGACTGTATCATGCGCGCAAACAATTGCGCGCCGACTTCGAGCGTTTTCTCCATCCCCGGATTTCCGTTTGTCCGTTCAAACCTCAACACAAAATCGAAATCAAAACATGAAAAAACAAACATTCGTTCTCTCCGTCCTTGTAGCTGGGTTCATCGCCGTGCCCGCGTTTGCAGCCCAAGCCGGTTGTTGCGGCGGCGAAACCCCGAGCACGATGCCGGGCTGTTCGCAAATGTCCGGGCACGAGTCGCACAACGCGCAGGCAACCACCGCCACCGGCAAGTTGCCGCAGCCGGTCTCGGCGGTTTTCGACGGATACATCCAGATTCAGACCGCGCTGGCCGCTGATTCGCTCGAAGGTATCACAACGAGCGCGCAGGCAATTGCCAAGTCGGTGAAGGAAGACAAGGCGAATACCTTTTCGGCGACGATTGGACAGCAGGCGGAAGCCGTGGCCAAAGCCAAAGACCTGGTTGCCGCACGCGAGGCGTTCAAGCCGTTGAGTGAATCGCTCATTCAATTCGCCGCCAAGGATTCAACTGTGTCCGGCATCTATCGGCAGGTGCATTGCCCGATGGCAAAAGCCAGTTGGCTGCAAACCGGAACAACCGTGAGCAATCCCTACATGGGCAAAGCGATGGCCCGCTGCGGCCAGTTCGTCAAAGCCACCGCTTCGGGAGCACCTGAACACGCAGACCACTCGGCGCACATGCACTGACGCAGTGCGCGCAACGCGACATGACGAATCACTGCAAGCACACGTGAAAACGGGATGCACCGCAACCAAGCCGAAGTTGCGGTGTGTTCTGTTCAAACTCCAGCGGGCTTTCGTTCATCACGTCAGCATTGTGGGAACATTCAACGGCTGGAATCCAACCGCCACACCGATGTGTTCGGCAGGTCGCGGTCGCTGGGCGCGCGCATTGTTCCTGTCACCGGGGCGTTATGATTATGCCTTGGTGGTTGACGGGCAGGTTGTCAGCAACCCGGCGACAAATGGGACGGCGACAGCCGATAGTAGAGGGGTGAACTCCGTGTTGATCGTATAAAGGAATGACAGCGAAACGAGCGGTCACATGCGTCAGTGCGAAGCATTGTGGCGGCTTACGAGAAAGGCAAAGTCATGAAGATCACACGGCACTTTAAGCATCTCGCCGCTTGGGCGGCACTCCTCACGGTGGGATTGGCGGTCACAGGTTGCGCGTCATCGGGAGGCAAATCAACCACGCGTGTTTATGAAGAACGCAAATTCATTCCGCTGTATCACGTCAAGAACACCGGTGACGAACTGAATCTCAAAAAAGGCGACGCCGTCGCGATGGCGTGCGCCAAATGCAAGACCGTCCTGTTCGCCGACGTGAACCGGCCACGAAACCGATTCTTCACGCCGTTCGAGCATCGGCATTATTGTCCGGGTTGCAAATCCACGATCACCGTGACGGGCCGGGGTTTTGGCGCGAAGGAACAGGTCGAGCATACATGCGACGCGTGTGGGAGCGACTCTGTGTTTTGCTGCGCCACGCATCGGGGAGCGCCGCCCACCGAGGGAATGTCGCCCAAGTAGATTGGCGCAAGTAGATCGGACGACCCGAACCCACAGCATCTGCTCCAATGAAAGAAATCAAAGCCTACGTCGGTGAGAACTTTCTGGAGCATGTGTTGGGGCGCTTGACCGAGGAGGGCGCGACTGATGTGGCTGTCTCTCACGTCATCGCCATCGGCGCTTTCGCCGACGCCGAACAGTTCCGTCTGAAGATGTTCAAACAGTATTGGGAGAAATACTCCAAGATAGCCAAGATCGAGATCGTGTGTGGCGACGCCGACGTGGATCGTTTTGTGGGCGTGCTGCGCGAGCCGTTCTACACCGGCGAAAAAGGTGACGGGAGAATCTTTGTTCTGAACATCGAACGCGCCATCAACATTCGTTCGGGCGAGGAAGGCGAGAAGGCGTTGTGACGAATGACCGCCAACGCCGCGAGGGTTGGCAGGCAAACCGGCGTATCACCAGGTATGGATGCAGAAACAAAACCGATTCTTGTCGTGGACGACAATCCGATAACTGCCCGCTGGGTCGAATCACTCGTGCGCCGCATAGGATTTGAGGTCATCGTGGCCTTTGACGGCGAAGACGCCATCCACCAGCTCGCCGAACAACCGGTCGGGATAGTCATCAGTGATGTCGAGATGCCCGTGATGAACGGCTTTGATTTGCTCCAGTTCATCCGCCTTCGCTGGCCGGAACTGCCAGTCATTTTGATGAGCGCCACCAGCAACGCGGAGCGCCGCGAGGCCGCGCGCCGCTTGGGTGCAATGGCGTTTCTCGAAAAGCCGGTGAATTCGGATCAACTGGCCGCGCTCATCGGCGGGAAGCCGCATCGCAACGAACCAGTTGATGGCTTACATCTGTTCGCGGTCTCTTAAACGGGTGAAACGTCGGCGCATGAGTCGCACTTCACCCGCGCGAGAACCGCAATGACCCGCGATGACACTGATTCTCGGTTTGATTGTAGGAGTCTTGTTTGGGTTGACCGGCAACGGCGGATCAACCCTCGCCGTGCCATTGCTGGTGTATGCCCTGCATCTGCGCCCGCACGCGGCGGTTTGCACTTCGATGATTGCGGTGGGTGCGATGGCGGGAGTGCGTGCGATTCAGACCACACGCGGCCGTGGAATTGATAAACGCCTGGGCTGGCAGCTTGCCTTCGGCGGGTTAGCGGGCGCGCCCGTGGGTGCGTTGATTGGCCGACACCTGCCTGAACGCTGGCTGCTGCTGGTATTTGCCGCGCTCGTGTTGATCGTTGCGATTCGATTATGGCTTCAACCATCCAACGGCACGCAGAATCCATCCGGTCCAACGGGTGAAAACTCCGGCGCAAGGACACATCAATTTTTCCGGCTGGCGTCGCTTGGGTTCGGCACGGGCGTGCTGTCGGGACTGCTTGGCGTGGGCGGCGGATTCATTCTCGTTCCCGGATTGGTGCTCATCAGTCGCGTGGAGATTCATCGCGCCATCGCGACTGCCATGTTCAGCGTGGCACTCGTCAGCGCAGCAGCGACCGGCGCTCATTTTCTCACAGGTCAACGGGTGTCTTGGGAAACGACCGGCCTGTTCACGCTCGGTGGAATGATTGGCCTGTGGCCGGGCACGTGGCTGGCCGCCCGGCTGTCCGGCCTCTGGCTTACGCGCGTGCTCGCCACTGGCCTTCTGCTTTTGGGCGCGTTCATCATCGTTCACAGTCTTCTCAAGAATTGATTGGGTGAGAGGGATTCGTCCGCTTGGTGCGTAACAAATTATGATGCTTCCGAAATCCATCGCCGCGACCTGCAAACCAAAGGACGATTTACCAATCACCGTGGCACTGGCATACGATGACGATGCGGCCTTCCGCGCGGCGAAGGAAGTGTATCTCGGCGTGATCCGCAGTTTGACTGTGGAATTTGAATTCCGTGATTTCTGGTGGCGCTTCGACGCACTGACGGAGCGGAGTCTTTTTGCCCGTGCTGTGGGCATCGCCGCCGAGGCTGACGTCGTATTTTGTTGCCCGAGCAATCCACACATGCTGCCGCGTCCGGTGCAAGATTGGCTTTGCCACTGGCTCACGCGGCGCACGCAGCCGGATGGCGCTCTCGTGATTCTGCTTCCGCTTGTGGCAGGGACGACACCGTCGCAGACACTTGTGGAGCGCGACTTGCGCGAGACGGCCCGCGTCAGCGGTCTGGCCTGCTTTGTGAACTACTATTTGTCAGGTCACGCACCCCATCACCCAGCCCGCACCTTTGAATTGTCAAAGTATGTTGGCGAGGACCTGGATGCCGTGCGCGTAATCCAGCAGGGTGCAGGCGTGAATCATTGGGGTTTGAATGAGTGACGCTCCCGCGAACCTGAAGCGAACGAAGCAAATTTGGATCGGTCCGAAAACACAAAACACGAACCAATGGAAAGGAAGTGATGCGGATGAGTTGAGACAAAAGAGCGAAGCGCGCGGCCCGCAATAGCAAACCGTTTCATGGGCCGCGCCTCGCCAACTCGTCTGCTCGAATCGGTATGGGAATATGTCAGCGCCATTAGCCAAACAAACTGTTTCGACAGCGCCCACCAACGCTTCAGAGTCCTCGCGACAACGGTGGCCGAAGATTGGTCCGCGCGACCGATGGTGGTTGATAGGCTTCGCGCTTTTCTCCTTAGTCGTCGTCCTCTGCTGGAAACCCGTGCGACACGAATTGGTCATAACCTTGGCTCTGCGCTCCGATGCGCCGTCCGGTGCGGTGCTATCAGAACTGGTCGAGGGAACGTCAGACCGAGCGCCGACATTGGAGCGAATGTGGCGGAGTGGCAATCTAACCGTGCAGCAGTTTGTAATGGAACACCTCAAGACGCGCCTTCACACAGAACCGGCACTGGCTGGCGCAATGGAAGCAATCGTGAACGAAGCGGCTAACGATCCCGACTTGAATGTGCGCGAACCAGCGATGAACATTTTGGCAGAAGCCAGGAGCGCGAACTCAATGATCTTGCTCCGACAGCAGTCGAACGATGCCGACCCAGCCGTGCGCGTGCTCGCACTCCAGCAACTTCAGCGCGTTGCCAGTTCCAACGATGTGCCGCTGGCGGTTCATCTTCTCGATGATCCCGATCCGCGTGTGACCGTGCAAGCGGCCTTGCTGTTGCGCAAGACAACCGGGTTGGATTTCGGAATCCGTTCGAGCCACGCGCTGCCGAAATTCACTCGCTCAGATGAAGCCCCACTTCCGCCTTTCAATCTCGACGCGATCCGTCACGGCGCGCAAGAGTGGCGCGAGTGGTGGATGCTGCATCGCGCAGAATTTCCGCAGCCGTCCCCGCCGCCACGTATCATTGCCAGCAAATTGCCCGCCAAAGATTTTGCTCTCGAAGATTCGGAGGGAAGATTAGTCCATCTCTCCGACTTTCAGGGCAAGGCAGTTCTGCTTTGCTTTTGGAAAGTCGGCAATGCAGCAAGTTTCGATGATGTGGCAACGCTCAAGCAATTGCAGGAACAGGAGTCCCGGCGACTGACAGTCGTCGGCATCGCGTTTGACCCAGCCGTCGGCCCGCAAGACGACTGCGGCGCTGGACACGAGCATCAACACAATCACGCGCACTCTGCTGACCCCCACGCCAACTGCGCGGCGAACAAGCCTGCTCTCAAGGAGCTGATCTCGCGAATGAGCATCAATCATCCGGTGCTATTGGACGCGAACGGTTCTCTCGTCTTCCGCTTCAACGTGCAAGAAGTTCCGACCTACGCGCTGATTGATGCGCAGGGAAATTTGCGCCGACGTTTCGCAGGGTCGCGCGAACTCTCCACCTGGACGGCGATGGTGGAAGAAATCTCCAGCCGTTGACGCCCTTCATTGGTCCAGTTTCTCCCCGTTCACAATCAAGCGTCCATTTCTTCGGCAAGGGCGGGAGTCGGGAGTGGCGTAGTCATGGATAGAGTTATGCAACCGAACTACGCAACGACGGACATTGATCTCGTGGAAGCTGAAACATCTCGGCGC
This sequence comes from Verrucomicrobiota bacterium, assembly GCA_039806955.1. Classification (GTDB taxonomy): domain Bacteria; phylum Verrucomicrobiota; class Verrucomicrobiia; order Limisphaerales; family JADLHS01; genus JADLHS01. Next base: position 36,922 of record JBDHQI010000003.1, on the reverse strand, counting down.
TCACCGGGTTCATGCTTCCCGACAAACTGCTACTCCGCGAAACGGATGAGCAAACCAGTCAGCTTGTTCCACCGATCCGCCCAAGCCGGAGCGGTATTTGTGACGGGGGATTTCAATGACTGGAATCACACCTCGCATCCGATGCAACGCCAGCCCGATGGCGGCTGGACGATCCAGATTCCGCTCCATCACGGCCACCATCGTTACCTGTTCCTCGTTGATGGCGTTCCGACACTGGATGCCCACGCGCTGGGCACGGCGCGCGGCCCGCAAGGGGAAAAGGTATCATTGATTGCGGTGAGTTAACGCCGCTGCTCGCCCTTCAATTTGCGGAGAGGATTTCATCCCGTTCCTCGATTGCGCCGCAGTGAGCAAAAAATGTTCGACGAATAGCAAGGAATGGCAAAGGGGATTTCCACTCTGCGAACGTATTAAAGGGAGAACGGCAGAGACATCGCCGGAAATAACAAAAACAAAAGCAAACACTTTACTATGAAAACGACACAAACACTTCTGCTGGGAGCGGTCGCCGCCGCTCTCCTCACCGCAACCGCAACCATCCAAGCCGCCGACTTCTCGGTCAAAGACTTGTCCAACCGCGCCATCGCCGCCAGTCCGCGTGCGAAGGAGCAGTTCCCCTGGCTGACACGTCAGTCGTCGGCGACGACGGCATCAAGCACACGCTTCGACAGCGTTCCAGCCAACATCAGGAACAACCGCGCGCTGGCCGCCAGCCCGCGCATGTTGGAGCAGTTCCCGCAGTTGGCCCGCGTCAACACCGCGAAGCCGACGACCACACCAGCATCCGTGAACAGTGAGATTGCCAGGGTGCTCAAGAATCGCGCTTACGCGGCCAGCCCGAGGGCCATTGAACAGTTTCCGTGGCTCGCGCGGGGTTACAAGCCTGCGGCGGAAACCATCGAGGTCGCGCCGCTCAAGTAGAGGCGGAATGAATTCACGACGAAAGCCCACGAATATGAAAACGAATCGAATCACGGCGCTAGCCCGGCTCACTATCGCAACAGCTCTGCTCGTCACGAGCGCGGGAATTGTCGCCGCCGCCGAAACCTCGACGGCCAAAGGCGGCGCTTCGCAGTTGATTCAACTCCACGCGCCGAACAATGCCACGGCGTCCGTCACCATCTGGACGTCCAGGTCAGCAACGCCTTCCCGCAACGAAGCGAAGACCGCCAAGGGCGGCGCTGCCCGGCTCATTGAGTTGCACGCGCCGAACAACGCGACGCCCTCCGTCACTGTCTGGACCGGCAAATAGGCAATTTACATCGGGCGAAAGGGATCACACCAACAAACAAACCACCACAAAACGAAAGGCAAACTATGAAACGCACAAACAACCTCCTGATCGCGGCGCTGGCAGGCATTGCCCTGTCCCTGTTCGCCGGTTCAGCACAGGCCCAATACAAACCCACGGGCGACGATGGCATTACTGCCTCGCCGAAACAGCGCCAGTTCCTCGATGAGTATAAGCGGAATCACAGTCCTGTTCCTGCGGTTGCCGAAATCCCGGCGATGCCGTGCGCAAAGTGCAAAGACAAAGTGACGGAGCGAGTGGATTATTCCGCGCGAGGGGCAAACAAGCCGCTCATCCGCGTCTCGACGCACCTCTGCGACGGCTGCGGAACGGATTGGAAAATCGTGGGCCACGGCAAAGCCAAACAATCCGTTGCCACCCACACTTGCTCGTCATGCGGCGCGGAAAGTGCCGCATGCTGCAACACGAGCAAGGGCAGCAGCGTTGCCACCAAAGGCATGGAGAAGAAAAACGTGGAAGTTGCGCCGCTGAAGTAAGGCACGTCACGTCACCAACCAAAACACAAACCGGTTATGGGAATCTGGCTCATCGCAATTCTGTGGACGCTGCTCGCAGCGCTCTTCGTTCTGGCAATGTGCGCGGCGGCGTCCCGCCCGATTCCCACGCCGGGAAACAGCAATCTCATTGAGCAACCATCAATGAACTCCGCAAGCACAATTCGATCACCGCGCGCAATCAAAGCGTGCCAAGCGGCGGCGCTGGCCGTGTTGCTCGCGGTGATCACGACCTCCTGCGCCACCAACAACGCGGGCCATCACACAAGCGTTGGAAGCAGCGAGCCGGTAAAAGGCGCAACGTTATTGATGCAACACTGAACGGTGTCGCGCAGTCTTTTTGCCACAAGAGAACCAATGAAAGACCTATGAAACTCCCCGCGCTCATTTTAACTCGCTTTCTGATTCTGCTCGGCGTGACGTTGGCGGCATTCGAGACTCAGGCGCGTCCGCCCGTGCAGCATCCGGCTCAAGGTGTGGTTCAAAGCATTGAGCTGACGAACCATACTCTGGTTCTGACTGAACCCAAGGCTGCGACCAATCGCATCTTCATCTGGAAGGATTCCACGCGCTTTCTTGTTGGCGGGCAAAAGACATCGCCCAATTCACTTCGTGCAGGCCAGCCCATCAAGGTGTATTACCGCAGAGAGAGCGGAAAACTTGTGTTGCGTGAAGTGCGGTGGAGCGAGGCCAACCGAAATCAGAAATGAAAACCACGCGAAAGAATTTCCTGATCGCTGGCTTTACTCTCCTCATGGCCGGTTTGGTTTGGTCTGGTTGCGCGAGTCACCGCGCCTACCCCGGATCAATTCACGGCTTGAGCTTCGACGGCACACTCCAGTCCATAAATCTCACAAACCAAAGTCTCACCTTGTTGCCGTTGAAGCCGGGTGAGCCTGTTGTCTTCGCGTGGGACAGGAGCACAAAGTTTTGGAAGAACGGGATTCCGATTCGGCCCGAGGAGATTGAACCAGGAAGATCCGTGAAGGTGCATTTCCATCCGGCATCGGGCACGCAAGCGCATTTTGCGGCCAGCCAATACATCGCACACCACGTTTATCTCACCGTCCCATACGCTCCGCTTCATTAAGCAGGCCACAGAAAAAATCTGGAGGGATTCCGTCTCCGACAACGTAATCAATGTGTGGAGCGGAAAAGCTCCCGATCACAAAGCGGAAAATTGCGCGACTCCGCTGCCCCAAACGATGGGGGCGGAGTCGCAATGGTAATAAAGCAACGACAAAACTTGAAACCGACCATGAAACCAATCCGAGACCTTTCCAAAATCAATTTCGCTCTCATCGCGCTCGCGGTAGCACTCGCGGGCGTGATCTTTTTGACGGGATGCGCTTCCACAGGCGACGGCGCAGCCGATCATTCCACGCATCAGGGTTCTTGTCACTAGCTCGATCCGGCTCGTCGTCGTGACGAAATTGAACGAAACTCGACTGCATGAATTCAGAAAACAAATCTCATCGCCGCTGGCTCACTGGCGCAACCAGTCTTGTGCTCGTTGGTTTGCTGCTCGCCGGTTGCAAGGGCATTCCCACGAAAACCGAGAAGGCCGCGCGTCGTCAGGCGCAAGAGGCGGCGAGCAGTTACCGACCGCACGGTGAAAAGCCCGCGTTGCCTGAACTGACCGGCGAGTCCGGCTTGAGCAATTATCTCGCGTTCGCGCTGCTCAACCAGCCCAAGGTGGAAGCGGCATACTACGATTGGTTGTCATCCATTGAACGCATCACCCAGGCGCGGTCGCTGCCTGACCCGCAGTTGACGTTTCAGATGGACATTCAAAACATCGTCACGTCCGTCATGCCCGGTCTGATGGGAGCTATTCCGTGGCCGGACAAGCTGCGCGTCGGCGCGCAGATCGCGTCGGAGGAGAGTCAATCCCGGTATTTCACGTTTCAGTCAGCGGCACTCGCGAGCGCATTCGATGTGAAGCGTGCCTATTACCAGCTTTATTTCTTGGCGGAAAAAATCCGCGTTGATCGCGAGACGCTGCAACTCTTGAACGAAGTGGAAAAATCCGCCCGCGCCCAAAACGAAGTCGGCAAAGCCACCTTGCAGGACGTGCTGCGCGCCCAGATCGAACAGGACAGCCTCCAGACGGAAATCGCCAATCTCGAAGACTCGCGTAGCGCGCTCATGGCTCAATTCAAAGCCGCGCTCGGCTTGGGCGGGACTGACCCCGAACCACCGATGCCCAGCCGATTCGAATCCACCGCGCTGGACCTTTCCGGCAATCAGGTGTTTGAAGCGGCCTTGGCGCAGAACACCCAACTGAAAGCGATGGCGGCTGACGTGCGTGCTGCCGAAGCCTCGATCACTTTGGCCACGCGGTCGCGCTTGCCGGATTTCACCCTCGGCTTGATGGCGGACGTGAAGATGAATCCCACGCTCTATCGTCCGCTCGGAACTGTTTCGTTGCCCATCTGGCGTGACAAAATCGCAGCGCAAATCGCCGAAGCGCAGGCCAGCAAGCGTTCCACGCAGGCGCGCTTGTCCGACGAACAAATCAAACTCGCGGTGGACGTGACTGAACGAATGTATCTCTACCGTGAGACTACGCGCAACCTGGAGGTCTTGAACGACCAGCTTGTGCCCAAGGCGCTGAAGTCGCTGGAAGTCGCGCGGGCGAGTTATCTGTCCGGGCAGACGGAGTTCATCAACGTGATTGACGCCGAACGCACGTTGCTCGGTTTTCAGTTGGACAAGGTGGAAGTCGCCGCGCAACGCGAAGTGGTTTTGGCGGAACTGTCCTTGATCGTCCGTGGAATGCCCCCGACGGGCGCGGCGATGGCCGGCAGTGTGAGCAGCAACACCCCAAAGAGCGCGCAACCTTCCATGAATAAAAAGAGTCGGGGCGGAATGTAACAACGAACCCAATCAACCATGAACTTCTTCTCCAAAAATCTCCGGCTGTTTCTCGGCATTCTTGTATTGACGATTTTTGTCGGCGCGGCAGCGGGCCTGTATTTCGACGTGCCAACCCGCCTGCAAAACGTGCGGGCGAAAACTGTCGCCAGCGGGCAATACACCTGTCCGATGCACCCCGACGTGGTGAGCGCCAAGCCGGGCGATTGCCCGAAGTGCGGCATGGCCCTCGTGCCTGCGGGCGAGATGAAAGCCGGCCACGAACAATGCGGCAGCAGCGGCGAGAATCATCCTGGTTGCTGCGCCGCCAAAAGCACAAACGAACCTGTGCCGGAACGGACTTTGCCGCCCGGCCATCCGCCGATTCCTGGCTGGACGGTTGCCCCGTCCGTGAACAACTCAACCAATTCCTCCGACTCGGTGACGCCATCCTCCCACTGATATGAAAGCCAAGACCATTGTTGCCATTATTGCCATCGCCGTAGTTGGCGTGGGCGCATTTTTCGCCGGACGTTCCACCGGCCACAACCACGCCGTCACGAGCGAGTCCGCCAAGGAAGGCAAAACCCTTTACACCTGCGGAATGCACCCGCAGGTCGTTCAAGACACGCCCGGCAACTGCCCGATTTGCGGCATGAAGCTCACGCCCATTCGCAAACAGGCATCGGGTGCAAGCGGCACGCCTACCACGTCCGGCGAACGGAAGATTAAATACTACAAATCCACCATGAATCCCGGCGAGGTGAAGCCCGGGCCGGGCAAGGACAGCATGGGCATGGACATGGTCGCGGTTTACGAAGATGAAGCGGCGGCGGCAGAATCTTCCGCCATCGCGGTTGACCCGGTGACCACGCAGACTATGGGAATCCGAACCGCGACCGTCACGCGAGGACCGCTGCGCCGGGCCATTCGCACTGTCGGCGCGATTGAATATAACGAGACGGCGCTGGCGGACGTGACGACCAAGTTCAAAGGCTGGATTGAAAAGCTTCACGTGAATGCCACCGGGCAACTGGTGATGAAGGGCGATCCGCTGTTCGAGATTTATTCGCCCGAGCTTTACAGCGCGCAAGTCGAGTATCTGCTCGCCACCGATCCCGCGAACAAAGCGGGCGCGGGAAATGATGCACTCAAAACTTCCGCGCTGACGAAATTGAAATTCTTCGACATTTCAGACGAGCAGATCGCCGAACTGGAGAAGACACGGAAAGCGACGAAGACATTGCGAATCGTCGCGCCGCAGGATGGATTTGTAGCTGATAAAATGGTGGTCCAAGGCCAGATGGTGGATGCCGGCATGAAGATTTACCGGCTGGCTGACTTGGGACTGGTCTGGGTGCAGGCGCAGATTTACGAACAGGATTTGGTTTATCTCAAGCTCGGCCAGGAAGCGACCGTCACACTTTCGTATCTGAACGACCGCGAGTTCCGTGGGCGGGTGACTTATATCTATCCGAATGTGGACGAGAAAACCCGCACCGCAAAAGTGCGGATGGAGTTCCACAACCCCGGCTATTTCCTCAAACCCGGAATGTTTGCCACGGTTCAGGTTATGTCGGAGTTAGAACCGTCCGCGTTGCTCGCGCCCGACATGGCCATTTTGCGCAGCGGTGAGAAGACCACCGTTTTCGTGGCGTTGGACGGCGGCAAGTTCGATCCGCGCACCGTCACGCTCGGTCCGCAGGCCGAGGGTGACATGTATCAAGTGTTGAGTGGATTGAACGAAGGCGAACGAATCGTTACGTCCGGCCAATTCATGTTGGATTCGGAGAGCCAACTTCGCGAGGCCATCCAAAAGATGTTGAAGCCAAAAGAATCCGGCCCGGCGACATCGGCGGGCAAGGAAAGCGCGACAGCAACAGGTCACGAGGGAATGCCCGGCATGGCTTCCGCCGCCACCAACGCAACCGTCAAATACATCTGCCCGATGCCGGAGCACGTCTCCATTGAATACAACCAACCCGGCAAGTGCCCGCTGTGCGCCATGACGCTCGTGCCCGTGTCTCAAGCGACGCTGAAAAAACTACAACCCGGCGGGAAGCTCCTTTACTACACCTGCCCGATGCCCGAACACAATGACGTGCGCGCGGAGAAACCCGGCAACTGCCCCAAGTGCGCCATGACACTCATTCCCGTGATGGAAGCACCGCCGATTCCTCAACCATCTGCAACTTCAGCCGCGATTCCTTCCACGCTCTATACCTGCCCGATGGCAGTTCATGCCGATGTGGTCTCCGACAAACCCGGAAAATGTCCGAAGTGTGAAATGGACCTCGTGCTCACGAGCACAGTCGCGCACGGCAAAATCGCGGAGGAGAACTGGCGCAAGCAGCATCCGCCGATGGAGTCTTCCGCGCACGAACACAAAAACTGAGCGCAAAGGAACATTACCATGCTCAAAGGCATCATAGATTTTTCGCTCAGGAACAAGTTCATCGTTCTGTTGGGAACGATTGTCCTGGTGCTGGTCGGTGTTTACTCGGTGAAGAACATCCCGCTGGATGCGCTGCCCGACCAGTCCGACGTGCAGGTCATCGTCTATACGGAATGGCCCGGTCAAGCGCCGCAGATTGTTCAGGATCAGGTCACGTATCCGCTCACCACGAAGATGCTCTCCGTGCCGAAGGCAAAGGTCGTTCGTGGCTATTCGTTTTACGGCTATTCATTCGTCTATGTCATTTTTCAGGATGGCACTGACCCTTATTGGGCGCGCACGCGCGTGCTCGAATATCTGAGCGGCTTGAGCGGGCGCTTGCCCCAAGGCGTCGCGCCGTCCCTTGGCCCGGACGCAACCGGCGTCGGTTGGGCGTTCATGTATTCCATCAACTCGACCAACCGCGACCTCGCGCAACTCCGCTCCATGCAGGACTGGTATCTGCGCTATCAACTGGCTTCCGTCGAAGGCGTGTCCGAAGTCGCGTCCATCGGCGGCTTCGTGAAGCAATATCAGGTCACGGTTGATCCCACCAAACTCCGCGCCTACAACCTCTCGATTTCCGAAGTGGCAATGGCGGTGAAGAAAAGCAACGGCGAAGTCGGCGGGCGTTCCATCGAGCTGTCGGAAAAGGAATTCATCCTCCGAGTCCGCGGTTACATAACGGGCCTTGAGGATTTGAAGAAAGTCGCGGTCGGCGTGGGCGATGGCGGCGTGCCGATTCTGTTGAGCCAGGTCGCCAATGTTCAGCTTGGCCCGGATATGCGCCGAGGTATTGCGGAGTTGAACGGCGAGGGTGAAACCGTCGGTGGTGTTGTGGTTGTCCGCTATGGCGCAAATGCGCGGCAAGTCATTCTCGACGTGAAGCAAAGACTTGACGATGCAATGAAGGGCCTGCCGGCGGACGTGCATTACAGCGTCGCCTACGATCGCACCGCATTGATTGGTCGCGCGGTGAAGACGCTCGAAGAAAAGCTCATCGAGGAAAGCATTGTCGTGGCGTTGGTGTGCATCGCCTTTCTGATGCACTTGCGCAGCGCATTCGTGGCGATTCTCATTCTGCCCATCGCCGTGCTGATGTCTTTTTCCGTCATGTATGGCCAGGGCATCAGCTCGAACATCATGTCGCTCGGCGGCATCGCCATCGCCATCGGCGCTATGGTGGACGCGGTCATCATCATGATTGAGAACGCGCACAAACACATGGAGCATGACCAGGGGAAAAAACCGCATTGGGAAATCATTCGCGACGCCTCCATTGAAGTTGGTCCGACTCTGTTTTATTCGTTGCTCGTCATCACGGTGTCGTTCATCCCGGTGTTCACTTTGCAGGCGCAGGAAGGGCGTTTGTTCAAACCGCTGGCCTTCACCAAGACTTACTCGATGGGTGCAGCCGCATTGCTCTCCATCACGCTCGCGCCGATTTTGATGGGCTTCTTCATCCGTGGCAAAATTCCCGCCGAGGAAAAGAACCCCATCAACCGTTTCCTTATCTGGCTTTACCATCCAGTGATTGATTTCGTCATTAAATGGCGATGGTCGGTAATCTTCAGTGCCGCCGCGCTCATCGTCTGGGTGTTTTTCCCCTGGAACAGTCTGGTCGCCAAAATTCTTCCCGATGGCAAGGCCAAGGAATGGGCGTTCAAGGCCGGGAAAATTTTCCCTTACCAAAACATCGGTTCGGAGTATATGCCGCCACTCTACGAAGGCGATCTGCTCTACATGCCGACAACCTTTCCCGGCATTTCGCCCACTAAGGCGCGCGAGATCGTTCAAGTCACCGACAAAATCATCAAGAGTTTCCCGGAGGTTCATCACGTCTTTGGCAAGATTGGCCGCGCAGAATCGGCCACCGACCCAGCGCCGTTCGACATGATTGAGACGACCATCATGCTCAAGGATGAAAAGGACTGGCCCGCCGTGGACATCAAGGACGACAGCGGCAAAGTCATCGCGCACCGCGCGCGCACACCGGATGAATTGGTGGACGCGATGAACGCGGCCGTCCAGATACCCGGCTTGAACAACGCTTGGACCATGCCCATCAAAACGCGCATTGACATGCTCGCCACCGGGATCAAGACGCCGGTCGGCATCAAGATTGCCGGACCTGACCTGGCCGAACTGGAGCGCGTCGCCTCGGAGGTGGAAGCGGTGGTGAAAGGCGTGCCCGGCACGTTGAGCGCGTTCGCGGAACGAACGATGGGCGGCAATTACGTCGAGTTCAACATTGATCGCGACGCCATCGCACGCTACGGCCTCACCGTTGGCGATGTGCAGGAAGTGCTCGAAGTCGCGTTGGGCGGTATGCCACTGACCACAACCGTCGAGGGTTTGGAACGCTATGCAGTGAATCTTCGATACAGCCGCGACTTTCGAGAAAATCTCGGCGCGCTCCGCGAAATCGTCGTGCCGACACCCACCGGCGCGCAAGTGCCGCTCGGCCAGTTGGCAAAGATTGAAACCGTTCACGCGCCGATGGGCGTCAAGAGCGAAGCTGCCGTGCCCAATGCGTGGATTTACGTGGACGTGAAAGGCATTGACGTGGGCACTTACGTTCAGACGGCCATGCGCGCCGTCAACGACGCTGTGGCCAGCGGCACGATCAAACTACCCAGCGGCTACAACATCTTTTGGAGCGGCCAATACGAATACATGATTCGCGCCCAACAACGGCTGATGATTGTCGTGCCGCTGACGCTGCTCATCATCATTCTCATTATCTATCTCAATACCCGCTCCGCCATCAAGACCGCCATCGTCATGCTGGCTGTGCCGTTCTCACTGGTCGGCGCATTCGCGGTGGTCCATTGGCTTGGCTATAACATGAGTGTCGCCGTGTGGGTTGGCATTATCGCGCTGGCGGGTCTGGACGCCGAAACCGGCGTTGTCATGTTGCTCTACCTCGACATCGCGCACGCCCAATGGATCAAAGATGGCAAGATGCGCAACGTCACCGACCTGCGCGACGCGATCTATCACGGTGCGGTCAAGCGCGTCCGCCCGAAAGCCATGACCGCCTGCGTCATTATCGCGGGCCTTGCGCCCATTCTTTGGAGTCACGGCGCGGGCGCGGATGTGATGAAACGCATCGCCACACCGATGGTCGGTGGCGTCGTGACTTCAACGCTGATGGAACTGCTGGTCTATCCGGCCATTTACTATCTGTGGCGTTCACGGGCCATCCATCGTCAAAACCAGCCACCCGAACCCGGCTTGCCGGCGATCCCGGCGTCAAACTGAACCAGCCGCTCTCGTTTATGAAATCGAACAACAATGTTCTCGCTCCACTCGGAGTTGGATTTGCCATCGGCGCAATTGCCATCGGCACAGTCGTGCTGTTGTGGAATCACGACCGTGAACCTCGCCGCTATCCTGTCCCGCCCGCGTCCGGGACAACCGCGACTCCGATAACGCCACCCGCCCTCGATTCATCCCAATTCTCACGCCTCAATTCGACCGCGCCGCCAGTCGTTGACCCGGCAGTGGCCCGCGTGGCCGCTAGGTTCGCGTGTTCGTGCGGCACTTGTGGCGAGGAGCGGTTGGACATTTGCAGTTGCGGGACGGCGCAGGCCGAACGCGCCTTCATTCAGGAACAATTACGCAATGGCCGCAGCGAGGCCGAGGCCGCTGACGCGGTGAACAAGAAATACGGCGGCTTGAAATCGTGACGCACATGAGCATCGAAGACACCATCGGTTATCAGAACAATGTGGAAGCCTGCGTGGTGTGCGGCAAGAACGTCGAGCACGGCGGCGGCTTTGCGAGAGTCAACCATCGCGGCATCATGGTGAACCTGTGTTGCCCGCTCTGCATGGAGACGTTTGAAAAAGACCCCGGCCCGCACATGGCGCGGCTTGCGAAGATCGAAAGTTATCGCGCTCTCAAAGGCATCACCAAGAGCTAAGGCGCTAGTCTTTGACAGACGTTACGTTTCGGCTCTAGCGCATGTGATGGCTAAGGCCACCACCGGCAAGATGCTTGATAAGAACCAGCGCGATCAGAACCACGGCGACGGTGATTCCAAACACCCGCACCCAACGCGGTGTGCCAGTCTGGTCGAACTCATCCGGGCGGGAGCTTTGATTGCGTCCGAATGGAGTCAATCCTTGGGGCTTGAACACCGACAATGCCGTCGCGACAAGCAACACGACGATGGCGGCGACCGCATCACCCACAAGTTGAATACGCATCCCGTGAAAATCGCCTGCGCCGATTGTCGTTCCGGCCACCACGCTCGCCATTCGATTCGCCACCTGCATGTGAACCAGTAGGAGAACGCTGGCAAAAACCGTTATCAAGAGTTTCGCGACAATCCAATAATGCCGGAACAGACCCCATGAAGTGCCAAGCGATTGCACCAGTCCGGTCAGGAGCGAGGCGATGCTGAACGGAACAATGACGCACCAACCAATCAACTCCATTGCGAGGTAGGCAGTGCGAACGATTTGATCGTTCTTGCTCATCAGTCCGGCAATGGCCAGAGCCAAAAATGTGGCGACCGCGCCAATCCAGCCGACCGAGGAGGTGATATGCGCCGTGAGTGCGATTTTACTGACGCGTGGAGTCATCATGTTGATTCAATGATCAGTTGTTTTCTCGACTGGAAGCAGCTTGAACGAGGACGCGACAAAACGACCGTTGGCAATCTCGCCGGTGACTTTGGCTTGGTGGATGGCGTTGCACATGCCGTCGTTCGCGTGGGCGTCACCAAAATCGTCCATCTTGAATCCGTCCACAAAGTAACTCTTGCCATCAATCCGCACGGCCAGGTCGCAGCCCTTTTTCTCGCCTTTAAGTCCGAGCAAGCATTGGCCGCAACCGGCGTCCACTAGAATAGGCTTTTCCACCTTCTTCGTCACACCGGCTGAGTGAGGTCCAGAAGCGCAGCCCGAGGTGATGAGCAATCCGATAATCCCAAGCCAGGAAAGCATAATTTTCATTCGCATAGTAAACGTGATTTGAGGGCGCTAACTCAAGCCTTCTTGCTTTCGCAAGTGCAGTCCAGACATCCATGTTTGCTGCATGCCCGGCAGTTCTGCGAGAGTTGTTCGCGAAGATGTTTGCGCGCGCGGTGAAGCCGCACGGTAAGATTATTTTTGGTCAAGCCAAGCGAGACTGCGACGGCGGCGGGATCATCGCCGCTCAGGTCAACACGCTGAAGCAACTCGCGGTATTGCTCCGGCACGGCAGGCAGCAATCGTTTGAAACACTGGCAGAGCACACGCTCATCGTCAGCAGTCGGGGTGAAGTGAAACCCCTTTTCAAATTGTTCGAGCGCTCGCTTGCGTGCGTCATTCCGGCGGTAAAGGTCAATAATAGACCGGCGGAGAATCCGATAGAACCATGCGACGGTATCCTCCCCCTTTTTCGGCTGCTTCGCCGAGAACAGCGCCTTCACGAGACTTTCCTGCACCACGTCTTCCGCCAAATGCGCGTCGCCCACGCGCTTCCGTGCAAACGCCACGAATGTGCGCAGGTTCTTCAGCAAAGATTCTTCCATCTGCTTCACGGCTGAATTCTAGCCGTTGGAGCACAATCGGGTAAAGCCATTCGCTGGCGACAACAAATTGCGAATATTGTAAAATCGAGTGTAATGGTTTTGAAACTCGTGCGTTTGCCTCTGTGAAATGACGATACTGAAACTTGGCAAGCATCAACCAACAAACGGCAAAACCATGACCAAAGACCCGATTTGCGGCATGACGGTGAACGAGGCGACGGCGTTGTCCGCCGAGCGCGACGGGGAAACCTTTTACTTTTGCAGCGAGCATTGCCGGAAGAAGTTCCTTTCGCAAAGCGCGCCTGCCAAAACAGACAGCGGTTGTTGCGGCGGCAAAAGCGAACATGCCGACCACGGCAGCCACGAACACGAGCACAGTGCAGAGGAGCATTCCTGTTGTGGCAGCAAGCGGGACGGCAAATCACAGTCTCACGCACATCACGACCATTCCCATCACGGCCACGAACACGCATCAGTGACGCCTTCCCCCGCCGCAAAATACTTTTGCCCGATGTGCCCCGGCGTGGAGTCAGACAAGCCGGGTGATTGTCCGAAATGCGGCATGGCTTTGGAACGCAATCCCGCGTGGAAGCCGACCGCGAAAACCATTTACACCTGCCCGATGCACCCTGAGATTGAGCAGGACCATCCCGGCGATTGCCCCAAGTGCGGCATGGCGCTTGAACCCAAAACCGTAGCCGCCGAGAGCGATGTGGAAGAAGACAACTCCGAGTTGCGGAGCATGACCCGCCGCTTCTGGATCGGCGCAGCCTTGACTTTGCCGGTGTTCATCGTGGCGATGGCGCATATCGTGCCCGCGTGGAGTCATGCCGAATGGCTGAACGGCGAGGCGTCGCGTTGGGGACAATTCATCCTCAGCACGCCGGTCGTTTTGTGGGCAGGCTGGCCTTTCTTCGTGCGCGGCGCTCGCTCACTGATGAACCGTAGTTTGAATATGTTCACGCTCATCGCGCTGGGAGTGGGTGCGGCCTATGTCTTCAGTGCCGTGGCCATGTTCTTTCCGCAGGCATTTCCGCCCGCGTCGGGTCACAGTGGCAAGCCTGCGATTTACTTTGAGGCGGCTGCCGTCATCACCGTGCTTGTTTTGCTCGGCCAGGTGTTGGAACTGCGCGCCCGCCAGCGCACCAGCGGTGCAATCAAAGCGTTGCTTGGACTCGCACCAAAAACCGCCCGGCGCGTCACGCCGCAAGGCGACGAAGACGTGCCGCTTGACGCCGTGCATCCGGGCGACCATTTGCGCGTCCGTCCCGGCGAGAAAATTCCCGTGGACGGTGAAGTGGTAGAAGGCCGCACATCCGTGGATGAATCCATGCTCACTGGCGAACCGTTGCCGGTGGAGAAAGCCCTTGGCGCAAAAGTCTCCGGCGGCACGGTGAACACTACCGGCGGCATCGTGATGAAGGCCGAGCGCGTCGGCAGCGAAACCATGCTCGCGCAAATCGTGAATCTGGTCGCGCAAGCCCAACGCAGTCGCGCACCGATTCAGGCGTTGGCGGACAAAGTGGCCGGATGGTTTGTGCCAGCGGTGCTGGCGATTGCCGCCATTACTTTTGTTGCGTGGTTTATCTTTGGACCAGAGCCGCGACTCGCCTTTGCCATCACAAATGCCGTTGCCGTCCTCATCATCGCCTGCCCATGCGCGCTCGGACTCGCCACGCCCATGAGCGTGATGGTTGGCATCGGTCGCGGCGCGCAAATAGGCGTGCTCATTCGCAACGCCGAAGCCATCGAGAAACTCGCTCAACTCGACACACTCGCCGTGGATAAAACCGGCACGCTCACCGAAGGCAAGCCCAAGCTGGCGCAGGTGTTGCCAGTCGGCGGGTTTGACGAGAAGGAATTGCTGCGCCTCACCGCCTCACTCGAACAAGGCAGCGAACATCCGCTGGCGCACGCCGTTGTCGTTGCCGCCCGCGAGCAACAACTGCCCCTCGAAGCTGCGAAGGATTTTCAGTCCACGACCGCAGGCGGTGTGGCGGGCACTGTGAATGGACGCCGCGTGTTGGTTGGCAAACCCGACTTCCTGCGCGAGAACGGCGTGGCCGACATTGCCGCACTCGAAGCGCTCGCCGCTCCCCGCCAGGCCGAAGGCGCAACAGCGATATTCGTCGCCGTTGATGGCCGCGCCGCCGGAGTTCTGACCGTGGCCGACCCGGTGAAAGCCACCACGTCGCAGGCGCTCGCCGAATTGCGCGAACTCGGCGTGAACGTCCTCATGCTTACCGGCGACAATCCGCGCACCGCCGAAGCCGTCGCCCGCAAACTCGGAATCGCCGACTTCCAAGCAGGCGTCACTCCGCACGACAAGCACGAGAAAGTGAAAACGCTCAAGGCAGCGGGCCGCATTGTTGGCATGGCTGGTGACGGCATCAACGACGCGCCCGCGCTCGCCGCCGCCGATGTCGGCATCGCGATGGGCACGGGCACAGACATCGCGATGGAAAGCGCTGGAGTGACGTTGGTGAAAGGCGATCTGCGCGGCATCGTGCGCGCGATAAAACTTGGTCGCGCCATGATGCGCAACATCCGGCAAAACCTTTTCTTCGCCTTTGTCTATAACGCGCTCGGAATTCCGATTGCGGCGGGCTTGCTCTATCCATTCTTCGGCGTGCTGCTCAGTCCGATCATCGCAGGCGCAGCCATGAGCTTGAGTTCGGTTTCGGTAATCACCAATGCGCTGCGCTTGCGCCACGCAAAATTGTGAACCGCAATTCATCGCTAGTTTTCCGCAATTCACCGCAAGCGGGAGCTTTCCATTTCGGATAGCTTCCTGTCTCGTGGTGAACCGTCAAATTGCAACCCGCCAAGCAATCGTGTCTGAACAACTCGAATCGCCAGCCAAGCCTGCGACCAATCGCGGGCGTTTCGCGTTTCGCTTGTTGCTCCTGCTGGCCGCGTTGATTGTCGCTGGGGTATTGGTCTGGCAAGGCATCACGTCAGGAGGCAATCCCGATCCCACCGCCCCAAACACCAGTCCGACCGCCGCGTTGCTCAACATCGCCGTGCTCGTTTTCCGCGAGGGGTTGGAGTGCATTTTGGTTCTCTCGGCCATCACCGCGAGCATGACCGGCGGCAAGCAGGCGCATCGTCGGCCAGTGATGGCGGGCGCGGGCATCGCTTTCTTGGCGACGCTCATCACCTGGTTCATCGCTGCTGGTATCGTCAGCAATTTGACGGGCAGCGTTTCCGCGCTCAATCTGCAAGCCGCGACTGGATTGCTGGCCGTCATCGTCCTGCTCGTGATTATGAATTGGTTCTTCCACAAGATTTATTGGGGCGGCTGGATGACGATGCACAACCGGAGGAAAAAGGATTTGATGGAAAGCGCGAGCGACCCGGAAGTTTCCAAATCAAGCTTGCTGTGGGGATTGGGCTTGCTTGGCTTCACTTCACTCTACCGCGAAGGTTTCGAGGTCGTGCTGTTCCTGCAAAGTTATTATCTGCGGATGGGCGGCAAGGCTGTCTTGGGCGGCGCGTTGCTCGGACTTTTCTTCACCGGCATTGTGGCCGTGCTGACTTTCGTGGCGCACCGCAAATTGCCTTATCGGAAAATGCTGGTTCTCACCGGCATCATGCTTGGCGGTGTGTTGCTCGTCATGGTCGGCGAACAAGCACAGGAAATGCAACTCGCTCATTGGATTCCCACGACGGAGATCAGCAGCCTGACCAACGCAATCCCGCCGTGGATGGGATTGTGGTTCGCCGTTTTCCCGACGCGCGAAACGTTGATTGCCCAGGCACTCGCCGCGATTGTCGTCGTCGGTTCTTACTACCTCGCTCGCGGCAAAACTGCTCCTCCTTGTCAGGATGAGACCGAAGTTATTTTAGGCCACTCCGCGAATTGCCCGATGGCGGCAGCAACCGCAGGACAGGAAAAGCCGAGCCAGTGCCCGCAATGCGGCATGAAGTTGGTCAAGAAAGCGTGACTGCTATGCCTGAGAAAGATTTCATTGAACATTTGTTGTCCTTCTGGCATCCATAATAGGCGTGCGGTATTTTAGAAACATTGTTTTTGCGCTGGCTGCCTTTATCTGGCTGCCGGTTTCCGCACATTGCCAGCTAGAATCCGTCCCCGGCTTTGAGTTTCTTCGGTGCGCTACTACCAGCCAAAACTCCCAAGGCCATTGCAACGACGGCGGCTGTTGCTCCGTTGAAAAGTCGCAATACAAATCCGAACAGCAGCGCGCCACACTTGCATCGCCCATTTTCCTCCCGGCTGTTCTCACGCCGATCCTCGACGCGACGCATAGCCTGCCTGCCGAAGTCTCTGTTGGCATCCTGACGGCCGCACCGCCGGAATTGCCGACGACCTGGCACTTCCTTTCCCGCACGGCACTTCCCGCCCGTGCTCCTTCCATTGCTTCGTAAGTAGTCCCGTCCGGGACTTCCCCTCTCATCGCAGCGTGATTTCACGCTGTGCGCAGTTTTATTTTTTCCGTCGGTGATTTGTCGGTTTGAAACAATTATGAAGCGAATTAGCTATGTCAGTCTGGCGACCTTGTTGGCGGCGATGCTCGGAAGCGCGGCGGCGCTGGCGCAAACAAACCCTCCGCCCAGCGCGCCTTCACCCGAGCAACGCGACGCCGCTACTCTGGAAGTGCTCATCTCGGAGGCGTGGACGAATAATCCCGAAGTGCGCTTATACGAGGCTGCGGTCGCGGGAGCGCGGGGCGAATTAGTCACGGCCAAGACTTGGAACAATCCCGAAGTGTCCTTCGCCCCGGGGGCGGTTCGCACCGAGGAGAGTGGTAGTCCGTCGCGCACAGGTTTCCACGGTGATTTCGGGGTGTCGCAAACCTTCCTTTTTCCGGGCAAGCGCGCATTGCAAAAGGCGGTTGCCCAAAAAGCGGTTGATTCGCGCCAACTGGCATTGTCCGCCTTCCGCACCCAACTGGCGATTCAGGTGCATCGTGCGTTTTACAACCTGCTGGCCGCGCGACAGGTGGTCGCCTTGCAGCAACGGCATCTGGAATTAGCGCAATCATTCCTTGAGGCGGCGAAGAAGAAAGTCGAAGGCGGATTCGCACCGGACTTTGAGCAGACCAAAGCCGAAGTGGACGTGGCGGCGGGCCGCAAATCCTTGCGCGAGGCGCAGGCGCAGGAAGCCGTTGCGCGCACCGCGCTCAACTCGCTCGTAGGCCGGAAGCTGGATTCGCCAGTGACGATTGCGGGTGAGTTCAGCGAAAGCCCGACCGTGCCGGATGAAGCTACGCTGTTGAACTATGCAATGGCGCAGAATCCGAGTTTGAAAATCCAGACGGCGGAAGTGGAGCGCAGCGGGTTAAGCCTCGCGCTGACGAAGAAGTCGCGCCTGCCGGATTTCACGGTCGGGCCGTCGGTGGAATATCGCGAAGGCGAACAGATTTACGGGCTGGGCATTTCGTTGCCGCTGCCGTTTTGGGACAAAAAGAAAGGCGCAATCACCACCGCGACCGCCGAGCAACAGCGCGCACTGGCCGAACTCGACACGTTGCGCCGCGATATTATCCGTGAAGTGAGCAGCGCGGGACATTTGCTGGCGGCGGCCCGCGAATCGCTCGCGATCTACACCCCGGAGTTTCGCGGGAAACTGAAAGCCGCGCTCGACAATGCCTCTCAAAGCTACGCCGAAGGTCGCACGTCGCTGCTGGTTTATCTCGAAACCGAGCGCACCCATTACGACACGGAAGCCGCCTATTACGAAACCCTGCAACGTCTTTATGACGCCCAAGCCGCGCTGGAAGCGGCGTTGGGAACGCCCTTGAACGAACTCGAAAAGAACAAGCCATCCACCAACAAGTAAACCTATCAGCACCATGAGCCATCGAATCATTTCCCTGTTCACCGCCGCACTGCTTGCGGGCGGACTCGCGGGTTGCGGCAAAAAAGCCGAGCCGGTTGCCGAGACCAAACCGGAAGCCAAGCATGACGAAAATATCGTCACGCTCACGGCGGAGAATTTGAAACACATCACGTTGAAGACTGAACCCGCCACGTCCAGCAGTCTCGGCATGACGCTGAAGGCGGCAGGCCGCATCAGCGCCAACTTGAACAAGACGGCCAAGGTGACTTCGACCTTTGAAGGCCGGTTGACCAAGCTCAACTTCGACCTGAACGACCGCGTAACGGCGGGCCAGGTGATGGCTTTGGTCGAATCGCCAGAACTGCTCGGCAGGCAGCTTGAGATCAAAGCGCCAATTGATGGCGTCATCATTGAGCGCAAAGGGACGACGGGCGAGTTGGTGGACAAGGCGAAGGAAATTTACACCATCAGCGACCCCACGCAGCTTTGGGCCATCGCCGAAGTGAAGGAGCGCGACATCGCGGCGGTCAAGGTGGGACAGGACGCCACGTTTGCGGCGCTGGCTTATCCCGACGAGAAATTCCACGGCAAAGTCATCCTCATCGGAAACCAAGTCGAGTCAGGTTCGCGAACCATCGAAGTCCGCATCGCGGTGGACAACGCGGACGGGCGCTTGAAACCCGGCATGTTCGCGGATGTGGAGATTGTCACCACCATCCTCGACAACGTGCTGCTCATTCCCGACAGCGCGTTGCAAACCGATGGCGAGGAACAAATCGTTTTTGTGGCCTTGGATGGCAACAAATTTGAGAAGCGCATTGTGAAGCTGGGGCTGGAGCAGGCAGGCCGCGTGCAAATCCTCGACGGCGTGAAGGCGGGCGAGAACATCGTGACGGAGGGCAGCTTCATCCTGAAATCCGAAATGCTTAAAGGCCAGCTTGGGGAGGAATGACGCCATGATTACCAGCCATTGTCTGTTCCTCATAACGCTCCTGTCGCTCGTTGCGGGCGCTGGTTGCGCCACCACTTCGCCGCCTCCAGGTGTGCGAACCGAGAAAATTTCAGCGAGTGGAGTTGAAGTCCGCAGCGTTTACCTGCTGCCGGAAAATGCGGGCGTATTGATCCACGGCGTGGTGACTAGCACCACGGGATATTCAAGTTCACCGTTCCGTCATCTGGACGTGGAAGTTCGCGGGCCAGCGGGAGAACTCGTTTCCCAAAACGCCGTAAAATTCTTCCCAAATCCCATCCGCCATTCGCGTTTCGGACACACCAGTTCGTCCTACTCGCTTCGGCTGGCTGCAACGCCTGCGCCGGGAAGCGTTGTCCGTGTGAGCGTGCATCCAATCTCGCTCTCTGAATGTCAACTCGCTGCGGCCAAACCATGAACTCCCAGCCGAAACCCAACGCCTTTCCCGCCATTGTATGATAAATCCGATTCTAAATTTTTCCGTCCGCCAGCGACTGCTCGTCGCGCTGGCGACTTTGATTCTCACCGGCTTCGGCTGGCTGTCACTCCGGCAAATCCCGATTGACGCATTCCCGGACGTGACCAACGTGCAAGTGCAGGTGCTGGCCACGGCGGGCGGCATGTCGCCGCCAGACATGGAGAAGCTGGTCACGCGACCGATTGAAATCGAACTGGCTGGTTTGCCGAAGCTCACCGAAGTGCGCTCGGTTTCCAAGATCGGTTTGAGTGCCATCACGGTCGTCTTCGAGGATGGCGTGGATGATTATTTCGCCCGCCAATTGGTGTTTGAGCGGCTGGCGGGCGCACGGGATAAAATCCCCACCGGAGTCGAAGTGCAGCTTGGACCGATCACCACCGGCCTTGGTGAAATTTTTCAATACACCCTGGTCAGCACGAACAAGAAATACGACGCGACGGAACTGCGAACCATCCAGCAATACATCGTGCGTCCGATCTTGCGCACCGTGCCCGGCGTCACCGACGTAAATTCATTCGGCGGCTTGGTGAAACAATACCAGGTGCTCATCAAGCCCGACCGGCTGACCTCTTACGGCATCACCTTGCAACAGGTGTTTGAGGCTTTGGAAAAGAACAACGCCAACGCCAGCGGTAATTTCATCGAACACGGCTCGGAGCAATACGTCGTGCGCGGGCTTGGTTTGGTGAAAAACACCAAGGACATCGAAAACATTATCGTGGCCACCCACGAGCACGCGCCCGTTTATGTGCGCGATGTGGCCGATGTGCAGATCGGCGCGGAACTTCGGCAAGGCGCGGTTACAGCCAACGGCGAAGGCGAAGCCGTCGCGGGCATCGTTCTAATGCTCAAAGGCGCGAGCGGTCGTGACGTGGTGAACGCGGTGAAAGAAAAGTTGCCCGCGATCCAGAAGGCGTTGCCGAAGGGCGTTGAACTCGTCCCCTTTTACGACCGCACCGACCTCGTGAAGAAGGCGATTCACACGGTCACGAAAGCCCTGATGGAAGGCTCTATCTTTGTCCTCATCATTCTGATTGTGCTGCTCGCCGACATTCGCAGCGCGATCATCGTCACTCTGGTTCTGCCGCTGGCGGCGCTGTTCGCGTTCATCATGATGAAATGGTATGGACTCTCGGCAAATCTCATGTCCCTCGGCGGTCTGGCCATCGGCATCGGCATGATGGTGGACGGCGCGGTAGTGATGGTGGAAAACATCCACCGCCATCTGACCGAGAAACCGGACGAGGCGAAGAAACATGCCCACGCCAGCAAAACAGAAATCGTCCTCTACGCGGCCAAGGAAGTCGGTCGCCCGATTGTGTTCGGCATCTTCATCATTATCGTGGTATTCCTGCCGCTGTTCACGCTGGAGGGCTTTGAAGGAAAGATGTTCAGTCCGCTGGCATTCACAATTTCCTTCGCGCTGCTTGGCTCACTCATTCTTTCGCTGACGCTCGTGCCGATGCTTTGCACGTTCTTTCTCAAGCAAGTGCCGCATGAGCACGACCCGTTTCACATCCGCTGGCTGAAACATGGCTATTTGGTGATGCTGCAACCATGCGTGCGCCGTCCGTGGCTGGTGGTTCTCCCGGCCATTCTCGCTTTGGCGGGTGCATTCGCGCTTGTGCCGCGCATCGGCTCGGAGTTTCTGCCGACCCTGGACGAGGGCTGCGTCGGCCTGCAAACCTTCCGCATCCCCAGCATCTCGCTGCCGCAATCTCTCGAACTTCAGGGTCGCGCCGAACGCATCTTGAAGCGTTTCCCCGAAGTCATAGACGTGGTTTCCAAGACGGGCCGGGCGGACATCGCCTCCGACCCGATGGGCGTGGAAATCAGCGACGTGATCGTCACGCTCAAACCACGCGAAGAATGGACGACGGCGAAAACAAAAGACGAACTGGTGGACAAGATGCGCGAGGCAATGGCCGAACTGCCCGGCGTCGCGTCGAGCTTTTCGCAGCCGATTGCCCTGCGTGTGGACGAACTCGTCAGCGGCGTGAAGTCCGCCATTGGCATCAAGATTTTCGGCGACGACCTGGACGTTTTGAAAGACAAGGCGGATGCGGTCGCTCGCGTGTTAGCGAAAGTTCCCGGCGCGGCAGATGTCAACATCGAGAAGGTCAGCGGTCTGGCTTACCTGCAAATCGAAATTGACCGCGACAAGCTGGCGCGTTACGGCATCAACGTGGCCGACGTTCAGGAAGTCGTGGAAACAGCCATCGGCGGCAAGGAAGCCACGAAAGTGTATGAAGGCCAGAAAGTCTTCGGCCTCGCGGTGCGCTTCCCGGAATCGGCGCGGAGTGATGTTTCCCCCATCCGGCAGATCCTCATCGCGTCACCGCAAGGCGCGCTGATTCCACTCGGCCAACTGGTGCACGTCTATGTGACCGAAGGCCCGGCGCAAATCAGCCGTGAACAGGCACAGCGCCGCATCGTGGTGGAGTGCAACGTGACCGACCGCGACATCGGCGGTTTTGTGAAGGAGGCCCAGGCAAAGATTGACGCCGCCGTAAAACTGCCACCGGGCTACTTCATCACTTGGGGCGGCCAGTTCGAGAACCAGCAACGCGCCATGAAGCGGTTCAGTATTGTCGTGCCCATCACGATTGCCGCGATCTTCCTCCTGCTGTTCGGCTCGTTCAATTCCGTGAAGCAGGCGTTGCTCATCATCCTGAACATTCCCTTTGCGCTGATTGGCGGCATCCTCGCGCTCATCATCGGCCACTTCAACATCAGCGTGAGCGCGAGCGTCGGCTTCATCGCGCTGTTCGGTGTGGCGGTGCTCAACGGCGTCGTGATGGTCAGCTACTTCAACGAACTCCGGCGCGAAGGCATGAACGTCGAACTCGCTGTCATCAAAGGCGCGATTCTCCGGCTGCGCCCGGTGCTCATCACCGCAAGCGTGGCCGCGTTGGGACTTGTCCCGATGCTGTTTGCCACCGGGCCGGGCAGCGAAATTCAGAAGCCGCTTGCCGCCGTCGTCATCGGCGGACTCATCAGTTCCACGCTGCTGACCTTGTTCATGCTGCCGACGCTCTACAAAGTTTTCGAGCGTGAGAAAGGAAAGGACACTGCCATTCATTTGCCTGAACCACCCTCAACCACGGAGTTGTGAGCCATGAAAACCAGAATCAAATCCATCAGCATTCTTTCGGCGTTGCTGCTGACGGGAGCATTTGCCCTCCCACCCAACGCGCAAGCGCACGCGCCGCGCTCACGGGAATTGTGCGGAGTCATTCAAGCAATTGATTCACAGAATGGCACGTTGGCGATCCAGACACCGAAGAAAAACACGTCCGCCGTTTTCGTCCTCAAGCGCGACACGCGCTTCATCAAAGATTGGAAACTCGCTGACGCCGGAGCGTTGAAGGAGGGATTGCGCGCGTGCGTTTATTATCGCTCGCCATTCTTCGGAAAACCGTTCGTCACCAAAGTGGTGTGGACCAAGCAAAATTGAACCCGTGAAAGACCGTGAAACGATGGAAGTCACCGCAAGTCGCCGCCAAGCTTGCCGCCCGCGCGGCGAAGGAAGCCGAACAAAAGCGCAAGGAGAAGCGCAACACGCGCCTGATGATTATCGGTTGGGCGGTCGTCACGATTGGCCTCATCGTGGGGGATTACTTTTGGCTGAAGGCGCGTGCGCAGCGTCGGAAAGCAGAGCATCAGCAACGTTTTCATCAAAAAACCAACACTTTGCCACTGGCAGTTACAAACTCTGGCGTGCTGCCTGCTACCAACTCTGCGGAGAAAGATTGAACATATTTTGTCATTCGGTTATCAATTTCTGAAATGCGCCGCCGTTTGCTGAACATCGCAATGATTGGTCTGATGGCCTTCCTCTGGTTGGCCCAGGCGTCGCATTGCCATGCCGGGAGCATTCCCGGATTGGATTTTCTCGGCTGCACCAGCAACAACGCCGAGAATGAGGCGCACACGTGTTGCGGCGGAACGTGCAAGACCATCGAGTCCCGCCAGAAGACCGAGGAAAAAAAACGCCTCGCTGCTCCCCAGCCTGAACCGCTGCCTTGGCTTACCAAGTCTTTGATTGCTCTCATCTTGTCAGACGCGGATAAGGATCGCGGAGTATCCTTTGTGGATGTTCCAGCCGAATATCCCAAGTGCTGGCAATTCCTTTCGCGCACAGCTCTTCCTGTCCGCGCCCCTTCCATTGCTTCCTAATTAGTCCTCGCATTCGCTGAGGACTTTCCCTGTTCGCCTCAAGGCGTTTCGCGCGCCCATGTTGTGTCCGTTTGCCTTTGAACTCCGTTTTGTTTGTCGGTCTGAGCCGTGTCCATTTAGAAAATTATGAAGCAATCATTCACCGTTAATTGGTGTCGCCAATCCACCGTGGCTGCACTCGTCTTTAGTTTGAGCCTTGCATTTGCGCAAGCGCAAGAAGCGCCGCCAACCAATTCTGCCGCCAGCACCACCGTCTCGCTGACGTTGGATGCGCTTGTGGCCGAGGCGTTGGAGAAGAATCCCGAACTCAAATTCTATGAGGCCGAGATTCTTGCCGCCAAGGCCGGACGCAAAACCGCCGGGACTTTCGCCAATCCCGAAGTCAGCGGCGGCGTGGGCCAGAAGCGCGTTACCGGTAGTGGGCTGTCCGCCGAAGGCGTCGCGTGGTCGGCGTCCATTGTGCAACCGTTCGAGTGGCCGGGGCGGATCGGACTGCGCAAGGCCATCGCCAACCGCGACATTGAACTGGCGGAGCTTGGGTATGCACGATTCAAAATCGCACTCGCTGCGCGCGTGCGCACCTTGGGCTACGGACTGTTTGCCGCGCAGGAGAAGGCGGCGGCGGCGGGCGAAGTCGCCGAACGCTTCAAAGCGCTACGCGAAGTCCTCGTGCAACGCGATCCGGCTGGGCTGACGCCGTTGCTCGAAACGCGCGTCATCGAGGCGACTGAACTGAACGCGCAACGGAAGGCCAGCGAGGCATCCCTCGCCACGCAATCTGCGCTGCTTGAATTGAACCAACTGCGCGGTGTTGCAACCGAGACGCGACTCGCCGTAGGCCAGGCCAAACTGGCTTTCCGTCCGGTGGAGAGCGTGGAGAGCCTCGTCGCCCGTGCCCGCACCAACAGCTACGAGGTGCGCTTGCGTGCCGTCGAACTCGCGCAGCAAGGCTTCCGGGTTGACCTCGCGAAGAATGAACGCTTTCCGGCCATCTCGGTCGGGCCGTCCATTTCGGAGGAACGCGCGGGTGACCGCGAGCGCATCATCGGCATTAGCGTTTCGCTGCCGTTGCCTTTGTGGAATCGCAATACCGGCAACATTGACGCTGCGAAAGCGCGGCAGATGCAGGCCGAAACCTCCTTCTACGTCACACAACGTGAAGCCGAGCGGCTTACGACGCAGGCCGCGCTGACCTACGAGTCCAAGTTGCGGGACATGGCAAGGTGGCGGGCCGACTCGGTGCAACATTTCAAGGAAGCCGCTGAACTGGCTGACCGTCACTACCGGCTTGGGGCAGTGCCGATCGCCACGTTTGTCGAATTGCAAAAACAATACCTTGATGCAGTCGAGGGTCTGCTCGACACGAAAAAAGAAGCGTTGGAGGCGGCGGCACAACTTGAGTTGCTTACCGGGCTGACTCCGCCATTGGCCAGCACCGCGACGGAGGAAAAGAAATGATTCGTCACCGATTCATCAAATTGATCCCCGCGCTTCTGGTTGCAGCCTCGTTTTTCGCCGGTTGCGGTCGCAAGGAGAGTGACGCCCACAAGGAAGGCGGCCACGGTCACGAGGAGGAATCGCCATCCGGCGCGTCATTCAAGCCCGGCAAAGGCGTCATGCTCACCGAGGAGACGCGGAAGATTCTCGGCCTTCAGACCGCCGAGGTGACGGAGCAAAAGCTGCCCGCCAAGTTGCGATTCAATGTGCAGATTTTTGGCGAGGCGCATCGCCACGAACTCCGCGCAGCCGACCACGCCGGGTGCGACGTGCATGGTTCGGGTTATCTTTCACCCGCCAAGGCTGCGACTGTCCGCGCGGGATTGCCCGTGGAAGTTCAAACGCGCTCAAACGGCGTGTTTCACGGCGTGGTGCTCGACGTGCATCCCGAACTGGCCATCGGTGAATCCGAAGTTGTCATCGGCGTGTCCAACGCGACGACGCAAATCAAGTCCGGCGAATTTCTCGCCGCGAGCATCACGCTGCCGCGCAACGATGCCGTGGCCGTGATTCCGCGCTCGGCTTTGCTGCAAACCTCCGAAGGCATGTTCGTTTATGCCGTCAACGGCGACGCCTTTTTCCGCACAGCGGTCAAAATCGGCAGCGAGGCGGACGGATTGGTCGAGATCACCGACGGCCTGCTGGCCGGTGACGCCGTGGCCACCAAGCCGGTTGAAACCCTTTACCTCATTGAACTCCGCGCCACAAAGGGCGGCGGACACTCCCACTAATTTTATGCTTTCCAAACTCCTCGAATTTTCCGTCCGCCAGCGCGTGTTCGTGCTGCTTGCCACCCTTGTCCTTGTCGGCATTGGCATTTACTCCGCGCTGCGCCTGCCGATTGACGCCGTGCCGGACATCACCAATGTCCAGGTGCAGGTCAACACTTCCGTGCCCGCGCTCGCGCCGGAGGAAATCGAAAAACTCGTCACGTTTCCCATCGAGAACGAAATGGCGGGCATCCCCGGCCTGACCGAACTGCGTTCGCTGTCCAAGTTCGGCCTCTCGCAAGTCACGCTCGTCTTTGAGGAAGGCACGGACATCTTCCGTTCCCGCCAACTCGTGAGTGAGCGATTGCAAACCGTGGTGGAGGAACTGCCGCCCGGCCTCACGCCCAAACTCGCGCCCATCAGCACCGGACTCGGCGAAATCTATTACTACGTCGTCGAATACGCCGCTGATGGGACGAACAAACCGGCTACGCGCGAAGCGCAATTGATGGAATTGAAACTCATCCACGACTACCAGATCAAACCGCGCCTCCGCTCCACACCCGGTCTGGCCGAGGTCAACTCCCAGGGCGGTTATGAGAAGCAAATCGTCATCCAGCCCAATCCCGAGAAGCTCAAGAGCGTGGGCATGTCGTTCAGCGAAATTGCCGACGCCATTGGCGAGAACGTGGAGAACGCGGGCGGCAGCGTGATTCAACTCGGCGGCGAGCAGGTCGCCGTGCGCGCGGCGGGACGCGTGCAAACCGTCGAGGACATCGAACGCCTTCCGCTCAAGTTCGGTTCGCGAGCCACCGCGCTGCATGTGCGCGACGTGGCCGACGTGGGCATCGGTAAAGCCGTCCGCACGGGCACTTCGACTTACAACGGCGAAGAAGCCGTGCTGGGGGCGGCGCTCATGTTGTCCGGTGAAAACAGTCGCCTCGTCGCGAAAGCAGTCGCGGCGAAGCTGGAGGAGATCAAGCCGAAGCTCCCAGCGGGCGTGGAAATCATTCCCGTCTATGACCGCACCGTGTTGGTGGACCGCACGATTCGCACCGTCGAGACGAGTTTGTTTGAGGGCGCGATACTCGTCGTGGTTGTCCTGCTCATCATGCTCGGCAACTGGCGCGCTGCGCTCATCGTGGCGCTGGCAATTCCGCTTTCGCTCTTGTTCGCGATGACCGGCATGGTGCAAGGGAAAATCTCCGGCAACTTGATGAGTCTCGGCGCGATTGATTTCGGCCTCATCATTGATGGTGCGGTGGTGATGGTGGAAAACATCATTCGCCATCTCGCGGAGAAACAGCACAAGCTCAAGCGACGCCTCACCGCGCCCGAACGAGTGCATGAAGTGCTCGCCGCCGCCAAGGAAGTCGCCAGCCCGATGTTCTTTGGTGTCATCATCATCACGGTGGTTTATTTCCCGATTCTCGCACTCACCGGCATCGAAGGGAAAATGTTCAAGCCGATGGCGATCACCGTGATCTTCGCCCTCGTCGGCGCACTAGCGCTGGCGCTCACGCTCATGCCCGCGCTTTGCTCGTATCTGCTCGGCGGCAACATCAAGGAGGAAGACAGCTTCCTGGTGAAGCTGGCGAAGAAGGGTTATTCACCGCTGCTCAACTTTTCCCTTCGATTCCGCTGGCCCGTGACCGGCGCGGCGGTCGCATTGCTCGCACTTGCGGCCCTTGTGTTCACCCGGCTGGGCGCGGAATTCGTGCCGCAGTTGGACGAAGGTTCGTTCGCCACGCACATGATTCGCACCACTAGCATCGGTATTGACGCGAGCGTGGAAATGCAGAAGCGCGGCGAGAAGGTGTTGTTGGAGAAGTTTCCCGAAGTGGATTACGTCTTCAGTCGGCTTGGCACGGCGGAAGTCGCGACCGACCCGATGGGCGTGAACGTCGCGGACACTTACATCATGTTCAAATCGTTCGACAAGTGGCGGAAGGTGGACGGCAAAACCATCAGCAAGGACGAACTCGCCAACCTGATGACCGAAGAACTCGGCAAGCACGTTCCCGGCGAAGCGCATCTGTTTTCGCAGCCGATTGAGATGCGCTTCAACGAAATCCTTGAGGGCACGCGCGCGGACATTGCGGTGAAAGTGTTCGGCGAAGACTTCGCCGTGATCGAAAAGATCGCGGGTGAGGCGCGAGAGATTTTGGAGAAGATTCCGGGCGCGGCGGACGTGGAGTTCGATGCGCTCGGCAAATCACCCTTGCTCGAAATCGTTCCCCGGCGCGAAGCCATGAGCAAATTCAACCTGCACGCGGCGGAGTTGAATGCCGTGGTTCACACCGCGCTCGCCGGGCAGGAAGTCGGCAAGCTCATTGAGGGCAATCGTCGTTTCGACATCGTGGTGCGCCTGAACGAGCAACTGCGCGAACAAGTGGAGGAACTCAAGCGCCTGCCCGTGCGGGTGGACGACGGCGGGTTGCTCACGCTCGGCCAGATCGCTGACTTCCGCGTGGTGGAACAGGTCGCCGCCATCTCTCGCGAATTCAGCCAGCGTCGCGCCGCCATCATGATCAATCTGCGCGGACGTGACGTGGAAAGCTTCGTTCTTGAAGCCCAGAAAAAAGTCGCCGAGCAAATCAAAATGCCGGACGGCTACACCATCGAGTTCGGCGGACAGTTCAAGAACTTGCAGGAAGCCCGCGCGCGGCTGATGATCGTCGTGCCCGTCGCGCTTGGACTGATCTTCGTGCTGGTGTTCATGGCGCTGGGCAGCCTCCGGCAGACGTTGCTCGTCTATACCGGCATCCCACTCGCCGTCACTGGCGGCGTGTTCGCCCTGTGGCTGCGCGACTTGCCTTTCAGCATTTCGGCGGGTGTGGGCTTTATTGCGCTCTCCGGTGTCGCCGTCCTGAATGGCTTGATGCTCATCAGCTACTTCAACCTGCTCCGCGAACAAGGTCGCAACGTGCCAACTTCCGTGCGCGAAGGCGCGATGACGCGGTTGCGTCCCGTGCTGATGACCGCGCTCGTAGCATCGCTAGGGTTCGTGCCAATGGCGATTGCCAGCGGCGCGGGTGCGGAAGTCCAACGCCCGCTCGCCACCGTCGTAATCGGCGGCATCCTTAGCTCCACTTTCCTCACGCTCGTTTTGCTCCCGACGCTTTACGAGTGGATTGAAAGAAAACAAACAACTGCGGACAACGATTCGGGGGAAACGCCTTCTGGTGAAGGCGGGCCAACCCCTGAATCCGCGCCCGCGCCTACCGCATAAAACAAAAAATACATGAAAACAAACCTCCGCATCCTCACGCTCGCCACGCTTCTGTGCGCGAGCCTCGCACTCCCGGCCATTGCCCAGGACAAGCATGACCACAAACATCTCGTGACGCCCAAAGGTGGGAAGCTCCTTGAAAAGACCGAACCGCACGCCGAGTTCGTGGTTGAAACAAACCGCACCGTCACCATCAACTTCTACAACGATGAGATGAAGCCAGTTGCCGTCACCACGCAAAGCGTGACCGTTCAAGCCGACGCCAAAGACGGCAAGGCGAAGATCGAGTTCGAGAAGAAAGGCGATTCACTCGTCAGCAAAACAAAGCTGCCCGAAGGCGACGGCTACACCGTGGTGGTGCAGTTCAAGCAAACCGCCGACGCCAAGCCGCAAAACATCCGTTTCAAGCTCGACCTGAACACCTGTGGCGAATGCAAGCGCGCTGAATACGCCTGCGTTTGCGAGCATTGACCAGCGCAACAGGCCATACGACTAGCCGCCTATTCGACATAACGCTCCAGGACAACCAGCATGTCATGGAGCTTTTTCTTCCCTTCAGCATGGGATTGCGCGCTTTCCACGCAATGATGCAGGTGCGAATGAATCAGCGATTCCGCCAGCGACTTGATGGCCTTGCGGGCGGAAACCAACTGCATGAGGATTTCCGAGCAGTCGCGGTCTTCCTCCAGCATCCGCTCGATGGCGTTCATCTGGCCGACGATGCGGCGCACCCGGAGCTTTTGGGCGTCTCGCTCGCTGCGGGAATGAGTGTGCTTTTTCATGCAAGCCAAGGATAACCGGGTTGCGGCCATGATTCAACCCTTGCTTGGTGATAGGGGGTGGGGGTATAGTCCACCAGTGGATTCTAAAGTATTTACGACCATCGCCGCGACAGGATTCTCCGTCGCCTTCTTCCATGCCGCCATCCCGACGCATTGGCTGCCCTTCGTGCTCACGGCCCGCGTCCAGAAGTGGAGCAAGGGGAGGACGCTGGCGATTACGACGCTGGCCGGGTGCGGCCACGTCCTGTTCACCGCCGCCCTCGGAATATTAGTTGCATGGTGCGGCATCAAGTTGAGCGACCAGATTGGCGGCTGGTTTCCGTGGCTGGCAGGCGGGGCATTGATCACTTTCGGTCTTTATTATGTGATTCAACAGATTCGCGGCAAAGGCCACGGCCATTCGCATCACTTCGGTGAACACGCGCATGATGAACACGACCATGAGCATGGCCATGACCACGAAGGCCACAAGCATCCGCACGACCACGATCACAATTGCGAAGCGGCGGAACTGCAACTGCCGGTGCGAAAGACAGATTGGGCGGCGATAGTCAGTCTCCTTGCGTTGTTAACTTTTTCGCCCTGCGAAGGATTTCTGCCGGTCTATGTGTCCGGCGTGCGTTATGGCTGGACGGGATTCTTTCTGCTGACGTTGATTTTGTCCGTCGCCACGGTTGCCGGAATGATTGTTTTCACCTGGCTCACGCTGGCGGGAATGGAAAAGTTGAAACTCGCTTTCCTCGAAAGATACGAGCGCGGCATCCTCGGCGGATTGCTCTGTGTGTTAGGATTGCTGGTGATCATTCTGGAGCATTGAACCTATGAGCGACGAACACAAACACGGCGGCTGTGGTGATTGTTGTGGCGGACACAACCATGAAGCTCCAAAGGAATCACGCCTCGTCAACGCTGACGTGAAGGCGGCGATCCAGACCACTCTTAAAGTCGCCGGTATGGATTGTCCTGACGAAATCGCCGCGATTGAACGCGCGCTTAAACCGCTCGCCGGGGTTGGCGAGGTCAAAGTGAATCTCATGGCGGGGACGGCGACGATTGCTCACGACAAAACGGTCACGCCCGAACAACTGATAAAGGCAATCGGCACAGCAGGATTGAAGGCTTCGGCGCAGGGACATGATGAAGATGATGAACACAGTCACGATGTAAGCACCCTTCGTCTCATATCAGTGATTATCTCCGGCGTCCTGACCGGAGTTTCACTCCTGTTTCAGTGGCAGAATCTTTTCGCGCCTTACGGAAAAATTGCCGCTGCCGTCGTCGCCATCCTTGCCAGCGGGTGGCTCATTCTTCCGAAAGCGATTCGCGCCCTGCGCCACTTCTCGCTCGATATGAACGTGCTGATGAGCGTCGCGGTGGTCGGCGCAGCGTGCATTGGCGAATGGACAGAAGCGGCAGCGGTCGTGTTCCTGTTCGCGTTGTCGGAACTGCTGGAAGGATTCAGTGTCGGTCGTGCCCGCCGGGCCATTCAATCGTTGCTTGAACTCACGCCGGACACAGCGCTGGTGAAACGCGGCGACCAGATTCAGGAAGTCCGGGTTGAAGAAGTCAAAGTAGATGAATTCCTCATCATCAAATCGGGAGCGCGCGTGCCGCTGGACGGCGTGGTTGCTTCGGGCGAATCCGCCATCAATCAAGCGCCCATCACCGGCGAATCCATGCCGGTGGAAAAGAAACCGGGCGATACCGTGTTCGCGGGGACAATCAACGGTGAGGGTTCACTTGAAGTAAAAGTCACCAAGGCTTCGACCGACACCACACTGGCGAAAATCATCAAGCTGGTCGGTGAGGCACAGAGTCAGAAAGCGCCCTCGCAGCGGTTCGTTGACCGCTTCGCCACAATTTACACGCCGACGGTTTTCGTCGTCGCGATTCTGGTTCTGCTGTCCGGGCCGTTGTTGTTTCATGGCGCGTGGTTTGAGTGGACTTATCGCGCCTTGGTTCTGTTGGTCATCGCCTGTCCCTGTGCGCTGGTAATTTCCACGCCGGTTTCAATCGTCTCCGGCCTGACCGCGATGGCGCGGCGCGGTGTGCTCATCAAGGGCGGCGTCTTCCTTGAAGAAATCGGAAAGCTAAAAGCTCTCGCCGTTGACAAGACCGGCACGATCACCGAAGGCAAACCCCGCGTCCAACAAGTGATTCCGTGGAACGGGAAATCCGAGGAAGAAATTCTGCGCATCGCCGCCGCGATTGACACGCACTCCGAACATCCGCTCGCGCAGGCCGTCGTGAAGTATGCGGAGGAAAGAAAAATCCAATTCCCGCGCAGTGAAAACTATCAGTCCAAGACCGGGCGTGGGGCGGAAGCGCAGATTGACGGCCACCTTTACTTTGTCGGCAATCACCGCTTCGCGCACGAATCCGCCGTCTGCTCGGATGAACTGGAAAAGAAGCTGGGCGAACTGGAAGCCCAGGCGATGTCCGTCGTCATCGTCGGCCACAAACCGCACGAAGGTTGCAACGGCGAAGTGCTGGGTATTCTTGCGGTCGCCGACACCGTTCGCGCCAATGCCGCCGAAGCCATTAAAGCCCTTCACGCCGCCGGGGTCGAAAAAGTCGTCATGTTGAGCGGCGATAATCAACGAACGGTGGACGCTATTTCCAAACAGGTCGGCATTGACGAAGCGAAAGGCGATTTGCTCCCTGACCAAAAGATTGAGCACGTCCGCGAACTGCTCGCGCAACACAAACACGTCGGCATGATCGGCGACGGCGTGAACGACGCGCCCGCGATGGCCGCAGCCAGCATCGGCATCGCGATGGGCGGCGCGGGCACGGACACCGCGATTGAAACGGCGGACATCGCGCTGATGCAGGATGATTTGAGCAAAGTCGCCGAAGCCATTCAGCTTGGCCACCGCACCGTCCGCATCATTCAGGCGAACATCGCTTTTGCGCTTGGTGTGAAGGCTGTGTTCCTCGCGCTCGCGTTGTCTGGTCACACAAGTCTCTGGCTGGCGATTTTAGCCGACACCGGCGCAACGCTCATCGTCATCGCCAATGCGTTGCGATTGCTCCGGGCATAAGTGATGCAATTTAACCGCCGTGACCAACGCGCGGTTTGCTTCGCTTCACGGGCTGCCCGTCGCCCTGTTGCCCTTCGACGACGCCCGCTCCGCTTCACAAACCGCGCGCTCGTCACGAGCTTGCATGGCGCAGGGCCGCAAGCGCGGCGGGCTTCCGTCTGCGGCTCGGCGGCGGGTCGTTGCGCTGCGGCTGCGATTCGTTATGCACTCCTCTCCACCCTCCGCTCCACTTTCCCCGCTCGCCGACCACAGACCGAAGCACAAAGGTTGATTCACCCGTTTGGTCATCCTTGCCGAATGCGTTCGGCGAAAATAGAATCCCAGGCCAATGGCTGGCCCATCGGACAAGACCGTTAAGAAGCTGTTTGCGCTTTCGCGCAATCGCTGCGCTTACCCGAAATGCGAGACACCGATTGTGCATTCTAGCGGAACGGTTGTTGGCGAAGTCTGCCACATCAAGGCGCAAAATATCGGAGGGCCAAGGTTTGACGCGAAACAATCCGACGAGGCAAGACACGCCTTTGATAATCTCATTTTGCTTTGCAGTGTGCATCATCGTGTCGTTGACGACCAATCCGCGACTTATACCGTTGAGTTGCTGGCGGAGATAAAAGAGATGCACGAACGCGAAGGTGATATTGAACTATCGCAAGAGGCGGCGCGCATGGCGCGCAAGTTGTTTGAGCAATCTCAGTTGTCCATCAATGCGGCAAAGGGCGCTCAGGTGATGGTTGCCAGTCCGGGTGGAATTCAAGCGCAGCAGGTCGTGATTAAAACCACCAAACGCCGCGCGCCCAACATCCTCCCAACTCAAGGCGCAATTGGGCACAACCTGGCCAAGCGCAACTACACGCTCCATCTGATTGAGTGTTACAACGATTTTCAGAAGTGGGATTCGTCGAAACAGGGCAAGGGCAAATACATCGTCATCCACCGCGCCATCAAAACAGAATTTGGCGCGAAATGGGATCTTGTTCCCGAAGTGCAGTTTCCAAGATTGGTGGAGTATCTCCATCGCCGCATCCTCAACTCCAAACTTGGACGCATCAAAAACAGTCGTGGTGAAAAATGCTTCAGCACTTGGGAAGAATGGTTGGAGAAAAATCACGGTGACGGGTCTTGAGCAGCGGGCCAAAGTTAATCACCCATCATGCCGCGCTTTAACCTCGAATCTCCGAACCGTCTTTCTCAAAAGTGTAACCTCGCTGACTTGACTGCTTGGGCACTCAAAGAAGCAAGTGCCGTCTCTGATTCGGCCGTTCGAGAGTGCGTCACCACCGTTTGTAAATCGCTGGATGTATTCGTGCGTTGGCCGGGCAAGGCTGTCCTGCTTTGGGATGGATGCGACCGTATTGCGCCACCCGGCGAACGCCAGCGAATCCATACATTTCCTGAACCAATCAAACGTGCGGCGAAGCTTGTCAAAGCACCCCTCGATACTCGCTCAAACGGTCCTGCCATTATCGCGTTCCTGGTTGCAGGAGGAGTTCGGCCAATCCGGTATGGCAGCCACAATTCCTGGAGCGTTCATCACATATACTCCGGTAAATTTCCTTATGCCGGGAAGTCAGCCACCCTCCATGCTGCAAAAGACGGGCTTCATTTTACGCAAAGCGCGGGGCTAATCGCCGTCCATCCGATTGCTGATGGAATGTGCGATGAATACCCATTCTTCTCTTGGCTGCTCCGAGCGGAAGCATTCCGCCGTTTTGGATATGACCCGGATGCGGTTTTCGCCGATACCGCGACAGACCGCTTTGGCTTTGCCGCGAACCATCCAACGGAAATCATTTGTTCCAGCGAAGCCGACAGCCTGATGCAGCAAGCCCAAAGTCGGCTTCAAGCAACGCAATCAAGTTTGTAGCAGAATATGCTGCTCTGAAGGTGACAGTCCGTAGGTGGAATGTCTCGCGTTTGGTCTAGCCGTTTCAACGACGGGAATTGCTTTCACCATTTGATCCGGCGAAATACTCCGGCCCTCTCCTGAGAAGCAGGGACTCAAACAAGACAACGACCAGCCATTCTTACGATGAAGAAGGTAGTCCAGGGCAGCACCGAGATGTGCCGCCTTAATGCCTTTGGTCTTGAATTTCACCAAAGCGGGGCGCGTCCCCGCTTGATGGCGGGCGTGAAGGCTTACACCGAATGTTCTTTCAAAGTAGATCGCGATAAACTCAACAAGCTCGGACGTGGCAAAATAATCATGGTTTCCATTTCTCCCCGGATTCAGCGGACTCTCCGCAAGCAGAAACGCATACGGCCCTTCATTCGACATCCACGCCTTAATGACCTCCGGTGAATGTCCGCCAAAGTTTTCCCGTTCCGCTTCGCTGCGAAAGCCCTTCCATTGTTCCGGCGTGAGAATGTCCGACACAAATGTGTAAAGCGAAGCCCACGTTGCATCCAGTTGACGCGGCAATGACCTAACACCGGCACGAAAGGCAAATAAATCTTTTGCGCGAGTTGCATGAAACCAATGGGTAAATCCTTGGCCAAAATCCTCAATGGTGCGGCCAGCGACGGCGTTCAGCATCGGTCGCCAACGGTCGTCCACAATGTCCGTGTTGACCTCAAAGTCTTCCAAAGTGAATTCGTCCAGGCACGCCGTGATTCGCGCGCGTTCCAAGCCGAGAATCGTTGCGAGCGAAGTTTCCGCTGCCTCAAATGTTTCGCAGTCAAGGTTCATCCCCTTATGAGTTCCAACCTACCGTGCGCCCTTTGCACGCTGGCGCAATCCCGCTTGTCGTTCCAACAAATCGCGGGTGCGGACAAGTTCGGCGGCAAGCGCGGACTCCTTCGGTAGCGCCGTAAGGTATTCGCGGATGAGCATTTTGCTGCCGAGTCCCTCTGTGGCGTAATGGGCGAGGGCGTCATCCTTGTCCGTGCAGAGAATCAGTCCCACGGGCGGATGCTCGTCGGGCTTCATCCAGTGCTCGCGCGCGTAGTTACAGTAAAGATTCATCTGGCCTACGTCGGCATGGACGAGTCCGCCGATCTTCAGGTCAATAATGACGAGACAGCGCAGACGGCGGTGGAAGAACAGCAGGTCCACGCGAAACCATTCGTGACCGATGCGGAGTCGCCGCTGCCGGGCGACAAACGCGAAATCGTCGCCAAGTTCGAGCAGAAAGGTTTCGAGGTGTCGAATCAACGCTTCCTCCAAATCGCTCTCGGAGTATTCGTCTTTGAGGTTCAAAAATTCCAGCACCAGAGGGTTGCGAATTTCCTCGTCGGCGGAGACTGCGTCAACTGGCTTTGGCTTTTCACCTTTGAGCAGCATCGCCGATTTGTTCTTCGACAATGCCGACCGCTCGTAAAACTGCGAGTTGATCTGTCGGTCAAGCTGGCGCACCGACCAGCCGCCGGCCAAGGCTTCGCGGGTGTAGAACTCGCGGGCCAGCACATTGCGAACGCGCAACAGTCGGACGTAATGCGTCCACGGCAACGGGAATGCGTGAGCGACAAGCCCGAGGCTTTCGAGAACGGGCGGCTGCGCTGCGGAACGGGGGTTGCTGAATTCGCCAATCGCCGATTGACGAATTGATGCCACCGTCAGGCTCTTGGTAGATTCGTCAATCACTGATTG
>JBDHQI010000027.1:0-58208 GCA_039806955.1 Verrucomicrobiota bacterium | reverse complement strand
GCTAACGTTTGGAGAGTTCATCGGCATAACCGGTGAAGCCCGCGCCGGAGACGGGTTCGCGAGCGGGGTATTGGAAAGGGGAGACGATCAAACATGTCTCGAAGGGCACGAAGCTGGCGGCGGGGCTGTCGCCAGAATCCGTCGGCCTGGATGTCGTCGCTCCGGCGGAATTGCGGAGCGTGATTTTTGTGGTGCGAGCGGGCACGGCGGACGAACAAGTCTTCACGCGTTCGGAGGCGGCGTTGCGATTGCTGGAGCATATCGGCGGAATCTGGCGGGTGGTTTCATGGTTGTGGATCATCCCGCGCGGCGTTCGCGATGGAATTTATGACTTCATTGCGAATCGTCGCTATCGGTGGTTTGGAAAAGATGAGACGTGTCTGCTGCCGCCAGCGGAATGGCGGGCAAGATTTTTGCCGTGAATTTGGTAGCGCGCGCAGTCCTCTGCGCGCCGTCGTTTGTCTGGCATAAAGACGGTAGCCACCTGTTTACGCCGGCGACGACGAAATGCATAAAATGCGCCAGGAATGATTCGCGATTGTGCTTTGCACAGGGGCGGCGAATAATGGCGTGATTATGAATGACACACCTGCCCCGACTGAAACCAAGCCACGTTACACCTGGCCTTGGTTTGTGGCGGTGCTGGTTTTGGCGACGGTGGTGATCACGGTTTTATCGGTGCGGCGGGAAGCCCGGCGGGTGCAGCAGCAACAGGAGTTATTACGGCAATTCCCCGGTACGAACCACTGATCTCAAGGACGGCGGACGCGGAAGTAGCGCGATTCATTGGTTCCAAGTGGAACGGCGATTTCAATCTGCGCGCCTGTGCCGAGCAGGTTGGTTTGCGTCACCCAAGTGGGATGTGTCAAATCAGCAGTCCATTCCACAGTGTAGCTTGCGTCGGCCTCGGTGGTGAAGCGGAAATGAAATTCATCACCCACCATTTGGGGACTGACGATTTCCGCCGGTTCGATGAACAGGTTCGCGACGCGGATATTATCAAAGATCGCGAAGTTATTGAAATCGCCGACGGAATTAAAGTGGTCGTTGTAACCAATAAGGATGTTTCCCTCCGTGTAGTCGTAAGTGTTGGTGTATTGCGCTACAATGGTGTCATTCAGCAGCCAGGTAATGCAGTTATCAATCTGGCGCACTTCACCGCGAATCCAACCCAGGCCCGCGGTGCCCGCCGGAGTGAAACCAAAGCCCGGAATATATTTGGAGGGGAACAAGGCCACAAATCCGGGATCGGCACTATCGAAGTGTGGCCCGAGTAACGGAGCCGGGCCGAAATCGGTGTTGTCGGCAGTCATCAAAATCGGCGACTCCGCGCCGCCGCCACGGAAGACGGAGTAGTCCCGCAACGTAGTCGAGGTGGCTGAAGAATCGTTTTCGCCTTCCACAGCAAAGAACAGTCCGTCACTTGGCGCCTGACCGACGCGGTTGGTGAGATTTCCCGAGTGATTGATGCCGAACAACGCGTGTTCAGTGGACGTTGCGGGATCGGACCAGTTGATCCAGAGATCGAACTCCAGTGAATAATTGCCCGAGAAATGCTGGCCGACGGGATAGAGATTAACCGCCGCCGCGCCGGGGGTCGCGTCTTTGTTCACCGTCAGGAAGAGTCCCTTGGTTGTTCCGCCCACCGAATGAGGCGCTGGCGGAATCTCGGTGGGAAGCATGATGGTTGAATAGTCGAAGCCAAAAATGGCTTGGAAATCAAAACCGCTCGCCGCAGAGCGATACACAATTTTGTAACCGTTCGTGATGGCGGGACTGGTGACTTCAACAGGTGTATCGTAAGTCTCGAAATCGTCAACAAACCCCAGAATGAGCCGCGCCGTCGCGCTGGTCACCCGGCCGAAATCATTCGCCACCACAACGGAATAAATTCCCGCATGAGCCGCCTGCGTGTTGGTGCGGACAAAGGTTGCGTTGGTGGCGCCGTCAAGATCACTGCCGTTGAAACGCCATTGATAGGTGAGGGGAGGACTGCCGGCGGCGATGACCGTGAACGTGGCATTATCGCCGGGATTCACCACCTGGCGCAGCGGTTGCGCGGTGATGGTTGGCGGAAGCGGGAGGCCGGTCACTGTCAGTAAGGTCGCA
The DNA here is from genome assembly GCA_039806955.1 of Verrucomicrobiota bacterium. Lineage (GTDB taxonomy): Bacteria > Verrucomicrobiota > Verrucomicrobiia > Limisphaerales > JADLHS01 > JADLHS01. The sequence continues at coordinate 56,099 of JBDHQI010000027.1, read as the reverse complement.
GCACTGGTGATTGAGCCGCTGAAATCGCTCACGATGACATCGTAGTCGCCGACGGCTTCCGCTTGTGCGTGCGCAATGGAGAAAGCGCTGGCGATTGCGCCGGGCAGATTGGTGCCGTGAGCGCGCCATTGGTAATGCAACGGTTCGGTGCCGTACGCATCGGCGGTGAAAGTGATCGGATCATTCAAGGCGACCGTGGGGTTGGTGGGGGCGATGCTGACGGAGAGGGGAATGTGATAAACGTGCAGAGTTTGACCGGACATGTAACCGAGGGTTGGACTGGCGAAGCGGATACGATTGATGGAACGTGTGTTACTATAGCCTTCCGGGGTCCAAGTGACGCCACCATCCACGGTGTGAATGAAAGTGTAAGGTGGATTCAGAACGGTCGAGCCACCCATCCAGCCTTCCGTTTCGCTGACAAAGCCAATGCCTTGCACGCCAAACGAGCTGGGTGAACCGATGGCACTCAGCGGAATGCCGTTGGAAATCCACGTCGAGCCGCCATCGGTGGTTTTGTAGAAAATGACTTTGTCGTAGGCGCTGTTCTGTTGCAGCGAAGCGTAACCGACATCAGGCGAGGGCCAGGTCATCTTCCAAAAATAACTGTTGGCCACGGTGGTGGTCACGAGCACCTGCCAGGAAAGTCCGCCGTTGGTGGTGCGCGCGATGCTGCCGTAATAAGGCGGCGCACTGAACTGATTGGTATCCATGCCCAGAATGAATCCCGTCTGGGTATCCTTGAAATAAACGTCCATCAATCCGCCCATCACCCCGCCAGCGGTCAGATTCGTCGTCCACCAATTGTTGCCGCCATCTTCCGTTTTGGTGAAATGCGCCGGACCGCGCACGCGGCCCACCCCGTAAACGTGTTGCGCATCCAGCACGTGCATCGCACAAAAGCCCTTCATATCCGTTGCATTGATGCGCGGAACGACGCTCCAAGTTTCACCACCGTCGAACGTCTCGTAGAGTAGATTTGTATCCGTCACGTTGCCATCGTAAGAGCCGGGACCGAGATTGCCCGCCCAACCGCGGGTGAGTGAGGCGAAACCAATCGCGCGAAAATGCGGGATGGGCCCATTCAGCGAAGTCACGCGCGTCCAATTCAATCCACCGTTGGTGGTGCGATAAATTCCGTCAATGCCCCGCGCGCTCCAGCCGTTGGTCTGGCCGATAAAAACCACGTCGTCGTGCCGCAGCGTATTGTTGAGTGGCGTGCCGGGAAACTGAGTCCACACCGGCGTTTGCGCGGATAAGTTGTGCGTTACCCCGAGGATGACTGAAACGAAACCGGCAATGAAACAAAGCAGACGACGCATAAAATAAACGTCGTTAGTCTATCCGAAATCCGTGGTTAAGCCATCGCCAAATTCAGTCGGCGAATCATTCTGCGGCGGGCGCGGATTCCGCACCGGAATCGGCGGGCGCGGTTGGCGGACGCTTGGGCGTCGAGGTCGTGGTTGGGTTCGATGGTTTTACGGGCGGGCGGCCCCCTTTATGCGACTTGTGAAAATCGCGTTGCGGACGGGGTTCACGATGTGCCTCGCGCGGATGATGTGAGGCTTCCGTCGAACCGTGCGCGTGTTCCCGGGAGCGGTCTTGTAACTGTCGCAGCGCGCGTCGTAATGACTCGATTTCCCGTTCGTCAGCCAGTTTTTGGCGTTCCGCCAGTTCCACCAGTTCCAGCGCTTCCTCCATTTGATCCACCGCCTGTTTGAGGGCTTCAATCACCTCCATCACCACGTCAATCGCCTGATGAACGGCGGTGGGCTGATGGTCTGGTCCTGAACGGCCTTTTGTTTCGTGCAGTTTTGGAGCCGGCTCAGATTTGGCGTGGGTTACCATTGGCGGGGGCGCAGCCGCCGTCATGCTTTCGGCAGATAAAACGGCTTTGGCGACCGGCGCGGTCTCTTCGAGCGGCGGTTCAGTTGTCTGCGGCTCGGAGCGAGTTTCAGATTCCACCTGCGATGACGCGGCAATTGGCGCGGCAGCGTCAGTTGGTTTCTCGCCAGTTGGACGGCGCCGACCGCGCCCGCCACGACGGCCTCGTCGCCGGGTTTTCTCTCCGGCGGCCTGGGTGTTGGCTTGTGGTGTGTCGGGATGGCTCGCTAGAGGCTCGTCGCTTTCAGACATGCAGCAGCAGGGTGCGAGGAAAGAATTTGAATGAAAAGCCAATTCGGTGGTCGGAAGATTTCAATGGACGGCGCCAATCACGTTTTCCAATATCGTGACCTCATGAATGCCTGGTTGCCACGGTTCAAGTTGACGGGCCGATTCGCGCTGGTCGTCGCGCTGATTCCGTTGGTTTTGGTCGCCGCGCCGGAAGCGGATCCGATGCCGCCGCCCGCGCCGCGCCGTCCCAGTATCATTCTCATCATGGCGGACGATCTGGGCTACGGCGATCTGGGTTGTTATGGGCAGACCAAAATTCAAACGCCCAACCTGGACAAGCTGGCGCGCGAGGGGATTCGCTTCAGCAATGCCTACACCGGCAGCACCGTTTGCGCGCCGTCGCGCGCCGCGTTGATGTTGGGTGATCACACCGGGCATTTGAACATCCGCGGCAACGCGGCGATCACCACGTTACAGCCCAATGAACTCACCCTGGCGGAAATGTTGAAAGCGGCGGGGTACAAAACGGCGTTGATCGGCAAGTGGGGCTTGACCGCAAAAGATCAACCCGGCGTGCCGCAAAAAAAAGGCTTTCAGGAATTCCTGGGCTACCTCGACAACATGGAAGCGCACGATTATTACCCGGAATGGATCTGGCGTTACGATCCGCCTCGACCCGGCCATGGCGGTTTTGACGGGCTGCTGCGCAATCGTGAGAACAGCGGCGGCCAGCGTAACCTCTATTTGCCGGATCTTTTTACCAAGGCGGCATTAAATTTTTTGAACATTAACAAACCAACGGCCTTCAATCGTTACCAGCCCTTCTTTCTTTTCCTGAGTTACAACCTGCCGCACGCCAACAACGAGGAAGGGCGGCGCACGGGCAACGGCATGCAGGTGCCATCGGACGCGCCCTATTCCAGTGAAACCTGGCCCGCTCCGGAAAAAAACAAGGCGGCGATGATTACGCGATTGGATGGCTACGTTGGCCAGATCATGGATCAACTGGTCAGGTTGCAGATGGATACCAACACCGTGGTCATTTTCACGAGCGACAACGGTCCGCACGCTGAAGGTGGAGTGAAGGTGGACTTTTTCAAGAGCGCGGGGAATTTCCGGGGTTACAAGCGGGATTTGTACGAGGGCGGCATCCGCGTGCCCGCCATCGTGCGCTGGCCCTTCCGGACCCGGCCCAATCAAGTCAACGATCTGGTTTGGGCAAACTGGGATTGGCTGGCGACGTTGGCGGACCTGGCTCTGACCAAACCGCCGACGAACACGGACAGCATTTCCATTTATCCGACACTCGTCGGCCAGTCGCAGACCAATAAGCACGATTTTCTGTATTGGGAATTTCATGAACGCGGTTTCCAGCAGGCCGCCCGGACCGGCGATTGGAAAGCCGTCCGCCCACAGGCGGATGAACCCTTGGAGCTTTACAACCTGGCCTCGGACCCGGGCGAACGCTTGAATCTGGCTCAGCAGCATCCCGAGATCATTGCGAAATTTGAGACTTACTTCAAAACGGCGCGAACTGAATCCCCCGCCTGGCCCATCAAACCCAAGCCGTCGGAAAAGAAGAAAGCGGATGCGAAATCATAGCGTGGGAAAATTCGCCCACACGCAATGACTTACGCTATCAGCTTATCGGGAGACAACGTCATTTTTAGGTTCAACCTTCTGACTCCAGGGTGTCTTCTCCACTTCCTTCTTATAGTCCTTCAAAGGTGAGCATGATAAGCCAACGCGCATAACTACCTTGGCCTGTCGGCATTTGCTGCGACCGGGGACGGGCGCACTTCTCGGGTTTGAGTGGAATGGCCAACCGGCCCGTTCTGGTTGGCAACCTGCCGAACATTACAGCCCGGTGTTATTACGTTGATCTCCGATAAAGTGGTGCTCTCGTTATCAACAATTAGCTGTCAATCAGTTGGAAACTCCTCGCGTCGTCTCCTACGCTTTCAAAGCAGCCCCGGCTGTTTGCCGTCCGTCGCTTTCAAGCCGAGTTTCTTGTAACTCAGCTCCGTGGCCACGCGGCCTTGCGGAGTGCGGTTCAGATAGCCTTCCATGATGAGGTACGGCTCATAAACTTCCTCAATCGTGTCCGGCTCTTCACCCACGGCAACGGCGAGCGAATTGACGCCCACCGGTCTGCCACCGAACTTGACGATGATGGCTTCCAGGATGCGCTTGTCCATTTCATCGAGACCGTTCTCGTCAATCTCCAACATGGCCAGCGCCTTGTCGGCAACGGGCGCGGTGATTTTTCCGTCGTGCCGCACCTGGGCGTAATCGCGCACCCGGCGAAGCAGGTTGTTCGCAATGCGCGGCGTGCCGCGGCTGCGTCGGGCGATTTCATGTGCGCCCGCCGCTTCGATTTGCACATTGAGCAAGTTCGCCGAGCGAATGACGATTTTCTGCAAATCTTCCGCGACGTAATAATCCAACCGTTCGCGCATCCCGAACCGGGTCAGCAACGGCGCACTGAGCAAGCCGCTGCGGGTCGTTGCGCCGATGAGCGTGAAGCGCGGCAGATTCAGCCGGACGCTGCGGGCGTTCGGACCTTGGTCAATGATGATGTCCAGTTTGAAATCCTCCATTGCGGGATACAGATATTCCTCGATGGTTTTTTGCAGGCGATGGATTTCATCAATAAACAGCACGTCGCCTTCCTCCAGATTGGTCAGTAACCCGGCAAGATCCGCGGCTTTCTCGATGGTGGGCCCGCTGGTCGCTTTCAGGTTTCCGTCCATGGCTTTCGCCAGAATGTTGGCGATGGTGGTTTTGCCGAGACCGGGCGGGCCGGAGAGGAGGATGTGATCCAACGCTTCGCCGCGTTGCCGGGCGGCGGTAACGGCAATTTCCAGGCGCTCCTTGACTTTATTTTGCCCGGTAAAATCAGAGAACAGCGCCGGACGCAGGGTTAATTCCAGTGCGACATCGGGCTGGTTGAGCGTGGAAATGGACCGTTCCGCCATAACGAGAGAGCATGGGCAAACGGCTGCGCACCGGCAAGATGGAAACCGTTTCGGGCGCGCGCGCCGAAGCATCAAGCGCGACGCATCCGCGGAGTCCGCGGGCGGGTACGGGTGAAATTTGTCGTGGTCCGGCTAATCCCGAGAGGCGCCGAGATCATCAAATACCGCCAACAGTGTGAGGTAATTGTCCACCAATAATCCTTCGTAGCCGTGGCCGCCACCCTGCCAATCGCGCCAATCCCGGGACCTGCCATCAGCTCCGAAGCCTTGGAACTCGCCGTGCGCGTAACCTTTGAGCATGGGATAAAGAATGCGCTCAGCGTCTGCGCGGCGGCCCAGTTGATAGAGCGCTTTAATGGTGAAGTAGGCAAAGCACCCGGTGGCTCCGCCGTTTTCATAAAATTGAAATCCATCCGAGCCATCCTCCAACTTGGGTTCGCCGAATTGCTCGGGTGGGGAATTGTGAAAGACGTAATCGCCTTTACGCACCGGTACCAGGTTGCCGGGCAGACCGAGCGAGAAATTCGTGAACCCTACGGCGCTCATTTTAGCGAGCAAACGGTCCATGATGGGGTTGGCGTCTTTTGCATCCAATAATCCGTACGTAATGGCCACACCGCTCACGAACGTGAACCAGTAATCGTGCAATGCCCCATCCGCACTGCGCCAGCCCGCAAGCACGCCGGTGGCCGGATTGAAAAATGTCGGCAAATAGGCGGCGCGTAATCTGGCGGCGCGCGCGGCCAACCATTCCGCGTCAGAGTCGTGACCCAGTTGGCGCGCGCGGTCGGCCCATTGGGTGATCGCGCGGTACGCCAGGGCATTGGCGTAGGCATCCTGGTGGCCGAAGTTGATCGTATCCCACCAATTCGCCGGACGGCGTTCCGTGACCGGGCGGTCACCGTAATTTCCCGAAGCGGGATATTCAAGGAGCCCGTCATCGTCACGATCCATCGCCAGCATCGCCCGCACCCAGCGCGTGATGCCGGCATAGTTGGCTTGCGCCCACTTCCGATCCTTCGCGCCCTGGATGTAATAACTCGCGGAGAGCACCAGCGAGGGATAGGAATCGAGCGAGTCGTAGGGCGTTTGCCAGCCGACGATATCCGCAGTGGTTGTGTCCGGTAAGTAGCCGACTTGGCCATAGCCTTTCGCGCCGGCAAGGTAACGGTCCAGTGTCATTCGCACCAGATCCAGACAGGTCAGGTCTGGTAATAGGGGTGGCGCATGACGGGCGACTTCCGCGTATTCATAAAGGGTAAAGGCGCAGGGGTCACTGGCGGAATTGTTTGCCAACATTTGCAAACGCGGGTTGATCTGAAAAATGTTCAGAAAATCCCGTCGGAAACCATCGTAGCGTGGGCTGTTCTCAACGCCTTTGAGTTTGGGATATAGCGCCGCGATTTCCAGGCGGTAACTTACTTTGGGCCGCTCGGCGGACGCTGATGGGAAGGCGATGCGCACGAACGGAGTCGGGACAAAGCGCCGGGCATCGTAATCCAGTTCCAATCCGGGGCGATTTCCGGTAATCCGCACCGACCCCATGCCTGGCAGATGCAGAACACAGGGCAACGACATCGTTTGTTTTCCGGGTAGCATCAAGCCCAGCAGCGTGGCGTGGTTGAGTTTCTGGTTGAACTTGAGCGCCAAGGGCGACACCGGTTCATTCGCGATAAATTCCGATTCGAGCGTGATGACTTGTTGCTGACAGTTGATTTGCCAGCCCGCGGAGCCGGTTTTGGTGCGATAGATGAAACGACCGGGTCGGGGGAGTTCCAAGTGGAAGCGTCCGGCGCCGTTGGTGTCCATGATGATGACCGGGTTGACGCCGAAGTGCTGCTGCCCAAGCGCATCCACGCTCAAGCTGGTAAAGGCGGGCGTATCGCGTGCGAGAGCCAGCGAGAAGTAGTCCGATTGAAAATCCGCCGGGGTTGCAACCAGGGCAAGGATTCCTCCCCACAGTCCCAGTCCGATGGCGCATGGTTTGTTCATGATTCGAGTAGGTTCAGAAAGCCTGATAGTTACAAAAAACGCCCAGAATACAAAACCAAAGGTGTTTCCTGGTGAGCTTTGTTTTTTTGTGATCATGGTTTCAGAGCGGTTCAATTAAAACTGTAGCCGGATATGAGGAGCCCGGACTTCAGCCCGCTGCAACGTGAATAGGTTTGGCCACAGCGCAGCGGCGTAAACGCGGCGCTCCGACGCAAAGAAAAACTGGCCGTAGCTTTAATGGAACCGCGCTGGTGATCCCGCCATAAAATCAGCCAAACGTAAAAGCGATTACCGGGCGCATGTAAAAGAAAAGAGCCGGATTGTTCAAAATCCGGCTCTGACTGAAACACGTTGATATTCAGATGGTATTATTCGCTCTGAATCCGGTAATACGCTTGAGGCTCAACTCCGATCGTAATCGAGAACGAGCCGGTGGCGGCCGTGTTTGTGGCCACACGTTCCCAGTTGGGGAGCGGCGTGGTGACGACGGAGGCGCGCAACAGGACAAACTGATTGCCCGCGCCGCCGGAGTAATTAATGGTCGCCGTGCCGGCTCCCGCTCCAGTGATTTGCATGTCGGTCACCGGTTGCGGGGCGGTACCGCCACTCGTCACATTGAGCATGCCGGTCCCCGTGAAGAACGCGCTTTCATGATCGGCTCCAGAGCCGATCGCGCCCCAAGTGCCGGCGGCTTGTGAAACCCCGCCAAAGGAAAGCCCCTTGATCGTGTTGGGCGCGCCCGTGAAGTCGAGGTTCACAACGGGTGCAGCGCCGTTCAGTGTCAAGGTGGCCTGTGAGTGGATATAGGCATTTGCAGTGCCTTGGTTCAATTTCAAGGTGGCGCCGCTGGCTACCGTTACATCGCCCGTGCCCAATCCGCCATCCACCTGGACATCGGTAACGCCAGCATTGACGAAGGTGCCACCGGAGTAGGTGTTGTTTCCGCTCAAAATGAACACTGGAGCGGCGTCCACCGAAACCCCCAGGGTGAGCGGTCCCGTGCCCGAGATGGGGCTGGGAATTTCAAACGTTCCCATTCCGGTGTTGCCCGCAAATGAGCGGAGTGTGCCGCCGTTGACCAGGGTGATGCCCTGGTTCGGGTCCAGCGTGATATTATTTCCACCAGCCTTGCGGATTTGCGCTCCATTCATAATGGTGATGGCGTCGGCCAGGGGCGTTGCCGGTATTCCTCCGAAGCCGGTGTTATAGGCGATGGCGGTGGAGTGACCGACGGTGTACAAGCCGGCGGCAACGACCAGTTTACCAAAGGAATGTTCCACACCGTAAGTTCGCAACTCGCCCGGTCCGGTCTTGGTCAGGGTTCCGGTTCCCAAAATGGGGCTGCCATCCCCGACGAAGAGAATGGCTCCGCTGGTGGGAAGATCCAGCGTGCCGCCACCGTCACCAAGGGTCATTATTTTTCCGGATTGGATGAAGGTGCCCCCCACTGCTGCCGAGGTATTACGCAGTGTCGCCCCATTGTCCAAGTACACCGAATAGAAGCTGCCCAGTCGCGCGGCATCCGCGATGGCAATGGTGCCGGCGTTGATGTAAAGATCGTCAATGATCGCTCCGGTGGTCAGCGTCGTGGTGCCGGAACCTACTTTAGTTGCCGGATAGCCATTGTTGATTTCTCCGTTCCACGTCGTGTCGGCGTTATTTCCGCCGAAGGTCAGAACTCCGCCGTAGCTCTCCAAGATGGCGCCGGCATCTCCGGCCAACCCGCCGATGGTTTCGTCGAAAGTTTGCAAACTAAGTTTTCCAGCGGCGCCAATTTTAACGGTTGATCCATTGGGAATGCGTTCAGCGGCGCCAATTTGCAAAGTGCCGCCCCGGATTTCCGTGGCGCCAGTATAGGTATTGTTACCGCCCAGTTCGAGCGTGCCCGGGCCGTCATAGAGCAAACCGGTTGTTCCCCCGAGTACCGAATTGATCGTACCAATCATTCCATCCGTTACGCGGGTGCCGTCGGCGTTGCCGAGGTTTAAGGTGCCGCCGTCCAGGGTGATGTAACCATCTTCGAACGACAGGAAATCAGCGGTCTGGGTCCCGTTGATGGTGACGGTGAATTGTCCATACGCGTTATCGCCAGCCGAGAACACAGCGGCGGCGCCGGAGATCCAAGCGGTGGTCGGGCCGGTGCCATCCACCACTGAATTCCAAGTATTTCCAGTCCCCCAAGTGCCTGTGGCGGATCCGGAGGGATCGCTGGTAGCGCCCAGCGCCGCACCATTCACGTCCCAGTAAAGCACCGCACCATCGTTATCGAGGATGTTGATGGCGGCCGTGTTGGGGTTGCCCAGGAAGTAAGCACTATTTTCCGCCAAGCTGAAGGTGACGGTCTCCGTAGCTTCGCGAAGGCTGTCGTCAATTGGAGTGATGGTGATGTTGGTACTCGCCATTCCTGCTTGGAGGACGAACGGACTGGCAACGGACACGGTGTAGTCCACGTTACTCGTCGCCGTGCCGCTCAGGGTGAAATGAACGACTAAATTCTCGTCCAAGTTCTTGGAGCGTGTAATGGTAAACACGGCGGGATCGCTTCCTTCTTCCGAAGCTTCCGCGTCCTCGTCCGCCCGCACGGTGAGTGTGGGCGGAGTGTAAAGTTCAAAGGTGCCGTCGGATTTTGTGGTGGCAACGGAATACCCGCCGGGCGACCAAAAGCGGGCGTATTCGGTCGAGTTATCCACGCTCACCATGTTGCCCGCGATATCGAAAGCAACGTCCAAGCAGATGTTGCCGATGTCGAAAGTGTCTTGCAAAGTGCCATCGGCCAGACTGTAGAAATATACTTGGCCGGAGCCGCTGACAAACCGTCCGGTGGCCACGGTGCCACCGGCCTCGTTAACGCCGATGCCCCGAACGTAGTCGTGACGGCCGTCCGAGTTCCAAGCCACGGTGTTGATGGGCCATGACAGCGAGCCGTCAAATTTACTGATGTCGGGCGCTTGATTTGCAGTGGCGCGATAACAACTCGTGTACCAGTTTCCCTGGCTATCACGGTCAATTTCGCTCGGATAGAAGACATTGGCCGTGCCGTCCTTGAAGCAGTCGGGGCCAAGCATCTGGGTGCCCAAGTCGTTCGCGGTCGCCGCTGCATTACTACCCAATTCGTAAGCAATGACCCCCTTTTGATCTGCATCATTGTAGTTGGGGTTGAGGAGATAAACCGTCAAGTCTCCAGTAGAACGTGAGCCAGAGGCATAGATGCTCCCGACCCATTGCGCGCCGCCTTTGTTGGAAGCGTCAATGAGCGAGGTCGCAACGCTCAAGTCCTCATTAAAGCTGTAGGCCAGATCGTCAAACAAATTGGCCGCGTAAACGCAATCATCGTCCGGATTGATATTTATTTTGAACGGATTGAGATAACTGTTTCCGTCGGACACCATTTCCAGTCCGCCGGTGTGCGGGCCGCTGATCGCTTGACCGTTGGCGTTCAGGACGTAGATGCCATCCGTGGTCAAACGCCCGCCACCCGTCATGCCGGGAGTGGCCAGATTGTTGTTGGCCACGTAAACTTTACCAAAGTTGGTGCTCGCCGGATTCTTGTTGATCGCCACGCTGTCCGGGTGCCAAAAATTACGATCCGTCCCGTCCGGAACGTATTGCGTCCAGGCGCGCGCGGTGTTGCCGGTGACAATGATCGAGTAGGTGCTGAAGCCGGTCATATCAAACGACTTGGTGCCGGCGGTGGTTGCATCAATAGCCGGAGTCACGGGATTACCGCCGTCACGCAACACGGTGATGCCGGCGGCGGGGTGGTTCAGGACGAAGGAAACGGTATTTCCGCTCTTGGTCACTTGGGACGCGTAAGGCGTGGCCCAAGCGGATGATATGAGCAGCGAACCGCCCAGGGCGAGCAGCAGTCCCCGCAGTTTTTGATAGTGGTGATGGATACTGGTTTTCATAACGGTTATTGTCTGGTTTATCTGAGTCATTGGGCTTTATGGCTAATGTACTTTATGGCTAACGCAGCCGATTATTAGCCAGTTTACGCCGATTGACAATCTGAAATTTATGAATTTTCCCATCGCCCTTGTCGGCGCCGTTTCCTTATCTTTCCAAACTTGTTTTGGCCGCTGCTGCGGTGTCAGAAAGCTTTAAGTGGACCTGAAGAAAGGTTGAGGAAAGAGTCGGCGACGAAGGGGAAGAGATCCTTGGCTGGAAATGGAAATTATGACTGACTTGTTTGCAACAACTCGCACGGTGATTAAATCACGCTACGCGCTGCTGACCCCGGACAGCGCGGTGGCGCAACCCTTGCCCGGATGGAAAGATGCCGCATGCGTGGCGCGGATTTCTCCCGCGCTGCTCGGACCACGCTTCACGCAATTGGAAGTCACCCTGGAACGCGAACGGGTCGGGGAGGGCAACACCGGAGCGAACCAGTATTTTATCCAGGTGCTGGCCGGGACGGGAACGATTGATCTGATGCAAAAGCGCCACCGCTTGGAGCCGGGGAGCTTTGTTTATCTGCCGCCGGGCAGCGACTTGCTCCTGAAAAACAATCAAGCGTTGCCGTTGAAACTGCTGATTTTTCAAAAGCGGTATCTGGCGCTCAAAGCCGTGGCGGTGCCCGAACCCTTTCTCAGCCACGAACGTGAAATCAAGAGTGAACCCAAGCGGCGCAATGAGGCGGTTCAAATTCAAAAGTTGCTGCCGGATGTGCCGGCTTTTGATCTGGCGGTGAACCGGGTCACCTATTCGCCGGGAGCGGTCATCCCCACGGTTGAAAGTCGCAGTACGGAGCACGGCATGTTAATGCTTCACGGACAGGGCATTTGCCGGCTGGCCCAGGATTTTCATCCCGTGCAGGCGGGGGATGCGATTTGGTTGGGCGCCTACTCGCCATATTGGTTTGCACCAATCGGAAACGCGCCGGCAACCTGGCTGGTTTATCAGGAAGTCAACCGCGATCCGATGTGAGCGATTGCTGGGTGGGTACGGCAAAAGGCCGGCTCTTTCAAGCCGGCCTTGGTTTCGTTAAGAGTTGGTTGCCGTTCTGATTACCGACGAGAGCGCCGCCAAATGAGCAGGCTGCTCAATCCCAAACCCAACAAGGCAGTCGTAGCCGGCTCGGGGACAACTTCCAGTTTGAGATTATCCACCAGAAAACCGCCGCCAGCGGAGCTGACTCCGGAGGGACCGCCAAAACGCAGATCGGAAAAGGCGCCGGTTGCAGCCGCGCCTGATGAATTGAACAGTCCGTCCCACGTTCCATCTGCCCCAAGATCCCATCGGATGTCCAATGTGGTGGAAGTGAAGGTTGCTTCAAAGCGGATCCATTGATCTTGTCCCGCACCCAAGCTTGCGTAGTCCGCCAACTGAACCCAGTTTTCGTTACCCGCAAAATTCAAGATCCGCGCCGATAACCCGTTGGCTCCAAGCTGATTGTAGAAACCGAATTCGAACAACGGATTAGCTCCGGTGCGCAGACCCACGGTGTTTCGCTGTCCGCCCGTACCTGAGAACCAGAGGTCGCCCGACAATACCAATGGGGACGCATCGGTTGGCGTGATGGAGAAAGCGGAGCCGGACCAGACGTGGACCGATCCGGTCCCGTCGTGCGCTCCGGAAGGGGCGCCCAGGCCGTCCGTGGTGTTCAGAGAGCCGCCCGGCCCGCTGCCAGTACCGCTCCAGTTGGCCAGCATGGCGGTGGTATCCGCGTAATCGAAGGTTTCATTCACGAGCACTTGGGCCTGGCTGGAGAGCGACCACGCTCCGGTGCCCAATACGGCAATTAGAGGGACAAGTTTTAACTTCATAGGACTCTACTGTTTACTATTATTATATGATAGGGCTGATGTAATTAACTGACGCGATAATTTATAGCGTTATTACGGCGACGGTATAACCCACATGAAGATGTATTTCCAACAAAATCATGTATGAGAAAATACGGATGCGCTCCCGGGAAGAGTTTGCTTTGTGACGGGGTTTTAATTACAACTCGCCTCCGCCAGCACGATATGATTCGCGCGGCTCCCGATGGAAAATTTCAACAATTCAATCGCTCCGACCAGTTTGCCACGAACCGATTCATCGGTCGTGCTGCTGGTTATTCGCCACGAAGTCGGATCGGCAGTGGTTGACGCAAAAGAGCGGCTGCAAACGGCTTTGGCGCGGCTGCCGGTTGGCGGTTGGCTGTGCTTGTATGGCGAGCCGGCCGATTTGCCGGGTTGGGCGGAGTTGCTGCGCCGGGAGGAAACTTTAGCCAAACAGGTGTTATTCAAATACTGGATTGCGCTCGATTTGCATGACCGGGCGCGAACCGGCTTTTTGCAGCCCACGCATCAAGGTTTGATTTTGTTCACCAAACGCGATCCGGCCCGCCGAACGCCGCCGCCGTTCCGGCTTTATCCCAATGCCGCGCGAGTTCCGCACCGAACCTGCGCCGCCTGCGGTGAAAACGTCAAGGATTGGGGCGGCAAAAAGCATTTGCTTAATCCACTTGGCGCTGCGCCCTCCGACGTGTGGCGGGATTTGCCAAGACGCAAGCTTTCAAAAACTGAAGTGCCTGCGGAAGTTGGGGAGCGGATCGCCCGACTGGCCGGCGTATCGCTGGAGGACATTCAGTTGATGCTGACGCCGGAAACGAAAGCGGGAAAGACGTCCGAAAAAGCCAGAGTTCCACTCATCGAGTTGGCGTCGAGTCGCAGCCGCGATTTCGCGGAACTGAAACAAATCGAACCCGATCGGATTTACGAAGGCGATTGCCTCGCGTTGCTCAGCCGTACTGCGGTTTTATATCCGAATGGCCGGTTTGATCTGGCATTTGCCGATCCACCTTACAATCTGGAAAAGCGTTATGGTCGCTGGGACGACGCGCTGGCGGAGGAAAAGTATCTTGCGTGGTGTGAGAGTTGGTTGGGAGGAATGGCCGCGACCTTGAAACCCGGCGGGAGCTTGTTAGTGCTGAATCTGCCCAAGTGGGCGACGCATCACGCCGCCTTCTTGCAGCGCTTTCTGGATTTTCGTCATTGGATTGTCTGGGATGCGCTATCTGATCCGCGAGGGAAATTGATGCCGGCGCACTATGCGTTGCTTTGGTTCACAAAACCCGGCGGCAAACCGGTCTGCAACTATGCGCCGTTGGGGCAAGCGGCGACGGTCGGCCAGGTTACGCCCCCGGACGCGCCGCGGTATTGTTTGCGCGCCAAGTGTATTTGCCAACGCAAAACGCGCGGTGACGATGCCAAGGTGGAGTTGTCGGATATCTGGTTCGATGTGCATCGGATCAGACACAAACGTGATCGTGACGCGCATCCCTGCCAATTACCCGAGAAATTGATGGAGCGCATCATCAAGCTCGCTTCGCGTCCGGGCGACCTGGTGTACGATCCGTTTGGTGGCGCGGGCACCACCGCAATTGCCGCGCTGAAATTAGGACGCCAATTTGTGTTGAGTGAGTTGGATCGCGATTACGTGCGGATCGCCAATCAGAAACTTGCGGCGTTGCGCAAACATGCCGACCTCTTCGGCGAATTCAACGTGCCGCGACCGTCCACGACGCGTTTGCGCTCTGATCTCACCAAAAAGGAAGTCGAGTCTTACCTCCAACAACTGGCGCAGCGTTTGGAACGCCTGCCCACGGAAGCCGATGTGTTGGCGGATCGTCCGGGTTTGTTGACCGAAATAGACCGGATGTATCCGAATCGCGGCGCCGCCTTCAAGCGCGCCAAGGTGGGATTGGCCGCCCATCTACTTCCCAGGTAAGCACCAGTCGAGGGCGATGGCCACGATGGACAATACGAAGATTGCGAGATAGTTCCAATCCTCCTGGGAGGCGCGCACGGATTTCAGGAGATACAGCGCCGCTTCGCGTTCCGCCGGGGCCAAAGCCGCTCCATCGCGGATTTTCTCGATGACCTTGAAGTGGGTGATGACCCGTTTGCGCCGTTGGGAAATATAATACCGATAGAGAAAGAACAGCAGGTAACCGAGTACGCCAAAGTACCAGACCGGCCGCACCCAACGCGGCTCGTATTTTTGGAGCAGAATGATGGCGCGGAAGGCCACGCTGGACATGAGGCCGAGCAGGAAGAAGCCAATGATGACCGGGCGCGGAATAATTTTTGGAGCGATAAACATATTCTGTCGTCACTGCGTAGAAAACTGTGCCCGCTTTCGCAAGCTGGAAACGCCCCGCCGGACAGCACGAATTCGACATGATTATGTAATGACAGATTAGTTTAATTTGCTTGTATTATTTGGAAATCCGATTAGACATAACTGCGTCCATCATCAAGTCAGGCTCGACACGGCAGCTTGAAGCGGAAAACGGTGGAGTAAAACCCGGATGCGGAAGGAATTGATTGAGTAAAAAACGATGCCCATGACGCCATATCGAAAGCCGAAGGCTCATCCCGCCCTGAAGATTCAGTCGGGATGCGACGGGTTCACATTGATTGAACTCCTGGTGGTCATCGCGATCATCGCGATTTTGGCGGCCATGTTGTTGCCCGCGCTCTCCCGGGCCAAGCTCAAGGCGCAAGGGGCGCAGTGCATGAGCAACAACCGCCAGTTAAGCCTCGCTTGGCGCATGTACTCAGAGGACAACAATGACCGGCTGCTTTACGCCAGCGCGGACGTGGGTTCGTTGGCTGTCTCCAATGCAAGCTGGGCTTTCACCTGGGTCACGGGCAAGATGGATTTTAATCCCGGCAACGCCTCCAACTACGATCCCAACGTGGACATTTACAAAAGCCCGATGTGGCCTTATTGCGGCAAGAACCTCGGCATCTGGCGGTGTCCGGCGGATCGCTCGGGGGTCACTGTGGCGGGCCAGTTTCGCCCGCGGATTCGCACGATGGCTATGAACGCGTTCGTGGGTGGTTTTGGCGGACAAGCCATCTCGACGGGGAACATGACTCCCTACCGGGTTTATCTCAAATTCAGCGATTTGTCCGTCCCGGGTCCCAGCCAGATTTTTGTCTTCATTGACGGGCGGGAGGACATCATCAACTGGGGGAACTATGTGCAGAACATGGCTGGTTACCGGCCCTTGGCTCCGGCGGCTTACGGATGGGTTGACATGCCGGGCTGGTACCACGGGAACGCGGGCGGTCTTTCCTTCGCGGACGGCCACTCCGAAATCCGTCGTTGGAAGGATGGGCGCACCTGCACCCCCATCAAGAGCACGGGTTACGATGGCAGCAGTGTGACTCCGGCGGCAAACAGCGTGGACGTCGCCTGGATGCAGGATCACTCCACCCGGCCCAGATGATCAAGCCTCACCGGTCACGGCGAATTTCTCCACTCAAACTTTTAATCGCAAACCTGAATCTCAAACAAACATTCCTATGAACTCAATAAATACACAGCGGGTCGCCGTGGGCGCCGCTCTTGGGCTGCTCATGTGTCTGGCGCCGTCGGCGTTGCGCGCCACGCCGTACGCTTCCGGCATTACCAATGATTCCGGTACGGTGTCGTTCATCCTGAACGAGGCCGCCGACAACGTGAAAGTCATCTTCGACGGCGGTGGCGCCGGCAACACGAACGACTTGGGGGCGTTGCCTAAGGGCGTGGCGAGCTTTTCGCTGGGCGCGCACACCAGTTGGGCAATCCACGTCACCAAATCGTCCGCGCAGGTTTGGACGCAGATTAGCGACGACAACAATGTATTTAACAATTTTTACTCGCCGCGCAGCGCGGCAGTGAATCGCAATCCGGCCAGTCCGTATTTTGGTCGGGTCTATGTGCTTGAGAATGCTGCTGGCACGAGTTCCGGTACAACCACCGAAAATCAGACTCGCACAGTCAACAAAGGCATCTACGCGCTGAACGCCGATTTGTCTGATGCCGTGGGGCAGGGAGACACCGGGCTGACCGGCGGGTTGGAGGCTTTTGACATTCTCACGACCGCCGTGAACAGCGCCTATGAGCCGTGGAAAATTGCGGTCGGCGAGGATGATTATCTCTATATCTCGGACGCGCAAGATCCGCGCGGATCATTGTCGCGCGTGGATGCAAACCTTCAAAATGGCGAGCTGGTGCTGGCGGGGGTGGGCAACATGGCCCAGCCCGACCTGCACACAGTCATCTATGGCATCAAGGTGGCGGGTTCGCTGAGCGCGGGCAACCTGTCGGTTCTCGGCATTGACGGCCAGTGGCCGGGGGCCAGCGGCGGCGTGTTTCGCTGGGACATTGGCTCTGGCCCGCTGCCGGCAGAGTCGGCGCCGGTCTTGGTCGCGCCGCCTACCACTTCCTTGGAACAGGATGCTAATCTCGACGTGCATCCCAATGGCAATATTTTTGTGAATTTTCGCCGGGCCACGGCCAACGGGCCGACCCCGGGCTTGCAGGTTTTTGATCCGTCCGGGACGCGGCTCTTCACCTCGCACAACGGCAGCACGGAGGCGTTTCTTGAGATTCGCTGTATCAGCATTTCACCGGATGGCAGCACGGTGGCGCTGCTGCGGAACGACCGCCGAGTTTCTCTCATCGGTTTGACCAACGGTGTGCCCGACCTGTCGAGTTCCAATTTTCTAGCGACCTTTCCTTCCTCCTCTTCCACCGGCTACCGCACACTGGATTGGGACGCCGCTGGCAACCTTTATGTGGGCAATAATTCCACTGAATTGCTTCGCGTCTTCTCGCCCGGCGGTAGCAAGACCGCCATCACCACGTCGTCCGGCCAGTTTTACACTGTCGCGCCGCAGACGGTGGTTAGTGTGGCGGCTTCAACTCCAACGGCCAGTGAAGGTGGACCTAATGGCGTGTTCACCGTGACGCGCACCGGCGACACCAGCGTGCCGTTGACGGTCAATTACACCGTGAACGGCACGGCGACGAGCGGCACGGATTACGTCGCGTTGCCCGGCTCGGTGACGTTCCAAGCCGGAGCGGTTGCAACGAACATCACGGTGACGGTGACGGATGATTCAGAGGCTGAATTTACCGAGACGGTCATCTTGACGATTGACGGTAGCCTGAGCTACGCCATCGGCACCGGCTCGGCCACGGTCAGCATCCTCGACGACGAGCCGGCCACGATCTCTCTGGCGCCGGTTGGCGAGACGCGTCTGTTGGAAGGTTATTCCGCCCAGAAACTCGGCTTCACCCTCACGCGCAAGGGCCTCCTCAGTTCGGCGCCAAGCGTCAACCTTGGTTATTCCGGCACGGCCACTCTCGGCGTGGACTACAACGCGCCGGCGAGCGTTGCCCTCGCGGCGAACGCCGTCACCGCCACGTTCTATGTCACGCCGATTGACGACGACACTTACGAGGGTGATGAAACGCTGGTCATCACGGTTGGCGCCGGCAGCTACACGGTGGACACTCCATCCGTTGCCAACGTGACGGTCATTGACGACGATTATCCGGCGGGCACTGTGATTTTCGCGGACAACTTCGACACTGATTCCTCGGCGCTTTGGACGGTCAATGCGTTCGACAGTTTCGCCAATTCCTCGGCGACATTCGCGGAAGATTACAGCGTTACCGGTTATGTCCCGCCGTCCAAACCTGGCGGCACGACCAAAGGTCTGGTGTTCCGCGCCAATCTCGGCCCCAGCCTCAACGCGAATGGCATCAGCGCTTCGCCAGTCGGCCTCAATCTTACCGGTGATTACCGGCTGCGCTTTAAGGCATGGAACAACTATAATGGCCCGCTATTTCAAGGAGGCCCCGGCTCCACCTATCACCTCACGACTGGTGTTGGTACCACCGGTGACCACGCGCAATTTTCTGGTGGCAATGCGGACGGAATCTGGTTCGACATGAGTGGCGACGGCGCGTCCACGACGGCGGTTGGCGATACCAGTGCTTACGCGGATAATTTCATACTGACGGGGGATTACGGCGTTTATGCTGCCGGCAGTACCGAAGCTGATACGCCGCGTTCTTCCGGCAATGAATACTACTCCATTTGGGGCGGGATTCAGGCGCCCGCAGCGCAAGTTGCCGCCTACGCTGCGCAGGCGGGTACGAGCGCGATCGGTTCGCTTGGTGTTTCCTGGCACACCGTGGTGATCGGTCACGAAACCAACACCGTGTATTGGGTGATAGACGGCATCTTGATCGCCAGCGTTCCAGACAGTTCCACGACTCTCGGACCGAATCTTTTTGTTGGTTGGGTGGATAACTTCAACAACAGCGCGACTTCGTACCCGAACCCGGCGGAAATGAGCTTCGGCATCATTGACGATCTCCGCGTCGAGACGATTGCGGCTGCGCCCATCGAGATTCATATCACGGGCATCGCCCTCGTGGGCGGCAATGTGGAAATCACCTTCACCGCGCCAGCGGACCTTTCGGTCAGCCAATTCCGTTTACAAGGGGCGATAACGGTGGATGGCAGTTACAGCACGGATAATTCCGCGAATATCAGCCAAACCGGGCCGGGAGCGTTTAAGGCCACCACCACGTTAAGCGGTGCGAGTCACTTCTACCGAATCATATTGCAGACGACTCTTGACCAGTAAGTAGTTTGGTTTTTGTGTGGTGGTTGGGAAGACCGGTGCTTGCCAAGGCAGGCGCCGGTTTTCTTTTGCCCGATTTCAGAGTCCTGTGGGGTGATCCAAAAAGACCCACGGCACGTGAAACTTCCTGCTCAACTGTGTCGCGAGCGCTTTGACGCCGAAGGTTTCCGTGGCGTAATGGCCAGCGTAGAACACATTCAATCCAAGTTCCTCGGCCAGGGCATAAGTCCAGTGCGGTCCTTCGCCGGTAATGAACGTGTCCACTCCCGCCGCTGCCGCCAGTTTGAGTTCTGATCCCGCGCCGCCCGTGACGATGCCAATGCGCCGACAAATTTCCGGTCCGCCTGGAATGCAAAGTGGTTGGTGGCCGGTGGCGGTTGCCAATCGTGCCGTGAGCGTTTCGCGCGGCACCGCGGCCGTTATACGCAAGCCGATGTATTGTCCGTGGCTGGGGAAGAACGGCAGGCTCGTTTTGAAGCCCAAAGCGCGGGCCAGTTGGACGTTATTCCCGAGGCGCGGATGCAAATCCAGCGGCAGGTGCGAACTGTAAACCGCCAGATCCTGCGTCAGGAGCGACTGGAGCAGTTCGTATTTTTTACCGGTCCACGGGTGAGA
Organism: Verrucomicrobiota bacterium; assembly: GCA_039806955.1. Taxonomy (GTDB): domain Bacteria; phylum Verrucomicrobiota; class Verrucomicrobiia; order Limisphaerales; family JADLHS01; genus JADLHS01. Next base: position 35,977 of record JBDHQI010000027.1, on the reverse strand, counting down.
CGTTGACCAAAACAGTCCGTGATGCACGAGCAGCAAATCCGCTTGGGCCGCCCGCGCCAGTTTCACCGTGGCAAGACTGGCGTCCACCGTGGCGGCGATGCGGCTGACGCTGCCGGAATTTTCCACCTGCAATCCGTTGACCGCGCCGGCGTAGTCGCCGACTTCCGCCGTGCGCAATAAGCGGTCGCAGTAGCGGACCATCGTGGCGAGGGATGTTTTTGCCATGAGGGAATGAAAGCAGTCCGGCGCGCGCGAGGAAAACTTTTTCGTGTAAGCATGATTGCTTTCTGGCGGCGAGTTTTTATAGTGCGCTCGTTGAATCGTACGAGATGAACCATTCTTCTGAAGCGGCGGCGCCCTGGAGCACCGCCACGGCGCGCAACCTGTACCACATTCCCCGCTGGGGCGCAGGCTATTTTGATATTAACGACGAAGGCCACGTGATCGTCAAACCGTTGCAGGAAGCGGGGGCGGCGGTGGACATCACTGATGTGATCGAGGAGGCGAAAGGCCGCGGGCTGAAGTTTCCGTTGCTGATCCGGTTTCAGGACATCCTGCGGCACCGCGTGGAAGCCATCAACCGGGCGTTTCAAAACTCCATTCGCGAATTCAAGTATCGCGGCAAATTTCGCGGCGTGTTCCCGATCAAGGTTAACCAGTTGCGCGAGGTGGTGGAGGAAATTCTGGATGCGGGCAAGCCGTATGAGTTTGGGCTGGAGGTGGGCAGCAAACCTGAATTGTTCGCCGGGCTGGCGATGCAAAATCATCCCGGTTGTCTGGTCATTTGCAACGGTTACAAGGACGCCGAATTTATTCGCATGGCGTTGATCGGTATCAAGCTGGGCACCAAGGTCATCATGGTGGTGGAGAAGCTTGAGGAGCTGTTGCACATCATCACGATTTCCAAACAGGTCGGCGTGGAGCCACTGATTGGCATCCGGGCGCGGCTGTTGAGCAAGGGCGCGGGCAAGTGGGCCGAGAGCGGCGGCGAGAACGCCAAGTTTGGCCTCAGCACGGTGGAACTGATTGCCGCCACGGAAATGCTCAAGGCGGAAAACCTCGGCCACCGTTTGAAATTGCTGCACTTTCACATCGGCTCGCAGGTGCCGGATATTTTGACCGTCAAGAAGGCCGTGCAGGAGGCGACGCGCTTTTATGCCAAGCTCTACAAGATGGGTTTTGCCATCGAGTTCATGGACGTGGGCGGTGGTCTGGGCGTGGATTACGACGGCAGCCGCAGCGCGTTTGATTCCTCCACGAATTATTCGTTGCAGGAATACACCAACGACATCGTGTATTACCTGGGCGACGTGTGCGACGCCGAGCAGGTGCCGCATCCGAACGTCATCAGCGAGAGTGGGCGCGCGATTGTCGCGCACCACAGCGTGTTGATCGTAGAGGTGTTTGGCGCCATCAAAAAAATTCGTAGCGACGTGAGATTTGAATATGGCGATGACGATCACGCGTTGGTGAAGAAATTGTGCGCCATCCGCGAAAACCTGTCCCGCCTGAACAAACTGGAAGCGTTTCACGACGCGCAGGAACGGCGGGACGACGCGCAGCAGTTGTTCACGCTGGGGCATCTGGATCTGCCGGACAAAGCCAAGATTGAACATCTTTACTGGGAAATCAGCGCGGCGGTTGTGGATAGCTTCAAAGACCAGTCATACGTGCCGGAGGAAATCCGCAAACTCGAAGACAGTCTGGCCGACCAATACCTCTGCAATTTTTCTGTGTTCCAATCCCTGCTGGATCATTGGGCGTTTGGCCAGTTGTTTCCCATCATGCCGGTGGCGCGACTGAACGAGCGTCCCACCCGCGAAGCGACGTTGGTGGATATCACCTGTGATTCGGATGGCGAGGTGAATCAATTCATCAATCTGGGCAACGTGCGCGACACGCTGTCGTTGCATGAGTTGCCCTCGAACGGCATCGGCTCCGTCGAGCCTTACCGCCTTGGCTTTTTCATGATGGGCGCATATCAGGATATCATGGGGGATTTGCACAACCTGTTCGGGCGGGTGAATGAGGTCCACGTCTTTCTCGAACCCGATGAGGCAACCGGTTATTACATCGAGGAAATCATTGAGGGCAACACCATCATGCACTCACTGGCGGCCGTGCAATATGACGAGAACGAGTTGAAGCGCCAGATGAAGGCGCAGGTGGATGAGGCCATCAAATCAGATCGCCTCAAACCCAACGAAGCCATGCGTCTGCTCGATGATTACGAGCGTGGCCTGAAAGGTTACACTTATCTCTCCTTTTGATGGCGGATCGAGACTTCTGGTCGCCGGAACTCAGGCGCGCGCTTGTTTCCCCGGTCGGATTCCTTAATTTTTCCGGATAACGATGGCGGATGCTTCTCCCGATCCCGAATTATGGCGCGCGCTCGGTAAACTGGTGCGCGGTCTTTCGGCGTTATTTTGGGGCTTGCCCGCCGCATTGCTGGTCGGCGTCGGCACGGCGCTGCTGGGCTGGTTCAACGCCTTGAGTATTGTGCCCGGATTGATCACCACCGGTTTGCTGCTCTACGGCCTCTGGCAGTTCGGTGCGTTTCAACGGCAGGAACGCCCCTGGCGCCGCGCGTTGGATCGCACCCGTCTAATGGCGTTGATCAATTTCGGTCTCAGCCCGTTTTTGTATTGGTGGCAGCAGATGCCCGCCAACCTGTTTTTTTCGCTGGTGGCCGGATTGGTTTGCGTGACCGGTCTGCTGTTCCTGTTCAACTTGAATCTGGTCATCGCGCGATTGGGTGAAATGTTGCCTGACGAAACCTTGCGCCAGGAAACCCGGCAGTTCACCCGGCTCAACCGGATTCTGTTGGTGGGGTTGATCGGTCTGGCCGCCGTGTTTATTTTTCTCGTGCGGATGCCGCAGTTGCCGGAGTTTTGGATGGGAATTTTGGCCCGCCTGCAACGCGCCAGTCAGTCCGCGCTGCTGCTTTTGGTGCTGCTGCCCGTTTCACTGACCATGGCCTTGATCTGGAAAACGAAAGAGGTCATTCTGGACAGCGTGTTTCACCGGCATGACTGAACCCACGGGGGCAAACCGGGAGCGGCGCAATCTGGAGGCGGGATCGAGTTTGTGCGCCGGCCTCCGTTCTAATTCAGCAATTGATACCAGTTGTTGCGCTGGCGCGGTTCGTAACCCAGGTCCCTGGCGAGCCGGTGCATGTCGGCCACGGTCATGTGGAAAGTCGCCCCCGCCTGACTCACTACGTTTTCCTCGATCATGATGCTGCCGAGATCGTTTGCACCAAATTTCAATGCAATCTGTCCGATCTCGCGCCCCTGCGTGACCCACGAGCTTTGCACGTTCTCGAAGTTATCCAGGTAAATGCGGGCCAGCGCCTGCGTGCGCAGATACTCGTGCGCACCGACGGTCGGGGCGCACAGCTTGGTGTGCTCGGCTTGAAACGTCCAGCCGATGAACGCCGTGAAGTGGCCGGTCGAATTTTCTCTCACCCGGCCTTCAGCCACCCTCTCCCCATCCGATGAGGGGAGGGAAGGGGTGAGGGGTTTCCGGGCGTAACTTAACGACTTGTCCTGTTGCGCGCGCAGGCGTTCCAAATGTTCAATCCGGTCCGCAAGCGTTTCCACATGACCGAACATCATCGTGGCGCTCGAATAAAGTCCAAGCCGATGCGCCACGTCCATCACTTCGAGCCAGTCATCCGTCATGGCTTTGCGCGGGGAAATGCGCTGGCGCACCCGGTCCACGAGGATTTCCCCGCCGCCGCCCGGAATGGAGCCGAGGCCAGCCGCTTTGAAATCGCCAATGATTTTTTCCAGCGGCTCGTTGAACACCTCGCGGAAATGCACGAATTCGCTCGGGCTGAAACCGTGAATGTTGAAATGTGGATACTTGCTTTTCACATGCGCGAGCAAATCCAGATACCATTGTTTGGTCAGCTTGGGATGATGCCCGCCCTGCAACAACATCTGCTCGCCGCCCTGCGCGATGGTCTCCTCGATTTTGCGATCCAACTCGTCCCGGGTGATCACGTAGGCGTCCGGCGCTTTTTCCGTGCGATAAAACGCGCAGAATTTGCAATAGACATTGCAGATGTTCGTGTAATTGATGTTGCGATCTATGTGGTAGGTGACGATCTCGTTACCGCGCCCGCCGTAGGCGGATTGCCTGGCGAGTTGTCGGCGCCGATCCGCCAGCGCGGCCAGTTCTTCCAACGGCAAATGGTACAGGCGTTCCGCTTCGCCGGCATTGATCCGCTGGCCATCCCAGACTTTCTGGAGCAATTCGTCAAGTGACGCATCGTAAATCACGCGGGCAACTTAACCAGCGCGGCGCGAGGAAACAAGGTTGCGTACCGCAGCCAAATCCCTGCGCGCGGCAGGTTCATGAGGCCGAATTGACTGGCATTGTTAAAGCGTCCATACAGCCGCCAGAATCCCCGGGCCGCCAACCGCGCACCGGGTTCGAGGCCGAAGGAAAGCGCGGGAGTGGTGATCCAGACGCCGGCCACCGCCAGCCCGGCAAAGACCGCACCAACAGATAGAAACATTCCGACCAGCGCAATTACGTGTAGGCGGAATCGCGAGGAATCATTCGTCCCGACGCTGAACGCCATGGCGATGATCGGCCCGCGCGCGGCGGCAAGCAGCAGCGCGGCTTTGCATCCCATGATGACCCCCATGGCCCATCCCAGTCCGGCCAGGTGAGTAATCGCTCCGCCGCAAATTGCCAGGTAACCCAGCAGACTTGGAAGTTGCACGAGCGTGTATTTGAACAACACCCGTGATAGTTCGCGATAACCCGCGGGATAAACCGTGTGTAGTTGAAGGTTAACCCCACTGCAAAAGAGCGGAGTGAACGCTCGTCCCTTTGCGTAGAAAACGCCGAACCCGCGAAAGACGGTGATTAAAATTGTTCCCAACCAAGCCCAGGTTTGAAACGCGGGATTGATTTGACCCAACGCGGTGGCCGTCACTCCGCCGATGATGAGGTGCAGATAAATTTTCTTCCATCGCCGCGTGATCCGGACGGTTTCTGGGAATGCGAGTTCCGCGAGGTTTCTTTCATGGTCAGTCAACCAGCGCCACCACCACGCTTCAAACCAACCGGTGATGGATGCGGTTGCCGACGTGAGAAATTTGCGTGTCGCCACGTACTCTGCAATGGTCGTTACGCCCACCCGTCCGGAGGCGTTATTCGCATCGGCCGGCTCTGAATCGGATCCATCCGGGAGCACATCTGTCGCCTCTGGTTCGAGCGGCTCGGCAAACTCGTAGGTGGCGGCAAGTTGCCGAACGGTGTAACGCAATGTCCAAATCAAACCGAGGCTGGGAATCAGGAACAGGAGTTCGCGTGGCGAGCCGTCAGGAGCGACTGCCCGCAGCAGTGCCAATGGCCAGGTGGTGGGCAACAGCAGGTTCAGCGCGTCGGCGCTGCGTTCCAAAAAGGCCAGCAAAGGTGCGCCTACGAAGGAGTGACACACCAGGACGATTATCCCGATCCAATAAGTGAGGGTCGCCATCACGCCGTAGGGCAGGAAGGAACAATGCCGTAGCGCCAAACCAACGAGCGCCAGTGTGATCAACCACATCAGCGCTGCGGCGGGAATCAAAACCAACCCTTTAACCACAGGCCATTCGAGCCAGAACATTAAGGTGACCAACATTGCGGCCAAGTCCACCAACAACCAGAGCGAATGTCGTAGATATTGGCCGAGCTGCCGGCGGAAGATCGTCTGCGCCTCCAGTGGCAGCAGCGATAACGCCGGCAGGTCGGGTGACGCATACAGGTATTGGGCGAGGAACAGCACTTGGTAAACGATCATGACGCCAAGCCAGATTCCGACGAAAGCCAGAGCTGGGGCCAGATGGCCGCTTTTGCTGGCAATACCGAAGGTCGCGCCGGCAGCGATGACGGATAACAGTAATCGAAAGAGCGAACGGGCTTGACAGTGGCGGGAGCGGCGACCGCGTCGTGCCTGACGTTTCAACTCCGGCGAGCACCGGATGGTGTGTTGAATCCGGCGACGCAAGCGGCGTTCGAAGGCTGGCGAGTGCCGTTTCATTCAGCTTCGTTGCGCAACCGACGGAACATTTCCTCCAACACATTCGCCTTGTCGCTGGCTAATTCCCGCAGCCGGGTCATGGTGTCGAACGCGTGAATTTCACCCTCGTGAATCACGCAGACGCGATCACTGAACCGCTCCGCCACATCCAGCAATTGCGTCGAATATAGAATGGTGCGCCCGCGCGCCGTTGCCGTCCGGGCGTGGCGTTTGAAGGCGTCAATGCCGTGCGGGTCCATGCCCGAGGCAAATGTTCATCCAACAGCCACACCTCGCGATCCGCCGCCAACAACGCCACCAAACCCAGCTTGTAGGCCTGACCACGCGACAGGGTATGCACCGGCCGCAAGGCCAGCGGCAGCAGATCAAACTCGCGCAACAATTCCAGCACGCGATCCTCCGCGTTGTTTCCGTCCGCCTCGTAAAGGCGCAGAATGATGGCCAGGTTGCGCAATACGGTTTGATCCCAGAACAAAAGCGGAAAGTCGGGAAGAATGAAGAAGCGGCGACGCAAATCCAACCGGTCGCGCTGGAACTCCTGATCGTCAAAGTAAATCTGGCCTGAATCCGGTGCGGCGATGCCAGCCAGACAGCGCAGCAGGGTGGTTTTGCCCGCGCCGTTCGGGCCGAGCAAACTGATGATTTGCCCGGGGGCAAGTTCCAGAGACAGCCGGCTCAACGCGTGAATGGAGCGATATGATTTACTGACCGCACGCAGTTCGATTTTCATGGGGTTGCGTTTTTGTAACGCTCTGGGAAATGGCGGGAATTTCCCGGTGGGGCAATGCTTAATTGAAGCAGCCCGACGGATGAAGACGTGGCCGCAATCGCGGCGGCGCCTGGTTAAGTCCGGTTGATGGTCAAATGAATTTGCCGGGATTCAAGATACCGCGAGGGTCAAGCGCGTGTTTAATGGTGTGATGTAACCGGCGCACCTCGGCGGATGTCGCCCGCGGCCACCACCGTTTTTTGGCGATGCCCACGCCATGCTCACCAGTGATCGAACCGTTCCACGCCAGGACTTGTTTGAAGAGTTCGTCCAACGCGGCTTCACTGCGCCGTTTTGTGTCCGGTTGCGTAAAGTCCACCATGATGTTGGTGTGAATGTTGCCATCGCCCGCGTGTCCGAAACAGGCAAGTTGCAGTTGGTGCCGCTTTTGCAAACGCGCGGCAAAGCTGAACAGGTCTTCCAGGCGGCCGCGTGGCACCACAATGTCCTGATTAAGCTTGGTCAGGCCGGTGTCGCGCAGCGAATAGGAAAACTCGCGGCGGATTTGCCAGATTTGTTCGCATTGTCTGGTGCCAAAACCGGTTTCAATAAACAACGGCCGCTGCGGTCGAATGAGGCGCTGGAGCGTTTTGATTTCATTTCGCACCGAGGCGCGCTGCCCATCCACTTCAACGATGAGATGCGCGCGGCAGCCGCGCAATCGTTCGCTTTTGGTGCGGCGATACGCCGCCGCCAGGGTGAAGGAATCGGCCAATTCAAGCGCGGCAGGAAGGAATCCCGCTCCGAGGATCGCGTGCAAAGAACGCACGGCCTGACGCATCGAGCCGAACCCGATGGCGAGGTTTGCGCGATCGGGCGGCAGCGGCAACAATTTGAGAGTGGCCTCGGTAATCACGCCCAGCAATCCCTCCGAGCCGACGAAGAGACGGTGCAGATCAAAGCCGGTTTTATTTTTATGGGTGCGTCCGCCCAGTCGGACGATTGTGCCATCGGCCAGCACCACTTCAAGTCCCAGCACGTAATCGCGGGTGACGCCGTACTTCAAACAGCGCGGGCCGCCGGCATTGGTGGCAATGTTCCCGCCGATGAAACTTTCCTTGCTACTGGCCGGATCGGGCGGGTAGAAGCGATTTTGCTTTTCCACGGCGGCTTGCAGATCTGCCGTGATGACGCCCGGTTCGGTCACCACCACGAAATCATCAGCGTTAATCTCCTTGAGGCGATTCAGGCGTTCGAGCGAGAGCGCGATGCCGCCGCGCAGCGGCACGCAGCCGCCCACGTAGCCATAACCGGCGCCGCGCGGCGTGACCGGGAGGTGGCGGCGATGCGCAAACTTAAGGATGGTAGCCACCGAATTGGTGGAGCGCGGCAGCGCCACGGCGTCGGGCCGGTGGGTGGCGAACCATTTGTCGCCGGCATATTTTGCCAGCGTGTCCGGGTCGAGTTTGATTTCGCCGGGGAGCAGTTTTTGGAGGGGGGCGAATCGGGCGGACGCGGAGGAATTCATTCGAGTGGCGTAACCGGACTGTTGAGAAATTCTTTGGCTTCGACCGCTTCCGCCTGCGGCACCTGCACTTCAATGCCGCCGGTGGCCAGCGAGTAACCATCCATGCTCAGGGCGGCGAGTTCACCTTTGAGGCGCGGATGAAATCCGGCGGCTTCAAGGCGCGACGCGGTCAGATTGGCTTCAACCGAGCTGAACAGGTTGGCGACGGTGATCAAATCCATGGTTCAGTTATAGTGGGTTACGAGTTGGAACGCAAATTGGCGAAAACGATGACGCCCGCGCCGGTTTGGATCACGCTTTGGACGATGGCTTCGACCTGATGGCCAACGTGCGCCTGACCGTGGTTCACCACAACCATGGTGCCATCGGGCAGATAGGCCACGCCTTGATCCTTGTCTTTGCCTTCCCGCACGATTTTCAGCGTGAGAGGGTCACCCGCCAGCAGTACGGGCTTCAGGTATCGCGCCAGCTCGTGCAGATTTAAACAAGTGATGTTTTGCAGCGCGGCGATCTTGCCGAGGTTGGAATCGTTGGTAATGACCTTGGCGTTGAGATTGCGCGCCAGGCGCAACAACTTCGCGTCCACGTCAGGTTCCTCCGGAAAATCGCCCTCGTGCAGTTTCACTTCAAGCTGTTGGTTGGCCTGAATACGAGTGAGCATGTCCAGCCCGCGCCGCCCGCGGCCACGTTTGGTTTCCTCGGCGGAATCGGCGAGGCGTTGCAACTCTTTCATCACAAACGCGGGCGTCACGATGATGCCCTCGAGAAAATGCGTTTTGATCAAATCCACGATGCGGCCGTCAATGATCGCGCTCGTGTCAAGGAGGAGGAGGTTGTCCGCTTTGTCACTGCGCCGGGAGAAGCGGACGTAGGGGATGATCAGGGAGAAATCCTCCTTGTTGCTGCGCATGGCAAGGACCATGCCGATGTAGCTGAAACCCAGGAACAGCGCGAGCCGCACCAGCCAGCGCGTGTCATCATCCACCCGATCGAACAATCCGGAATGATCCACGAGTTGCGCGACAACGATGCCCAGGAGCAATCCGAAAGTAGTGGCGGAAAACGCGCGCAACGAAAAACCCTTCAGCATTTCGTCAATGGCAATGAGCAATCCGCCGAAACCGAAGCCAACGATGGCCCCGAGCGGCCCGCTGTAGGCCGGCCCCACCCAATCGGGGCGCAACTGGCTCAACGCGTAACCCGTGAGACAGCACAGGATGAGAAAGAAAATTCGGACAACCCAAAGGGAGCGGATCATGGATCAGGTGGGGGAGTGTTGGTGCGGGGAAGCGGGGGATTTTTTTGTTTCCAGAGGATGCCCCAGAGGCCGCGCGTGTTGAGGTTGCTGGCGGTATAGGAAAGGTTGTAGGCAATATCGCTCAAGTAATTGGCAAGCGTTTCATCGCGCAGGAATCGGCCGGCGGCGCCGCGCCCGGCTTGCAGATCCGTCAACAGGTTGGTGACGATGGTGGAGCTGGTTTCCAGGTTGAGCATGGTGGCTTCGAGGCGCACTGAATTGGTTTGCACCACCGCGTTGATGCGATCCGTCAACACGGGCAACTGCGCGCTGAACTGGTGCAACTCCCGGACGGCGGCGTTGATGGGTGCGGAATTATTGGTGATGATGGCGGACAGGTTTTGCATCGCCTGTTCCGCTTCGCTGGTCATGGCGTTCAGCCGATCCAGCGCCGTGCCCAGATTTTCCAGCCGTTGCTCGTTCAACACCAGGCGGCGGACGTCGCTGACCGCCGCGTTCAGGTTGGTGGTCGTCTGACTGATTTTGAGGATCATCTCCGTCGCGACGGCCACGGCTTCCTGCATGTTGAACGGGGCGCGCGCCGAGACCACGGCGCCATTCGTCAGCACGTAACCTTGATCGCTGGCGGGATAGATGGCGACGAATTGGTCGCCCAAAAATCCGGCTTGCTCGATTTCAAACCGCGCATCGGAATGAAGTTTGAATTGGGGGTCAATGCGCAGAAAAATGGTGACGTTGGTACCGCCGTGGTTGAGCTGGATGGTTTTGACGTTGCCCACCGGCACGCCCCGCATCAACACCCGCGCGCCCGATTTGATGCCGCCGACGTTGCTGGAGAGCAATTGAATTTCGTAGTGCTCCTTGTAGGAAAAGGAATTGCGGCTGAACAGCACGGTCATGCCGCCGACCAATATCAATCCGAACAGGATGAAAACGCCCACTTTGATTTGCTGGTTCACTCGACTCATAACATTGAACTAGGGATCGGCTTGACCATTAATAAACTGCTGAACCACCGGGTCAGTGGAGTTGAAAATATCCTCCGCGGTGCCGCTCGCGTAAACCTTTTTGTCATGCAACATCACGATCCGGTCGCCAACCCGTCGGGCGCTGCGCATGTCGTGCGTCACCACGATGGCCGTGACCTTCAAGTGCTGGGTGACGCGAATGATCAATTGATCAATGCTGTCGGAAACAATCGGATCCAATCCGGTGGTGGGTTCATCATACAGAACGATCTGGGGATGATAAATGATGGCGCGGGCCAGTCCGACGCGTTTGCGCATGCCGCCGGAGAGTTCTGATGGCTTCTTGGTTTCAATGCCCGGCAGGTCCACCATTTCAAGCACCTCGGCAACCTTGTGCGCGATTTCCTTCGCGCCCAGCGTTTTGTTGCGGCGAAAGGCGAAGGCGACATTTTCCGCCACCGTCAGCGAGTCGAACAAGGCGGCGCCTTGAAACACCATGCCGAACTTGCTGCGGACGCGGATCAGATTGCGCTCGTCCATCGTCGTGATTTCCTCGCCATCAATGCGCACCGATCCGGCGTCCGGTTGCAGCAATCCAATGATGTGTTTGAGCAACACGCTTTTGCCGCAACCGCTGCGTCCAATGATGACCAGGGATTCGCCCAAGGGAATGGAAAAGCTCACGTCCTCCAGGACCGTTTGGCGGCCAAATCGTTTTTGGAGCTGGTGAACTTCGATCATAGCGTGTGAAACAGCCGCCCAAACAGCAGGGTCAGGAAGAAGTTGGAAATGAGAATCGCAATCGAGCTGTAAACCACCGCCGCCGTGGTGGCGTAACCGACGCCCTCGGCGCCGTTTCGACAGTTCATGCCTTTGTAGCAGGCGATGCTCGCGATCACCCCGCCGAACACGAACGATTTCATCAAGCCCACCGACAAATCCACAAAGCCGGTGTAGCGCAGCATGTTGTACCAAAGATACGCCGAATCCACTTTCATCAGGTAAACGACGACAATGTAACCCGCGCCGATGCCGATGGCGATGGCTTCCGCCGTGAGCAGGGGGAGCACCAGTAGCGTCGCCAGAAATCGGGGCGCGACCAGGTAATCCACCGGATGCGTGGCCAGGGTGCGGAGCGCGTCAATTTGTTCCGTGACGCGCATCGTGCCGAGTTCGGCGGCAATTGCCGCGCCCACGCGACCCGCCACCATCAGACTGGTCAGCACCGGACCGAGTTCGCTGCACATGGAAACGCCGACCAATGCCAGGGTGGCCGTGTCCATTTTGAATTGGTGAAATTGGTAATAGGCTTGGGCGGCGAGAACCATGCCGGTGAACGCACCGGTCACCAGCACGACCGATTGGGATTTGAAGCCGATGAAGTAGATCTGTCCCACCAGATCGCGCAGCGCCATGCGGAATCCCAGCAGGGAGAGCAGCGTTTCTTTGCACAACTGGCCGTACGCACCGAGTCCACACAACCAGCCCGTCAGGTATCTTTCCAAAAACGCAGTCACCGCCCGTAAAACTAACAAGCGGGTGGCGTGATGGCTACACCGTTTGCCAAAAATGATGCGGGCCAGGGATTGGAAATGACGGCGACTCCGCAAGCCGGCTTGTCATCTCATGGCTCCCGCGCCGCCGCAATTTTATTGCGGACGAATTCCAGAAAATCCTCGCGCGACAGGTGGAGGTATTCATCCGGTTCGACGCTCGGGGCAAAATGGACTTCCACCTTCCGCAAACCGCTGAAGAGATGCAACGGTCCGGCCTTGGTCGAGATCAATTCCATGTTTCTAAAAAAGACGGGAACGAGCGGCAGCCGCGCTTCCTGGGCGATGTAATAAATGCCGGGCTGGCAGGCCTTGACGTTCGTCCCATCCCCGCGCGTGCCCTCGGGAAAAACGATCAGTTGAAACTCCTGATGACAGCGGGCAAAGGCGCGCAATTCCTCAATGCGTTTGGGATTAAATTTTCCGCGCTCCAACAGAAAACCGATCTTGCTGCTAAGCATGGTTTTGATCCAGTTGGCCCGCCAAACGGATTTGTCACCGAGAACCAGGATGGGGATGCAACCCGCCCGCCAGCAGAGTGATCCCAACAGAATTGTATCCAGCAAACTGACGTGATTGCAGACGAAGAGGTGCCGGCGCCGGCGGTCCAACCGCGACAAGCCGTAGGCGCGGCGCAGATAGGGGAGCGCAAAAAAGAGCGTGGTTCCCAAGCCCAGCCACCACTGGACCAGAACCAAACCACGGGTGGCGCGGCGCGCGGGCAAGGCCGCTTTGTGTCCGGTGAGGTCGGAGTCCATGCGGATTATTTTTCGCCGCGGATTCGTTGCAACAGTTGGTCCAATTGCTCCGTTTCGCTGGGGAAGGCGGGCGGCGCGGTCCGCGCGGCTTCCAGAGCGGCTTGCGCCTCGTGCGTCCGGCCCAGATGCAACAAAGCGATTCCACGCAGCGTGGCGTTTTGATAGAAACCGGGATTGTTCTGTTCTGCCCGTTCGGCGGCGGCGAGCGCTTCGGTCGCCTTCTGATTTTTCAAATCGCGCCGGCCTTCCCGCAGCGCCTGTTGGGCCGTTTGAAATTTTTCAAATCCCCCGTCCGTCAGCATCGCGTCGTCCGGGATCGTCAGTGTTGGTAGTTCACGATCAAAATCATTCAGGTCAAATGCCACAAATTTTCCGAGTTGATGTGGCGGTGAAGCCGCCCAAAAAATTCCCTCGGTCAGATCCATGATGGTGGCGTGCGTGGCAATCAGCGCGTTGAGGGTGCCGCGATGTCCGTTCCCCGGGAATTTTCCGCCGGGCAGATGCCGGTCGCGCAGCAACTCCGCCGCTTGCGACGGCGTGAGGTGGCCGTGATGGGTTTGCAGCAGCTCGTTCATCCGCTTGTAGCGGGTCAGCGAGGTGCCTTCTGCGAGATAATGGAGGTTGCGTTCGTCGTCCTTGAGCGGCTCGGTTTCAAAGTGGTTCGCCGAAACAATGAAATCAGCCCCGGCTTCGCGGACGTTGGTGGCTTGCGGCGTTTTTTCCACCACCACGAATTTGCCATCGGCCCGGCTGCCCACCAGCAGCAGGGTGGAGACGAAGACACGATTGGTGCGAATGATCTCGAGCGCGTTCGTCAAGTTGTGGGCCTGCTGTAAAACTTCCCGAGCCACCAGCGCCACGGGAGTGGCGGTTTCCGCCGGCAAACTGGAAGGCGCGCCGTTGATGCTGATCGAAACACCCGCGCGATTCATCCCTGAGACAACGCCCGCCATGCTGGCCCAGGCCAGCGAGACGAACGGAATGCCGTCGTCCGGTTCGTACAGCAGGACGACGCGATCGCGACTGAAAACATCCGCTGCTTCCCAATCGAAGTTACGGCCGGTGATTAAATGACCGTCGGCGGTGGCGCTGCCCCACGCGCCAAAGGCGGTGCAACCGGCTTTCGAGATCAGCGGATTGTCAATCATCATGTAGGAGATGTCGTGCGCCGCGTGGTAGTTGAGCAGGCGGTCGTAATAATCGCCGAGTTCCGGATGCGCGTCCGAGCAACCGAGCGTGGTGCCGAGAATTTGCAGCCGGTAATCCAGCGGCACGAAACGGCTCAGGTGGCGGTTGCGAAAGGTGACGTAGGTTTTGAGCACATTGATTTTCCACCGCTGCGGCACGTAGTTGTGGATCATGACGAGGAATTCGTCCTCGAGGGTGTGCATTTTTTGTTCGAGCAATTTGCCCGAGGCGTAGCCCATGGCGAACGGCGAGCCTTTCAGCCGGATGACGGTCAGGCCCTCGCGTTGCGCCGTCCAGGATTGCCCCAGCCAGGTCCGGCCCTCGCGCGTTTCAACCGGCGCTTGCAAAATCGAAGTGTCCGCGGGCAGCGGCGGCGGTTTTTGCGTCCAGGAACGCACCAGTAATTTACCCGAAAACCACCCGCCGACGGCGAGCAGTCCCAACCCGAGTAAAATGATTCTAAATCGTTTCATGCTTCCGGAATCAGCCACAAAATGGCTTCACCCGCGGGCTGTCCCTGAACGGAAAAGCTGGCACGGACTTGCAGCATGGTGGTTTTTTCGCCGCATTTCAATTCCACACGAATGACTTCCTCCGGCAGGATGGGGCGGAGGAATTTCGCTTTGACCACGGCGCCGAGCCGCAGGGGTTGACGCACGCTGAGTTCGGCGGCATATCGCGCCATTTCAATTTGAAAAATGCCCGGCAGAATCGGGCGCTGCGGAAAATGTCCGGCGAAAGTCGGATCGGCGGCGGGAAACGAAAACGTAAATGCGATGGCGCCGTCCGCGGCCTTTTCCGGTCCGCTCACTTTGGCTGCCTGGATGGATTCACGAAAGTTCATGGGGTGCTGGTGACGGGGGGAACGAAGGATTCGAGTGGTTGCGGTCCGGGCGCGACGTTGACCGTTTGCACTTCCAAGCGATACCAACGACGCGCAATGCGGTAGCGATCCGGGCCGAGCGATTCGCCGGGGCAGTCGGCCTGGCTTAATCCGAGCAGACAGCGCGCGTCCGCCGCCAGAAAGCGTTCAATCCACTCGGTTTTGAATGTCGGACTGGAGCGCATCACGTAAGTTTTACCGTCCGGCGTGAGCAACACATCCGCCAGCACGCCGCCAAAATTTTCCGTGACGACCAGCCGCAGCCCGTACTCGGCGCTCAACGCGGCGTAGCCGTTCAACGGAAATTGTCGTCCGCCGAACACCGTCAACACGCCGCGTTGCGTGATGAGCGCGTCGGGCGGGAAACTTTGGCGCGGCGCCTGAAGTTGAGTGTGTGGCGCAGTGGTGCAGCCCCCCAAACCGAAGCTGAATGATAACAGAACCATTCCGCCCCATCTCCGGACCGCTCGCGTTGGCTTCAGTGTCGCTCCCATGTTATTGCGAGTCCGCTGGGCGTGGCGTTGCGGCGGCGGCTTGAATGGCCGCAAGGTCCAGCGGGTTGGTCTGGTCGAACGTGTGGGTGGGAAATTTCGGATTGCGAATCTCGCGAGTGAAATTGATGCGGGTAAAATCGCCGCCCGGCTCGCGCATCACCACAGCTTGAATCCCGGCGAAATCCGGCGGGAACTGAATTTCCAGCGCCGCCAGAAAACTGCGGATAGTTTCGTCCTTCGGCACCAACGTGACGATGGTGACGGCGCCGGTCGCCACGCTGAGCGCGTAGTTGTTTGTCAGCGCCGCAAATTGTCCCTGGTGCATCAAAGTCATTTGATCCATTACCTGTTTAAGTGCCTGCGGAAAGCCGAGTTTGAGTTTGTTCCAGCGGCCATCGGTGAATTCAAATTGCGCGACGGACTTTTCGCTGCCGAGCAGGATGGATCGGTAGGGGCGCGTGGTTTCCCAGCGAATCCATCCCGGACGATCAATCAGCATGACGCCTTCACTGTGCAGCGGGGCGGCAAACAGTTGCAACTGCCGGTCCTGGCTGAACTCCAGATAGACCGAACCCAACGCGGACATTTTTTGCTGGAGCTGCGCCAGAATGGGTTGTGGATCGGTAACGGGGGTCGCGTCCGGTATGGACTCATCCGCACCAGTTGCCAACGCCGCCACCATTACCATCGAGAGAACCAATTTTTTCATGCCAACATTCGATCCAGGCGCACGACTTCGTAGCCCTGTTCCCGTAATTTGGCGAGCAACAATTTTACCGTGGCCACCAGTTGATCCGCCGGGATGCCGCCGTCGTGCAATAGAATGATTGCGCCCGGTTTCAAGCGGCGCACGATGCGGCGCACGATGCGGTTCGGGTCGGGTTGGCGCGTGTCCAGACTGCGGATGCTCCAACCGATGACCTGCAGGCGCAGCGCTTTTGCGACGCGGAAGGTGTTCGGGTTGGATAAACCGACCGGCGGCCGGAAATAGCGCGGGGTTGTCCCGGTATGCTTTTCAATGGCGCGTTGGGCGGCCTCCAAATCGGCGGCGAGTCGGCGCTTCGGGAATAAATTGGTGGCGTAACTGTGCGCGAAGGAATGGTTCTCGAGCAAGTGTCCGGCGCGCAAAATTTGATTCGCCAGCGCGGGGGCGGCCACCACTTTCCGGCCCACCGCAAAAAAGGCGGCTTCGATTTCATGCTGTTGCAGCGCTTCCAGCAGTCGCGGCGTTGATTGCGGATCCGGGCCGTCGTCAAAAGTGAGCGCGACTTGTTTTCGTTGCGGATTGCCCGCGCAAATGAACGGGCCGAAATAGCGCCACTGCGGTCGCGCCACGCCCACGCCCATGAGCAGAAAAAAAATGATCCCAATAACGACCAGCCAGGTCCACAGTCCCAGCCACAGGGCCAGGCCGCTCAATAACCCGGCGGCGAGGGCCACACATTGGAATCGGGTCATTGTCGTGAGCGCAATGTTCAGGGTTCGACGAGGCAGATCGCTTTGCCGCCCCGCCAGGCCAGGGTGTAAAGCAAAACCCGGCAACCCCGTTCGCGCGCGGCAGTCACAGCGCGAATGAAGCCTACGCCCGAGGCCGCCGGAAATTCGCCGCAGTCCTGCTTGTAGGTTTGGTGTTCGAGCTTCTGGGAGCGATGTCGGTTCAGTTCCGCTACGACCTCCAGGTAACGCGAATCGAATTTTCGCCAGCCCTGCGCGCCGGTGATGATGAGGGGGACGGTGGTGAGATCAATGGCGTTGGCAATCCATTGTGCCTCAGCGACGGGATCAAACGGTTGCCGGAACCGACCCAGGCGTAACGCGTTCACGCGTGCCAGTGGCGCGGCGGCGGTGGGCGTCAACCGTGCGAACATGGCGCTCTCGCCCGGTTGATTCACCGCGTCCCAGACGCCCCAGCGTTTGCCGAGGTAGAGCGGGTATTTGTTCAATTCATCCTGCGCACCCGCGAACACTTCGTCGGCTTCGCCGCAGGCCAGTTGGTTCAGCGCCTGCCAGAGTGCGCTCTCAAAGGAAATTTCATCCGCCGTCGGCGCGGAGTTGAGTCCATGAGCGGCCAGGTCAATGGCCACCTGTCCGGCGGGCGCGTTATGCACGGAGCCCGGAAAACGAGTGGGCATGGGTTCGGCCTCGTCCTTTGCGATCAAGTTTTCCAGGAAGATCGCGCCTTCATCCAAGCTGCCGAATCCGGTGCCCAGCGTAATCGCCACGCGCTGGGTTGGCTCGGGCCGACCGGCGCGGCGCGCGGCCAAAACCGCCATCTGACTTAACCGATTCAGCCGCCGCCGTTGGATGGAACTCAAAGTGTTCAGGTCGCTGAATGGGCTGCAAGCGTGAGCGGTGACGGTCACCATCGGCAACGGCCATTGCGTGCTGCGTTCCACGACTTGATCCGGCAGAATCGCACCGAGACTGATGACGCTGGCTGGCTTGACCGGCGTTGCCCGCGTCTGTGGCATCACGTCCGCATGGGAAAAAATCACGACGGCGTTGTTCCCGCCAAAGCCGAAGGAATTGCTCATTACGTGCCGCAGATGTCCCGCCTGGGTTTTGGCCACGGGCGACAGGCCAATGGCGGAATCTATCTGCCGAAAACCTGGATTGCCGGGCAATTGCTGCCGGCGCAAGGCTTCGATGCACACGATGGCTTCCAGCGCGCCACTGGCGGCCAGCGCATGACCAAAAATGCGCTTTGTGCTGGAGAACGGCGGCACGTTGGCGCCAAACACCTTCCGCATGGCTCTGGCCTCGGTCAGGTCGTTGTCGCGGGTGCCCGTGCCGTGCGCGTTGATGTAATGAATGTCCCCCGGATGCAAGTTCGCCCGCCGCAACGCCGCTTGCATGGCGGCGATGGCTCCTTGGCCGTCCGGATGCGGAGCGGTGGCGTGATACGCATCGCAACTCGCGCCCCAACCAGTAAGTCGGGCGAGGATTTTGGCGCCGCGCCGGAGCGCGTGTTCCTCGGATTCCAGCACCAGCGCCGCAGCGCCTTCGCCAAAACTCATGCCACCGCGATCAACGTCAAAGGGGCGACAGCCCGTTGCGTCCACCAGCAGCAGGGAATGAAACCCCGCCCAAGTGGTTCGTGACAATGAGTCGGTGCCGCCGGTGATGATCACATCCGCCGCGCCGCTTTGAATCAGGTCCGCCGCGGTGGCGATGGCCAGTCCGCCGGAAGAGCAGGCGGTGGAAATCGCAAAACTCGGTCCGTAACAGCCAAAGCTGTTCGCGATCAGGTCCACCGGCGCGGAACATTCGTGAAAGCGCGTGGCGCACGGACGCATCCGGTTTTTCTTGAGCAGCGTGACGAGAAATTGTTCGCTGTCGTAAGAGCCTCCCACCGAGCAACCCAACACGACGCCGGTGCGTTCGCCGCACTTGGTGACGTCGAGTTCCGCTGCGCGCATGGCATCCCGAACCGCCAGCCACGCCAGTTTGTCGCTGCGCGAACCCCGCAATGGCGCGCCCAGTTCATGCGGGTCAAAGGTGATTTCGCCAACTGGAATCTGACCGTAGCGCGGCGAGGTGAAAAGTGAAAGCGGCTTTAATCCGCAAGTGCCATCGGCCACCGCACGCCACACTTCCGCAACGTTCGTCCCGGGCGCGGCAATCACGCCCTGACCCGTGATGACTGGAAAGCGCGCGGACACTAGACAGCCGGTCGCCGGGCTTCAATGAAGTCGGCCAAAGTGCGGACGGAGCGGAAGGCCGGCCGCCCTTCTTCGATGTCTTTGATCACAATGCCGTAGTGTTTCTCCAACATTACGACAAGTTCCAGCGCGTCAATCGAATCCAACCCCAGCCCCGTGCCGAAGAGCGGCGCCTCGTCATCAATTTGCTCGGGGGTAATATCCTGCAGATTCAGGGCTTCAATAATCCGCTGCTTTAATTCCGTCGTTGCAATGGCCATGAATTCACTTTTTCAGATTTTGCTCGCGCAGCGTAGCAAAGACTTGATTGATGTCACGGTCATTTTGGTTCCATTCACGCTCGCCCGGCCCGTTGCCTTGAAGCAGTAACGCCCGCGCTGTTGCCGCTTCCGGAAGCTTGATGAGCGCCGTCAGCGCCGCGGAAACAACTTCCACGTCCACGCAGATGACGGCATCCGCTTCGTCCGCCTGCAACAGGTCTGCGCCCGCACCGATCAAATCTCGTCCTTCCCCCACCTGACAGAGACTGGGGCCGGTGATTTTATGGCGAATCGCCAGTTCTCCAATCGTGGAGCTGGGCAGCGTGTAGATGAACAGCGTCGGGCTGAGTCCGCCCGCCAGGTCGTGTCCCGCCCAATAGGCCACATCGGTGCTGAGCGAGCCGGTGCGGGTGTTGATGACCAGCGCGACGCGATCCGCGGGTAAGCTTTTGAAATGCTCCGCCAACGGCTCGACGGCGAGCAGCGCGAGTTGGCTGGACAAATCCATACGGCCAAAGCGCGTGCCCAACCGTGCGGTGGCAATTTCTGATTGATCCGTCCAATTCGCTGCGGTGATAAAAATGTTACGAATGTTACTCATGGCCGCTGGCTGGCGCTTGAGGACCTTGTGTTGCTGGAGGGTGAAAATCGTCGGTGCGTGAGTTCATGCTTGTTCCAGAATGAGCGCGCCGTTCATTCCGCCAAAACCGGTATTGAGTTTCAGGATGCGCTTGAGGTGCGGCGCGCGGCGCGGGGTTTTAATCAAACTGGCGGGAAAGCCGGCGGCTACGTGCTCCAGTCGCGGCGTGCCGGGCAGAAATTTTTCCTGCAACGACATGGCGCAGGCGATGGTTTCCAGAACTCCCGCCGCGCCCAGCGTGTGTCCAAACATTCCCTTCAAGCCGCTCACCGGCGGGATGGCGGCGCCAAAGACGGAAAGCAGCGCCGCCGATTCCATGGCGTCGTTGTATTGCGTCCCGGTGCCGTGCGCGTTGATGTAATCAATCTGCGTGGGAGCGAGGCCGCTCGCGCGCAGTGCCACGCGGATGGCCTGGGCCAGCCCGGCGCCGTCGCGCGATGGTCCGGTCATGTGATTGGCGTCATTACTCGAACCCCAGCCGCGAATGTACACCGATTGCGGGGCCGCCAGATCCGCGCGTACCAGCAACACTGCCGCACCCGCTTCACCCGGACTCAATCCGCAACGATTTTGATCAAAAGGCCGGCAGCCGTCGGGATCAATTGCCTTCAGCGTGCTGAAACCGCTCACGACAAAAGCTGAGAGATGATCCACGCCAATCACCAACACCGCATCCGCGACACCGCGACGAATCAACTTGGCGCCCTGCACCAGGGCGATCAGACCCGAGACGCACGCGTTGGAAACATTTTGCACCGGACCGCGCGCGCCAAATTCGGCGGCCAGATCTGCGGCCAGCAAATCCGCCTGCAAATGGCGGCGCGCGACCATCGAACACGCCCGTCCGTCCGCGATGCGTTCCAACGCTTCAATGTTGGCCTTGGTGGTTGAAAGCACCAGGCCGAGCCGTTCCGCCGGGATCGTGCGCAGGATGGATTCACTGGCGCGAACGGCTTCGTGAAGCGCGGTGGTGGCGAATTGCCAGGCCGGGTCGTCAGTGACTTCCTGCGGGGCGGCGCCGACCAGGTTCGTTTGAAATAGTGCCCGCGAAAACCGGGAATCCACGGCGAGAGCGCTTCGGTTGTGTTGCAACGCGTCGCGCAACGGCGACGCGCCGTTGCCCGTGGCGCAGACCAGTCCCCAACCGGCCAACGCGGCGCTCGTCGTCGTGGTGTTGTTACGCATACAGCGAGAGATCACCGGAAGCGATGAGTTGTGAATTCCAGGTGATGCGCCCGTTGATCAACCGCATCGGGCCGAGCCGTTTCACTTCCGTGGTTTCCGCCTGCAGCGTTTGCTCCAGCGGCACGGGCTGATGGATTTGAAAATTGGCCACCGCCGCCAGCAGACCGTGATGGGCAGCATCGTCGCCGGTATCGGTGCGCCGGCCTTGTCCCAAGGCGGCCGCCACGGTTTGTGCCAGACACTCGATTAACGCCGCTTCAATCACCGCGCCGTTCGCCACGGCAAAATGGTCCTTGGTGAAGCGAACGGTGGCGATGGCGGTGGCATCGGTGCAGGAAATCAATTCCTCCACCCAACGCATTGGCGGGCGATGGGGCAGCAGGGCTTCGATGGCAACAGACATGGATTACTTCGCCGGATGGGTGACGGACGGGGGAAAGGCGGAAAGGGAGGCAGAACTTTTGGCGAGCACCGGAGCGGCGGGCGGCGTATCCCAGAACGGATAGAAATTGTACCACTGGAAGGGATCGCGCCTGACGACGGATTCGAGGTTGGCGGCGAATTGCGCAGCGCATTTTTTGAGATACGCATCCCGTTCGTGATGTGGCGGGCGATATGGGTTTAGTGCCGGAAACCCGTAGAACTGATAATGGCCACCAGCTTCGCGCAAGCTGAAGACCTGCACGGCGGGCGCATTGGCAATCGCGGCCAGCACGTACGCGCCAATGGGCAGCGAGGCCATGCCACCCAAAAACGGCACGGCGGCCGTCGGCCCGCCATAAGCGCGGTCGCCCAGCATGGCCACGACTTCGCCGCGTCGCAACGCCGCCACCAATGGAATCGCGTCCGTGGCGGTGCCGGTCAGGGGAATGAGCTGGAATTTTTGTTTCGCCTGCGCGCGGTTGAGCATGGCGCGAATGGCCGGCATTTCCCGGTCGAACCCCGTGACGCTCACGGGTAATCCGATGCGGGAGAGCAGTTGTCCCGCGACTTCCCAGTTGCCAACGTGCGCCGTCAACAACAAGACGCCTTGGCCTTGGGCGGCCGCCTCGCGCAGATGATGCTCGCCGTCAAAGTCGAAACTGAAGTGCCGCGTATTGCCGGCCAGGATGGCGGTGCGGTCAATGATGGCGCGACCGAAGGCGAAGAAATGTTTGAACACGTACCAGCGGCGCTTCCACCACGGCAGCGGCCCCATCAGGCGCCGGTGAAAATCCATCGTGGCCGGCACGTCGGGTGAGGCAAAGCTGAAATACAACGCGGGCGGAATGGCGAAGCCGTAGGCGACCGTTGGGCCGAACCAGCGAATCAACTTGATGAAGAACGCGATCCCCGTTGGCCCGCCCCGCAGCCGCCCGGTGCCCGACCAATGTTGCGTGGAGTTCGGCACCGTCATCTCAGCGGAGCGAGCGGAGTATGGGGGCGGCGATCACTTGCGCAACACACCAATCGTCTTTGGGCCGGGCTATTTGCTCGGATTCCACACGTATTTGCCGGACTCATTGATGTAGCCGAATTTGCGATCCAGTTTGACGCGCGCCAATCCTTCGTAAAAGGGTTCGGCCTCGTCAAATTGCGGGTTGACGGCGTACTTGCCGTCGCGGTTGATGTAACCCCACCGCCGCGCGAATTTAACCGTGGCCAGATTTTTGCCGAAGGGTAGCGCGGCATCGAATTGTGGATTGATGACGAACTTGCCCGACGGATCCACATAACCCCAGCGTCCATCCAGACGGGCGGGAGCGAGGTTTTTTGAAAACGCGCCCACCGCATCGAATTGCGGTTGAATCACGATCTCGCCCGACGGATTGGTAAAGCCCCAGCGCCGGTTCAATTTGATGGCCGCCAGTCCGTCGGAAAAGGCTTCCGCCTGATCAAACTGCGGGTTGATGACAAATTGGCCCGTGCTGTTGATAAAGCCGTAACGATCGCCCAGCTCGACCGCCGCCAGCCCGCCGGAGAAATCGCCCGCGTTGTCAAATTGCGGATTGATGATGAGGTTGCCGCTCCGGTCAATATAGCCGTAACGCCGCTTTTGTTTGACGACGGCGTATCCTTCGGAAAATCGGTTGGCGTCGTCAAATTGCGGGTTGATGACCATTTTTCCCTCCCGATCAATATAACCGAAACGGCCGCCGAGTTTGACCGCTGCGAGTCCCTCACAAAACGGACTGACCGCGTCGAATTGGGCGTTGACCACCATTTTACCGGTGTCGTCAACGAATCCCCAACGCTTGCCCATGCGGACCGCTCCCAGGTTTTCGGCGAACGCTTCCGCGCGCTCGAATTGCGGATTAACCACCAAGGCGCCGGCGCGATCGGCGTAACCCCCGCGGTCGCTCACGACGACAGGATACAAATTAGCGGCATCCGTGGGGAGGCCGCATAACAGCGCCAGTGCGAGTGACAGCCAGGTCGGATTTTGGAAAGGTAGGTTCAACAATTTCATGGATCGTAAATGTTTGGAATGATTCGGGACGAGTGTAATGCGCTCCGCCCAACCCGCAGGGATTCTATTTTGCCTCCTTGAGCAGTCAAGCTACCAATCATCATTCCCACGATGGAAATCGAAGGACAACTGTTTCCGACAAGTGGCGAAGCCAAGGTCGCGGCGCACGGCGTGTGGGTTGGCGTTCATAGTTGCCGCCGTCCTGCCGCCATCGCATCGAGTGGTGTGAAGCCGGGATAAAGATTTGAGTGCGCGAATGGGCGGCGCTGTGCTAGGCTGCGGCATGAGTCGGCAACAACTGCTCGATCTTTATTATTTGGAGGCGCGTTCCAAGTTGATTGATATCGCGGCGTTTCTCGATCGGGTGGAGCGCGCAAACGGTGCGGGGGACTTCCGCTGGGACGCTTTCAAAGCGGCGCTCGCCCAAATACAAACGGCCACGAGCGCCCGCGCTGAGGGGGTATTGAACGCGTTAAGTGATCCCACCAGCGAACCCATTTCCATCGCCACCACCAAGGCCGCGTGTGGGGCCTGGCCTGGCCCGGCAGCAACTTGAAAGCGGCGCAGTCGTTAACTCCTTGCTCTCATGCGATATATTGAACCTCATGCGCACATGGTGAGTCGCACCACGGACGATTATCAGACGATGGTCGTGGCCGGGTGCGCGGCGGTGTGCGAACCCGCGTTCTGGGCCGGTTTCGATCGCAGCTCCGCCGCCGGCTTTTACGATTATTTTTGTCAGTTGACTGAACACGAACCCCGCCGCGCCGCGAAGTTCGGGCTGCCGCACTATTGCTGGTTGTGCATCAATCCCAAGGAAGCGGAAGACGTCAAGCTGGCGCAGGACGTGATTGCGTTGATCCCGCAATTTCTGGAACGGAGCAACGTGTTGGGTATCGGGGAAATTGGGCTGAATAAAAATTCGCGGAATGAACTCAAGGTGCTGGAATTGCATGTGGACCTGGCCGCGCGGCAGAATCAACTCATTCTCGTCCACACGCCGCACCTCGAGGACAAACTCAAGGGCACGCGTTTGATTCTGGAGGTGTTGAAGGCGGACGGGCGCATCCGGCCGGAGCGTTGTTTGATTGATCACGTGGAGGAGCACACAGTCAAGCTGGTACTGGATCAGGGTTTCTGGGGCGGCATGACGTTGTATCCGGAAACCAAATGCACGGCGGCGCGCGCGGTGGACATGATTGAGCGGTACGGCAGCGAGCGGTTGTGGATGAACAGCGCTTGCGATTGGGGCGTGAGCGTGCCGCTGGCCGTTCCGTATGCCGCGCAGGAGCTGCGCCGCCGCGGGCATGATGCGACGGCGATTGACCGTTTGATTTACCAAAATCCGAAGCGGTTCCTTTCGCAGTGCCCCAAGTTTCAACTGCCGGAAGCAGTTGCCTAAAGGATCGCGTCATGCTGTTGAAACACGGTCTGCACCTCGCTTATTGCACGAACATTCATCGCAGCGAAACGTGGGCGGAAACTTTCGCCGCGCTCGAATCCGCCACGCTGCGCGTCAAGGCCCGGGTGCAGCCGCGCGGTCGTTATGCCATCGGTCTGCGCCTCAGCGATCAGGCGTCGCGCGAACTGTCTGACGCGCCAACTTTGCTCCAGTTTCGACGCTGGCTGGATCAGCACGAGTGTTACGTTTTTACGATCAACGGGTTTCCGTTCGGCCAGTTTCACGATGCGCGTGTGAAGGAGCAGGTTTATCGTCCGGACTGGACGGATGTGCGGCGGGTGGAATACACGGAACGGTTGTTTCGCTTGCTGGCGCAGTTGGTGCCGGCCGGAATGGCGGGCAGCGTCAGTACTTCGCCCGGCTCGCACAAGGATTTCATCACCGCGCCGGAACAGGAGGCGCAAATGCGCGCGCATTTCTGGCGGCTGGTGGAATTTCTCGATGACCTGAGCGAGAAATCCAATCGGCAGTTGCATTTGGGGGTGGAACCCGAGCCGTTCGGCTGGTTTGAAAACACTGCGGAGACCGTGCAATTCTTCGAGCGGTTGCGGGAGGATCATCCGGGTGATGCGCGATTGGAACGACACTTGGGTGTGAACTACGACGCCTGCCATTTGGCGGTGGAGTTCGAGGAACCCGCCGCGGCCATCGCGCAATTCCAGGCGCACGGTATTCGAATCAGTAAAATCCATTTCAGCAGCGCGTTGCGATTCGCACCCACTCCCGAGGCGTTGCTGCAGCTTGCGCGCTTTGATGAGCCGGTTTATTTGCATCAGGTCATCGCGCGCAAACGGGACGGTCGGTTGGTGAAGTTCCGCGACGTCACCCCCGCGTTGCAGAGCGTCGTCGGGCAGTCACCGGCGTTGGGAGAAGAATGGCGCGTGCATTTTCACGTGCCGTTGCATTGGCAGCCCACCGGCGCGTTGGGTCACACAATGGATCATGTGCAGGGTTTGTTGTGGCTGTTGCAGGTTCAACCGCAATTATGTTCGCACCTCGAAATGGAAACCTATACCTGGGCGGTGATGCCGGAATTTCTGCACAGCCCCGACGTGGTGGATCAGTTGGTGGGCGAATACGAGTGGACCTTGCGCGAGCTGGCCAAACATGACTTGCGCTGAGGTGGTGCGCCGCGAACGGTTGGGTGGGCTGGTTCTCCAGCAAAAAGGCTTTCATTTGCCGACGCGTTTTTCTTTCCTGATTGAGCCGATGCAATGCCACTACAGAAACGACGAACGCCGACGGAGCCGGACGGCGGTTCGCGGCACCAGGGGTTGATCATGACGCGGCCGCCGTTACGACTGCAGACGCTGCTGGTTTTAGGACGCACCTCCAACCTGCCGACGGTCTGGTCAAATTGTTTCGCGGCCTGGTTGATCAGCGGCGCGGGTCATTGGCTGGCCTTCCTGTGGCTTGGTCTGGGCGCTTCGCTGTTATACCTCGGCGGCATGTTTTTGAACGACGCGTTCGACGTGGAGTTCGACCGGAAATTTCGCAGTGAGCGGCCAATTCCCGCCGGACGCATTTCCGCGTGGGACGTTTGGTGGTACGGCGGCTTGCAACTGTTCATCGGCTGGCTGCTGCTGTTCGTTTTGAGCGCGACCGTGGCGGGGCTGGCGTTGGCGTTGGTCGCGGTGATCATTGGCTACGACGCCATCCACAAACGCACCGAGTTCGCCCCGTTCCTCATGGCGTCATGCCGCTTCCTGCTCTACCTCGTGGCGGGAGCGGCCACGCTGCACGAGTTGCGGTTTCCAGTGATTGGTCATGGCGCGGCGTTGGGCGCGTATATCGTGGGGTTGAGCTTCGTTGCGCGCGGCGAAAGCAAACCGGGGGGCGCGCCCGTATGGCCGCTGTTGCTGGTGGCGGCGCCGTTGATTGCCAATGTTTGGATTGAACCCGTCCGCAATGTCTGGTCCTGGCTGGCGGCGGCGGCGCTGCTGACCTGGTTGATCAAGTGTTTCTGGACCCTTCGGCGCGCGGCCAAACCGGATGTGAGCCGGCTCGTCGCGGCGCTGCTGGCCGGAATCGTATTGGTGGATGCGGCGGCAGTGGCGACTTTATCTTTTGGCGCCATGTTGGGATTTGCCGCGTTGTTCAGTCTGGCATTGTTGTTCCAAAAAGTCGTGCCGGCGACTTGAGTTTTGCGGGATGCGCCGGGATTCGATGGCAAGTTGACACTGGTGCGTGGAATGAAGATTTGTTGTCCAGGCCGCGTCGGATCAATCATGAAAGGAGCGGATTTCATCCCCGGCACAATGAGAACCGTGGCGCGGAGTCGTAATCCGTTGGGAAACTTCACTTGCCTCGGCGAACGCGCCGACGGAAACTGACGGTTCTTGGTTACATGGATTTAATCGAACGCAACATTCAAGTCAGTTGGCAACATCGCGTGCTGTTTACCGATCATGTCTTTGATTCCCAAAATTCCATCCTGCGGGAGGAGTTACGTCGTGACTACCCCGACACTCCATGTCGGGCGCTGGTGGTGGTGGATGCGGGTTTGGCGCGCGCACAAGCCGGTTTGATCGCGGCCATTGAAGCTTATTTTCAAACCACGGCTTCGGGCGTGACCCTGGTGGCGCCCCCGCGGCTTTGTTCCGGCGGCGAAGCCATCAAAGCGTCCTGGACCGCGGTGAGCGATCTGCATACGGCCATGGATCAATATCACATTGACCGTCATTCGTATCTGCTGGCGGTGGGTGGCGGCGCGTTGCTGGACATGGCGGGACTCGCGGCGGCGACGGCGCATCGCGGGGTGCGACATGTGCGCATTCCAACAACGACGCTGAGCCAATGCGATTCGGGGGTGGGCGTGAAAAACGGGATCAACGCGTTCGGCAAAAAAAACTTCATCGGCACCTTCGCGCCGCCCCATGCCGTCATCAATGATTTTCAACTACTCACCACGTTGGGCGAACGCGACCAACGCGCGGGTTTTGTGGAGGCGGTCAAGGTGGCCTGCATTCGTGATCGTGAATTTTTCACCGCATTGGAAACGGACGCGGCGGCGTTGGCTCAATTCCAACCCGACGCGGTGCGTCGGTTGATTCGGCGTTGTGCCGAGTTGCACGTCAACCACATCGCCACGAGCGGTGATCCGTTTGAGTTTGGTTCGGCGCGCCCGCTCGACTTTGGGCATTGGGCGGCGCACAAGCTGGAGCAACTGTCCGGTTTCCAACTGCGTCACGGAGAAGCCGTGGCGATTGGCATTGCGCTGGACGTGATCTACGCGCGGCGCGCTGGATTTCTGGCCGGGACCAGTTCCGAGCGCGTCCTGCAATTGCTGCGGAAGTTGGGTTTCGCCTTGTTCCATCCCGACTTGCAGCGCGCCGGATTGTTGCTGGGACTGGAGGAATTTCGCGAGCATCTGGGCGGGCAACTGGCGATCACCCTGCTGCGCGATATCGGTGTGGGTTTCGAGGCGAACGAGATGCAAGTGGATTTGATCCGGGAATCCGTTGCCGAACTGGCCCAGCGCTTTGCGGCATGAAACGCACGGCGGTCATCAACGTCGTTGGTCTGTCGGAATCGTTGCTGGGGGAATCCACGCCGCGGCTCAACGCGTTTCGCGTTCGTGGTTCATTGACGCGCCTCGAGCCGGTGTTCCCCGCCGTCACCTGCACCGCGCAATCCACTTACCTCACCGGATTAACGCCGGCCGAACACGGTATCGTGGCGAATGGCTGGTATAATCGCGAACTCGCCGAGGTGCAGTTCTGGAAGCAATCCAACCGGCTTGTGGGGGGAAAGAAAATCTGGGAGACGTTGCGCGAGACGAATCCCGGCTTCACCTGCGCCAAGCTGTTCTGGTGGTACAACATGTATTCCAGCGCGGATTGGTCCATGACGCCGCGCCCCATGTATCCCGCCGATGGCCGCAAGATTTTCGATATTTATACCTGGCCGTTTTCGTTACGCGAGGACCTCAAACGCGCACTCGGACTGTTTCCGTTCCCGGCGTTCTGGGGGCCGGCAGCCGGAGTGGATTCACCGCAGTTCAAGGCGGACGCCGTGTCGCAATGGATTGCCGAGGCGGCAAAATGGATTGAGCGCCAACACGCGCCGACATTGAACCTGATCTACCTGCCGCATCTGGATTACAACTTGCAGCGCCATGGGCCGAGCCATCCCATCATCCCGTCGGACTTGCGCCGTATTGATGCCATCGTGGGCGACTTGATTGATTTCTTCGCCAAGCAATCGGTGCAAGTGGTGCTGCTGTCCGAATACGGCATCAGCGCGGTGGACACGCCGGTGCATTTGAACCGGCTCTTTCGCGAACGCGGCTGGCTGACGGTGAAGGAGGAACTTGGGTTGGAGTTGCTCGATGGTGGCGCGAGCCGCGTGTTT
This sequence comes from Verrucomicrobiota bacterium, assembly GCA_039806955.1. GTDB lineage: Bacteria > Verrucomicrobiota > Verrucomicrobiia > Limisphaerales > JADLHS01 > JADLHS01. Next base: position 6,587 of record JBDHQI010000027.1, on the reverse strand, counting down.
GCCGTGGCCGATCATCAGGTGGCGCACGTTTATTTGAACGACGCCGCGCTGGAATCCGAAGTGCGAACCCTGTTGGAACAGCAAGCCGGTGTCGGCGCCGTCTGGGGCGCAGCGGAGAAAATGCAGCATGGCTTGAATCATCCGCGGGCCGGAGACCTGATTGCCGTGGCGCAAGACCGCGCGTGGTTCACCTATTACTATTGGCGCGAGGATCGGCGCGCGCCGGATTTTGCGCGCACGGTGGATATTCACCGGAAGCCGGGTTACGATCCGGTGGAATTATTTCTTGATCCCCAAATCCCGCTGGTGAAAGCGAAGCTCGCGTGGCGCTTGTTACAAAAGCGGCTGGGCTTTCGTATGTTGATGGATGTCATCCCGCTGGACGCCACACTGGTGAAAGGTTCGCATGGCGCGCGGCCGACGGATCCGCGCGAGTGGCCGGTGTTCGTCAGTGGTTCGGCGGATTCCAAACCCGCGGCGGCGCTGCCAGCCGTTGGCGTGTATGACCGCTTGCGACAATTGATTGTGGGGTAGTAACCGGCTGTTGACGGATGCGGTGGAAATGGCTCGGATGGTGGAGCCGAGGAGATTCGAACTCCTGACCCCCACAATGCCATTGTGGTGCTCTACCAACTGAGCTACGACCCCATCCAAAAGCGCCGAAACTTTAACGAGCTGGACGGTTAAGTCAAAACCATTTTCCGCGCCTCGCGCAAAGTGCTTCCCATTCTGCTAATCAACGGTAGCATGCGGCCATGCCGTCATTTGACATTGTTAGCGAAGTGAATTCGATGGAGATCGAGAACGCGGTCAACACCGCGAAAAAAGAGCTGGCCAACCGTTTCGACTTGAAGGGGAGCAAAGCCGAGATCGTGTTGGAAAAGAATGACATCAAACTGAGCGCCGAGGATCAGTTCAAAATCAAGGCGCTGGCCGATATTGTCCTGGGCAAACTCGCCAAACGGAACATCAGTCTGAAAAATGTCGAGCAGCCCGAACCGGATATTTCACCGCTGGGTCATGCGCGGCAGGTGATCAAAATCAAGCAGGGCGTTGCCGCCGAGGTGGCGCGCGAGATCACCACCTACATCCGCAATCAAAAACTCAAAGTGACGACACAGATCCAGGATCAGCAAATCCGGGTGACCGGCAAAAGCCGGGATGAGTTGCAGGCGGTCATTGCGGCGGTGCGCGCCAAAGATTTTCCACTGGCCTTGCAGTTTCAGAATTTCCGGGACTGATAGTGGAGTGGGCGGGTGCGGAAATCTCAAATATGTTGACCAACCTGCGGCACTGTTTATCACCCGCAGGCAACGAGGTCTTGAACGGCACTGACGAAAGTCAGTGCCGTTCTTTTTTTCAGAAGAACATCATTTGTTCGGGCATGTCTTCCGGTTTTTCTTTTTGCCGGTTTCGCACCACAATCATTCTGCCCCATTGGGCATCCGTTATGAGCAATCCGCGAACCTCTCCCCGTGCTGGAATGTTGCTGCGCAGCCGGCGCACTTGGGTTCCGGGCAGATGAGTACGCCCACGTCGAGGAATTTATTTCCCTTGCGAATGGCATAACCAATCGAGCCGGTGCCCACGTCGAAGCCAAAGACGAGGCCGTTGATAAAGTCGGCAGCAGAAGTTTTTAAAGTCATGGATTTTCCGTGCTTTGCGTGACTTGTTTTTAGCGGGTTCAGTCAGAAGCGGCAATGTAAAGTTTACTGAAATTTACTGGAATGGAAGTCCAGCGGCTCCGCGCCGGGTTGCATTACCTTTGCGAGCTATCCCCTTGCTCAAGTTTCCATCGGATCACTAGGATTGGCGCGTGAACAGTTTGCCGGAACAGGTTGCCCGCCTCATTCAACAGCAGAAATTGTTCTCCGTTGGTGAGCGGATTCTGGTGGCTGTATCCGGCGGCCTGGATTCCATGGTGCTAGGAACGGTGCTGCGGGAATTGGCGCCACGCTTCGGCTGGCGGTTGCGCGTGGCGCACTTCAATCATCAGTTGCGCGGCCGGGCCAGCGCCGGCGACGAGCGATTTGTCGCCCGTTGGGCGCAGCGTTATCAACTGCCTTTTTATTCCGGGCGCGGCGCCGTGGCGGAGTTGGCGGCGCGCTCCGGGCTTTCTCTCGAAATGGCGGCGCGGCAGTTGCGGCATGAATTTCTCGCGCGAACTGCGCGGCGGCTCCAGTGTCCGGCGATCGCTCTGGCGCATCATGCGGATGATCAGGTGGAACTGTTTTTTTTGCGTTTGTTGCGCGGCGCAAGCGGGGAGGGATTGGGCGGCATGCAACCGGTTTCGCCGTCGCCCGCCGATGCGCGGGTGCGGTTGGTGCGTCCGTTACTGACGGTGGATCGCGCGCGTCTGGAGATTTTCGGAGGCGAGCAACGGCTCAAATTTCGCGTGGACGCCAGCAACACGTCACGGGAAATCCTGCGCAACCGCATCCGGCTGGACCTGCTGCCGTGGCTGCGAAAACAGTTTCAACCGGCGTTAAACCGGATCGTCCCGCGCGCTATGGAATTGATTGGCGATGATGCCGAACACGTCGGCGGCGCGGCGCGGGAGTGGTTGGAACATGCGTCGGCTCGCGGGTCTTGGGCGGGTTTGTCGCGCGCGTTGCAGCGCCGGATCATTCAACAACAGTTGCAGCAATTGCGGGTGGTCGTGGATTTTGATCTGGTCGAACGCTTGCGTCTGGCGCCGGATCAGGCCGTGTCCATCGGGGATCGTTGGATCAAGCGTGAGCGCACCGGCAGGCTCCAATTGTTGACCCGAATGGCGGTGGCGTTTAATCCGGCGGAACGCGTGGTGAAACTGCGGCCCCGAGGCTCGGTGACGTTTGATTCGTTGCGGATTGACTGGAAATTAGCCAGCCGCGTGAAGGTTAAGGACAAACCTGAGGTGACGGAATTATTCGATGCCGCGCGGGTGGGGCGACAGATTATCCTACGGCATTGGCGTCCGGGGGATCGGTTTCAGCCGCTTGGCATGAAAACGGCGGTCAAGCTGCAGGACTGGTTTGTTAATCAGAAGATTTCACAGGCAAGGAGGCACGAATTAGTACTGGCTGCGACCCCGGCGGGGATCATTTTTTGGGTGGAAGGTTTGCGTCTGGGCGCGGTGGCGCGACTCACGCCGGCGACAACGCAAACACTCGTCTGGAGTTGGCGGCGTTAATCGGCTTTGCAAGTCCTGCATTGCGAGCTTCTCGGACTCATGCTACGCTCGGCCAGCTAAAAAAAGATCATGTCCGAGAATAACAAGATGAACGGCAGCGACAAAAACACGCGTAAGCCGGGCGGGAGTCGGATGCAGCCGAGCACGATTGCGGTGTGGATTGCGATCATTGGCGGCATGGCTTTGCTTTTCAGCATGAAGGGCAAATGGAGCGAGCCGAATCGCACCGAAATTTCCCAGTACGATTTTGTCCAAAAGGTTAATTCCAATCTGATCGCCAGCGCCAAGGTCAATTACGGCCAGCAATCGTCGCTGACGGAAATCACGGGGACTTACTACGAAACCGGCGCGGACGGCGAGAAATTGATGTCGGGCGGCAAACCGGTGGAAGTGGCGTTCCATACCAAGGTGGTGATGACCGAGTCGTTTGCGGATCAGTTGCGCAACGTGAAGCAGATTGAGCCACGCGAAAGCAGCGCCTTGTTGTTCAACATCGGCGTGAACGTCTTGTTCCTGGGCTTGTTCGTTTTCCTCATCTGGTTCTTCTTCATCCGTCCGATTCGCATGGCGGGCAAGGGCGCTTTGAGCTTTGGCAAGAGCAAGGCGCGGTTGCTGGCCAAAGAGCGCAACAAAACCACCTTCAAAGACGTGGCGGGCGTGGAGGAAGCCATTGACGAAGTTTCGGAGCTGGTCGAGTTCTTGAAGGACCCCAAGAAGTTTCAACGGCTCGGCGGGCGCATTCCCAAGGGCGTGTTGATGATTGGACCTCCCGGCACGGGCAAGACCTTGCTCGCCAAGGCGATTGCCGGTGAAGCCGATGCGGCTTTCTTCAGCATCAGCGGTTCGGATTTTGTGGAAATGTTTGTCGGCGTGGGTGCCAGCCGCGTACGCGACATGTTCGAGCAGGCGCGCAAAAACACGCCGTGTCTGGTGTTCATTGATGAAATTGATGCGGTCGGACGGTCGCGTGGCCATGGACTCGGCGGCGGCAACGACGAGCGCGAGCAAACATTGAATGCCTTGCTTGTCGAGATGGACGGATTCGATACACAGGAAGGCATCATCATCATTGCCGCAACGAACCGTCCGGATGTGCTTGATCCCGCGTTGTTGCGGCCGGGGCGGTTTGATCGCCAGGTCACCGTCAATCTGCCGGACGTGCGCGGGCGGGAGGCGATCCTGAAAGTTCATGCCAAAAACGTGAAACTGTTGCCGGAAGTGGATTTGTCGGTCATCGCGCGCGGCACCCCGGGTTTCTCCGGCGCGGAACTGGCCAACTTGCTCAACGAAGCGGCATTGCTGGCGGCGCGCACCAATAAGAAGGGCATTGGCATGGTGGAGTTGGAAGAGGCGCGCGACAAGGTGCGCTGGGGTCGCGAGCGGCGCAGCATGGCCATGACGGATGAGGAAAAGAAATTTACCGCGTGGCACGAGGCCGGTCACGCGTTGGTGAACGTCGTGCTCAAACACACCCACCCGTTGCATAAAGTGACGATCATTCCGCGCGGCCAGGCGCTGGGCGCGACGATGTATCTGCCCAAAGACGACGTACTCAGCCGCCGGCGCAAGGAGATGCTGGACACCATCGCGGTGACCATGGCGGGACGCATTGCCGAGTTGATTGTGTCGGATGACATTTCAACCGGCGCGGCGGGAGACATTCAGCAGGCTACTTCCATGGCGCGGGCGATGGTCATGCACTACGGCATGAGCGACAAGCTGGGCATGGTGCTTTACGGCGAGAGCCAGGAATATGTGTTCCTCGGTCGCGACATGATGCGTTCCAAGGATTACAGCGAGCAAACCGCGCAGGAGATTGATGCGGAAGTAAAACGCATCATTGATGAGGCTTACCAGAAGGCCAAGGACACAATTGATACGCATTACGACAAGTTGGAAATGATCGCCAATGCGTTGCTCGAATACGAAACGCTTGACGGTTCGCAGGTGGAGGAGATTGTCCGCACGGGCAAATTCAATCCGCCGCAAAAGCCCAGCGACCCCGGCCCGCTGCTGGGCGCTCCCGCCGGCACTCCGTTGCCCGAGGCCCCGCCTAAACAGGTGCCGCCGACGTTGCCCGGTCTGGGCACGCCCGCGCCCGCGCCCGCCGCGCGCACGATGAGTTAGGCGTTTGTAGCGGCGGTCCGTGACCGCCGCCATTCAAGCGACGCTCATAGAGCGTCGCTACAAGCCAAGCCTTCAGAATTATTACGGACAACATTTTCCTTGCGTCAAACGGTGTCAGGGAAATAAATCAGGGCGCATGAACTCTCCCAAAATTTGGCCGTGGCTGATGTTATTGGCGCTGTCGGCAACGGCGGGCGCGGCGCAGGAAACGCGCTTTTTCCGCGTGGCGGGGCCGGTGGCGGTGATGATCACCGACTTCACTCAGGACGGCACCGTGACGTGGACGAACACGCCGACCAACGCGACGTTCACCGTTCAAACTACGACGAACCTGACGGATTGGGTGGATTGGGTGCAAGTGCCCGCGACCAATAACGAGCAGATGGTTCACAAGCTTTTTGATCCGAACCCGTCCGCCGACATGGCTTACATTCCTGCCGGGAGTTTTATGATGGGAGATAGTTTGGATGGTTATAGTTTCGCACTACCATTGCACACCGTCTATGTCTCGGCGTTTTACATGGACAAATATGAGGTGACGAAAGCGTTATGGGATGAGGTGCATCAGTGGGCGACGAATCATGGTTACAGTTTTCAGTATGGGGCACAAGGGAAGGCCGCGAATCATCCGGCACACAGCATGACGTGGTATGACACGGTGAAGTGGTGCAATGCGCGGAGTGAGAAGGAAGGGCGGACGCCCGCTTACTACACCAGCGCCGCGCAGACGACGGTGTATCGCACCGGGCAGATGAACGTGCCAAATGATAGGGTGAAGTGGGATAGCAACGGCTACCGACTACCGACGGAAGCGGAATAGGAGAAGGCGGCGCGGGGCGGGAGCAGCGGGCAACGGTTTCCGTGGGGGGATACGATTTCCCACAGTCGGGCGAACTATTACAGTTCAAGCACCCTTGCTGCCTTCGACATCAGCCTGCCCCGAGGTCATCATCCCAACTACAACACTGGCGAGATGCCGTACACGAGTCCGGGGGGGCCTTTGCTTCCAATGGTTACGGACTTTACGACATGGCAGGAAACCTTTTTGAATGGTGTTGGGATTGGTTTGCGAGTAATTATTACAGCAGTTCACCGAGTAGCGACCCGCGTGGCCCCGCGTCAGGTTCGTACCGCATGTTACGCGGCGGCGGTTGGGACGACCTCGCCTTCAACGCCCGGGCGGCGGACCGCGGCGTCTACTACTCCCAGAACTCTAGCAGCCTGTCGGACTTAGGGAACGCAATTTTAGCAAAGTGGATTGAACAGTTGCTGGGCGTGCGCGTCTGAA
>JBDHQI010000058.1:0-13145 GCA_039806955.1 Verrucomicrobiota bacterium | reverse complement strand
CAGACGCGCACGCCCAGCAACTGTTCAATCCACTTTGCTAAAATTGCGTTCCCTAAGTCCGACAGGCTGCTAGACCAATGCGATTCAACACCTCGGAATCGCGCGGGCGCAACCAAGACCCCCCGCGCTTCACCGCGTCCGTCGGCATGTTTTTCGCCACGCGATCACAACGGACGGTTCGGAAATGCGGAGCGGCGGCGCGCGCCGCGCCGAAGACATACAGGTCAATCGAGCAATTGCCATTATCCACGCCCGTCAGTTTCAGCGGATAGATGGGGCGGGCCGTGGCGAACGTAAAGGCCAATGGGTGCGCGGCGGTCACCGCGTCTGTCGAACCCTCGCGCTGGATTTTGCTGGCGACGAATACCCAACCGCGTTGCACGTAGTCCTGCACCACGGGAGCCACCGAGGGCGGCGCGGCGAATCCATTATTTTCCAGCCAATCCAGCACCGCGCGGGGGGTGGTCCCGCGGAGGGTGGTTGCTTCAAAGAGGCCGGCGCGTTGCACGGATAAAACCGTCACCCCGGCTGGCGCGGGCGGGGTCGCGTCCGGAGACGCACTCAGGGTTTGCACCAGACCGAATGGCTCCAAGTGAAGGGCAGACGTCATCCAAATGGCCAGTAACATTGCCACCAACACGACGATGGTGAAGTTCGTAGTGGATCGAGTGAAGAGGCGCACTGCCAGCAGGAATACCAGCGCCAGGCCACCTGCCAGCGGGCTTTTTCCCAGGAAACCCACTCCCAGGGCCAACAGCAGACACAACGGCAAATCCGGCAACCAGGCCGCGTCGCCCTTGAACGACCGCCAGGCCAGCCAGGCGACTCCGCAGACAAACAGCACGCCAAGGTAATAGTGATGCACGTAGTGGAGCAGGCGCGGTTGAAGGGCCGCGTGTAACGCGAGGAAAAAATTTTCCGAAACCGCCTCCACCTTCGGCTCGCCTGGCAAGGGGACGACCCAGCCGAAGTTCGTTCCAACTCCAAGAAATGCCGTCTCTATCACCAGACATTCAATTCCGTCATGGTGATAAATGAGCGCCTGCTGGTTTGGAATCTCGACCCGAACCTGGGCTTCCGGCCGGGCGAACACTTTGCCATCCGCCCATCCGGTCGCGGCCGGAATCAGCCAGGCGGCAAGTGTCGCCAAGCGCGCGAAAGTTTGCATGGGGTATTGGTAGTGCAACCGCATCCGGATGTCACCAATCTTCAGCGCTCAACCCGACTGGCCGGATCAGGGGCGGAGCCGGCCCCGGAGGCCGTTGTCGTCTTGGCTGCGGATCAGGCGACAAAAACTGCGGAGTATTTTCTGAATCAAGGGAGCTTTTTGCTGTTGACCGTCGGAAACCGAAGTCATAAAGTCGCCCTCAGTGAGCCATAGAACCATCAGAAATCAATCGCTATGTTTGGCCGCTAATATCCAATATCATAGCGAACTCGCTATCTACATATATAGTTCGGCTACAACCCATGTTTAAGCGGCTACTTTACATTTTGAGTCTCGGCCTACTCGGGGCTTCCTGCCATCGGGATCCCTCGCGAACGGCCTTGGCTTCTCTGTTAGACAGTTGAGTTAGAAAGCCGCCCCGCCGTGACCGCCATTCCTTGTATGCGGCCATAAGCTCTTGATTACTTTGTAGCGGCATTCTTATAGGGGTCAAACTTTCAACCAGCCCTCGCTGAAGAGGGGTAATCATGCAAATGGGTTCGCCGGATTCAAACCGGACATCGTGGTTCGGTCGCGTGAACTTCCAGTTCATCGTAAATGGACTGACAGCCCAATCGGTCTCCACCACTCCCTCCAATGCTTGAACGCCGTCCTTAATCTGATTGCTGGGACCACGGACGAGTAGATTCACGCCCGACGGAGTGCGAAAAAGATAAGGCAACGAAAACGTCAAGATACCGTGCCCGAAATGGGTCTGGATTCGGTCGTCCCGTTTGCTTGAATCAAACTCCACGACGATGTCTTCTTTTCGATTGCCGCCGTTCCACCGTGCCGTGAAAGCGGCAGGATTGGCGATGAACCAGCCGCTTTGATTCGCGATTAGCAGGGGAAGGCATCTGAGCGCGAAACCCTGGTCAGTGGACTCCATCCAATCACGCGACCGGGGAGCAGCGGCAATTGGCATTCCTTCGGGAATGGAAACCTCGTAAGCAATGATTTCTTGAGAAGCCCCTTGTAGAAACTCCGCACTGTGCGAATTCACCGGCTTCGCTATAACTCTGCCCACACGATTACTCCTTATCATGCTCAAGTCAGCGCTCCAATTTGCTCCGTTCTTCAGCGCTGGTGTGCAACACGACAAAGCGCACATCCCCCGGATCTGCCACGTCGTGAATCACCAGCAGCGCCCCGCGAGCGTACAAAACGGAAGCTGATGTCAGATCAATCACACGATCCACAACGACTGGACCAAGGTTCAGCCTCCACGGTGTTGAGTCCTTTGTCTTTCCCAAATTGGCATAGGCATATAGGTCCTGTTCGTGATAGGTGAGGAATATAGGAGCGGGCTGAAATCGTGTGGGTGAAGAAATTGTCGTGACTCGTTCCCCTTCCGCGAAAACATGACAACGAAATGCACTCCGTCCGTGTGCGTCTTTGTGAGGTAGCGTTTCGAACAAAAAATCGAAGTAGCGGTTGCCAGCAAGATGAAAACCATAGGTTGACGAGCCTTCGAATGCAGACATCTGCCAAACCCGCACAGCGCGTGGGTTTGCTTCAGGGTGAAGAGATGTTCGGGCCGCCAGTTACCGTGCAAACTTTTGGCGATGACCTCGCGGCTGGCCTTGAGGCGATGGTCTTTCAAGGCCGCCAGCTTCTGGGGATCGCGTTCGCCGGCGAGGAGGGCCGTCAGGATGGCCTGGCCGGTGACGCCGGTCAGGTCGCTGATGACGTGGTGGAGTTGGAGGTTCATTTGGGTGAGGGCCTTGTGCAGATGGCTCACGCAGCGGCTGGCCCCGCGCACCAGGGCATCGCGATGCCGCAGGATCGCGCGCACGGCGGGATCGTTCCGGCAGCGATCGGCGGGCGCGTGGGGCGGCCGCTTTTGCCGCTTTTGCGGCTCGACAGTTTTGAGGTCACGGAGTATGTAGGTCTTCATGGTGTCTGTTCATTCGGTCATTACGGTTGTCTGGGGCGCGAGTCCCACAACTTGTGGCTCGGCGTTCCGATTCACCTCGGACCGCAACCCACGCTTACGCCGGAGAGCAGACACCACTTTCGCTTTCATCAAAAGCCATACTGACTAGGCGGCATCGAACGCGCCCGGTAAAATCGAACTCACAACAATCATGCATATACTTGCACGGATCATCGGAGCACTGGCACTGCTTGCTGTCGCTGGTTTCTGCGTCTTCGGGTTCATGGCGACTTACGAGTATTCTGACGCAGCCAAGCGGTTGCCGTGGCAGATAGGCTACGGAGCGATCGGGCTGGCCTGTCTCATTGGTGTGGCTATGCTTTTGTGTCCTCGGCGACGCAGCAGCACACCGGATAGCACCGACACGTCACGTTGAGAGTATGCACGCAATACCGCCTAACCCCTATTAAGCCCGTTTGCGTCAATAGCAAAAACGTCCCCGAACGGAAGTATTTTTGCTTCCGTTGTCTGCCCTCAGAACTGGCTCCGACTTCGTTTTCCGTGCGCAGTCTTGAGTGGTTGGGTGGCGCGCAAGGTCGCACCCGAACCATCCAGCCAAACACCTATTCGTGACTCGATCGGGCGCGGGGGAGTCGTCGCCACCGCCTAACCAAGCCCCACGCCGCCTGCCGGTAAACGGGGCGCGCGCTCCCTGCGCTTGCGATCGTGCCGTGAGCCACCGGGCCGGCCCAGGCCCTTGCTCCGGCCGCAAAGGGAGCCTGCCGTCCCCGGGGTTGGAAGTGGCACGGAAATACTTTCCCCAGTAGAACTCGGGCGTCGCAGGTTCAGCGGCTCAGTTCAACGGCAGCATATCCCGCAGCCCGCCGCACCACCTCCCACAAAAAGCGCCGCTTGCGCGCGGCGGCCTGCGGGATACACTGCTTCAAGTTAGACCTCGATGCGTTCACTATCCATTGCATTGATTTGTCTGGCGTCATTACTTGTCGCCATATACGCAGTCAGAACATTTCGCGCCGCGAGGCTGCGCGCCAAGCTGAGCATTCCCGCCCAAGCTTCCATCCGAAATGTTGGTCTCGGTGAATTTTTCTGGGTTCAGCCCCTCATGGCAAGCTTATGAAGCGAGAGCGTTCCAAACGAAGGATCGGGTCGCTGGACTGTTGCTCCCCGGCGGCGGCCTCCAGTTTCAATCGGCGCGTTCCTGGGCGGCTTGGAGTAACATTCCTTGCTTTGCTCCTCGGAGGCGTGTTTGCCACGCGCGCCGCCGAGCGCGTCGCAATCAGCACCGCGCCGGTCAAACGTGCGGGAGTTGTCCGGGTAGTGGATCACGGGTTGCAGGATGACGATGGGCCGTTTCTCGGGCTGGGAGTTTCCTATTTCACGGCGTTGTGGCGCTGTCGCTACGACCGATCGCGCCTGGAAAGTGATTTGCGCTTTCTTTCCCGTCAGGGATTCAATTACTACCGCCTGCTTTCGATGGTGGGCTGGCATCCGGCGTGGAGTGGCTTGGAAATCGCGCCCGTGTCGTTCACGAATCGCACCGGCCAATTGGTGGCGGCCTGGCCCGACTATTGGCGGCAACTGGGGGAGTTGATTGACCTGGGCTACGACCGTCATGGTTTACGCGCGCAAATCACACTTTTTGCCGATGCGCAACTCATGCCGCAACGGGCGGAGCGGATGGAACATCTGCGCCGGCTGCTGGCTGAGGTGGTGCCGGGACGAGAGCAGAAGATCATCCTTATCGAGGTGGCCAACGAAGCGTGGCAAAATGGATTCCCCGGTGAAACTGGCACGCAAGAATTGCGTGAGTTCACCCGATACTTGGCGGAGCGGACGGCCATTCTGATTGCGACGACCTCCAATCACGAGAACGAGTTCGAGAAAGTGTACGCCCACAGCGCCGCCGATATTGCGACATGGCATTTCAGTCGCGATCGGGCGGACGACGGTTGGAAGCCGGTTTATGATTGTTGGGAATTGGGTGCGCGCCCGGGTTTCCCGCCCGTGAGCAGCAACGAACCCATTGGCCCGGGGGCCTCGGTGGCGAGTGAGACTTCGAGCATCCGGCTGGTGCTGGCGGCGGCGTTTGCCTATGTGGCAAAACTGCCGATGTATGTTTTCCACTCACAAGCGGGGGTATTCGGAAAAACGAGTTTTGAGGACACGCCGGCGATCGCAAAATTTCGTGATCTGGTACAGATTCTCCCGGCGGATTTACCCGCTTGGCGGCGTAACGACGGCAAGGAAAAGGACGCGCCCTTCACGGTGTTTGCCGGAGGCGAACCGAATCAATACGTCACGGAACTTTCCACCAGTCGTGATGGGTGTGTGCGTAACGCCGGGAGCCGGAAGGGAGATCGTTTTGTCTGTGTGCCCATCGGCATCCGACCGGAGGGACTGCAACTCGAGGCGCGCACGACTCTGGAAATGGACGTCATCAATCCGCTGGCGGGAACAATTTTTCGCTCGGCTAAAATGAAACGAGGCGAACGCCTCATGCTGCCCCCCGGGCCGGGCGGATGGATTCTGCTGGGGCGCGATTCTGCGCTGGCGAGGCCATAACCAACTCAGTCCACACCTCCGTGAGGTTGCATTGTTTGCGGACGATGAAACTCCGGGGCGCCCGAACGTCGGGTTCGGTTCTGGACAGATTCGATCTTGATTCGCTCGATGGTTCGTTCCGGCAATTTTCTCGTTAAGGATCGGCAGTTTGCGGAGTTGTCTGATCCGACGGGCGCTGGCGGGGGGCGTCAGGTTTGGCCTGGGGCGGGGTTGATCATAGTAAATTTGGCGATTGCCAGTTTGCGGCGCCCGTCTAACTTTTGCTTATGCAAAAACAATGGTTGCAGAAATTCCGAATGGCTGGACTGGCAGCCTTGGTAAGTTTGTTCGTTTCGAGTTCTGGCTTCGCACAGAATGAAGCGGTGAAACTCCGCGTTGGCGACGTGGCCCCGCCAGTTGTGGGCCTGGATCAGGATGGTCAGGAATGGAAACTGGCGGCGGTGAAGGGCGAGAAGTTGGTGCTGCTTTATTTCTATCCGAAAGACGATACGCCGGGTTGTACGGTGGAAGCGTGCGGTTTGCGGGATCGCATGGGCGAATTGAAAATGCAGGGTGTGGAAGTGATTGGCGTGAGCTTTGATGACGCGGCGAGCCATCGTCAGTTTATTGCGAAGCATGATTTGAACTTTCGGTTGCTCGCGGATACTGATGGGAAAATTGCCGATGCTTATGGAGCGCGTCAGTCCGGACAATCGCGCGCCCGCCGGGTGAGTTTTCTCATCGGCAAAGAGGGTAAGATTTTACACATTACCGATTCGCCCTCGGCCGAAGTGCATTTGCGGGAAATGCGGGAGGCCACGGCGAAGTTGAAGTGAGCGCAGGGGACGGTCGCGGCGTTGTTTGATTGCCGGTTGCGCTTCCCGGACGTAGCTTTGAATCCCATGGCAAGATCATCCGTCACCATCAGCCGGCGTAAATTTCTGCAACGCAGCGCCACGACTCTGGCTGCAGCCACCCTGCCGACCATCATTCCCGCCACGGCCCTGGGGCGCGGCGGCGTGTTGGCGCCGAGTGAGCGAATCGGCATGGGATTCATCGGCCTGGGCGGGCAGGGGACGGGACATTTGCTTGGCGGCGCGTGGACTTATGTCGCGGGCGGTTACGTTTCGCGCGGTGACGTGCAAGTGCTGGCGGTGTGCGATGTGCGCGCGGAACGGCGTGAATCCGCGCAACTCCGCTGTAACGAATTTTACGCGGAGCAGCTAAACCAGCCGAACTACAATGGCGTTCGCGCGTACGAAGATTTTTTGCAAGTGTTGGCGCGACCTGATATTGACGCCGTGTTACTGGCGCTGCCGTATCATTGGGCGGCACCCATGGCGCTCCTGGCCGCGCGGGCGGGGAAGGATGTGTATTGCGAAAAGCCCATCGCCATCACCATTGATCTAGCGCAGCAGTTGACTCAGACCTGTCGGCGTTTTGGTCGCATCTATCAGGCGGGCACGCAACAACGCTCCGAGTACGAAGGCAAGTTTCGCCAGGCCTGCGAGCTGATTCGCAACGGTCGCATTGGACAGCTCAAGGAGGTTTACGCGTACCGCCAGCCGGGCGCGTTTTTTCCAACGCAATGGACTTCTGACCTGACCGTGCCCGTTCCGGCGGGTTTCAACTGGGAGCGTTGGCTGGGGCCGTTGCCGTGGCGACCTTTCGGCGGCGAAGCGGGGCACGCTCTCCCCGGCATTTATATCGGCGATCTGAATTGGAGTCCGCACCATTACGATTTCATCCAATGGGTCGTGAATCCTGATCCGCTCGCGCCAGTGGAAGTCGAATTTCTGCCCGGTACCGCCACCGCGTCCGCCGGGGGGGGGACAGGAGGGGCCGCGGGGCGGCCCGAGGATGGCCAGGTGCGTTACCATTACGCAAATGGCGTGGTGGTTCATTCGACGGAACATCCCGGTGAAACTGTGGGCAATGTTGGCGGCGCTTGTTTTGTCGGGACCCAAGGACGGTTGGCCGTGGATCGAGTCGGCCTGGTGGCTTACCCGAAACAGATTCTCAATGAACCGTTGCAACCAACCGACGCGCGCGTGGAACAAAATCGTGGTCACTCGGATAATTTCCTCGAGTGCGTGCGGTCGCGTCGTCCGACGATCTGCAATCCCACCGTGGCCGCGCAAAGCATGACTTCGATTCTCATCGGTGGCATTGCCATGGCGCTCCGACGTTCCGTGAAATGGGAGCCGGCCCGGGGTGAGTTTTCCGGGGATGCCGAGGCGAATCGTCTGCTCGCTTACACGCCGCGTCCGCCATGGCCATTTTAACCTCCGCACCATGTCGCTCCATTTCCTCCCATGAAAATGCAATTGTTATCCCGTTGGCTTTTGATTGGTTTGCTGGTTCTCAGCGGCGTTCGACTTCAGGCGGCAAACGAGGCGGCGTTGATTGAGGTATTGCGGTCGTCCGCGAGTGCCGTCGAAAAAGGCAACGCTTGCGCGCAGTTGCGCGTCGTCGGCACGGCGCAATCCGTGCCCGCGCTGGCCGCACTGCTGAGGGATGAAGCCGTTGCGCATGCGGCGCGTTACGCTTTGGAAGCGATCCCCGGCACTGAAGCTGGTGTCGCTTTGCGCGCCGCTTTGGGGCAAACGACCGGGATGTTCAAAGTTGGCGTGATTCAATCGCTGGGCCATCGGCGTGACATGCAGGCCTTGCCTCTACTCACACCGTTGCTGGCCGATGCGGATGCATCGGTCGCCACCGCTGCCGCCGCTGCGCTCGGAGAACTGGGGGGAGTTGAAGCCACGGCCGCATTAAAGGCGGTGGCGACGACGGCAACCAGGGAAGTTCGCCTCCAAATTAACGAGGCGCTGCTGCGCTGTGCTGAAAAATTTATAGCCGACGGTGATTCAACCCGGTCCGTGGCGATTTATCACGATTTGGCGGACGACAACATGCCAGCGCAAATTCGGATTGCCGCCTGGCGCGGTTTGGTGCTGGCACAGCCGGACCAACGGGTTGCCTTGATCGGTCAATCGCTGCTGAACCCGGAGAGCTTAACCCATGCGGCCGCTTTGCAACTGTTGCGCGAGTCGTCTGATGCGCAAGTAATTGAAGCGGTTCGGCAACAATGGGACAAACTGCCGGCGGAATCGCAAGCGGCCCTGGTGGATGCCAGTGTTCAGGCAGAAGAAAATTCAGTCGAGATCATCCATGCGGCGGCGCGCAGTCCGGAACTCAACGTACGCCTCGCCGCCTGGGAAGCGCTGGCGCAGATGAGCGACGTTGCGCTGTTGCCGGAGTTGGCGCAGGCAACCACTTCCGCGCAGCCCGAGGAGCAGTCCGCCACGCGCGCGGCGTTGGCGCAACTGCACGGTCCGGGAGTAGCCTCGGCGTTGCGACAACAGATTGAGCAAGGAGCGCCACCGATCAAAGCGGCGTTGCTGCGCGCGTTGGGGGAGCGCGGCGATCGGTCGGCGACGGATCTGTTATTGCGTTACGCCGAGAATCCCGAGGTGACGGTGCGCCAGGCGGCGTTGGGCGCTTTGCAACAACTGACTGTGCCTGACACGTTTGCGCCGTTGCTGGAGATTGTCGCTCGAACGAAATCCGCCGCGGAGCGAAGCCCGGTGATGGCGGCTTTGTTTGCCATTAGTCAAACGGCTTCGGATCGTGAGGTCCCAACGCGGCAGGTCATTGACCGGATGCAACAACTGCCGGTTGATCAGCGCGTCACCTTGTTGCCGTTGTTGGTGGAATTGGCGACGCCAAGTGCGTTGTCGGCCGTGGCCGCGTTCAGTCGTGCGACGGACGTCACGCTGGCACGCGAGGGAATTCGCGCTTTGTCGGAATGGCCGAACGCCGCCGCCGCGCCGATTTTATTCGACCTGGCGAAGAGCGGTCTCGAGGCCACGCAACGGTTGGTGGCCTTAAGCGGAGGCATTACCGTGGCGGAGCAAGAGCCGAATCTCGACGTCCGCTTCAAGTTGTTGCAACAAGCGCTGGCTTTGGCGCAACGTCCGGAAGAAAAACGACAAGCGCTCGGGGCGTTGGGTCAAATTCCGACTCCGTCCGTGTTGCAAATCGTGTTGGGCGTTTTGGCCAATCCCGATCTGGCCAACGAAGCGGGTTTGGCCGCCATGAACATTGCGGAAAAACTTGCGGCCACGCAGTCGCAACTGGCGGCAGAAGCTGCTGTTCAAGTGTTGCGGCATAGCCAATCCCCCGCAGTTCTCAAGCGGGCTTGGGCGCTGCGGTCACCCGCCGGCATCACCGCGCCATTCATTCAAGATTGGTTGGTGTGCGGTCCGTTTCGTGTGGCTGGCGTGACCGGGGCCACCGCCATTTTCGACGTCACGTTTAATCCGGAAGCGCCGGAAGCCACAGTGGATTGGAAACCGTTGCCGCGTGCGGATATGGCGAACCTGGCGCTGTTCTTCCCGAACCAGACGGATTGCGTGGCTTATCTCAAGGCCGAGATCAATGCTCCCGAAGCTCGTCCTGCCGTGCTGTTGCTTGGCAGCGACGATGGGGTGAAGGCCTGGTTTAATGGTGCGGAGGTCCACCGCAACAATGTGGATCGCGGTTTGGTGGTGGATCAAGACGTAGCGCCGGTTGAACTGAAGCAAGGAGTCAATGAGTTGCGGTTAAAAATCACCCAGGGCGCGGGTGGATGGGCGGCCTGCGCACGCCTCGTTGGGATGGAGGGGCAGCCGATTCCCGGACTCACCGTGAAAGAGCAGGGCGGGGCGGCGGTGGCGGCAGCCGCACCGGTGGTGCGACCGGCGGTGCCGGCGTTGTTGCCCCAACGGGATCCGTTCCGGAAGCTGCAATTGTCCGATCAATTTTATGCCGAGGGCGCCGCCTGCGCCGATTTCAATCAGGACGGTCAGTTGGATATTGTGGCCGGACCGTTTTGGTATGCGGGACCGGATTTCACCCAGCGCCATGAGTACCGCCCCGCACAGACGTTTGATCCGCATGATTACTCCGATAATTTTTTGACCTACACCGGTGATTTCAATGGCGATGGACGACCGGACATTCTGTGCATTCCGTATCCCGGCAAAGAGGGCTATTGGTATGAAAATCCGGGCGCGGTGGCCGGGCCTTGGCCCCGGCATCTTTATTACCCGATGGTGGGGAACGAATCTCCGAGCTTTGCCGACATGAATGGCGACGGGCGGCCGGAACTGATTTTCAACAACGACGGTTACATCGGCTACGCGGCATACCCGCTCGGGAAGCCGGAGTCGCCGTGGACGTTTCACGCCGTTTCGCCAAAGCACGAGCGCTACCAGCGGTTCACGCACGGAATTGGCGCGGGCGATTTGAATGGCGACGGCCGCATGGATCTGCTCGAAGCGGCGGGTTGGTGGGAACAACCGGCGAACGCGGCGGCTGACGCGCTTTGGATTTTCCATCCGCATCAGTTTGCCGAGGCGGCGTCGCACATGCTGGTTACTGACGTGGATGGGGATGGGCTAAACGATGTGATTTGTTCCTGGCACTGTCACCTGTACGGTTTGCTCTGGTGGCAGCAACAGCGCGACGCCGGCGGAAACATCACCTGGCAGCGGCACGAAATTCTTTCGCCTCACCCCGACGTGACGTCGAATCAATTCCGGTTCAGTCAACCGCACTCGATGGCGTTGGCGGACATGAACGGCGATGGGTTGATGGATTTTGTCACCGGCAAACGGTTTTGGGCGCATGGTCCCACGGGCGACCAGGAGCCGGATGCGCCCGCCATTGTTTGCTGGTTTGAACTGCGGCGCGACGCCAACGGTTCAGCGCGGTTTGTTCCGCATCTGATTGACGATGATTCCGGCGTCGGCACGGAGGTCACGGTGGCGGATTTGAATGCGGACGGTCGTCCGGATGTGATTGTGGCCAATAAAAAAGGCGTCTTCGCGCACTTCAACGAGTTGCCGCGGCACTGAGTTGCGGGGGCACGGCGCTGGCGAAATGCGACGGAACTATTGGCGTTCCGTCACGATCATCTGACCCAGTTGGTAGCGGCGTTGTCCGTCATCGCCCGGCAGCGGCAGTGCGATGGTGGGAGTGCCATCCCGTTGACCTACCGAGATGAAGACTTCGTAAGGGCCGGGCTTGGTCGCGGGCGCGAACCGGGCAAACGGATCCACGTACGCGCGACTGATGGTGAACTCCGCAGTGTGATCGGCGGTGGGAAATTCATCCGGTGGACCGGGTTGAAGTTGCCGGAGATCGAAGTCCTCCGCCACGTTCACGGAAACGATGCCGCCTTTGGCATCCTTCAAAGTCAGCGCCCAAAATCCGCCGCCGTAGCAGGGCGCAACGCCGGCGTTCGCCCATTTCGTTCTCACCGTGAAAGCGGCGCCCAAGGGCACTTCGGCGGGCCAGACGATTTCGCGCAGTTGCAAACGATAGCCGAGCCGGCGGTTGATGCGCTGGATGAGTTCGCGGTTTTCGTTCAATTCTTCGCGCGGCCACCAATGGATCGAGAGGTAACTGGCGTGATAATCTTCCACCGCTTTCAACAACAACGAACCGTCGCCCCAGGCGTTGCGCAGTTTCGAGCTGCCATAATGTTCGTGCTCCAGAATGACCGGCAGCGTGGGCCAGAAGGCTTCCGCCATTTCGGCGTGATACCAGGAATGTGGCGGCGGTTGAACCATGATGCTGTCATCGCGCAGGGTGACGCCGCGAGCGCGGGCGTAATCCATGATGGGGAAATCGCGGCCGGGCCGATCGTGTCCGGCGGCATCGTCGCTGAGGCAGAGCAGAGTGTGTTGAAAATGTTTCACGTGCAGATCAATGTGGCGCTGCACCGCCGCCAGCGTTTGTGTCTCGGTCAACTGACTGCTCATCAGCGTGTGCGCTTCGCCCCAAAGCCCGAACGTGCCGATGTCAATGAACGCCACGTTGGGATTGCCATCGTAACGCCGCGCCATCGCGCTCAGAAAGTTTTCCAGTTTTTGCAGATAAATCGGATCGAGAAAATCCGGGTCCCACTGCGGCCCGTCGGCTTTTGGTCCCTCTCCGAATTGGTAGGGAACGCCTTTGGCTCCGGCGGCTTTCACCCATTCGGGCGTGGCGTAACGCATCCAATTTTCAGAAGTCGTGATGCGGAAGGCGACGCGTTTGCCTTTGGCGATCCAGCGTTGGGCTGGCGTGTCGAGCAACGACCAGTTGAACTTGCCCTCCTCCGGTTCGAGGAATCCCCAGGGCACGCGCAAATAAACCACCGACAGCCCGGGCCAGTCGTCCAACGTGTCGCTGGGCGCGAGCTTCGAGCCGTAGTTTTCCAGCAGGTTGGAAAAGAAATGAAAGGTCCAGCCCATGCCCGGATTGACCAGCGCCGTGCCGGTGTCTTCGGGACGCACGACACAATTCGTTGGCGCGGCCCCAGTGCGAGCGGCGGCGAATAGAACAACCAGCAGACAAAAATTTCGGACGATGCGCTTAACGGTCACGGCTTAATGTCTAGCAGCCTGTCGGACTTAGGGAACGCAATTTTAGCAAAGTGGATTGAACAGTTGCTGGGCGTGCGCGTCTGAA
>JBDHQI010000002.1:0-211198 GCA_039806955.1 Verrucomicrobiota bacterium | reverse complement strand
TTTCCACAACCGCACCGGGTGCTACCACCACGATCTTACCCAGCGTCTTGAGCTATGTCCGACAGGCTGCTAGAGCAGCATTGGCCGCATCCCTACAAATCGATTTGCCTCCCAACTCAAAAACCTTCTCCAACCTCAAACCATAAACTCCTCACTCAGTCCGGGCTAAATGTCGAGGGAAGGTCAATATCAGCGGTTGTCCAGGTTCTTGCACGCAAACTCTAGGAACTTACTACAACTGCTATGGGAGCCAGCCGAAGTTGTGCGACTATCATTCGATTGGTCTTGAGAGACTTCCAAATCAGCTTGCCTGTCACGCGAACTCTGGCATAGTGAGTGCCGGATGCCGCGTTGTAAACAAGGTTTGCGACCGGCGTTTTTTGCCACTGCGCCTCTGGCTCATTTTCATGCAAACAGCATAGAATGACAGCATAGAAAAATTAAATCAGCGAATGGCAAAAATCGCGTCTTGACCAATAAAATCAATACAAGTGGAAGGGTGGCTGAGTGGTTAAAGGCACCTGACTCGAAATTGTAAAACGCAGTTTTTGCTACTTTTAGCTATCGTTTGCAATCACTGATTTCTCCAATGTTTACAAGGGTTTTATTCGCTTTCGGCATTTGCTGCGGTTGGCTGCTTTTGGCTCCAAAAATGGCATATAGTATAGAAAAGCAGTATAGAACTTTTCCCAAATTTGTGACCACAGGACATCGGTGATCGTTTTCAAATTCCGATTCCGCGACTGTGCTTTTGCTCGTGAGCGTTGGTGATCTCATGCCGTTGAGAAACGGTTCGCGTTGCAAATTTTTGCATGAAGCTCTCAGCCACGCGGCTCATGTCGTGGTCGGGATACTTTTCAGTAAGGAACTCTTTGACCTGAGCGCTCATGTCTTCCGTCCATGTCTGCAATACCTGGCGCTGGTCGTGCGCGAAGGCTTGAAGCGTTTCAGTTGCGTCGTGTCCGCGGCTCCAGATGTGATTTCTACCGCTGGCCGGGAAGTGTTCAACAACTGCGTATTCCACTCGGGCGGCATTGGGGCGGTGACAGGCAAAAGTGTTGTCGAATAGATCAACACTCCCGTGCCAGTGCGTACCGTCGTCGGTCAGGATCGGGTTTCCCTGCGGCGGCTGGTGAGCAGCGGCGTGGATGGTTGAAGCTGTTGCGGACAAGTTACACTCCAAATGTTTTACCGCGTCACGACCGGCGGCGAATTGGTTCATGTCATTTTTGAAGTGCCGCATGGCTGCAACATGGGCTTGGTCTTCCAACGGAGTTGGGCGGTGATGGGCGAAAGGATTGTCGTTCATGTGAGTATCATTCGGGTTTCAAGAGTTTGAGCAGTTCGGAGCGCGGGACGAGCAACTTACCGCGCAGGGCGCGGCAGACTTTGAGTTTGCCGCGTTGGATGAGGCGATAGACGCTGAAATAATTGACGCCCAAAAGATCGGCGGCTTCCTGCACCGAGTAGGCAAGGCGCTCCTGTGGGGCGGTCGGTGGCGGTTCGGGTGCGGGGACAGTTTCCATAGTCACTCCCTATCAAATTCAGATTGAGCAAAGGTTGGCACTCGTTGAATCCATGCAACGCTTCGCCACTGGCGTAACGGACAGACCAGCCGCAGCCCGACAACGGCCAGCACATGAAGGCCAAACGCCGGCGCGAAAGAAACAAATTGCAGCCCGGCACGGCGGCCAGAGTGCCTATGAAGCAGGCCCACGACGTTTGACCGCGCCACGCCGCCAGAAAGGTTCGGACGCGCTTTCGACGAAGCCAAAGACACCACTCTAAAAGCAAAAGGAACCTTCCGACGAACCGACAACAATCGGCACGCGGCAATCGGCGAACGAAATACCCGCACACAAACACCGCGAGCAAGTGGTGAACTCCACTCAACCACTGGAACAGCAATGAACCAGTTCAAGCATCGCACACATTGCAGACGTAGAAGCCATTTGCCTGACCTTGGACGATCCTGGGATAAGCGGTGGACTAATCGTGGCTGAATCGTGGTCGCGGATAGAACGTGAATTGAAACTGTGCGTGGCCGTGGAAAGAACACGGCTAATCTGCGAACGTGGAATGATCGTGGGTGATTTGTGGTCGTGGATAGTCCGTGGAAATGACTCGGCAACTTGCGACCGTTGCGCGAATAGCGCGTGGATGTTGCGCGGAAATTGCGCGAACGCCATCCCCTTAGTTTGATAAGGAGTAAAGCGTGCGTGCGAAAAAATGTCCCCGTAAGGCGCTTCGTTTGACAATGTGATTTGGATTCCGTCCCGATCATGGCGTCATCGCGGATGCGTTGAATCCCTGCTGTCGGTGGCGAGTCGGGCCGGGCATATCGCACCGGCACGGGGAAGCCACGGACAGCGAACCATTCAGGTTCTATTCTTCGAGCGATGCAGTCCCGCGCGGGCAGGACGCGGGCGGAGTGAGCCACGCAGCCTGACGGCGCGGGTCTGCGAGCGAGTTTCAACCGATGTGTGTTCATAGATGTGGCGCAAATGCGGTCAAGGCTGCGTTAATTTGAAGCCCGATTGACCGACAGCCGATGTGCTTTTGATTCGTGAATCCTGGCTACTTGGTGCGGAAGGCGGAACGGTAACGCTGCCGGATTCCTTCCGATGGCCTGGGCGTGATTTTCCGTTGCTGGCCCAGCGACTCATACATTCGCGAAATCGCGCGGGACTGACCGGAACTCCGCTGTTCTTCAATTCATCTACCAGTTGACTGCTGCTCCAGCCCTTGCGATGTAGGGCGAGCAATTGTTCGCGCAACGGCTCCAATACATCGGCGGCGGTCTTGCGCTTTCGGGTCGGCTTACGTTCGGCCAACTGCTTGAGCTTCTTCTCCACGGTCGGGTAATCCAGTTTCTCGGCCACCTGGCCGTAATCAATGCGAGTACTCATGCGATTCTCTCTTTCAATTTCGTTTACCTATTTCTGGTTTCCTTCCGGTTTCCGCCCGATGGGCAGGCGGCTTCCGTCTGGTCTCCATCCGGTTTCGTGCCGAGCGATTATTGAGCACGGCAACGAGCAACTTCCCTCCGGCCTCAAGGCGGGGTAAGTGTCATGGCAGAAAACTCACATATCGGGAGTTCTCAGCGGGTCATCAAGCCGTTGCTACCGGCAACCAGCTTTCGCCATGTGGTGGGTTATCACGCGGTCACGGTTTGTGACGCACGCTCGCCAGATGAAGCCTCAAAGTGAGGACCGCTTAGGATGCGTATAACGGACAATGTTGTCCGCCCATGATGGGTTTGGAGAGAATCGCAGGACTCGCGCCCTTGTCTCGGGACTATCACTAGCACAAGCGATGAAGTTGTGCTAGTGCTTGAAGGCGAAATTTTTTTGAACGCATGTTTTCGGGGATTCCACAGAAGAATCGGGCGACGGCGGAGACGTATTTCGACGAACACCTTTCCCATAACGATTACTACACCCAGCAAGAGACTGAGCATGGTCATTGGATTGGCGCGGGTGTAGAGCGATTGGGCTTGAAACAAGGCGAAGTTGTCAGCCGTGATGCGTTCCTGAAGCTTTGCGATAATCAGAACCCGGGGACAGGTGAGCAATTGACGCCGCAGAATTTCAGAGACCGTCGGATATTCTTCGACTTCGTTTGTTCGCCGCCCAAGTCCGTTTCGATTTTGGCCGTCACGATGAACGACCGGCGGATTGTCGAAGCGCACAGGGAGGCTTCAACGCTGGCAATTCGGGAGCTGGAACAATTCGCCGCCACGAGAATTCGCAAGGATGGGATTCAAGAGAAAGACAGGACAACGGGCAACCTGATCGGTGCTGCGTTCGTACATACCACGTCCCGCGCGCTTGATCCGCAGTTGCACACGCATTTCGTCCTGTTCAATTCGACCTGGGACAACCGGGAGAACCGATGGAAGGCATTGCAGACCGGAGCCATGTTTGGAGCCATCAACTACGCCACGGAAGTTTATCGCAACGAACTGGCGAAGCGAATGCATCAAATCGGCTATGTGACCCGCAAAGCCACGAATGGTTTCGAGATTGATGGTGTTGACCAGAAGTTGATTGAAAGGTTTTCCAAGCGGTCGCAGCAACGGGACATGGCCGTCAAACGTCAGGAAGCCAAGCTCAAACGCAAGCTGACAAAACAGGAGATTGCCCATGTGGTTCACCAGTCCCGGCCCAAGAAATTGAAAGGCGCTTCCGCAGCCGAGGTTCGCGCCGCCCAACTCGGAGAACTCGGGTTCTTTGACAAGCGCAGTCTTAGCAAAGTGGTTGAGGGGGCCGACGGAAAGTCCAAGGAGTTTCCCAACCGGGTCTGGTCATGGCAGGCTGTCGAGCATGGCCTGGCACACGTCTTTGAACGTAACTCGGTCGTGCCGCAACACAAGATTTTGGAAGCAGCCTTAACCAAGGGCCGTGGTTTCGTGGAACTTAAAGACCTCAAGTCGGAACTGAAAACAAAGCCGAACCTTGTCCGCGTCGGAGCAGAGTTTTCCACACGGGAAATCTTGGAAAAAGAACTCTCCCTGATTCATGCGGTCAATGCGGGTATTGATACCGTTGTCCCGTTTGCCCGTCGTTACCAAGCTCCTGAACATCTCGGTACGGATCAACGCAATGCGCTGAAACACATTCTCACCAGCACCGACAGGTTCACCGGCTTTCGCGGGCTGGCGGGTTCAGGCAAAAGCACGGCGTTGGTGGAACTGTCGCGTATGCTTCGCAATGAAGGTTTCCAACCTGTCTTCTGTGCGCCGACCACTTCCGCCGTGGAGGTGCTTCGTAACAAGGATAAGCTGGAAGCAGTCACACTGGCGAAATTGTTTTCCGATCCGCTGGCACAACGCCGGTTGTCTCCAGCTTCGGTCGTAGTCTTGGATGAAGCCGGAGCCGTTGGATTGAACGACATGGCGGCATTGTTCAATCTCGTGCGCGACTCTGGCAGCCGCGTCGTCTTCTCCGGCGACACGGGCCAGCACGCTTCCGTTGCCCGGGGCGATGCGCTTCGCATTCTCGAACAGTATTCGGATTACCGTTTCAGCGAACTGACAACGATTCGCCGGCAAAACCCCGAAGTGTTTCGGAAGATTGTCGAACTGGCTGCCGCCAAACAAACCGACCAAGCGTTTGCCAGACTGCTCGAACTTGGTGCGGTGACGGAGACACCTACCGCCGACGGACAGCTTTATCAACGCGCCGCTGATGCCTACGTGTCCGCCACGAAAGAGGGCAAATCCGCGCTGCTCGTTTCGCCAACCTGGGCCGAGATCGAAGCCGTCACCGAAAAGGTACGTGACACGTTGAAAGTGCAAGGCGTGGTCGGCCAGCAAGACGAACCCGTGACGGTGTTTGATTCGCTCTCGTGGACGGAAGCGCAAAAGAAAGACCTGAACCAGTACGAACCGGGCCAACGATTGCGTTTTGTTCGCCAACTCAAGAAGTTTGACCGGGGCGAAACCGTGGAAGTCCAAGCCGTGCTTGACCAGCCGGGAACTGGACACAATACGCTTCGCGTGCGCCGGGCCAATGGTCAGGAAGTGGATTTCATTCCGGCGAACTCCCCTGCCTCGTTTGACGTAGGCGAAGCGCGGGAATTGAAAGTTGCCTCTGGTGATTGGTTGCTACTCCAGGCAAACCGAGGCAAGGAATTTATCAATGGCCAGCGCGTTCAAGTTCGGGACGTTCAAAATGGGCGCATCACGCTCACGGATGGGCGGATTCTCCCTGCCGAATACAAGACCTTCACCCACGGCTACGCCGTCACGTCGCACTCATCCCAAGGCAAGACTGTGGACGATGTGCTGTTGATTGCTTCGTCGAAATCCTTTCCCGCCGTCAACCGGGAGCAATTTTACGTTTCGATTTCGCGCGGGCGAGAGCATGTTGAGGTTTTCACCGATGATGCCGAATTGCTTGCCCGGCGTGTCGCTGATACACACGAACGCAAAGCTGCCATTGAATTGCAACCCCTCCGTGATGAACTGGCAAGGCTCGGATTCATTAGGAAAGAAGTGCCAGAACAAAGAGCCGCGCTGCCAATGGTGGCCGGGCGACACCACCGCCCCATGCGCAGCACACGCCCGATGCGTCACACCCGTCTGTCGCCAGCGCAACGAATTGCCAACTTCCTTGAAGATGTCCGGCGCAGGTTCGGCGATGTGTTCCGGCCCGCCCTGCAAACTGAAGCCATCGCCGCGAAAATCGAGCAAGCCGAAGCCGTCAAGCCAACGGAGTCAATGACGCCGGAGGAAAGAATTATCGAAGTCACGAAACCGCGAACAGTTCGGGAAGCCATCAAACAGCGCGATGCCGCCCGCCGCAAACGCACTCAAGACACCGCGCCAGAAACACCAAAGCATTCGCGTGGCATCGGGATTTAACTTTAACGCAAGCTCGACTCATTTATGTCCTCACTCAAAGACGACGGTTATCAAATTACCGAGAAGCACTGCTTCTGCATCGAGTTCCGCATTGGCAAACAACGCCGGGGCTTTCACAGCAGTCACCTGATCGAATACACGCTGGAAGAAAGCCCTGACGCCAAAGATTCTCCAGATACACCGCCGGAAAAATTAGTCTTGGCCTTCTCAACCGCCGACGTGACCCTCTCCGGCTGGCGACTTGGGCGACTCGCCGATGCCCTACGCGACAACGAACTCGCTGCCGTCAGTGCGGCACCCAAACGCTATGGCGAACTCGACCCCACCAAGCCCTACGTCGCATCCATCACCATCACGCTGATTGAGAAAACATGACTGCGATAAACTTCGCGCGGCTTGCATCTTAGACGATGCCTCTGCTCCTCAGTCTTGATAACTCATGGGAACCAAAGAAATACATGATGACTAACCCAAGAGCCAACATCAGGGAAGCATTTGGTTCTGGAACTTCATTTAACGAAAAACCGGTATTTAATGAACCGCTTGCAATTTCCAAAGTGAACAGCGGGGGCGGTAGCCGAATAGTTCCACTCGGAAGCCTGCCGCCAGCAGTTGCCGAACCGATGGCTGATTGACCAAAAAAGCCGTTTTCAATCCATGAACCGTCGTCTAGTTGACTGCTAATTAAAGACCAATCGTGGCCAAGATTGGCTGACCAACCTGCTACCGTGTACGACTTGGTGGTTCCGGGTTCCCAACCGTTTACCAATGCCAAGGGGCCACCGGTCAGAAGGCCTGGGGATGTGTTGGTTGCATAGACTCCTGTAAAAGTCCAAGCTGGATCCAAAATGTCCGTACCCGTTGTTCCGTTGGGGGCGATGAATAACCCAAAATAAAATGAACCAGGGCCGCTCGAAATCAAACCGCTTCCTCCAGCGCCATTTGTAGTAATAAAAGTTAGGGATGAGTTGATAAAATAGACGGAGCCGGCCGCAAGAGCTCCATTACCACTGAACCAAAGGCTTCCAACTATGAGTAACGTTTTTAACATTCTTTGATTAACTTAGAATTTACCAGCCATTTTGCGATCTCAAGCTCAATTGTAACTGCCGCTTGAAGCAATCATTCGGAATTTCCTTTGAAAACACCATTTGCATCAAACTTTGGTGATTGCATAAAATGCTATGCGGTTTCTGCCGCCTTCAGTTCCCAATCGAGTTTCTTGCGCTATCGGTTCACGGTTCACGGGCATAGTTCGCCGCCAAAACTGTCCCCGCATTCAAGGCAAAGCACAGAAGGCAGGCGAACAGACTTCTGAGAATTTTCATACTGGGAACATGTTATTGAAAGGTGTTCAGGCTTCAAGCGTAGCAAGATGGAAATATGCCGTTCCATTATTAGCGGAACGCTCGCCCTTAGCTTCTCCCCGAAAGAATGGACAAGAAGTGGAGAAACTGAGAAGCCGCGCAGGTGTCCAAAATGGTGGGACGGCTACTGCGTTGGCGCGTCGAGTTCATTTCAGAGCAAGGAAGAAAAGTTTCCTTGGAAGTTCGGCACTTGGTGCAAGTGCGAACTTGTTAGCGATGCGCTTTAGATCTCTGCGGTTTTCGGCGGCAGTATAGTTTAGCAACCGCAGCACCTAGAACAAATAGTGCGCCAAAGGTCGGCTCTGGCACTGGTGCAATCTGAGAAACTAGCGTTGTGTAACCAAAAGAAATCTCCATATACCAATGCCCTGCCAATAAATTCTCGGCTTGTGGTGGGGCCACGTTCCACGTCTGGTGGAAGTAGTAAAGCGTTCCTCCACTACCCGGAAATTCTGGTACCGGCGGGTATATCTCTTGCAGAACACTGGCGAATTGAAGAACTGGAGTCATCGAACCGTCCTCAGCCATCTGAAGGATGCGCCCGTAGTCAGGCGCAACAGGCCAAGAAGCAGCCCAAGCTGTGAATGAACTGCCAGTAAGCTCTGCATTTCCAGACGGGCTACCTGGAAACGGGGAAAAGCTAACTGTGAATTGGATTGTGCCTTGGGCGAAGGCCGTCAGTTGTAGGGCTACACAAGTGAACAACAGAGCGATTATCTGTCTCATACGTAACTTTCGTGGCAATTCAGCGTTTGGTGCAAGTGCGAACTTGTTAGCGATGCGCTTTGCTTCTCTGGAGTTTTCGGCGGCAGTGAACCTTGGCAACTGCGGCACCGAGAATAAGTAGTGCAGCATAAGTTGGCTCCGGCACCGGGACAATTTGGGGAATAAATCGTTTGAATGGATGATGTCTTTCGGCATGAACTGAATAATAGAAGCTGAATCGGTTCACTTGTCGGCACGCGATTCCAATTCCTTCAAAAGATCAACAGTCGTCTTGTGCTTCGGAAAGAACTCCAAATTTTGCTCCGCATACTGCAAGGCGTTTCGCAATTTGGCACCTCTTTCAAATAGCAGTTGAATCATTGCGGGTCTGGCCTTGATCGCTGCTCTTTCAATGGGCGTACATTCATTCTCATCAACAGTTTCAATGGAGAAGCCGGAATCTAAAAGACGCACCATGCCGTCGAGGTCGTCGGTGCGAAGTATTCTTTCGATTTCCGATTCATCCTCCGGTACGTATTCGTAGAGTTTGGAAAGGAGGTCGTCGAAATCTTCCGCGACGGGATAGAAATCTGACGGAGACCAATTGTCTTTACCCCAGCACGCCATCCGGTCCCAAAAAACGACGCGTCCTGCTTCTTTGGTGCTGATACAAACGAAATCAATTCCAGATGTACGAGCGATCGGAAGCAACCCCTCGGGCTGCGGAACACCAAGGTTCTCAAGAATCCAGTTAAGGTCTTCAGTGAGAACAGATGTCTTAAGTCCGAAGAATTCTGCGATCATGCCTGCTGGATTATTTTGCATACCCACAATGGGAAACGTATTGGGAACGGGCCTACCGCCATTGTTCTTCAGCAAAAATGTCCGATAGCTCTTTGGCAATTTCAAGCCCCATCGTTTTTCAAAATCTCCAATTTCATCCGGAGAGATGGGATCGTTTGAATGGATGATGTCTTTCAGCATGAACTGAATAACAAAAGCTGAATCAGTTCACTTGCCGGTACGCGATTTCAATTCCCTCAAAACATCTACCGTGGCCTGGTGTTCTGGAAAAAACTCCAAGTTCTGTTCTGCGAGTTGCAAAGCACTTCGCAGCCTGGCTCCTCGCTCGTGGAGTAGCCAAATCATCGCAGGCCGCCCCGCGATAGCGGCTTGCTCAATGAGGGTTCGTCCGTACTCATCACTCGTTTCGATTTCGTAGCCGGAGTCCAACAGGCGCACCAACCCATCGAAATCATCTGTGCGGAGAATGCGCTCAGTTTCCGACTCGTTCTCAGGAATTGTTTCGTGCAGTTTGGCGATCAGTTCGTCAAAATCGTTAGCCACCAGATAGAAATCTTTGGCACTCCATTTCCCCTTGCCCCAACAGGCCATCCTATCCCAGAAAAGGATGCGACCACCTTCGCGAGTGTTAATGCAGACAAAATCCGCTCCTGCGGTACAAGCAATCGGAAATACACCCTCCGGTTGCGGAACGCCGAGGTTTTCGAGATTCCAGTTAAGATCGGACGACTTGATCTTGGCGTTTAATCCGAAGAACACTTGAATTTCACCGACCGGATTGTTCTGCATGCCAGAAATGGGAAACACAGCCGGATGTGGCCGACCACCATTATTCTTCAATAGAAAAGCCCGATAACTTCCCGGCAACTTCAGTTTCCATCGCTTTTCAAATTTTTCAATTTCATCTGGAGAAATTGGCGCGTTTGAACCAATGATTTCTGTAAGCATGATTGGATAATATCTATTCGCGCGGCTTGGAGAAGCCCCCAGTGTGGCCAGTTTTTGAGTGGATTTCGGATGGGACCAGTTGCATGGTCGTTCCATCCTGGTGGTGATGCCATGTGAAGCCTTCTGGTGTCCCCTTTTTGAATCCCGCCGCTTGATTGGCTACAGCGAAATCAGCTTTCCTATCTCCCGTAAATTTAATTTTCACCTCCTTTTTCATCACCTTTGAAAAATCTGGAAATCCAGCCTTGTCGAATGGAATTCCTGTCACAGGGTGCTTTTTACCTGCCAGATGTGCATTCCGAATGATGATGCCCTTGTAAGCATCGAGAATATTATCAGTAGCGTTGGCCACTTTTCGCGCATCTGCCGCGCCTTCCAACATTTTTGCCGTTACGACTGCTGTCCCGACTGCAGCCCCCACTTTGACTACCTTGCCCGCTCCTTGCAGGCCCACATCAACGCCCGAGAAGGCGCGCTCTTTGGTTGTGAGTTTGTGTGCATCAATCGCATCCTTGCCGGTGGTAACTTGATAGGCGGAGTTGAATCCACCCACCACCGGGTTCATTTCCATCCCGGCTCGTAAACCACCCGCCATCATGTGTGCCGACGCGACGTTCTTGTCATAAAGCCGCGCCGATTCGCCCCCAGCAGACTGCCGCATCGCGGCGTGGGCAGCGCCCATCGTCATCGGCACATCGAAATCATCGTCCTCCGGCTCGTGCCCGGTCGGATCGGTCAACCGCAGCGGATTATTCAGCACGTAGGCATAGCGATTGAAACTCTGGGGATTGCTAAGATCGGGGATGATCGTGTCGGGTTGGATGAAGCGCCCCAACTCCGGGTCATAATAGCGGGCGTTGTAATAGTAGAGGCCAGTTTCTTCATCCTGTACCTGGCCGGTAAATTTATTGGAAACTTTGAATGCGGCAGTCGGGTTGTTCGTTTGCGTGCGCCCGAACGGATACCACACGCTTAGTTCCTTCAAGCTGCCTGCGTAGTCGCTCAACACACTGGACGAACCGAGATGATCTTGATGGTAGTAATAACCAACGTAGTTTGTGCCCGTCCCGCTGCCGCCATTCAGAATGGAATCGCGTTCAAACGTACAAATGCGTTGCCCACCTGCAAATACATGGAACAACTCCTCCCCATCCTTTTCCTCGTAATGACTGCCAATCCAGATTTGCAGTTTGGGGCTGTTGGTGCTGGTGACGTACGAGCGTCGCCAGAGCCGCGCACCACCAGCGGCGTAAGCAAATTCCACCGCCGTCCGACCCACTTCCGAGAAGCGAGTTAAACGGTTCTCCGCATTATATTCGAGCGCCTGTGAATTGGTCGTGCCACCACGGCGCACCACCATGTTGCCGCCTTTGTCGTAAAGATAGGATTTGCCAAAAGCCGACTTTACGGCCTGCTTGCGAACGCTGCCGTAAGCGAAGTTTGTGGCAACGCCGCTTTCAATGTGCGTGGTGAGGTTGCCGACGGCATCGTAATTATAGCTGCCGCTCAGGCCGGTGTAGGTTTTGATGCGGTGCAGGTTGTCATAGGCGACGGTGGTATCGGCCAGACCAGAACCTTTCAGGAACGTCACGTCGCCCGCTGCGCTATAACGGTATTCACGAGTGAACACCCCTGGCGTGGCAAGCGAGTAAAGTCGTTTGGACAGCGGATAGTTGCTTCGCGTGGTAGTGAGGGTGTTGCCAAAGGAAAATTGCAGCGCCTTGCCGAATTCGTCGAAGCCTGCGGCTGGCGCGGTGTAGTACGTGTAACCGCTGCGGGAGACGCGAAAGAGGCTACCTCCGGCGTGATACTCGTTGGTGATCGTCGGCCCGGAGTTGGGATACAAAATGGAAGCGACTCGGTCTCCGTCATTGAAAGTGAAGCGCGTGGCGTATTCCTGATTGTTCAGATGGAGATGGCGGGTCGCGCGAATCAGTCGCCCGCGAGTGTCATACCCGTTCTTTTCCCAGCCTTCGCTGTCGGTGATTTGAAATAACTGCCCCTTGTAAACCGTGTGGCTGATGTCCCCGGAATCGTAAGTATAACTCGCGGTGGAAACCAATTGTGCGGCGGCGTTGTACACCTGCTTCAAGCTGAGACGACTTAACGTTGCCCCGTAGGTGAAAACGATTTTCTGGCCCTTGCCGTCCATCTGCTCGCGAATCCGTCCGCCGAAGTCGTAGCGATTTGTCTGATAGCCCAAGTGCGGGTCCGCCATTGCGACCACGTTGCCCAAATCATCGTGCCCATAGGAAATGACTTCGCCGACATGATTGGTGATTTGGGTGAGGTTTCCCGCCAAGTCATATTTGAATGACGTCAGATACGTGTTGGCACCGTCCACTTCCTGAACCTGCCGGTTGCGCCCATAGGCATCCAGTTGGTAGCGGCGCACCTTGCCATCTTCGTCGGTGATGATATTCCACCACGGATCGCCACCGTTGGTGTAGACGAAGAGGCGAGGGGCAAGAGGCGAGTTGGCGTCGCCGATACTGTCACTTTTACCAGAGAACGCGCCATTGCCATTGAACGTGGCTTCTACTCGGGTACGAGTTTGCGCGACGCGTCCCGCAGCATCGAAGCCAGCGAATGTGGCGGGTTGCGCTGTGGGTTTGACGAAGGCGATGTTCGCTTCGAAGCGCGGCCACGTCGTCAAAAATGCTTCGCCGCGTTCATCGTACGCGGTGGAGATGACTCGATAATTACCGGACTCGGCTTCGTGGCGGGTTTGGATTGGCCGTCCCCAGCCGTCGAAGTAGGTGCGGCTTTCAACGCCATTGGCCGCATCCACCCCGTCGTTGATTTGCGTGTGAACAAAGTTTGTGGCATTGCCGGAAGCGATGATGGCAAATGGCGCGTAGCTGGTCTTGCGCATCCAAACGGCTGAACCGCCCACCGGCGTCTTGTCCGTTTGCGTAGGGCGGAAAAACACATCGTAAGTGGTATGCACCGAAACGCCCATCGGATCGGTAACATCTGTCACCGCACCGGAACGCACGTCGTTGGTGGTATAGGTGATGTGGTCATTCCCTGAGTCTGAGCCGGGCGAGACACGCAGCCGTGTGACATTCGGGTAAATGTGCAAAGCATCGAAGGCGCTGATCTTGGTTTGCACTCCGACCGGATTCACGAGGAGAGTGGGCAAACCAAACTCATCATAATCCGCAAAGCGGTTGGTGGCGTATTGACCGGCACAGATACGGTTGAGTTCCAGTGCCACCGTGCCGCTGTTGGCGTTGTAGGTGAATTTCTGTTCCCGGACGATACTGCTACCCGCTGCATCAGAGGTCAGTTTGAGTGTGTCCGGCAGATTGAGAATGTTCGTGTTGCCGGAGATCGCCGCGTAACTGGTATGGTGATATTGCGTATCCGAGGCATCCACATCCGTTGGTGCAGCCAAACTGGCAAGGTTTGGGTTGGTGACTTCCCCATAAACAATCTGGTTGGTGAGATTACCATTACTGAAGTTGTAACCAAAACGAGTGGCCGTAATGCGCGGTATGCCGCCACCGGGATAATCGTAGTTAAACGTCTGGTGGATGAACGGAAACCAGCGTCCGTTCCCCAAGCCGAATTGATCCACCTGGTTAACGACGACGTGATAGAGATTGGTGTCGTTGCCATAGGTTTCAACGCGATAAGGCATCCCGCGTTTGGCAAAGCTGCCGGAGTCCGCGTATTCGCCCCAAGCCGACACGCTCCCGACGAAATTCGTGACGGCCAGAACACTTCCCGACGGCGTGCCTCTGCGAATCAGGTGATTTTGGGTGTCGGCGACAAACACGGTGCCGCTGGCGGTGTCCAAGGTCAGGCCGGAGGGAGTATTGAAGAAGGCGTTGGTGCCCACGCCATCTGCATTGCCGCCATTGCCGGGCCGACCGGCAATGGTCGTCACCGAACTCGCAACTTTGCGAACGGTATGGTTGCCGGAATCCGCCACGTAAAGTTCCGGGCCGGTGGTATTGATGGCCAATCCTGCCGGGCGGTTGAAGCGGGCGGAAGCCGCACTGCCGTCCGCACTCCCGGGATTGCCGGCGCTTCCGGCCAGAGTGTTGATGGTCGTTGCGCCGATGGTAAACCAACGAAGCGTGTGATTGTCCGTATCCGCGACATAGATAATTGAGCCGGCTGCCGCGACACCAGTCGGATGATTGAAGCGAGGCGGGTTATCAGTGCTTCCGGGAATTCCCACGCCACCAATGGTGGTCATGCCCGATCCCGACAACCTGCGGATGGTGTGATTGCCCGTGTCGGCCACATACAATTCTGTGCCTGCCGAGTTAAACGTCAGTCCTGAGGGCCGATAAAATCGGGCCGAAGTGAATGGGCTGGCATCCGTGCTTCCAGCCACACCGCTGCTTCCGGCAAAAGTAGTAACATTAGTATTGCTAAGTTGGATAAGGCGAATGGAATGGTTGTCCGTGTCGGCCACATAGAGAAAGCCTCCCGTGAAGATCAAACTGGTGGGACGATTGAAACGTGCGGACAATCCAGCGGCATCAGTGGTCCCTGAAATTCCTGGGCTGCCCGCGATGGTGGTTACCACTCCCGCCGGAGTGATTCTTCGGATCACATGATTGGCGGTATCTGCCACATACAAATTGCCCGAACCGTCCCGCGCGACGCCACTTGGCTGATTGAATTGTGCCACCGCATTCGTGCCATCCGTTGTTCCACCTATTGCCATGCGGTCCTGCCCACCGCCTTGATGATAAAAATAGACCTGCTTGCGATTGGCCGGGTCGGTTTCCGTCACTTTGGCAAAACCCGCGAATTCACGCCGATTGCCATCATAGAAACCGCCTTCATAAACGTAGGTGGTGCTGCGGTTGGTATTAACCCCATCATTTCCCGTGACCGCTGAAACAGTTTGGATGGGGAACGGCAACGACTTGCCGGAGTTTACGTCGGTCGGGTCCTTGCGATTGTCCCAACTGGTGGAAGGTTTGTAAGCGACAGTAAGGACGCCACCGATGCCATTGCTGGCAGCCTTCATCAAATCCGGGTAGGGACCGGAGTTGGTTTGCACCCAGAGAATGTTGGTCACCAGTGACGGGTTAAACGGATTGTTGGCGAAGGGATAATCCGCCATGACACGATCCAGCAAACCATCGCCATTGATGTCAATCATGGCCGTGATGGTCTGGCCGTTGACGAAGTTCATGCGTGCGTCACCAACCCCATACAGGCCATACCAGTTCTCGTTGTTCACGTTGGCGGCGTTCTGAATGTCAATGCCGCTGATTTCGTTGGAGACGGTATCGAAACCCGAACCGTTGTTACGGTAAAGCAGCCAGGTGGTTTTAGTGCTGTCAGATTGTTTTGGCATCACCCGGTCAGGCAATCCATCGCCGGTGATGTCGAGCAAGCCTACCCACGGAAACTTTTGCACGTTCGCGTAGCCGATTTGCAACGCCGGATTTTGCGGAGATACCCCGAACCAATCCTGTTGCTCAAAGGAGTAGCCGTTGTTGAACATGACGACGAACTTGTTCAACGTCGAGTCCTGCACCGCGTTGCCGGTGCCGGGATTGCGTGGCAACATCACCCGATCAATCAGCCCATCGCCGTTGATGTCCACCATGTGAGAATATAAGCCTTCAATGCCCGACCAGAGGACGCTGCTTTCACCACCTTGACTGCTGTAAGGGTACCGGCGCACGGCGCTAAATCCAGTTCCGGTGCCGAACTGCGCGTATAAATTCGTGTAGGGCGCGTTCAACGGCATCATCACCCGGTCGGGAATGCCATCGCCGTTGAGGTCGAACAAGCTGGTGCGGCCCGCACTGATGGTATCGGTCAATGAGTCAATCGCGTAATAAAAGGAACTGCTTTGCACTTCCACCGGCCAGGTTTGATCAGCACTAAAGCCACTACCAGTGTTAGCTTTCACGCCGAAGTGATTGTAAGGCGGTGTGCCGACGTTCATGTAGGTCCAATCGTCGCCAACGCGATCCGGCAGCCCATCGCCGTTGATGTCCATCAGGCGAACCCGGGTGGAGTTGAGCGCCGCCCAAGCGGGGTCATCGGCGGAAAAATTACCGCTGGAGGTCGGACCGAAGGAGTAATCCGTCGTGGCAAAGTTCCCTTCGGTGCCACTGGTCGCCGGGCCCAGGTTGCGTTGCAACAGGTAACGGTCGGGGGTGGTTGAATTATCCCAGCGCACCCGGTCGGGGAGGCCGTCGCCGTCGAGATCGAACACGTCCTTGGTTGCGTTGCCGAAACCGTCACGCTCGATAATGCAGCAGATGCTTGAACCAGCCAGGGACATGTTCTTCCACGGCACCTTAGGAGCAAAGGTTAAGGGCTTGTCCTGATATTGAAAGGATTGCACCGGCAGTTCCGAGGAATTATCCGCGCCGAAGGTGCGCACGCGGGCCAACAATGAGCGTTTGGTCGCCGGAGAGTAATCATATTCCAACGCGTAACGACGCACGTTCTGGCCGTCGGCTTGACAGACAATGTTGGTCAACCGCATGTGTTGCACGACGCGAAAGCCTGAGCGATAGGAAATTCGCGTGTCCGTGCGCGGTTGCAGTCCGAATTGAATCGTGTGCGTCGGTGCTTGATTGGCACTGTAACCGTTCCAGTTGGTGTGACCGTTGTAAGAAATCACATCTGGATAATGCACCCGTACGGTGCCTGGATCAGCGGACGAAAAGGTCTGGTAGGTGATTGTCGTGCGTTCACCAGTCGCGGTGATCATTTCTTCCAAGGCCCAACGGAACGTTCCGGTATGATTCGCCGACCAACCGGAGTTGGGATTTATCACACGGGCAGTGTAACCAAAGCGATAGAGCGTACCGCTCTTGTCATAAACATCCCAACGATTGTTGGTGGTGTCGAACTGGCAGCGCAGAAAATCCGTGTCCACTTCGGCGCGATATTCGCTCGCGCTGTTCGTCAGCAATTTCGTCTGCCGGCCAAACAAATTCAGAATGAAGCCCTTCGCCGGGTCATATTGCCTGATCGGCAACGGAGGCGACGAAGCATCATAAAGAATCGGAAAGCCATCCTTGGTGTTGCGTTCAATGTACCCGATTTCCAAGGACCAGCCCTGACCACACCAGCCGTTGTCGCCGCTGGAGGAATACACCAGCGCCAGCCCCGGCTCGCTGCCACTGCGCCCCGGCGCACCAACAATGGGCACGGAGTAACCAAAACTACCCGTAAACAGATCGGTCTTGTGTTCGGCCCGCTGACTGATGAGGGCACCAGCCTCGCTTTGCACTTGCGAACTGGGGGCTCCGTTATTGCCCGGCGCTTGTGCCAACGCAAACTGTGCTCCGGTCAACAGCACCATCGCGGTCATGGTTGCGCGCCGACACCCAAAGAAAAGAGATTTCATATTTAAGATCATGGGAGGTGGGTTAGTCGGTTATCAGGGCAACGGGCACTTGTCGAAAGTGGTCACAAAGGGTGGTGCATCCGCAACAGCACTAATGCTGTCGGGAATTCCGGCGCCATCGGCGTCCTGCCGCCAGTTGAGGTTGAACACGCTCGGATTACCGGCAAAGGCCGTTTCCATCAGGTTCGCCAACCCGTCGCCATCTTTGTCCTCGTAACCATCCGGGATTCCGTTGCCATCAGTGTCGGCTTGGGTCGGGTTGTAGCCGTTCGCCAATTCCCATGCGTCAGATAACCCGTCACCATCGCTGTCCAGGAAAGTCGGTGTGTACGGATCGCTATGCGAAATCAATTTCTCATAGGCGTCCGGCAATCCGTCACCGTCAGAATCTACGGTCGAATCGCCCAAGATGTAGTAAGTCTGTTCAGGAGCTTGGTTGGTGTATTGATACGTGGCGCAACTGGGCCCACGCTCCAGATAAAACCAGTTCGTGCCGCTTAAATCGGTCGTGCCGAAAATGTCCACCGGACTGTTTGTGCCTTGCACGTCAAACTGGACGGTCCATAGCGCGTTGGTATCAAACCACGCAATCGTATTGGTGATGTAGAGGCGTGAATTGGTGACACAGATCGCGGTTGGCCCGCTCATCAGCATCATCTCCATTCCACCGCCAAGTTCTTCGGCGATTCCCAATGCTTCGCGTTCCGCTCTCCGCTGGGCTGCCAGCGCCGCTCGTATGGCAATTTCTTCCTCTGAAATGGGGCCAAGAGCCGCTGTCTTGGAGAGTGAGTTGTAGTAAATCCCAATTTCCCAATCCACACTCAGGCCAAACACATTGCCCATCACCTGCTGCATCCGCTTGCGGCCTGAGAAAATGGCGAATTCCTCGATCTGGCCTTGAGCCGGCAAATCACCGGCGAGCGTGCTCCCAACGACCAGTCGCGTGTAAGAAGCAAGTTCGCTGGGAATCACCGCCAATCCTTCACCGACTGCTTGAAGCTGATCGTCTATGAACAGCGCGCTGTTCGTCGGCGTAAACCCAACCGTCAACAAGTGCCAGCTTCCTGCTTCCCAATTTACTTCGGTTTGCAGGCAGGATTCCGCGCCATTCTCAGTCTGACAAATCAAGTGAACTTCGCGCCCATCCAGAGTGACCACCAACGACCACCAAACCAATTCCGTGTTGCCTTGTATCGTCGCCAAGGTCAGCAAAGTGGCAGGCTGGCCTGCGCCCGTTCCACTGCTGTAATCGGGACGATACCACAACCGATACGCGCCACGTTCCGGTTCAACCCGAAAGGCATTTGAGACGACCATCGGCACAATCCACGGTGTCACCAATGCGCCTTGCCGATTCAAATTCCAGCCGGACCAACTTTCCGTCCAGATCGTGGAATCAATCACTTGGTTGGTCGCAAAACCATAGGGCTGGTCAAAACCCTCGCGTGAAAGCAATCCCAACGACGGCCACGGTGGCGCCATTGGTCTTGGTTTTGCGCTGACGTTGGTGACTGCCCACGGGAACAGAAACAATGCGGCAAGGAACAGTGAAACAGAAATTCCCGGGAGCCATTTCTTCGGACGAAGTGAAGTTTTCATTTTACCCGCATCCTTCATACGCCGCTTTCCAACGAGCGCAAGCCTTTTTTATGAATGTGTGTGCGTGAACACAAATCGCTCTATTTTTATCCGTTAATTTCCTCGGGTTGTGGCGAAACCCAAACCCCCTCTGAATCTAATTGGCCCGCAGGTCAAGAAGTGGCGGGCTAACAAAGGTTGGTCGCAAGAAATTTTCGCGGCAAAGTTGCAACTGCGTGGTTGGAGCATTAGCCGGGATTCACTGGCGAGCCTGGAACTGAGCCGTCGCCGAGTGCCGGATTGCGAAATGCTTTTTCTCGCCCGCGTTTTGGGTGTCGCACTTGAAGATTTATTCCCTCGGAATGTGACATTGAGCAAAGTCGGACCCCAGTTTCAAAGCGGCTCAAAAATATCTCTATATCCAACTCGCGCCGACAAGTGATCGCTTAAACAACTCTTCAATGACTGTTGCGCTTGAAAGTTTCGATTGCTCGTTTTAGCGCCGTATAGCGGGACAGAATCGGACTTCGATTGATGGCTTGTGAAGGTATCTGAAAGTTATGCAGTAATATCACAATCTTTTGATTGCATACCTTGGACGCAGAATGCGTGATATTTTTGGCCGACTGGCCCGCCCGAATGGGCTGATTTTTTGTAGGGAGGGCGGGTGGGCCGCGTGCGGATGCACCCTCGGTGACAGCCCGAATTTTACTCGCGAATCAATCAGCTTGCTTTCAACTTTGCATCAGTCTCCCTCGCATAAATTTTCCCGGTCAGTTCTACGTGCGTCGCCTTCGGGATCCGCGCGATGAATTCCTCCCGTAACGCTTCACGCTCGGGCAACTCATCCGCGAATACTTCGCGACTCATTGCTTGTTTGGCGCACTCGTGGAATTTCTCCAGCGGGACAATTTGCCCTGGTTCATTCAACTGACCCCAGAAAACTTCAAGCGGATTTTTCGAGGCCCACCACGGATAACCATATTTGGCCTTTGCTTCGGCAATCGCCGCCTTGTTGTCCGTGATCGCTTCGGCTTTGGCGTTTGGTTGGACGTTTCCGTTCAATGGCAGCGGCACGATGTTTGAGGCGGTTTCACAGAACACCACTTTCTGCGCCATGTTCGCCGAATGTTGATCGCGCAAATGGCCGTAAGTCTTCATCGCCAGCGCCCCGCCGTCTTTGTGCCCGAGCCAGCGCGATACCGTGGGAATGTCCACCTCGGATTCGATACACCGAGTTGCAAACAAGTGGCGCAAGTCGTGGTGCGTGAAGCGGGCAATTCCCAGCGTCTTGCAGGCCGAGTTAATTGCCCCTTGGCACTCTTTCACTCGCATAACGGGACTCGCTAGGAATTCCTTTTCGTCGCGTTCGCCTCTGATGCGTTCAAGCAACCGGCGCATGTCGGGAATCATCGGCACGCGACGGATTTCCCAATT
Source organism: Verrucomicrobiota bacterium (assembly GCA_039806955.1). GTDB lineage: Bacteria > Verrucomicrobiota > Verrucomicrobiia > Limisphaerales > JADLHS01 > JADLHS01. The sequence continues at coordinate 190,644 of JBDHQI010000002.1, read as the reverse complement.
CTTCGTTCCGGTGACAGGATCGCCTTGGATCGTGATTTCACCTTTCTCAAAATCGCAATGCTGACCTTCTACCCGGGCCGCCTCACCTTTTCGGCATCCGCTGAAAGCCAGAAACTCAACGAGGTCGGCGCACTTTCTGCCCCATGCACCATCGGCCTTTCGGATGGTCGCAACCAATTCGGGAAATTTGTCCTGGGTTGGAAGGTGCAAAACCTTTTGGCGAATTCGTTTCCGCTTGATGTGGGTGGCGGGATTGTCGTAACGCGCGCCCGCTTCAACGGCAATGTCCAAGACCAGTTTGAGCGTGCCAACCGTGTTGTTAAACGCCGAGGGACTGGCCGTCTGCCCAAAGCGGGCGGCCCATGTGAGACAATCGGTCTTAGAGATTTGAGCAACGTCGGTTTGTTCCAGATCGGGCCACGACTTCAGGAGCGCCGTCATGCGTTCTTCCCGAAAAGCCTTGCTTCGGTCCTTCAGCGAATAATCCCCCTTGAGGCGTTCGCGATAGGTTTCCAGAGCCGCGCCGAAGGTCATCTTGCCTCGTGCGACGGCTTGATGAGCAGCGGCGCGCTGGCGTTCCTCTTTGTGAAAATCTCCTAGCCGCAACTTGGCAACACTGATGCGGTCGGTCTTTAGGGATTTCCAAATCAGCTTGCCGCGCACTCGGATTCGCGCATAATAGTTTCCTGATTGAACGTGGCGCACGAGATTGGCCACGGGCGTTTTTTGCCAACGCGAGTCTGTAATATCGGATGAATTGCCATTCATGAAGATAGTATAGAACGGCGGTATAGAAAACGCAAGTAATGATTCGCTAAAACGCGATAATTACTCAATAAAATAGAGCAAACGGAAGGGTGGCTGAGTGGTTAAAGGCATCTGACTCGAAATCAGGAGATGGGGCAACTCATCCGTGGGTTCGAATCCCACCCCTTCCGCCATTTTCAACTTGCTGATTAGTAACGAGATGGAAAAATAGGAGACGGCTGGTGCCAGTGAAATCAATACTGGGATAAAACACATTTACCACTCCGGTATTAACCGGCCAACACTCGCGAAAACGGGATTCGCTACCCGTCTGGTGTCGCTGATACACCCAAAGCCACGAATAGCTTCATAGCTTTCAGACCAAAATCCGAAATTATAAAACGTCGTTTCATCCTCTACCGCCGCAAGCCCGGCGGCTTGTTCTACGTTGAAGATGGATAAACAGGCAATAACCGCGCGCGGGCACGCTGGAGGACGCCACGCTCATCGCTGCGCCGTCCTCCACCAAGAAGGCGAAGCGCGAACGTGGCCCGGAAATGCACCAGACCCAGAAGGGCAACCAATGGTATTTCGGAATGAAAGCGCACCTCGGCGCGGATCGAGACAGCAAGCTGGTGCATCCCGTAGTCGTGACCGCAGCGAACGGGGCCGACGTGACGAAGCCCGCGGATCTGCTGCCCGGCGAAGAGACGCAAGTCCATGCGGATGCCGGTTACCCCGGCGTGGAGAAGCGGGCGGAGATCGTGGCGTTGCAACGGAAGGTGGATTGGCAAATCGCAGGCAAGCGCAGCGTGATCCAGACGCTGGCCGAAGGTGCGGAGAAAGAGGCGCTCAAAGCGGTGAAGAAAGCCAAGGCCTCTGTGCGGGCGTTCGTTGAACATCCCTTCCACATCGTGAAGAATTTATTCCGGCATCGGAAGGTGAGGTATCGCGGGTTGGCCAAGAACGGTCATCAACTCTACGTGCTCTTTGGACTGGCCAATGTGGTGATTGGCGCACGAGCGCGGGCCGCGGCGTGAAAAAGAACGAACCCATCCGGTGGCAGCGATAAAAAGCGATGCAGAAAAGCGGATCAAACCCGCTTTCGATGCACAAGTGACCGCTACCCCGAGGCGATCGAGACGAATCACCGCTGCGGGCGGATCGTTTTTTCGTCAGCACCAACGCCAATTTGAAATCCAGGCTTTATTCAGCATCTCCTTAGCAAATCACACCGATGGCAAATGTCATTTGACCCTGAAAAACAGGGCCTCTTTGTACAATGGAGTGCCAGTGAACGAGTAGAAAATGAGTAATCCGCGAGTAATTGATTGGTGTTGGGTGTGTGACGTCGAGTGCTTGACTCACACGCGAAAGTGCCTGATTTTATTGGTGTTCGTTAGTTATGAGGCAGCGTGCCTCTGGTGGTAAGGGGTAGTAACAGGTAGTCGAAATGACAAATCCCGCTCGATTCCAGTTCCTTCCGCCATTTCTTGCTCAGTGGCGCACGAACCCGCAGAAAGGGATTGGCGCGGGCGCGTCGCCAGCGGGTGCGGCTAATCGGTCGGAGCAGATTTATCGCTTGGCTGACTGGCCAGATCCGTCAGGCTGGAGTTGAACATGGTGGAAGCCGTAGCGCCCGCGCTGGCCGTGGGACAAAAACACATTGTCACAATTGAAGACTTGGCCTTTGGCGGCGAAGGGGTGGCGCGTTTGAATGGCTTTGTCCTGTTCATCCTCTTCGTCATTCCGGGCGAGCAAGTCGAAGTCGAAATTCTGGAGCTGAAGAAGCATTTTGGCCGCGCAAAATTGGTCCAGCTCATCACGGCGGCGCCCGAACGGGTTCAGCCGGAATGTACTTACTTTGGCGCGTGCGGCGGCTGCCAATACCAGCACGTTGATTACCCGGCGCAACTGCGGTTCAAACACAAGCAGGTCGCGGATCTCTTTCAGCGGCTCAGCGGCATCACTCCAGAGTTGATCGAACCGGTGATCCCCTGCCCGCAACCGTATGGTTATCGCAATCGCATCATGATTCGCAGTCAGTGGAACAAGCCCGAGCAAAAGTTGAATCTTGGCTTCATCCGCGCGGATTGCGGATTGGTGGAAGATATCGAGACATGCAAAATCGCTGAACCGGCCTTGAACGAGCAGATCACTTATGTGCGACAGCATCCGCCACCCAAAGGCGGGATTAAAGTGGTGCTGCGAATTCCGCCTGAGGATTGGGAGGTGCCGTCTCATTCATTTTTCCAGAACAATTTCTTCCTGTTGCCGGAACTGGTGCGCGTGGTGCGCGAAACGCTGCGCGCCGGTGGCGGACGGCATTTGGTGGATTTGTACTGCGGCGTCGGCTTCTTCGGTATTGAACTGGCCGAGGCGGTGGAATCATTCGTAGGCGTGGAATGTGACCAACTGGCCATTGCGGCGGCGCAGCGCAACGCGCAACGACGCGGAGTGACCAACGGCGAATTTATTGCCGCGCGGGTCGAGGAAGCCTTACCGCAATTGGTGGCGCGATTTTCCGCCCCGGCAACCACCGTGCTGATTGATCCGCCCCGCAAAGGTTGTCAGTCAACGACGCTGGAACTGCTGCGGCGCGTGCAGCCCGCGCAAGTCATCTACGTTTCCTGCCATCCGGCCACGATGGCGCGGGACTTGAACATTTTGGGCGCGAACGGTGTCTTTAAGCTGCGGCGGGTCATGCCATTGGACATGTTTCCGCAGACGCAACACGTGGAATGTGTCGCGGACCTGCGGGCGACGGATTAAACGATACTTGCCAAGTGGTTCCACATGAATTCAACTGAGTAATCGCATGACAACAGGTCACGAAAAAAAATCGTCAGCGCATTACACGGTGAGCTGGCTGCCGTGGGCTCTGGCGGCCGTGGTGGCGGGATGCTACCTGCTCACGGTCAACCGCCATCTGTCTTTTCTATCGGATTGGACTTCGGTGCAACAAATGCCGGCCGGCGTGCGCGCGCTCGGCTGGAGTTACACTCCCGATGTGCTGGCCCCGATTTATTATCTGGTGACCCTGCCCATCCGGTGGCTTCCCGCCGCTGGGATTCCGTTATGCTTCAACCTTTTTTCCGTGGCCTGCGCCGCGCTGGCGTTGGGCCAACTGGCTCGCTCCGTCGCGCTGCTGCCGCATGATCGAACCGCGATGCAAAAACTCCGGCTGGGGCGCGCGCGCGAGTTGTTGACCGATCTGCCGTTCGCGTGGCTGCCTCCGGTGCTGGCAACCCTGGTCTGCGCGCTCGGCTTGAGTTTCTGGGAATACGGCACGAACGGCTCAGGCGAAATGTTTGATCTGCTGTTGTTCGCTTACGTGCTGCGCAGTTTCCTCGAGTATCGGCGCGATGAAAAGGAAACGCGCCTGCTTCGTGCCGCGTTTGTTTATGGGTTGGCGCTGACCAATAATCCCGCGATGATCGCCGGTTTCCCGATTTATCTCGGCGCGTTGGTGTGGACGCGCAAATTGGATTTTTTCAAACTCAATTTTCTGAGCCGCATGTTGCTCTGTGGTTCGGCGGGACTCGCCTTTTATCTGCTGCTACCCACCATTGGCGCGTGGTCGGGCAGCACTTCGGCGACCTTCTGGGAACTATTGCGCAGCAACCTGGGCACTCAGCGCTGGGTGCTAACCACCCTTCCGCGCGAGACCTTGCTGTTGCTCTCGCTCACATCGGTGGTCCCGGTATTTCTGTTCTCGATCCGCTGGTCGCCCCACCGCGACGCCAGTCGCGCTGGTTCATTCGTCACGAACATCGCGTTCCATGTCTGCCATACCGTCATTCTGCTCGCCTGCTTATGGGTGATTCTGGACCCCGGTTTTAGTCCGCGAGAAATCGGCAAAAGCCTCCCCTTCCCCGGCGGCAACTTCGCCTTTCTGCCGCTGTATTATCTGGCGGCTTTGAGCGTCGGTTATTACAGCGGTTATCTCCTGGTCGTTTCGCGAGCCCATGAACCCGGACGGAGCGTCAAGCGGCCCACCCCGAGTGCGCTCCGCGTCCAATGGGGCGTTACGGCGGCATTGCTGGGCTTGCTGATCATCACGCCGCTCATATTGCTGGATCGCAATCTCCCGCAAATCCGACTGACCAACGGCTCCTTGCAAAGTCGCTTTGCGGCAGCGGAAGCATTCAACCTCCCCGAACGCGGCGTGATTCTGAGCGATGATCCCCGCCGGCTCTGGATCGTGCAGGAGTGGCTGACACGGCAACGGCGCGCCGCTGACTATATTTTTGTCACCACCTCATGGTTGACCTCGCCAGATTATCAGAAATTTTTACACAAAAAACATTCCGACTGGGTCGTGCCTGACAACCTTGAACCTCAAGCCACCATTCCCGAGATTAAATTGCTGCAGGCGATGATACAGATGTCCGCAGATCATCAAATTGCGTATCTACACCCGAGCTTTGGTTATTACTTCGAAACATTTCACGCCGAGCCGAACGGTTTGGGCAGTTTGTTGCATCTGGACAAGACCAGTTCGCTGCTCGCCGCGCCGCTCTCGCCCCAATGTGTCACGCGGAACAACCGGTTCTGGACTGAAGCCGAGCATGGGTTTCTGTCAACCATCCTGCCCGAGACCCGCACCACCACTCAGCAGCCACAACTTAAGTTTCCCAAAAATCTGTATAAAAAAATCGGACTTAAACCGCGTGAAAACCAATCCGTATCCATCCTGGGTTCGTACTGCTCCCGAAGCCTGGTTCGCTGGGGCGTCGAGCTGCAAAAGCTGAATGAATATCCCGAGGCCGCAAAGTGGTTTGCGCTGGCGGAAGAACTGAATCCGGACAATGTCGTGGCTTCCGGTAATTTGCGATTCAACGAACAACACCAACGCGGCGAGGTGCCGACACTGGCCATTCCCAAGGAATTTGCAGATATCTTTGGTGAAACCCGCACCTGGGAACAGATGCTCACGGTCTTCGGTCCGTACGACCTGCCCGGCCTGGCTTATCAACAGGGCCTGGTGTTTGTGCAAGGGAATTTGATTCGACAAGCCGCGCAGTCGTTTGATCGTACCCGCGTTCTAGTTACGGATGACATCGGCAGCCGATTGTGGCTGGCCCAACTGAATCTCAATCGCGGGCTGCCGGATGAAACCATCAAAATGGTGAATGAAGTGCGTCAAATTGGGGATCGCCTTCCCGACGTTCGAACCAATCTCACGGATTTGTTCTGCATCGAAGCGGCGGCGTATCTGGCAAAAAACGACGATGTCACCGCCAGCCGGATCATTAATGAAAATCTGGCGAAATCGCCCGACAACTTCAACCTGCTGGGGGCGGCCTGTAAAGTGTACGCGGATAATCGCCGCTACACCAACGCGCTAGCGTTAAGCGAACGCCTGCTGCAACTCTCTCCGACCAATATGACGTGGCTCATCAACCGCGGTTGTTTCCTCATCGAATTGTCGGATTACGATGGAGCCATTCAATCCTTTGATCGCGCCTCGACCGTGGAGCCAAACAACTATCGCGCGATTCTCTATCGCGCCATTGCCCAACTACACGCCAACCGTTTGGAGGGTGCGCAACAGGATTTTGAGACCGTGCAGCGCCAGTTCCCGAAGGAGTTCGCCGTGGACTATGGTCTGGGCGAGATTGCCTTCCGCCGCCAGGATACCAATGCGGCGATTCGACATTACGAAAATTACCTCCTGAGCGCGCCAGCGCGGACGACCGAAGCACTGGAGGTTGCCCAACGACTGCGCGAACTGAAAGGCGAACCTGTCGTTGCGCCTGACAACAAAACGGCGCCCAAGCCTTAACGACGCCATGCGCGTCACCCACATCATCACCCGACTCATTGTTGGTGGCGCCCAGGAAAACACCATCGCCACGGTGCTCGGTCTGCGTAACCAACCGAATGTAACCGTACGCCTGATCTCTGGCCCCACCACCGGCCCCGAAGGTTCGCTCGAATCCCAGGTGGCCTCCATTCCGGATTTGCTGACGGTGGTGCCTTCGCTGATTCGCCCGGTGCATCCATGGCAAGACGTGCGCGCCCGACGGGAGTTGACTCAACAATTGCGCCGGCAAAAGCCGGACATCGTTCACACGCACAGCGGCAAGGCGGGAGTCCTGGGTCGCCTGGCGGCGGCCCGAGCAGGGGTGCCGGTGATCATTCACCACATTCACGGTCCGAGCTTCGGCCCGTTTCAAGGCGCGCTGGCGAATTTTATTTTTACCACCGCTGAACGCTACGCGGCGAAATTCACCACGCACTTCATCGTTTCCGCCCAAGCCATGGCCAAGCGCTATCTGGCGGCGGGAATCGGCCGACCAGAAATGTACACGCGCATCTGGAGCGGTTTTGATATCGAACCATTCCTATCGGCGACCAACGATCCCGCACTGCGGGCGCAACTTCACATTCCCCCCAACGCGTTTGTGGTGGGGAAAATTGGCCGATTGTTTCCGTTGAAAGGGCACGACGAAATGTTGCGGGTGTTCGCCAAATTCATCAAAGACTGTCCGCAAGCCCACCTGCTGCTGGTCGGCGACGGCGTGCTACGCGCCAAACTGGAAGCGCAAGTGCGGCAGCTTTACCTGAGTGATAATGTCACTTTTACCGGCCTGGTGCCGCCTTCGGAAATTTGGCGTTACGTGGGCCTTATGAATTGTCTCGTTCACCTGTCGCACCGGGAAGCGTTGGGACGCGCGCTGGCTCAGGCGTTGGCCGCCGGCAAGCCGGTCATCGCTAATGATTTTGACGGAGCTGATGAAATCTGTTTGGACGGAAAAACTGGATTCCTGATCCGCGCCGGTCAGGAAGACGCGGTCGTCGAGAAGTTGCTCCAGTTGCTGCGCGATGCCCGGTTACGTCACGAACTGGGACAAACTGGTCGGCAGTTGGTGCAAGCGCGCTTTCCCGTCAAACTCATGGTGGAAACCATTTATCGCCTGTATCAAGAGCAGTTGGCGCGCGCCTCCAACCAATGACGTTTCCCTCCAACCTCTATCTGGCGGCGTTTTGCAGCGCCTGGGCCGTTGCGTTTTTCTCCTTGCCGATCTGGCGGATTTGGTGCGTGCGAAACGGTTTTTGGGATGATCCGGGCCTGCGCAAAATCCATGTGGAATCCGTGCCGCTCGCCGGCGGTTTGACGGTATTGACTGCGTTACTGGTCCCGTTGGTCGTGGCCGTCGCGATACTGAAATTCGGCTGGCTTGGCGAGGCCAGCGCGACGCCATTGGAACATGGATTTGAACAACGCGCGGGACAATTGCTGGCCATCGCGCTCGGCGCCATCGGCATGACGGTGGTGGGCTTGCTCGACGACCGGATCGAACTGCGTCCCGCGTCGAAATTCATCGCGCAACTGCTCATTGCAGGCGGAGTCGCGGCGGCGGGTGTGCGCATCACCCTGTTCGTTCCTCTCCCGATCTTTAGCTACGTCATCACGATCTTGTGGCTGTTGACCGTCGTGAACGCCTTCAACTTCATGGACAACATGAATGGCCTCTGCGGCGGGCTCGGCGCGATCGGGGCGGCGTGGTTCGGGGGCATCGCGGCGTATCACGGACAATACCTCGTCGCGCTGCTGGCGTTTCTCACCGCCGGCGCGCTGACGGGCTTTCTGCCGCATAATTTTCCCCGGGCGCGCGCCTTTCTGGGGGATTCCGGCAGTCACCTGGTTGGTTATCTGCTGGCCATCATGGCGATTCTGCCGCATTTCCATTCCGAACAGCATCCGCAACCATTGGCCGTGCTGTTGCCGTTATTTATTTTGGCGGTCCCGTTGGGCGATCTGGCTTGGGTGGTTGGCCTCCGGCTGCGGCTCGGCAAGCCCTTTTATCTTGGTGATACCAATCACCTCTCCCATCGTCTCGTGCGGTTGGGTTTAAGTAAAACCACTGCCGTGATTCTCATCTGGTTACTATCCGTAGCCATCGGATGCGTCGCGCTCCTCCTACTGTGCGAGTTCTAAAAATTCTTGGCACAAAACCGAACGCAAACCAAACCACGCCACAGTTGGCTCCACTCCCCATTCATCCGGCGACGCGAATGCATGGGTTAAACTAATGGCGACGATCCTGCGCTTTTGTTTAGCTCCGTCAAGCCTTTTACAAAAATCCAAGCGCGGCGCCCAAAACACATTCAGTTTGGCGGGTTCAGACGCCACGCCAGCCTGCCGCCAACCGATGGGCGCATCTGCGCCAGCCATTCCCGAGGCCGCAAGATCACCGGCTCACGATCCGCAAGTCCGCCCAGTACGCCGCTTCGTAGGACCAGTCGCTGGGCTGGTTGATCAACTCAACTTTCACCCCTTGCTGACCGGCGAATCTCGACAAATCAACATCCTGCATCAGCCACGGGTCGTCGGTGGTCGTTTGCGAACTAACCGGTTTGCGCAACAACTCTTCACCATTCACGCGCACGAGCAGATCAAAGTCACCACGGGTGTCGCGCGCCACCGTGATCCGCAGCGTGCTCTTTTTACCTGCGGGCAAATTCACTTTTCGACTCAAAACACAACCGGTCTCGCGATCCAGCGGATGCGTCAGCAGCACGTTGTTTCGCCCCGCATATTCTTCACGCAAACCCGGATTCATCTCCGTGCCGCAATCATTCACCTCCCAGCCCGGTAAAATATCTCCGGCGGCCAGCGTGACGGCCCGGGGCACATTCCGCGCCGTGATCTGCGCCATTTCCTCTGAGGTGAACCGGCTATCGGCAATGGGCCCGGGCGCCCAACTGAGCACCGGCGGACTCGGTTGCGGCGACTGCACCGGAATCAGAAAAATTTCCTCGCCGTTCTTCGTGACGATTTTTCCGCCCGCGCGCAGAATCACCTGTCGGGCCAACTGCTCGCTGACCGCCAGAAGTTTGGGAAAGGTGTATTCGGTGTGGCTGAAGACTTCCAGCTCATCCAGCGCGCTGGTGAAACGCGCCGGTATTTTTTCCGCGCCATAAGTGGTGAACAAAACGCCTCCGGCGCTCGAAGGATTACAATCGGAATCCTGACCCGCGCGCATCGCAATGACCATGGTGCGATCAAAATCGCGCTGGCCATAGAGCAATCCGAGCAACACGTAAGCGCCGTTGATTTTGCAATCAATCCCGCCATTGGACGCTTTTTGATACTCAGGATTTTCGCGGTATTTCTGCTGGCAGAGTTGCCAGGTCGTTTCCCACGCATCCGGATTCGCCTGATGCCAGGCGACCACGTCGCGCACCATTTCGGCGTACTGACAATCGCGCGGAATGGCGGCCAGCGCGGTTTCAATCAGTTGGACGGGTTCCGTTTCAAAAAACGCGGCGGCATACAACGCGCCAATGAATTGACCGGCGTACATGCCGTCGCCGTAATTCATCAACCGGCCAAACTTCTCGCCGCACTCGATCGCGAACTGCGGCAGGCCCGGCGCAATCAATCCGGAAAAGTCCGCTTCAATCTGATAATCAATGTCGTTGGGACACTTGTTGAACTGTGGGTGGCTGGAATCAGGCGGCGCAATGCCTTTGCGCAAATTGTTCCTGCCCGCATTATTGGCGCACCAGAGCGGGTAACCGCTGTTGGCAAAATCAATTCCGGCCTGCCGAATCGAAGCCTCCAAGCCATGCAATTCAAGAGTGCGCAGGAAAGTCATTTCCACATAAAGATCGTCTTGCGGAAAAGCTTCGTTGATCAACGCCGGTTTCCACTCCGGCACTTTGTCAGCAGGAATGATGGTATCCTTCCACTTGAACTCAGTCGGTGCGCCCCACGCGACCCCGGCCATTTGTCCCAACCAACCGGCTTTCATTTTGCTCCGGTATTCGGTCACCGCCAGACGGCGAAATTCAACCGCGCGCGCGGCGACCGCTGTGAACAAAATCAGGCTGATCCATCCCGCAAAATTGACGGCGCGCCACCCACATCGCTGTAACGGTCTCATGCCGTCATCATGGGCGAAAGCCGTCCGCGCGTAAACAAGAGAGCGTGCCGTTTTCAATCGTCGCCACGTGCTCCGGCCCAGTCGCCGTTCGCGCGCGACGGAACTGGATTCCACAATTACCGTTCGGGCGCTTCAAGATCGGTAGCTGCTTCGGAGCCGGGTTTAGGACGATAAAGCAACACGACGTTGCCCACCCGCATGATCAACTCGCTGCCACTCTGCTCGGCCAATCGCGGCGCGAGCCGTTTCTTCTCCTCTTTATGATCGTCAAATTTCACCTTGATCAATTCGTTATGTTGCAGCGCCTCCTTCAACGCGGCAAAAAGCGCCGGCGACAGTCCTTCCTTGCCAACTTTCACCGCTGGCTTCAAAAACTGGCCGCGCGCTTTAAGCGAGCGGATTTGAGCATTGGTCAATTCACTCATGCCGCCAGTATGCCAAAGCCCCGGCAAAAAGCTTGGAAGAAAAACCGCCGCAGGCAACACCCCGGGTCCGGGCCGGGTTCCGATTTGTCAATTTCAACTGGGCGGGATGAAGTCGGCCAGCCTCCGAGTCGCCATAAAACGCGAGGCGGACGCCGTGGAAAGCTCCCCTTAAACTGAGCCAGGCCACGAGGCCAACCGCCTCGAATCGTTCTCGACAATAACTGAACTCTGCGCTTCGGCCCGGCCAGCCCATTCACGTTTGTAGGTGGCGTGATCCTCCGCTCCGGATGGCGGCGCGCCGATCAAGACCTTGATACCAAGGATCAATGCCGGGGAAATTATTCCGTTTACCGCGAACAGAAGATTGCTCTTCCCGCTGAATCCGCTCATCATGCCGCCCGGTTCCAAAACTGAAACAGGACAGATTGATTATGAGCAAAAAATTCAATATCGCGATTGTCGGACTGGGGTTCGGAGCGGAATTTATTCCCCTCTGGCAAAAACATCCGCACACCAATTGTTACGCCATTTGTCAGCGCAACCGAAAGAAACTGGACGCCGTGGGCGACTACTTTGGCGTGACCAATCGCTACACAAATTTCGCACAACTGCTCAAGGACCCGAATGTTGATGCCGTTCACATCAATTCACCCATACCGGATCATGCCTGGATGAGCATCGCCGCGCTCAAGGCGGGCAAACACGTGGCCTGCACCGTCCCGATGGCGACTAGTATCGCCGATTGCAAAAGGATTGTGGAACTGGTGCAACGCACGGGATTGAAATACATGATGATGGAAACCGTGGTGTACGCCCGGGAATACCTTTTCATGAAGGAGCTGCTCGACAAAGGCGAGTTGGGCAAACTGCAATTTGTCCAATCCAGCCATCAACAGGACATGGACGGCTGGCCGAATTATTGGCCCGGCCTGCCACCGATGTGGTACGCCACGCATTGCGTGGGACCGGTGGCCGGACTGATTGGGTCCCCGGCGGAATATGTTTCCTGTTTTGGCTCGGGCACCATCCGCAAGGAACTGATCAAGTGCTACGGTTCGCCTTTCGCCGTGGAAACGGCACACATCAAATTCAAGGGCACGGAAGTAGCGGGCCGGATCATCCGCAGCCTGTTCGACACCGCGCGGCAGTATCGCGAGAGTATTGACGTTTATGGCTCGAAGAAGGCGGTGGAGTGGCCGTTGATCGAACACGAACCGCTGGTGGTGCATACGGCGAAAAAACCCGAACCTAAAATTCCACAACGCGTCACCTGCCCGGACTTCGCCAAGCGCCTGCCCAAGAGCATTGCCAAATACACCCGGCAGGGAGTCTATGACGCGTCAAAGAAGACTCATTTGAGTTTCACGCAGGGCAGCGGCCACGGCGGCAGCCATCCGCATCTGGCCCACGAGTTTGCTGCGGCGCTGGTCGAGAATCGCGCCCCCTTTCCGAATGCCAAACAATCCGCCAACTGGACATGCGTGGGATTGTGCGCGCATGACTCGGCGTTGCAAGGCGGCAAGATTATCCGCCTGCCACAGTTCACTCAGTAACCCCCGTCGGCCCCAGGTTTTGAAGCGATTCGATGGTTACACAACAGCGCACCGGATGACTCCGGTGCGTTGTTGAGTAGAAGTAAAAAGCGCCTTTCTGGTGGCATCAGCGCCCACCAAAGCGTTGTCGGCACACCACCCAAACCAAGCCGCTCACCAACGCGATAGCCATCGGAGCGGGTTCAGGCACAGGATTGGATTGGAAGCTGACTCCATCAAAGAAACCGTAACTGGCATCGTTGTTCGCACCGCTGGTGGAAACTCCCAGTTGCAACAGATACGTTCCTGAAGCCGGGGCCGACCATTGCCAGACGCTCCAATCCGGAACGGAAGGATCAAGCAAAGCGGCCGCGATGACTCCCGAGGTCGCCTGCCAAGGTGTAGCCACGAGTTCGCCTTGCGAGTCGAAAATACGCACCCAGGCTGAATCGGAGGAAGTTGCGTCCCCATCAAAAAAAGCAGCCCAGCCAGACAGAATATCGCCGCTCCCGAAATCAATCGTCTGGCTTACGTAAGTTTGATAGGTGCCGTCACCTAGAAAATCACCAGCAGCACGCGTGTTAAGCGCGAGAAATCGTTGTCCGCTCACCGGCATCAACGGCGAAGTGAAACTGAAATTTTCGCCCCAAGAAGACATCGTCCGGACCAGCCCGGCGGGCCGCAAAGACAAATCTGAAGCCCGGGTGCCAACGTCGTTATTAACGGACCAACCCACAACATCCCACGATTCGAAGCTTCCATTATAAAATCCCGCGAGGCTGGAGTACACTCCACCCGACATCATCATCGCGGCAGTCAGACACACAATAACTGAACGTTTCATTGAGTATCAAACTTTTCCCAAACAGGAAAATCCGCAACTACGGGAACCACTGATTTTTGCATCCGTATTTTTACAAAAAATGCCCGCAGAAAACACGATGCGGAAAACAGTGGAGCGATAACTGCACGCTGCGAAGGCGTGATGGCTCAGTTCAAAGAAATGCCGCGGCGCACGTAAGTGGGTAGGTCCAGATCCTCTCCCTTATAAATCGTCGGTTCGCTCTTATCAAAGCGCCCCTTGCTCACCAGGTCCAAGGGCAAAGTCGTTTGTTTCATGCGGGGACTGGCAACGCGTTTGCGAACGCGACCTGATTTACCGACATGCTTGGTCAGAATGGCGGCGCGTTGATCCGCAGTCAGTGCCGCCGCCGGCTCAAGCCGCGATTCCAGGCGGGGAGTGTCTTCGGAATTCAACAGTTCAACGTGCAATTGCGTGGCGACAGGTGCCTCCCGCTGACCGTCCGCCCCGCCACCTGCGACGCGTTTCAATTTGGCAGCGCAGGCCACAAACACGGTAACGCTGAGGCGATCCTGAAAGGCCGGATCAATTGTGGCTCCCATCAGTATTCGGGTGCCGATGCAGCGTTCGGAAATCTTTCGCATCAATTCATCCACCTCGGCCATTGTCAGATCCGGACCGCCCACAATGCTGACCAGCACGCTCGTGGCGCCGTTGAAAGCTTCCCCCCCGGCCAACAACGGGTGGGCAAATATTTTCTCAAGCACCATTTGCCCTCGCGCATCGCCCCGAGCCTCCACCGTGGCAAAACAACTGGCCTCATGATTTTCCCGCAGGACGGCGCAGAGATCCTGAAAGCACAATTGAACCAGACCCGATCGTTGCAACAAACGCCACGCGCCGCGCACGGCTTCGATCAATAGTTGCGCCCCGGCCTGAAAACTTTCCACCACCGTCGCGCGCGCGTTGAGCAGCGGCAGCACTTTCTGGTTGGCGAGGCAAACTGCGGCGTCGCATTCGCCATTAAGCTCCGCCAAAGCTTGTTGCGCTTGCAATTGGCGACGATTCCCTTCGCAAACAAACGGCAGGGTCACGAAGGCCAGCACCAACGCTCCGCTTTCTTTGGCGGCCCGGGCCAACACTGGAGTCACTCCGGAGCCGGCGCCACCCCCCAATCCCGCCAGCAGAAAGACAACCTCGGCTTGGGCGCAGATGGCCTGCAAATCCGCATAACGCTCCTCGGCCAATTGACGGCCCAGTTCGGGATCGCCTCCGGTGCCCAACCCCCGCAACGGTTGCGATGTCAGCAACAATTGCGGTTGCGGTCCGACAGGAATTGAAGCGTCCGTGTTCACAAACGCCAGACTGGCCGGGGCAAATTCCGACGGCAGCGCCTTGACCATCATTGCGCCCGCCGTGCCGACCCCGATGATTTTAACGCGAACAGTTGCGTCAGGGTTCACCGCGCCTGATGTTTTTTCAGCTTGGACTTCCATAAAATTGCACGATTAGCGAGGCAGTAATTTTCCCAATGCGTGTTTAATGGTACTGAACAGTGAGGAATGTTGTTGTTCCCGCCGACTTTTCAACGAGCCGAAATAAATCAGGCCAACCCCGGTCGCGAATTCAGGTTCGTCAATGGAGGACTTCAAACTGCTGACCCCGGTGATTCTGCCAACCGTCACCGGCAACCCAAACACCTGCTCCGCCAGTTGCGTGATTCCGCGGCTTCGTGAGCCGCCCCCCGTCAAAACCACACCGGCGCGCAGATATTCCAACAAACCCTTTTGCGCCACGTCCTGGGCGATCAATTCAAAAGTTTCCTCAAGCCGCAGCGACATGATCCGCCGCAAATGATTCAAGTTGATCCGGTTCATCGGCAGCCCGAGATCATTCTTGATTTCGACGTTCAGATCCTCATCCATCGCGGCCATCAGCGCATGACCGTGATCAATCTTGAGTTGTTCCGCGCGACCTTGCGGCACCTTCAAACCGTAAGCCAGATCGTTGGTCACGTGATCGCCGCCCACCGCCAAAACGCCGGTGTGTCGAACTACGCCCCGCTCGTACACCACGTAATTCGTCGTCCCCGCCCCTAAATCTATAAGCAACGAGCCGAGATTTTTTTGCATCGGCGTCAGCACCGCCAGCGATGACGCCAAGCCGTTAAAAACCACCTCCTCCACCTCCAATTGCATGCCGCGCACGACGCGTACGGCATTTTGCAGACGGTTCAAATGGCCATGCACGACATGAACGTCCACCTCCAACCGCGCCCCCAACATGCCAACGGGCCGCTTGACCCCATTCTGGCCATCCACAAAGAAGTCCTGACGGATGGCATGGAGTACGGTGTGCTCCTGCGGCAGATTGATGGCTTTGGCGTTTTTGACCACATCCGCAACGTCTTCGTGGCTGATTTCGCGATCCGCGGAAACCACCGGGTGCATGCCCCGATTATTGAAACCACGGATGTGGCTGCCCGAAACTCCCAGGTAAACGCTGTTGATTTCAACCTTGGTCTGGTTTTCCACGTCGCTGATAACCGTGCGCACATCTTCCTCCACCGCCCGGGGATCTATGATCTCGCCCTTGCGCACCCCGCGAGACTTTAATCGCGCCACCCCGATGATGCTGGGGGCGGATTCGCCATTGACCTCGCCCACAATCACGCAAACCTTGGACGTTCCGATTTCCAGACCAACGACGATTGAAGAAGAATCAAACATTGCGTTTCTTGTTTCGAATGGGTTTGGGAGGTTTGGCGGGCGGGGGCACGATATTGGCCTCGAGCCAGCGCACCGGGACATTATTCGACACGGACAAATCAATGCTGGCGACGTTCCGATGCGTGCGCACCCCAAGATCATGAATCTGCCGCCAACGCCGTAATTGCTGTTCCAAATTCTCAAACCCGAGGGTTACCTCGCTGCCTTGCGCCGTGGTCACCACAATGACATCTCCCGCGCTGACATCAATCCGCCGCAAATCCACCAAGCCCGCCAGGGGCGAATAAGCAAACTCATTCACCAATCGTAACGCCGACTGCACGGCAGGCGACGCCAGCCGCTGTCCCGGCCGCACTTCTCCCAGGTTCAAACCGGATAATTGTGGCAATCCATCATCCATCGCCAACAGTGGCCGGGCGCGCTGTTTCGCATCCAGCGGCAACATCACCACGCCGTCCGTTCCGATGTAAAAAATGGCGGCTTCCAAGTGACCCGGGGCGCGAGCCGTGGGCACGCTCACCTGCAAAACCGGCTCGCGCTCAGCCACCCGGATGCGCAACGTGTGTGGAAGAATGCGTTCGACCATGACTGTTTCGAGCGCCGGCGACAATTGCAAATCGCGTTTCACGCGCGCCAGGTCCAGCGCCAGAAGATTCTGGCCGGGACGGACATTGGCCCAACGACGCAGTTGATCCGGCACAATCGTGCCGTCCGTATGCACTTCGATGGTGCGAATTGCGAACGCCGAATTGCTATAAACCAACTCGCCAATCGCCCATTGTCCCGCGTGCCACAACGCGAACGCCCCAACCACCGTGCCGAGCAGCGTCGCCAGCGCCAGCCCCGTCTTCCGCAGACGCGCGCGGCGAACTTGATCCGAGCGCAATTTCACATCCAGGACATGAATGCGTCCGACGCGCCGGTTGACAGGTTTGCGTTTGATCCAACTCATTTGCGTTTGAGCGCCAGGGAGACCATGCGCAGGCACAACTCCGGATAAGTTATTCCCGCCACCGCCGCCGCCTTGGGCAACAAGCTGGTTTCCGTCATCCCTGGGAGCGTGTTGATTTCCAGCACCTCCGGATCACCGTTGGCGCGCACCATCACATCCACGCGGGCATAATCGCGACCGCCGACCGCCTTAAACGCCGCACGTCCGGCAGCCTGAATCCGTTTCGTGGTGGCCGGATCAAAATCAGCCGGGCAAAAATAATCCGTCCTTCCAGCGGTGTATTTGTTCTGATAGTCGTAGTTGCCGGTTTTGGGTCGCACTTCCACAATTGGCAACGGTTGATCGGCCAGGATGCCCACGGTCGTTTCACGTCCAATTATTTTCTCCTCAACCAACACGCGCGAGTCGTGGCGCAAGGCTTCCGCCAAGGCAACAGGCCATTCCTCCCGCCGTTCGACAAACTGGAGGCCAACACTCGAACCTTGACGCACCGGTTTGATGACCAACGGCGGATTCCACCCCGTCGGCCAGGGCGTTTCCGGCGCGGCCACCACGAGAAATCGAGCGGTTGGCACTCCGGCGGCAACCAACGCTTCCTTCGTCAACGCCTTATCAAATCCAATCCGACTCGCCGCGGCATCACACCCGGTGTACGGCACACCCCGTTGCTCCAATTCGGCTTGCACCGTGCCGTCCTCACCGTAGGTCCCGTGCAAAGCCAGAAAAACCACATCCGTCGGCAACGGCAATTTCCAGCCCGGCGATTGCGGATCAAGTTCCGCGACCCGATGGCCCAGTGAACGCAGCGCCGCCGCGACAGACGCGCCTGAACGCAACGAGACTTCCCGTTCCGCACTTGGGCCGCCCAACATGACCGTGATGTTCAATTTTTCAGCCATCGCCACTGGTTCAATCCTCTCCAACAATCTGGACCTCCAGCGTCAGCTCAATGCCGCGCTCGTTTTTGGCTTTGGCCTGAATCAGCGCCAGCAAATCCAAAATGTCCCGCGCCGTGGCCGTGCCGTCGTTGATGACAAAATTACCGTGCTCCAGGGAAACCATCGCGCCGCCAACCTTCGTTCCTTTCAGTCCCAATTCATCCACCAATTTGCCAGCGGGGAGATTTGGCGGATTCTTGAAGCAACAACCCGCGCTCGAAGCCGCCGGCTGCGAACTCCAACGCTTGAGGCTGAACCCCTTCATCCGTTGTTCAACCTCCTCACAGGACGAAGCGTGGCATTTGAAAACCGCGCCCAACGCCAGATGCGTTTTCAGCAACGCGCAACAGCGATAAGTGAACTCAATTTCGCTCACCGCCAGATCGCGCCCAACCCCGCTGGCATCCATCACGCGCACAGATTCCACCACGCCAAAAGTTTCACTCCCCATCGCGCCGGCGTTCATGCGCAACGCGCCCCCCACACTGCCGGGAATGCCCTCGAAAAATTCCACGCCCGTCAAACCGGCGCGCTTCGCGTCAATCGCCACCTGCTTCAAGCGCGCCCCGGCCCCGCAGCGCAATCGCTCGCCATCCACCGTCACCGCGCTAAAACTCGGATGCGCCAAACTGATGACAACCCCGCGAAAACCGCCATCGCGCACCAGCAAATTTGAACCGCGACCCAGGACGAAAAATGACAATGCGAATTCCGCGCGCCAACGCAGCACCGCCGCCAACTCAGTTTCCGAAGCCGGCTCGACATAAAAGTCCGCGCCCCCCCCAACGCGGAACGTGGTGCGTTTGGCCAGAGGCTCATTGCGCCGGATGACGGTGGCCGCCGAAACGACCGACCTTAACGCGCGCAACGGCGCGTCACAATCCGAAGCATCGGCTACTGGAGGAACGGAAGACGCATTCATACCACAACAACACTTTCGATTTGCATCAATCGCGATTCCTCGTTATTTCCCGACAGCTTCTCGAGCGGAATTTTTTCCGCCGCCACTGGACGACCAAGCGTTTGTAAAATCCGCCCCACAATCATCTCAGCAGCTTTGGGGTGATCCCACTTGGCCAGGGCGGTTTGCATGGCCGCCCGGGCAATCGAGTCCCCTATCAACTCCCGCAACGACTTTACCAGCCGCTCCGGAGTGATCGCGGGTTGCTCCAGTAAAATGGCGGCACCGCTTTCCGCATAGGCGTGGGCGTTATGCCATTGATGATTATCGGCGGCACTGGGCAGCGGAATCAAAATGGCGGGCAAGCGAACGGCGGCCAGTTCCGCCAGCGAAGAGGCTCCCGCGCGGCTGACGCAAACGTCCGCGGCGCGCAAAGCCAGGGATATCTGGCTCAAAAACGGATGCACAATTGCCGTCACTCCGGATGTTGCGTAAGCGGCCCGAACCTTTTCCACATCGCGCATTCCAACCAGATGCAACCACTGCCAATCCAAGGTTGCTCCGGTCAGATGCGGTAAAGTTTCCAAGATCAGATTGTTGATGCGGCTCGCCCCCTGGCTTCCTCCCATGATCAAAACGACCGGACGATCCGGATTGAGCCCCAACTCCATTCGACTCGCCGCCACGTCACCGCAGCGCAGTTCGGCCCGCACCGGCGTGCCGGTAACCACAAACGCGCGCGCCGACAAGCGCCGCGAAGCCTCGGGAAAGCCGATGAACGCCACGTCCACCCGCGGCGCCAACCAGCGATTCGCTTTGCCGGGAATGGTGTTGGATTCGTGCAGGAATGTTTTGCAGCGCAACCCGCGCCCCGCCAATACCGGGGGCGCCGCGGTGAAACCGCCCATGGCTAAAACAGCGGCGGTGTTCCGGGAACGAAAAAATCGGCGCGCCGCCCGCCATGATTGAAAAAATCCGCGGAAAAATCCGAGCCGGCTTCCACGTTGCCAGGCCACTGCCGGCAGAGTGACCACCTCGACTCCCGACGCAGCGCGCACCGCTTGTTGATCCACTTCCTTCGGTGAAATCAAAACGCTGACGGCAACTCCGCAAGCCCGAAGTTGTTCAGCCACCGCCAGCCCAGGAAAGAGATGTCCGCCCGTGCCGCCACAAGCAATGGCAACATGAAGAGGAGCGGAAGCGGACGCCATCATGTGGTTTGCGCCTCGGGAAATTCGTCCGCAGCGAAGGGGTTGACCGGTTTCGGTTCAGGGGCGCGACCTTGTCGCGCCACACTCAACAACAGCCCAACCGCTGTCAACATGACCAGCAAACTCGAGCCGCCATAACTGATGAACGGCAACGCCAATCCTTTGTTGGGCAGCGTGCTGGTCACGACGCCGATGTTGATGAAGGCTTGCAACCCGATCAGGAAGCTGATGCCCGCGGCGAGCATCATGCCGAACGCATCCCGGGCGCGCGCCGCAATGTAAAATCCGCAGATAAAAATCAGCACAAAAGCCAGCACAACACCCAGGGTGGCAACCAATCCCAGTTCTTCGCCAATGATCGAAAGAATGAAATCCGTATGGTGCTCCGGCACGAAGCCCATTTTTTGGCGACCATTCCCCAAGCCCAATCCAGACCAGCCGCCGGCGCCGAGGGCAATCATCGCCTGGTACGCTTGATAGCCAACCCCCTCGCGGTTTTCCTCCAAGTAGAGCCAGCTAAAAATCCGCTTCATGCGCATGGGGTCCTGCCAAATGGAAAAGGCCAGTCCCGCCAGCGCCAACAAGGCGGGCGGAACAAAAAATCGCCACCGCACTCCCGCCATGAGCAGCATCGTCCCGCCAATGGCCGCCAGCAAAATGGTGGTGCCGCGATCAGGTTCGACAAAAACCAGCCCCAACAATACCGCCATGATGCAGCCGGGAATAATGACGCCGCGTGTCCAATTGCGCATCCGACGCTGGTAACGCTCGCAATACCAGGCCATGACGACGATCAAAGCGAGCTTGGCGAATTCGGAGGGTTGCACGTTGCCAAACGGCAGATTGATCCACCGTCGCGCGCCGTTAATGGGTTTGCCCCATGGTTCGGGCAACACCAGCACAGCCAGGAGCAAACCCACGGCCAGAACATACAAAGCCCAGGCGTATTTTCGCAGCAGCCGATAATCAACCAACGTCGCCACAAGACACGCCCCCAATCCCAGGCCGCACCAAACCAACTGGGAGACGAAATACTTTGAACCGATGAACTGCCCCGTGGCTCGGTTCAGATCGTTCATTGTCGAGCTGTATAACATCACCAGCCCCAACACGAGCAGGGCGGCAACGCAAGCCATCAGTGTGGTTACAGCGGTCTTCATCTTATTCCGGGCGACCCCGATGTGGAGGTCCGCCTCACAACGGCCCACCTAGTTACTGGCAGTACTGGCAGGAATTTTCAATTTCTGCCCCACCTTGATCGTCGAATTTTTCAAACCGTTGGCGGCTTGGATGGCCTTGATCGTCGTATGGTACGTATTCGCCAGGGCGCTTAAACTATCTCCCGATTTGACCTCATGAATCCTCATCCCATCCGCCTTTGGAGTCGCTGCGGTTGCGGGCGGCGGCACGGCGGACGGCACCGGAATCACCAGCTTCTGATTGATCTGCAACCTCGTCGGCTCGACGTTTGGATTCGCTTCCTGCAACGCCTTCATGGTGATGTGGAACTTGGGCGCGATGGAGGAAAACGTGTCTCCCTTTTTCACGACGTATTCGGAAGTGCCCGCCTCCGGCACTGGCGGCGGAGTTGGAAAAGTTGTGGATTCCGCGGCGGGAAAAGACGTTGGTCTGGTCTCGGTTTGCGGAGCCAGCTCGGGCGCAGTATTACTGCCGACCAGTTCCGGCTGCCAATTCGATTCCACTTCGCTCATCGGCGGATTGCTTTCATTGTACACTCCGGTGTTGTAAAAATCGTCCATGTTATCCACCGGTGGCGGTGGCGTTTCGCGTTTGCATCCCGGCATCAACAACAACCCGAGCAACACGGCGACGTTCACGCCCAGGGCGCAAAAAATCTTGGTCTTAAGACTGGCTCGAGCTTGGTTTTGTTGCTCCAGATTGGAGCCTTGGGGAATCAGGGGGCTGACATTATTCATTTTCTTGGCGCGCATCGCGTCCTTTCATTGAGGTTTAATTTGGTTAATTTTCAGTTGTCCGCTCCCGCCTCAACAAGAGCGACAACAAATTCATTTCCGTGCTTCCGTCAAATGGGGCGGCTCGCACCAACCCACCTTCCAATTTGTCGTGCATGTTGTGGTGCGGTTTCGACGCACCACCACTAATTGATTTGTCCCACTTCGTATGGATTTGCGCAATAACTTAACATCGCGAAAAATTCTCGAAGTGGAACCATCACAAAACCGGTAATCGTCTCCTTCAACCTTCGCTCGGAAAACGGCTCCGTTTCGCTGAATTTTTTAACAATGCCAGCCCGCCGCCGCAAGCAGGAAAGCTCGTTTTGAACGCGGCTTTTCCAACTGAACCACGCTGATTGTTGCTCGAACGGCTTCATCGGATTTTCAAGGTGCTTAATGCGACGACCGCAAACAGCACGCATAAAATGTAAAATCGCGTGACGACCTGGGATTCATACCAGCCCTTCTTCTCGAAGTGGTGGTGAATGGGGGCCATCAAAAAAACCCTTTGTCCAACCCCGTGCCGACGGCGGGTGTACTTGAACCAACTCTTCTGGATAATGACCGATCCCGCTTCCATGACGAACACGCCACCGGCAATGACGAGCAAAAACGGTTGATGAATCAAGACCGCTACCAGTCCTAACGCCCCGCCCAACGCCAGCGATCCCGTGTCGCCCATGAACACTTGAGCGGGATGGCAATTGAACCATAAAAAACCCATCCCCGCGCCAATGAGCGCCGCACAAAAAACCGTCAATTCCCCGGCCCCGTCCACGTAGGGGATTTGCAGATACGTAGCGTATTTGAAATTGCTCGCCAGATAGGTGAGCACCAAAAACACGATCGTGGTGATCAACGTGCAACCAATCGCCAGGCCATCCAAGCCATCGGTCAGATTCACCGCATTCGAACTGCCCACGATGGTCAGCGTCACGAGCAACAAACCAATGACTGCTCCACACGAAATCGGATATTTGTAAAACGGCAATATCAGGGTGCTGACCAGATTGTGATGCTCTGGCGTCTGCGTCTCGGTGAAACGCAGCCAGCTATCCTGCGGCAATTTCCACAAATACACCGCGACAAAGACCGCCACGGCAAACTGCACCCACAACTTCACCCGGGGGGGCGCGCCGCCGCCTTGTTGTTTCAGGATTTTTGCGTAATCGTCATAGAATCCCAGGCCCGCCAGCACCAACACGGTCAACAAGGTCAATTCCAGCAACGGATTCATCTGCGCCCACAAAATCGCGGTCAGATTCAAAACCAACACAATCAGGATGCCGCCCATCGTGGGCGTCCCTTTCTTGCTCAACACCCGCGTTTCAAACGCGCCGGACTGATCAGCCAGATCCTTATATTCCTGGCCAAACTTCAATTGCTTCAATCGCGCAATCACCTTGGGACCCAGCCACAAACTCAGCAAGAGCGCCGTCACCGCCGCCCCCGCGCTGCGGAAGGTGATGTACCGGAACAAACGCAGGAAGGACACGCTCGAGGCGTAGTCCGTGCCTTCGGCCCAGTTCATAATGGCTTGACTGAGGTAAAACAACATTGGGTTTCGATCCTATGCCCCCTCGAAGCGCCCGGTCACTCCCGCTCCGATCACCACCCGGAGCGCTTAATTTCGTTTCGCGCTCTCACTCGCTTTCAAAGCTTGCGCGATTCGCTCCAACCGCGTACTCCGTGAGGCTTTCAACAACACCGTATCGCCCGGTTTCAAAAATGATTTGATGGCGGCGGCGGCGGCTTCAACATTCGCCAACTCGATCACGCGGCCCAAACCCGCATGCCGCGCGGCCTGTCCCATCACGCCCGCCATTTCGCCAACGGCAATCAACTGTTCCACGCCCAGTTCCGCCGCGTAACGGCCCACCTCCGCGTGCGCGTTCTCCCGCTCCACGCCCAACTCCGCCATGTCGCCCAAAACGGCCACGCGCCGACCGGCACAGGGCAATTCCTGCAACACGCGCAACGCGGCGATCATTGAATCCGCGTTCGCGTTGTAAGCGTCATCAAGCACCTGCACGCCGCCCGCCTCGTAGCGTTGCAAACGCATTTTCGCGGGAACGCAACTGGCCAGCCCGCGCACGATTTCTTCGCGGCTCAAACCAAACTCGGCGCCGAGCGCGATGGCAAACAACGCGTTCCCCACCTGGTGGCGGCCCAGCAGACCGATGCGATACGAACCATTGAACTGCCGTTCGGGCGCAGCCACCGTGAAACTGGTTCCGTCAGATTCGAATTTCACCGCGCTGACGCGCCAATCACAATCCGGCCCGTTACCCACCCGCGTGACTGCCGCTTTCGTGCGTCGTGTCAGTGCATCGCTCCATTCATCATCGCCATTCAAAAACAATCGGCCATCGGCAGGCAACGCTTCGGCCAAAGTGCCCTCCTCCTCCGCCACCCCCGCGAGGTTTCCAAAAAATTCCAGGTGCTCACGACCAATGTTGGTAATGACGCCATAGCGCGGTTTCACCAGTTCCACCAAACCGGCCAACTCGCCTGGATGATTGGTGCCGACTTCCAAAATGGCCACTTGATGCGCCCGATCCAGCCGCAACAAAGTGGCCGGCACCCCAATGTCATTGTTAAAACTCGCCTCGCTCCACAGGGTGTGGAGCCGCTGCCGCAATACTGCGGCGATCAATTCCTTGGTCGTCGTTTTGCCGTTTGAACCGCCCACCGCAATCACCGGGAGCGAAAATTTTTTCCGATATGCCATACCGATTTGTCCATAAGCTTGTCGCGTATTGGCGACTTGAATCACCACACAATCCGGCAGCGTTTGCAGCCTTTGCCCGCTTTCGACAAGGACCGCCGCCGCGCCTTTTTGCACCACTTCGTTAAGGTAATTATGTCCGTCAAAATGTTCTCCTTTCAGCGCGATGAACAAGTCTCCGGCCTGCGCGCTCCGGGAGTCCGTGTTGATCCGCGAAAACGTCACCGCCGGCGAACCTCGAATCAATTCGCCTGCGCACGCGGCCATCACAAATCCCACCGTTTCCACTTCCATTCTTCACCCCGAATTCATCCGCTGCAGCGCGCCACCGGACGTCACAGCGTCGGATGCTGCCAACCGCTCCAGGACCAGTCCGCGGCTTTTGCCGTCGCCACCTCGGGAGCCGGCAATTCGCGCCGGATCACTTCCTTCCGACGCACGGCATTCGAGCCCCGCTCCGCCCCTTTCGCGACACTGGCGGGCACCTGACTCAACGCCGCGGCAAACAACCGATGGGAGATACTGTTTGGATTCATATTCTCATGTGGTTTTAGTTTCCATTTAACGTCAGCCGACCCGAAGCCCGGGCCGGTTCAGGATTCAAATGCGAAATCGTGGAATTGGTTGAGACCGGTTCAACGTCCGGTTGAACGTGTAAATACCCCGCCACCGCACTGGCGACCTGTTTAAAAATCGGCGCCGCGACAACTCCGCCGTAGTAACCGTTTTTCGGTTCGTCCAGAACGATGGAAATGCAAACCTCCGGACGATCCGCCGGGAAAAAACCAATGAAGGAGGAAATATACTTGCCAGCCAGGTAACCGCCCCGGCCCGGCTTTTGCGCCGTGCCGGTTTTGCCAGCGACGGTGTAATTGGTCAGGGCTGCGCGCACCGCAGTCCCGCCTGGTTGCACCACCGTCTTCAGAGCTTCCACCATTTGTCGGGCCGCGGTCTCGCCGACCACTTGGCGAACCCGTTGCGGCTCAAATTGGGTGATTAACTTGCCGCTATTGTCCTGTAACCGGTTTACGATCATGGGGCGCATCAGCCAACCGTCGTTGGCCAGGGCCGCCATGGCCATCGTCATCTGCAAGCGCGTCACCGCCACGCCATGCCCCATCGGCAATTGAACGATGGAAACTTTACTCCAATCCTCCGTCGGACGAACGATACCGCGCGCCTCGGCAGGCAGCGCAATGCCGGACGGCCAGCCAAATCCAAAATCGGTCACGTAATTGAAGAGTCGTTGTTCGCCAAGGATCAGGCCAATCTTGGCGGCGCCGATGTTTGACGATTTGGTGATTACATTCCGGACGGCCAGTAATTCGTATCCTCCATGCGCATCATGCAGCGTTTTCCCGGCATACCTGAACGCGCCTTTCTCGCAATCAATCGAGGTGTCCAACGTGATTAAGGCATCCTGCAACGCCCCGGATACCGGCACAATTTTGAAGGTCGAACCCGGTTCGTACACGTCACTGATCACCCGATTACGGCGCAGCTCGGGATCACGCGGCACCTGATTGGGATTAAAATCCGGCAAACTGGCCAAGCCCAAAATTTCACCCGTGCGGGGTCGCATCACAATACCGGTAATGTTCGCCGCATCCGTATTGACCAATCCCTCCCGCAGCGCCCCCTCCAAAATGTTCTGCACCACGGCATCAATGGTCAGCACGACGTTGAAGCCATCTCGTGCCGGCACGTCTTGATCGCGCCAAGCCACCATTTCATCGCCGCGCCGATCGCGTTCAATCACCCGCCAACCCGATGCTCCCGCCAACTCTTTGTTAAAGGTTCGTTCGACACCTTCCACACCCATCAATTGCCCGAAATCAATGGAATTGGTGTCGCCATTGCGGCCGACAAATCCAAGCACGTGAGACGCCAGGCTGCCTTGCGGATACTGGCGCACCTGATCGTCCGGGCCGTCAAGCGCAAGCGCGCGCTGGCGTAATCCTTGCAAAAATAGTTTTTCCGAACGGGTGCGATGCCGCTTCTGATCCAGTTCCGGCACGGGAAACGCCGCCATGATTTTCTGGACTTGATCCCACTTCTCGACGGGCACCCGCTGCGCCACTGGCACATAAAGACGCGGCACTACTTTACCCGCTTGATTGACCCGGTTTGTGGCGAGCAGTTTTTGGTAAAGTTGGGCTTCATCCACCCCGAGCACCGGGGCAATGGCACGCGCCACCTCCGCCTGTAAATTCCCGACCAACGACGGGTTGGCGCAGAGGTTCTTTACCTTAAGGCTTGAGGCCAAAAGCGTGCCGTTGACGTCCAGGATGTCGCCGCGCCGCGCGGGAATCCGCACTCGGCGAACGGTGTTTTGTTGTGCCAGTTTGGATAACTCGTCGTGCCGCCACACTTGCAAATCCACCAATCGAATCGCCAGCAAGGCGAACGCGCCGACAAGCAATACGCCCATCAACACGAACCGATAGTGTTGCAGTTTCTTTTCCATTGAAAATCTCTACTTTCTACTGTTCGTTGGCGCCGCTGCGCAGCAACGGATTATTCTCCGCTCCCGTTCAGTCGCCCCTTCACTCCGTGACCCGACCCGTTTTATTTTGCGCGCCACCCGGGGCAGTCGGTTCCTCACGACCGCAGCCCGGGCGGCGGCAAAAAATCAATGTTTCGCCACTTGAGGCGCCGTCGCCGCAGAATAATCTCCGACGGCGATCTCCACGGGTTCGGTTACTCTCCACACGTCACCGGGGTGCGGCTGTACCAAACCCAAATTCAGTTGCTGCAATTTCAGCCCCAGTTGCCCGGGCGACTGCAACATAGCCAGTTGATCCCGCAGTTTTTTGTTTTGATCGCGCAGCCCGGCCAAACGCATTTCGCGCTCCTTGATCTGCCGCCCCAGCACATCAATCTGGTTTTTCTGCCAGACGTACCCCACCGCCGCCGCGCCCACGAAGGCGCAAAGGGCCACCGTCTTCAGCGCGGCTCCGAACCGCAACGCCACCGTTTGATTTTTCCGATTTCTGGCCATTTAAATCTTCTCCACCACCCGCAATTGCGCGCTCCGGCTGCGCGGATTCTCGTGCTGCTCCGCCGCCCCCGGCTGAACGGCCTTGCGCGTAATCAATTTCACCACCGGCACCCGCGGTTGGCGCAACGCGGGCACATCAACCGTCTCGAACGTGTAATCGCGCGCCTGTCGGCGTGCCCACTGTTTTACGACCCGATCCTCCAGGCTGTGAAAAGTAATCACGGCCAACCGCCCGCCGGGTTTTAGGATTTTCAACGCGCCATCCAATCCCCGTTCCAACGACCCAATTTCGTCATTCACCGCAATGCGCAACGCTTGAAACACCCGCGTGGCGGGATGCGCCTTTCGCCCGCCGCGCGGCGCCAGTCGCTCGATCAGTTCCGCCAGTTGCCGTGTCGTCGTGAACGGCCCCGTTTCCCGTTGTCGCACCACGGCCCGTGCCAACGCCCGCGACCTGCTCTCATCGCCGTATTCCCAGAAAATCTTCGCCAATTCTTCGGCGGACCGCGTATTCACCCAGGTGGCGGCCGTCTCGACCTGCCGCTGGTCCATCCGCATATCGAGCGGCCCGTCTTTCTGAAAACTGAACCCTCGAGCCGCCGCGTCCAATTGCGGGCTGCTCACCCCCAAATCCAATAAAACCCCGGCGCAACTTTCCGCCGGCACCCAGGCGCTCAATTCCGCAAAATTCCCGCGCCGCAACTCAAACCGTCCCGCAAATTCAGCCAACCGTGATGCCGCCGCTTCCAACGCGGCGGCATCACGATCACAGGCCCATAACCGCCCGTCGGGCGCCGTCGCCGCTAATACCGCCGCCGCATGCCCCCCCGCGCCCAGCGTTCCATCCACAAAATCCTGACCCGGCTGCGGACGCAAAGCTTGCAACACCTCGGCTAACAACACCGGTTGGTGACTGAATCCGGTCACGGTTCATCCGGGCTGATTACTTGTGTCCGCCACCCAGCGACACTACTTCCAAATCCGCATGCGCCAGGTCGTTCCGCGCCACTTTCACCCGATCCAGTGAAAGCTCGCCTTGCACCTTCGGATTGCCCAGTCGGGGAACGCCCGCAAGCTTGGATTTTCCGATGGATGAAAACGGATTGTGATCCACGCAAAACAAAATCATTCGCGCCAGCGCCGCCCCGGTTTTCTTGACCAACCCCAATAACATCAGTCCGGCCGATCGCATCTTTTTCCTCCCGGAAAGTTGAACCGGTTCGGGTTGCCCCAACTCCTCCAACGAGGTTGGTTCAATTGTCGTGCGGGTCGCTGTGGCGGTAACCGCCGGGCGCGCGATCACAACTTCAGCCGGCTTTTCCAGCTTGAACGGATTCTTCGGCGAAATGAACTTGGGCAGATCAAATCCCCTTCTCATCTGATAGCGCCCGCTACCAGGTTCGCCCACCCAACTCCTGCCGACCGCCAATAATTTTCCAAACTTCATTTTTACCCCATTAGCTTAAGCGCATCTTCCGCCAGGACATTATCCGCTGCGCTGATCAGCGCGTAGCGGTCTGCCGCCCAAATCTCGAAACGATCCAGCAAACCAACCAACACCACTTCTGCCCCCGCTTTGAGTCCTGCCGCCGTCGCGAGCGTTTCCGGCACGCAAATTCTTCCCGCTTTGTCCAGGTCCACCTGAACCGATTTCGAGCCAATCAATCGTTTCAAAATCGGTTTATTGGGATTGCTATTCGGTATGGCATCCAACTCCACCATCAGCTCCCGCATTTTCTGAGGCGGCAACCCGCGCAAGCATGTGCCCTCTTTCCGTTGCGGCCACACAATCAGTGTGAACTGCGCGTTCTCCTCTTCCGTGCGCCACGCGGACGGAATTTGAATACGCCGCTTCTCATCACATCCGTGACGAAACTCGGAGTTGAAAATCACTCCAGTCATGGCGGCGATCTCAGACATTACTCAGAGCAAAAGGAAATAGCCAACACTTTGCCACACATTGCTACACTTCATGCCATTGTTAAACACTGAGTCACACTTTTAGTCAATACCTAACGCGAATATTTTTTTGAAAGTTATTCACATCTGATTTCTATCGTAAAATTTAGTGGCCGCAGAAGATCTTTTGATCGCTGCAAATTGAGCTTTTGACCACTACCAGTAGTGGCGCGATTCGATCCGCCACAACTGGTTGAAAATTTCCATCTTGGCTAACGCACCGGACCAATCCGATCGTCCAAAGTGCGGCGGGAGATTTCCATACGCTCCCGAGGTAATTCTCAATTCACGGTTGGCATTCCGTGCGTCACCATTACTCTCCCCCCGTGCGAACGACTGACTTTTATTTCAATTTGCCACTAGAATTGATCGCACAGTTTCCCGCGTCCCAACGCGACACTTCCCGGCTGATGGTTCTGCATCGCGACGCCGGACACCTGGAGCACCGCACGTTTCGCGACTTGCTGGACTACCTGCACCCCGGAGACGTGTTGGTGTTAAACAACTCACGCGTGATCAAAGCGCGCTTGCACGGCGTCAATGCACGGACTGGCGGCGCGTTTGAAATTTTATTGTTGGAGGAAAATTCCTTGAACGATTGGTGGGCGATGCTGAAGCCGGGCAAACGCGCGCGGGTAAGAACCGAAATCCAACTCACCAAAAAAATCCGTGCCACGGTTACCGACACCAATTCGGAGGGACATCGCCGCCTTCAATTTTCCGGCTCTCCCAACATCTTGAATGAATTGGCGGAACTCGGTGAGATTCCGTTGCCGCCTTACATCCGCCGTCCGGCGCGCGGCCCCAAGATATCACCCGCCACAACCTCAGCGTCACCCGCGCCACCAGTTCCGTTCTCTTCCGCAGCCGCGTTGGATGACACACGTTACCAAACGGTGTTCGCGACGCCACCCGGCTCCGTGGCGGCGCCCACGGCGGGATTGCATTTCACCGAGAAGTTGCTGGCGACACTTCACGCTCGCGGCGTGGAAATTCATTTCATCACCTTGCATGTCGGCCTCGGCACTTTTGCCCCGGTGAAAACAGACACGATCGAGGCGCACACCATGCACGAGGAGCGTTATGAAATTTCTGCCGCCAGCGCGCGCGCGATCAACCGCGCCAAGCGTGAACACAGACGGATTGTCGCCGTTGGCACCACCAGTGTTCGCGCTCTGGAAAGCAGCGTTTTGAACGCGGACAGCGCGGCGCGCAAGCCGGACCAGATTGAAATCCAACCGGGTCTGCGTCGCACCAAAATTTTCATCTATCCGCCCCGCGACTTCAAAGTGGTGGACGCGCTGATCACCAATTTTCACTTGCCCGGCGCGACGCTCCTGATGCTGGTAAGCGCGTTCGCCACACCGGGAAAAATGGAGGGACGCGAAAAAATTCTGGCGGCTTATGCCGAGGCCATTCGCCGCCGCTATCGCTTCTTCAGTTACGGCGACGCCATGTTGTTGTTATGAGAACCAACCGCGTCGTTGCAAAATCCAAACGACCGGACGCACGAGTAATCCGCAGGCAAAATTGAGCGACATGGAATCCAAGTCTTCCCCCCTCCGAACCCAACCGGACCGACCTTTCATTTTGATCAATATGGCGATGACTGCCGACGGAAAAATTGCCACGGCCAATCGCGCCATCTCCACCTTCGGCAGCCGTCACGATCACGATAATTTAATGGAACTGCGCACCACGGCGGATGCCGTCATGAGCGGCGCGCGAACCATCAATTCGGGGAAAATCACTCTGGGCCCTGGTGGGATTCGCTATCGCCGCCAGCGCTTGAAGCAAGGCCTTGCTGAGTTCAACTTGCGCATCGTAGTCAGCGGCAGCGGCTCGGTGGATCTGGACGCTGAAGTGTTTAAGCACAGGTTTTCTCCCATCATCGTCCTCACCACGAAACGAGCGGATCCGGACCAATTACGGCAACTGCAAACGCGGGCGGACGAGGTGAAAATCTGTGGCGATCGGGAGATCCATTGGGGCGCCACCATGCGCTGGTTAAACCGCAAATGGGGAGTGCGGCGGCTGCTTTGCGAAGGGGGCGGCAATCTGAACGACGCCATGTTCCGTGCGGGTTTGGTGGACGAACTGCATCTCACCATTTGTCCGAAAATTTTCGGCGGACGCACCGCACCAACTGTCGCTGAGGGGATTGGATTCCCGAGCTTGGCTGTGGCGGCCAGATTTCAGTTGCAATCGCAGCGCCGATGCGGAGACGAACTATTCCTCATTTTCACCCGGCGTGCAGTCACTCGTCAGCCTTGACGCTCCGCACGAACGATCCCCTCGCACTCCATTCCAACGTCCTCGCCGCGCGTGCTCCGGTCAAAGCTAATCTTGGAAGTTACGATGTCCCACCCCACCTCACTCGGAGCGTGACTGGTTTTCCACCCAACGCGCCAGCAACCAAAGCAAATCCGCCAGTCGGTTCAGATAAACAATGATTTCCGAATTAGGCAATCGCCCGGCCTCCGACAACGCACAAACGCGTCGTTCCGCGCGACGGCAAACTGTGCGCGCCAGATCCAACGTCGCCGAATTCACGCACGATCCCGGTATCGCCCAACCTTTGGGGTAAACTGTCTGCGCTTCGAATTGTTCCGTCCACTCGTCCAATTTGTGTGCAAGTTCCGGAGTGGTCAGGGAATAACCGTCCTTCACGTAGCGCGGTAAGTCTTCGGGTGCAGTCGCCAACTCGCCCATCAGCACAATCAAATCTTTTTGAATCGTGAGCAAATGTTTCCGAATCTGGTGATTCGCGGTTTGAGCTCGAGCGAGCCCCAGCGCGGCGGTAAGCTCGTCCACGCAGCCATAGGCTTCGACTTGCGGATGACTTTTGCCAACCCGTCGCCCATACATCAGTGCGGTCGTTCCCTTATCTCCGGTTCGAGTTACAATGCTCATGGTCAATCGTCATTCCCACTGACGCGCAAAAAATCCGGCGCGCCAACCAACTGAATTTTTCCGCGTGGGCGGCACCGCACGTTACCTGCCGGTGCGACATCCGCCGGTGTCGGTTGCGAACAGGAAAAGCTGTTGCTGCTATACCACACAAGCTAAATTCATTAAAGCTGGAGTCCCGCTAATCGTGAAAACAAATATCTAGTTTTTAACTTGGGTTTTAAATGACAACTTGAATTCCAACCAAATAATCCTTGCAGATGTTTGCCATTTTAATCCAGACTGTTCTCCTAGATAAATACAATCGTTAATAACTATGAGTCATTTCTACAACAACATCCTCGAAACCGTCGGGCGTACGCCTTTGGTTAAACTCAACAAGGTTACTGCCGGCCTAGAAGCGACGATTCTACTCAAATGCGAATTTTTCAATCCGTTAAGCAGCGTCAAAGACCGTATCGGCCTGGCAATGATCGTAGATGCGGAAAAACGTGGTTTGATCAATAAAGATACGACCATCATCGAGCCGACCAGTGGGAATACCGGGATCGCGTTGGCTTTCGTTTCTGCGGCCAAAGGTTACAAATTGATTCTCACGATGCCCGAAACCATGTCGCAAGAGCGGCGCACCTTGCTGGCGATGCTCGGAGCGAAATTGGTTCTCACCCCCGGAGCGGAAGGAATGAAGGGAGCGATCGCCAAAGCCAACCAATTGGCCCAGGAAACACCAAACTCCTGGGTGCCGCAGCAATTCGATAATCCGGCTAATGTTGAAATTCATAAGGCCACTACCGCCGAAGAAATCTGGGCCGATACGGATGGCAAAGTGGATATCGTGGTCGCGGGAGTCGGCACTGGGGGAACATTGACAGGATGCGCCGAAGTCATCAAGCCACGCAAACCAAGCTTTACGGCCATTGCGGTAGATCCGCAGGGTTCGCCGGTAATTGCACAAACTCTGGCTGGTCAGCCGCTCAAACCCGGACCGCATAAAATTCAGGGTTTGGGCGCCGGCTTCATTCCCAAAAATCTGCATTTGAAAGACGCGCAGGGGAACCCGTTGATTTCCGATTGCGTCATCGTCTCCGATGAAGAAGCGCTCACCATGTCTCGCCGACTGGCCAAAGAAGAAGGTATTCTGTGCGGAATTTCCTCGGGCGCCAACGTCGTCGCCGCCATTGCGGTGGCCAAACGTCCTGAGAACAAAGGCAAACTCATCGTCACGGTTGCCCCCTCCACTGGCGAGCGTTATCTAAGCACGGTTTTGGCTGCGGAAGCGCGCGCCGCCGTGGGCGGTTGAGCCGTCTTAAATCCTACATCCGCAAATGATTGGGCCTCACGCCGATTATTTGCGGATTTTTCGTTTTTGGGGCAGCGCGCGAAATAAATCCGAAAAAATAGTTGCATTAACCCGTGATTCCGCCAATTTAAGCAGCGAATCGAAGGTTTGACGCTGTGCGAGGAAGGTTTTCCCCTTAGTTTGTGGATGGCACTCGCTTGGCAACTTCCAACCATTCAAAGTTCACAATAGGTCAACCGGGGCATTTCCCAGCCTTCGATAAAACAACGACGGTATGAGTAAACAAAATAAAAACGACAATCAAAATTCGGGACGGCCAGCGGGTCAGAATCCCGGGAATAATGCCCCAACGGGTGACCACGGCGCCGGCTATCTGGAAATCGCCGAAAAAGGGTTTGGCTTCCTCCGAACCGCCGCCGCGCATTTCCACCCCAAACCTACGGACATTTTCGTCACGCCGGATACCATCAAGCGCAATTTTCTGCGGGAAGGCAGTCTGGTGGAAGGACCGACGCAACCTCCGCATCGCGGCACCAGTCCGCAGTTGCGCGCGGTGGAAAAGGTGAACGGGCTGAGCTTCGAGGATTATACCAAGGCCGTTCGGTTTGAAAACCTGACGAGCATTGATCCGATTGAAAAATACAATCTGGAAACGTCGCCCGACCTGATCGAGACCCGCGTCATTGACCTCGTCACGCCAATCGGCAAGGGCACGCGCGGATTGATCGTCGCGCCGCCCCGCACCGG
Source organism: Verrucomicrobiota bacterium (assembly GCA_039806955.1). GTDB lineage: Bacteria > Verrucomicrobiota > Verrucomicrobiia > Limisphaerales > JADLHS01 > JADLHS01. The sequence continues at coordinate 155,887 of JBDHQI010000002.1, read as the reverse complement.
TAAAACAACCGTGCTCAAGCAGATTGCCAACGCCGTCACCGCCAATCACCCGGACGTGCATGTGCTCGTACTGCTGATTGACGAACGCCCGGAAGAAGTCACTGATTTTCAGCGCTCGGTAAAAGCGGAAGTGGTGGCGTCCTCGAACGACCAGGATTTGGAAACGCACGTCCGGCTCTCTCGCTTCATGATCGAGCGCTGCCGCCGCATGGTGGAAGCCGGCAAAGACGTCTTCGTGCTGCTGGATTCACTCACCCGCGTGGCCCGCGCCTACAACAGCGTCCACGGCGGCAGCGGTCGGACCATGACCGGCGGCGTGGATGCGCGCGCGTTGGAAATCCCGCGCAAGATGTTCGCTTCCGCACGCAAGATTGAACACGGCGGTTCGCTTACGATTCTCGCAACCGCATTGATTGATACGGGCTCCCGGATGGATGAACTGATCTTCCAAGAATTCAAAGGCACCGGCAACATGGAACTCGTGCTGGATCGCAAACTGTCGGATCGCCGGCTGTTCCCCGCGATAGACATTCCCAAGAGCGGCACCCGGAAAGAGGAAAAACTGTTCGCGGCAAAAAATATTGATTCGCTGCGCAAGCTCCGACGCATGATGGTGGACTTGAATCCCATCGAGGCGATGGAAACGCTTGTCGCTGCGTTAAAAAAGCACAAGACCAACGACGAATTACTCGCCAAGCTCGTCTGACGGCGACGCGTCTTTCAACCCCGGCTGGCATGGCTCAGCCGGGGTTTTCTTTTATTACCCGTCGCGCAAGTCTCAGATTGCCGCCGCCGCGCAACTACGCTATTTCATCTGACCATGGCATCACAACCTGCTGTCCCCGCCCTCCCGCGACACCGGCCGCCGCTTGAACGGATGTTGCGCATTCATCAAGCCATCCAATCCGAACGTTTTCCCAATGCCACCCAGCTTGCCGCCGAACTCGAGGTCAGCACCAAATCCATTCAGCGCGATCTGGATTTCATGCGCGACCGCCTGTTGCTACCCATCGAATACCAACCCCAACGCGGCGGGTATCATTACACCGCCGCCGTCACCTCGTTTCCCACGATGCACATCACGGAAGGCGAACTGGTGGCGCTGGTCATTGCGGAAAAAGCGTTGCAACAATACCGCGGCACGCAATTTGAAAAACCCCTGCTCAGCGCCATCCGAAAAATCGAACAATCTCTGCCGGACACCATCTCCCTTAACCTCGCGGACATTGAACAAACGATTTCATTTCGCACCCGCGCAGAGCCGATCCTGAACCTGGAAATTTTCGATACGCTGGCCAAGGCCACGGCGCAACGCCAGCAGTTGAATCTGACCTATCGGAAAGCCGGCAGCGCCACCGAGGAGACGCGGTTGATTGACCCGTACCACCTCGCCAACATCAATGGTGAATGGTACTTGTTCGCCTACGACCATGCGCGCAAGGACCTCCGCACTTTCGTCCCTGCGCGCGTGCAATCCGTCAAGCTCACCGGTCGCCAGTTTGCGCGCCCGCAACAATTCTCGCTGGAAAAGCGATTGCGCGACAGCTTCGGCGTTCATTCGGGCGCGGAAGCGCAGGAGATCGTGTTGCGCTTTAACGCCCGCGTGGCCGATTACATCCGGGAAAAGAAATGGCATCCGTCACAACAACTGCGGGAATTAAAGCAAGGGCACATCGAACTCCGCCTGACGCTCTCCAGCTTGATTGAAATTCAGCGCTGGGTCTTGAGCTGGGGCGGCGACGCGCAAGTGATCAAGCCGCGGGAATTGCGGGAATCCGTCCAGCGCGCCGCCCAAGCCATCTTAAACCAAAGTCCATCACGCTGAACCGACGCGGAAACGCTTGGCTTTCGCGTGGCTTCCCCAATACTGCTGGTATGGATTCGGTTTTGAATTATCTGGCCCGGCATCAATCCCGCTTCGTGGAGGAACTTTGCGACTACGTCCGCTTCCGCAGCGTCTCCGCGCAACCACAACACACGCCCGACCTGAGCGCCTGCGCCAACTGGCTGGTGAAACATTGTCGCGCCATCGGCTTGGAAGCGGAAGCGCGCAAAACGCCCGGCAACCCCATCGTCATCGCCAAAACGCCGCGCAAGAAAACAACGCCGAAACGCCGTCATTTTCTAATCTACGGGCACTACGACGTGCAGCCGCCCGAGCCGTTTGAGTTGTGGAAAACGCCGCCCTTTCAACCCACCATTCGCGGCCGCTCACTTTTTGGCCGTGGCGCAAGCGATAACAAGGGGCAGAATCTGGCGCATTTGAAAGCCGTCGAGGCTTACCTTCAGACTCAAACCGAATTGCCCTGCGACCTCACGTTCGTTCTCGAAGGCGAGGAAGAGGTGGGCAGTAAAAGCCTCGCCGGATTCCTGCAGAAAAATCGAGCCGAACTGAAATGTGACGCCGTGGTCGTTTCGGACACCGGAATTCCCAGTCCCAAGTATCCCGCGCTAACCTACGGCTTGCGCGGCATCGCGGCGTTTCAGATTACTCTACACGGCCCTTCCCGCGATCTGCACTCCGGCATGTTTGGCGGTTCTGTGGAAAATCCAGCCATGGCGCTTTGCCGTTTGCTCAGCAAAATCCATGACGCCAAGGGCCGCATCACCATTCCGCATTTCTATGATGGAATTCCGGTTTTGACCAAGTATGAGCGCCGCCAGATTGCGCGCGTGCCGTTCAACCGCAACGCTTACCGAAAATTTCTTGGCGTGCCGGAATTACACGGGGAATCCGGATTTACGCCCGAAGAACAACGCTCCGCGCGACCGACGTTTGAAATCAATGGTCTCACCAGCGGTTATCAAGGTGAAGGCAGCAAAACCATCGTCCCCGCTTGGGCGCGCGCCAAAATCACCACGCGCTTGGTGCCCGGTCAGCAGCCTCAACAAGTGGTCCGGGCGGTCAAAGCGTTTCTTAAACAGCATTGCCCCAACACGGTGCGGCTGGAAATCAAGGCCGGACACGGCGCTGAAGCGTATGCCGTTGCGCCCACCAGCGCGGATGCGCAAGCCGCCTTGCGCGCCTTGCGACAGGCTTTCGGTCATGAACCCGTCTTGCTGCGCGAAGGCGGTTCGATCCCCATCGTCAATCAATTCAAAAAGATTTTGGGCGCGGATACGTTGTTGCTCGGTTTGGCGCTGCCGGATGACAACGCCCATTCGCCCAATGAAAAATTCGACTTGGACGTTTTTGCCAAAGGGCAACGGCTGGGCGCATTACTCTGGCGCGAGTTGGCCAAATGACTTCACGATTGTGAGCGCACCTCCCTCCAAGTTGCGCCGCCGCTTCGGCCTGGTCTGCCTCGGCCTCGCGCTGCTCATGCTGATTGCCGGAGAAACCGTCCTCGAACCGCACTTACGCGGGCTGGGGCTGCTGCTCTACTGGTTGGGTTGTCTGCTGCTTACCATTCTGGCAGCCGTCACCGCACTGCTTGAGGTTTTACTCATCGGGGTGAAAGCCCGGGAGGAACAACGCGCGCTTTTGGAAACGACACTACGGGCGGTGGAGCGCGAAAAATCCAAACCTTCCAAGCCTCGTTGATCGGCGTGGTGGCAAGCGGCCCACCTGCTTTTCAACCTTCTCAACTTCCCGCAACCCGGGCCATTCGCATCCTCCCGGCGTAGCGGCTACCCGGAAAATTCCGGGGCGATTATCCGAACTCGACTGGATTGTTGCGCAACACAATTTGCGGTTTAGTAGGAGCGGAGAATTTCATGCTCACTACGACACTCAGAAAAGCTGTTGCCGAACCGACGCCACCGGTGGTGGATGCGGAACACCTGGCGTTGATCAAACTACTTGGTGATGAGGACCCCTTCGTTTACCACGCGGTACGCGAAAAAATCATTTCCATGGGCACCGACACGCAAATTTGGCTCAAACCCTGCCAAACCAGCAAGGACGCCACGGTGCGGCGGCACGCCAAGGAAATCGTGCGATACTTCAATCAAAGCGTCGCCGACACCCGCTTCATGTCCTATTGCCTGCAGGAACCGGAATCCATTGATCTGGAACAGGGCACGCTGCTGCTGGCGCAAACCGAGTATCCCGACCTCGACGCTGTCGCCTACAGCGCCGCGCTCGACACGCTCGCGCAAGAGCTGCGCGAGTGGCTGGCGACCACCGATCCGCAGCAACGCCTGCTCCCCCGCGTAAATCAGTTTCTGTTCGACGAAAAGGGTTTCACCGGCAACATGGAAAACTATTACGACCCGGAAAACACCTTCATCAATCGGGTCCTGGACCGGCGCACCGGCAATCCGGTGAGTCTGTGTCTGCTTTACACGCTGTTGATGCGCCGCTTGGATTATCCGGTACACCCCATCGGATTACCCGGCCACTCCGTGTGCCAATTCAAGGACGCCAATGATGAGATATACATTGACGCGTTCAACCTGGGTAAACTGCTTACGCGACACGACTGCATCGAACATCTCAAGCGTTGCAAACATGAGGTGCGCGACGAATACCTCGAGCCGATGACCGCGCGCCGCGCCCTGGCCCGCATGTGCGGCAACCTGGAGCAAATCTACATGGAACTGCGGCGCACGGCGGATTCCGGCCGCTATCAGCGCTACCTCTTCGCGTTGACCCGTTGACCGATCATTTCAATCCGGCAACGTCTTGAACTGGCGTCCGGCGATTTGAGGGTCAATCTGCACGAGGAAAAAATACGCTAGCCGCTCTTTCAAGCGCGTCCACATACCCCGCGATGAGCTCCACTGCTCCACGCTGATCGCCCGCGAGTGCTTCTGGATTTGCGCAAAGATCTCCCGCGCCTCCGCTGCCACCTCCGGACTTTCCAGGCGCAGCATCAGTTCGTAATTGATGCTCAAACTACGCGGATCCAGGTTGGCCGACCCCACGTAAACCGCGTCATCGAGAATGATTAATTTTGCGTGCAAAACTTGAGGCTGATACTCACTGATCCGCACTTCTGATTTCAATAATCGGCGGTATAAACTGCGTCCAGCCAACTGGGATAAACGCACGTCTGATTTGCCGGCCAGGAGCAATTGCACCTCGCCACCGCTGCGCGCAATGCGCATCAGCGCCCGGCGAATCCGCCAGGTGGGCAGAAAATACGCCGCCACAATTTGCACCCGCCGCGCCCGCCGTAAATCCCGATAAAGCGAACGTCGAATCGGGTTCGTTCCCCAGCCCGGCCCCCCGAGCAGCAGTTGCGCGCCGCGGCTCCCAATCGGGCGCTTCCGCTTGGCCTGCCATAGACGCATTAACCGCTTGCGCCGAAAATCGGCCAACGCGAACATTTCATCAAACGAACTCCCCAGCTCCTTGACCAGTTCGCCCTCGAATCGGAACCCAAGATCGCGCCAGCCGGAGGCCACTCCGTCACCACCATACTCCCGGGCAATATTGAATCCGCCGATGCAGGCCACCTGGTCATCGCACACCAATAGCTTGCGGTGGTTGCGAATGCCAAAGCGCCGCCAGGTAATGGGATTGAATACGCGAAACTCACTGTTTGCGCCGGTTAGTTTCGCAAAAAAATGTCGGGGCAAACTGTACGAGCCGACGCCATCAACCAGAATGCTGACCTTGACCCCGCGATAACGGGCTTGCAGCAAGGCTTCGCGAATCTTTCGCCCCGCCTTATCGTCGGCAAATCTGTAAAACTCGAGCCGGACGGATGCTTGCGCCGCATTGATCAACGCCAGCACGGCGCGAAAGGTCGCATTACCATTCGGCAACCATTGCCAGCGCGTGATTCGAGGCGACGTCACGCTCCGAGCCTATTGATTCGACCGGGCGTTGGCAAACCGGCGAAACTGAAACAATCAAAAATTGCAAAACCGGCCATTGCGGCAACCGGCGGCAACCCGCTAATCCGGCAAGGCGAAATCACATTCTCCACCAACTACATGCGAAAATTTCCAAGCGGGCTTCCCCGTAAAAAATATAAGTTCAAACAAACTGCTGTTTTTGGCATCTATATCCATGTGAACCGCATGTTCGCCTGGTTAATGATTTTGCTGGCATTAGGCCTTCCGGCCAATGCGCCAGCCATCGCAACGCAAGCGTCCTTGCAACTCTCGGCACGCACCACCAAGCCGGGCACAACGATCACCGCCGCCGTGCGGTTGGAAATGGCCCCCGACTGGCACACCTACTGGGAAAATGCGGGCGCCTCGGGCATCGCGACCGACCTCAAGTGGGAATTGCCGGATGGCATCACCGCTGGGCATATCAATTGGCCCGTGCCCGAAAAATACATTCCCGAGAAAATCAACGACGACGGTAAAATCATCCCCGGCGCGCTGGACTATGATGAAACCACCTATGTGCTCCACGATGAAGCGGTGTTGTTGGTGCCGTTGACAATTGATCCGCAGGTCGCGAATGGGACCGTCGAAATCAAGGCGGTCGTGGACTGGCTGGAGTGCAAGATCAGTTGTGTTCCGGGCAAGCAAACCGTCACGGCATCACTGGAGATTGGTCCGACTGAAACGCCTCAGCACGAGTCGGACTTCGCAACCTGGCACAAGCGACTGCCTCAATCCGCTGCGCCTTTGCAACCGAGCGCAGAGTGGGAGCCAGACAATCGCCAGCCGAAGGTTCGCTCAGTATTGATTTCGTGGAAACTCGATCCCACTACGAGTGATTGGGATTTCTTTCCTCGATCCAGTGATGCCTTCGAAGTTCTGCCACAAACCAGGTTGATATCCACCAACGATGGTCGCGTAACCATCCGAAAGCAGATCACCATTTCCCACGAAACCTGGCCCACCTATCTTTCCGGGGTCTTGGTTCAAAAACGTAATGGCCACCAGGAAGGCTATGCGGCGGAATTATCCATTGGCGGTGAAACCTCGGTAATAGTTTCAGCACCCGATGTCACAATCCATCCTGAGAATAAATCGTTATTGCTTTGGTTGCTCTACGCTTTTTGCGGCGGATTGATTCTCAACATCATGCCCTGCGTGCTGCCGGTCATTGCGCTGAAAATCCTGGGCTTCGTCAATCAAGCCAAGGAGACTCCAGCGCGAGTACGCTGGCTGGGATTGGTTTTCGGCGCGGGGGTACTGGTATCGTTCCTGGTGCTGGCAATCGCCGTCATTGCCATCAAAGCCGCCGGGCACAAGGCGGGCTGGGGCATGCAATTCAGCAATCCATTGTTCATCGTCGGCACGGCAGCTTTGATCACGCTGGTGGCGCTCAATCTCTTCGGGATCTTCGAGGTTTCCCTCGGCAATCGCACGCTGGGCGCGGCGGGGCAACTGGCTTCGCAACATGGTGCCACGGGAGCGTTCTTCAACGGCGTACTGGCAACCATTCTTTCCACCCCCTGCTCCGCGCCATTTCTCGGCGCCGCCCTGGGTTTTGCCTTCGTGCAACCCGCTCCGATTATTCTGTTGATACTGCTTACGGTCGGACTCGGACTGGCCACTCCGTACGTGGTGCTGTCCTGGCATCCTGCGTGGCTGCGGTTTCTGCCCAAACCCGGCGTCTGGATGGAGAAGTTCAAAATCGCCATGGGTTTTCCGATGCTGATCACGGCCATCTGGCTGGCCAGCCTCGCGACTCCATTTTACGGCGAACAATCCTGGTGGCTCGGCGTCTTCCTGGCCTTGCTCGGCGCGGCGGCCTGGACCTACGGCGACTTCTATCAACGCGCCCAACGCGCCCGCAGCGCCGGATTGTTGTTCACCTTGGTGCTACTGGCCACCGGCTATTTCTGGGCGCTGGAATCGGGTTTGAATTGGCGGAATCCACAGGAACAACATCAACTCGCGACGGGCGATAAAATCCTCAATGCGCCCAAAGGCTATACCTGGCAGCGCTGGAGTTTGGAAGCCGTCAATCAAGCGCGCGCTCAAGGTCAGATCGTCGTGGTGGATTTCACCGCCGCCTGGTGTCAAACGTGCAAAATCAACGTGAAGCCGGGGTTTGAAGCGGCAGCGGTCGTGAACCGACTCAAGGAAATTAACGCGGTGGCGCTGGTGGCTGACTACACCTCGTTCCTTCCGGCCATCACGGAGGAATTGGAAAAGCACGGTCGTTCCGCCGTCCCCATGGTTCTGGTCTATCCACGCGCGGCCGACAAACCGGCCATCGTGCTGCCCGAACCATTGCCGTTTGCGCCGTACGGGCCGGTAATTTTGCGGGCGTTGGATCAGGCGGAACTGTAAGCGCAGCCCGAGTAATTGCATCTCATCCGAAAACAGAACGGGAGGGACGATGACTCGCATATCGTCCCTCCCTGCACTGCCCATCTGATTCCGCTAAGAACAGAAAAACCAAACAACCAACCGCGAGAGAAGACTAACCCTTCCTGAGTTTCGCTCAATTCCGCCGAAGCCCTGAACGTAATCCAGAGGCCCTCCCGGGACGGAGGCGTACGGCTTCGTAATTATTGCGGACAAAATCCAACGCGTTCTACGGATGCTATTTCTCTGGGGGGACGCGTTCCACCGCGCCCCCAAACCACAACGAAGGCAACTGACAGGAGGACAGGATGGCAGGATTGGATGAACCGCGAAATACGCGGACCACGCGAAATCACAGGGATAAAATGAAATGCTCTTTGAATTTCTGAGTTTCGGTTTGATTTGAAAATCCACTCCGCGTTTCGGCTGTGATTTAGTCAGGGACACAAGGAAACGTCTCTCCCTCATGAAGCATCAGCACTGGATGTCGTCCGCAAGGACACGAACCGACCACCGTCGAGGGTGGCGGTGATTTTTCATTCCCTTGCCACTCTGCGAAGATGGCTCGGCATTGCGATAATTAAGAACGGCCGCACTCCTTTAAGGTCTGGATGGAACGGACAGCTTGGCCGTCCTGATTCAGCAAGCAAAACGCGCGGTTCTCAATAAACCACAGGCATTGCCTCGTTACAGTGGAATGCGTTCGGCTTTGCGCCCGGCAAATTGCAACGTCTCCCGATAGCCAACCGCGCGGGCCTGTTGCACCGCCACCGCAAAGTCCATCCCCACTTCTTCAGGCCGATGCGCGTCCGAACCAAAGGTAATCGGCACACCAGCGGTAAAGGCCGCTGCCAACAATTCGCGCGCTGGATAAATCTCGCGGCAATCTTTCCTCAGCCCAGCCGTGTTAAGCTCAATTGCGCAGCCCTGTTGTTTGGCCGCCGATAACAGTTGGCGGTAAAGCGGAGCGCAATCCTGCTCCGGTCGGTGACCAAATTTCTTGGGTAGATCCGCGTGACCGATAATGTTGAAAAGGCCGGTCGCGGCGGCCTGGGTCAGCCGGTCAAAATACGCGGACCACACTTGAAAAACTTCCTGGTCCTGCCATTTGGAAATCTGATGCGGGTTGTCGATCGCCCAATCGTCCGTGACGTAATGCACCGAGCCGATCAGATAATCCCACGGTTGTTGCGCGGCCAGCGTTTGAATCCATTCCTCCTGCCCCGGCAGATAATCCACTTCCAAGGCGAGCCGGATGGTCAACTGTGGAAACTCGCGTCGCGCGCGCTGAACTTTTTCCACATACTCCCGCAACTGCGAACCCGACATGCGCCAGTCGTCAAAATCATCGCGAGCCAGGGGCGCGTGATCGGAAAATCCAATTTCGCTTAACCCCAACTCCATCGCTCGACGCGCGTATTCCACCGGTTCGCCTTCAGCGTGTCGACATAACGGCGTGTGCATGTGATAATCCGGCGGTAGCTTCATCGGTTTACTCTCTGAAAATCATCGCTCCTCAGCACCCTTGGAATCCGGCCAAACCCTCCTATTCATAGCGCAAGGCTTCGATGGGATTAAGCCGCGCCGCTTTGAAAGCCGGAAAGACCCCCGCAATGAGACCAACGGCAATGCTACACAACACGGCGACTAAAATCGGTTGAGCCGTGATGACCGGCAAATTCAGCGTTGGCGAGATTTGACTGAGAAAATCCACCAGCGCGAAGGAGGCCCCCACACCAATGGCCGCGCCCAGCAATGCGATGACCGCCGCTTCCACGATGATTTGCAGGAAGACGGTTTCCGGAGAGGCGCCGATGGCCTTGCAGATGCCGATCTCACGGATGCGCTCGTTGATGCTGGCCAGCATGATGTTCATGATGCCAATTCCTCCCACGAGCAAGCTGATCCCGGCGATGATCCCACCGCTAAGCCGCGCATTCCGGATTTGTTGATTGATGGTTTCCACGCGGTTTTCCTGGGTGCGAAAACTGAAATCCTCAATTCCCTTGTGCGTGAACATCAACACATTCCGAGCCTGTTGCAAAGCCGCTTCCAACTGCCCGAAATCCGCCACCTTGATGTCAATGTCGTCGAGCCGGGGATCCGGCAAACTGTTGGCGGAAGTGCCTCCCGCGCGAAATTTAAGCCACATGGTATTCAGCGGAACATAGACCGTGAGGTTCTTGCGATGAAACGCCCAATTACCGCGCCCCCAACCGCGCGAGCGGGCGGGGCCGTTCGCTTCGGCAACCGGTTGTTTCCGCGCCAATTCGCGCTCGCGTTTATCCTGCTCGCTTTCGTACCGCTCGAACATGCCCACCACGGTAAACGGCTGCTCATTAATGAAAATCACCTCTCCGAGCGGAATGACTTCGTGGCCGGTTTTATCCGGGTCGCCAAACAACTCGTCACGAATCCCGGTGCCAATGACGCAAATACTGGCGGCGGACTCTTCATCCAACGAGTTGAAAAACCGTCCGTGCGCAACGGTATGCAGGTTCATTTCCAGAACCGCGGGCCAGACCCCGACGCATTCGGAAGGTCTGACCTGCTTTTGGCCCCGCGTAATGATGGCGTTGTTGAGGGACATTTCCGGAGATACCAGACGAATCAACGGCGCGCTATCCCGCAAGGCGTACACGTCCTGCATGGTGCGGCCCGGCGCCTGATCGGCCAAGTGTTCCTGTTCGGGCGGCACCTGCGAATCGAGAATCAGCACCTTATCCGCTCCGCCCATGGTAACCATGGTTTCCTTCATTCCGTTTTCCATCCCCTTCACAATCGCCGCCATGCCCACCAAACTCGCCACGCCCAGAATGATACCCAACATCGTCAGGATGGAACGCAGTTTGTGAGCCCAGACATCTTTCAGTCCCGAAAGGAGAGCGTTGAAAAATTTCATGATTAGTCGTATCGCAACGCGCCGATCGGGTGGAGCCGCGCCGCTTTGAAGGCCGGCAGCAATCCCGCCAGGATGCCCACGGCCACGCTGAAGGCAAACGCCACCACCAACGCCATCGAGGTGATGATCGGTTCATTTTCGGTGGGAGAAATTTCACCGATGATCTTAACCAGCCCCCAGGCGCAAAGCAGCCCGGCCAATCCTCCCAAGACGGCCACCACCACACTTTCGATCAAAATTTGCAGGAACACATCAAAGGTGGTCGCGCCCACGGCTTTGCGAATACCGATCTCCCGGATGCGTCCCGAAATGCTCGCCAGCATAATGTTCATGATGCCAATGCCACCCACCAACAAACTGATTCCCGCAATCGTTCCGCCGCTCATCCGGGCGTTACGGATGAATTCCTCGATCTTTTCAGCCCACTCCTCCTGCGTGCGAAATTGAAAATCCCGAATTCCCTTGTGCGTGTTCATCATGACGTTCTGCACCTGCTGAATCGCCTCGTTCATCCGGCCCAAATCAACCAACTGCACTTCGATGCTGGTCAAGTTGGGGGTGCCTCCGGCGGGATCGGCTGCCAGCTTGATGCGCGCCGTGTTCAGCGGAAGGTAAACACTGTTGTTTTTGAAGCGATAAACAAAGTTCCCCTGGCGTCCGCCCCAGCCCCGACTGCGCGTTGGGCCGGTTTGCTGGCCCTTGGGCTGCGCGGCGGCGGCTTCACGTTCGCGCCGTTCCTGTTCACTTTCATAATGCTTGAACAGACCAATCACCGTGAACGCCTGTCCATTGATGTGAATCGTCTCGCCCACGGGATTGATCTCCCGCCCCATCTCCTCGGGCGAGCCAAACAAGTTGTCCCTCACTTCCGTGCCAATGACACACACACTGCGCGCCATCTCATCATCCAACGCATTAAACATTCGTCCTTTGGCAATCTCATGCTCGTAAATTTCCAAAATTACAGGCCACGCCCCGGAGCAATTCCACGGTCGGCTGTTTTTACCTTTGGCCGATAAGGTTACGCGGCTGATGGAAATCTCGGGAGAGATATTCGTGTAGAGCGTGGCGTTCGCCGCCAGGGCTTCCACATCCTGCAGGTTCAACCCGACGGCCTGATCTTGAAGGTGCCGCTGCTCCACCGGCACAGGCTGCGTCTCAATGCGAAATTTCTGTAATCCGCCAATCGCCACCAACGCTTCGGTTGCCCCGACTTCCATCCCTTTCACCAAGGCGGACATGGCGACCAAACTCGCGACGCCCAGAATAATTCCCAGCATGGTAAGCAGGGAGCGGAACTTGTAGGCCCAGATTTCTTTGAAACCGGTTAAAATGGTGTTGAAGATATTCATGGGGCCTGGGATTGGGCGGCAGCCACTCGATTCAACCCCGCCAGTTTCGCGTCCACCTTCGTCGCGATTTTGCCATCGCGAATTTCAATGCGGCGCGGAGTGACGGCGGCAATCTCGGGATCATGCGTCACCAGGATGATGGTGCGACCCTCGGCACTTAACTGGTGAAACAAACTCAGGATCATGGTGCCGGTGTGCGAATCCAGATTCCCCGTCGGCTCGTCAGCAAAAATAATTTTCGGATTGTTGACCAGCGCGCGCGCAATGGCCGCGCGTTGCTGTTGACCGCCGGAAAGTTGCGAGGGGCGATGGTGCGCCCGGTTGTCCATGCTCACCGCCTGCAACGCCGCCAGGGCGCGCTCGCGACGTTCGCGTCCGCCCACACCGCTGTAAAGCATGGGAAGTTCGACGTTCTGCAGGACATTCAACTTGGGAAGCAGATTGAAGAATTGGAACACGAAGCCAATTTTTCGATTACGGATGGCGGCCAGTTGCCGCGCCGTCGCGTCATGAATCATCGTGCCATCCAACTGGATCGTACCGCTTGTCGGAGAATCCAGACAGCCGAGAATGTGCATCAGCGTGGATTTGCCACTACCGGAAGGGCCAATGACGGAAATGAACTCGCCGCTTTCGATATCTAGGGAAACATCATCCAGCGCCCGGATTTCCTCGCCGCCCAACAGGTACAGCTTCGAGACGTTGCGCAGTTCAAGCAAGGACATGGCGCTCACCTCATCGCGGTCGGCCCGCTCCACTTCCCACCGAAGCCATGCCCGGCGGCTTGGCAGATTCGTCCGCCGGTTGTTCCAGCGCCACCGTTTCGCCACTCTGCAACCCACTCTTTACTTCCGCGTAAAAATAGTCCGACACGCCGACCTGGATGGCGCGGCGCTCAAAACCGCTGCCCTGCTGCACGTAAACAAACCGTTCGTACTGCTGCGTTTTTGGGTCCAACTCCGAAAACACCGCCGCCAACGGTACGGCCAAAACATTGTCGGCGGAAGCGACGGGAATCCGGATATTGGCCGTCATACCTGGGCGCACCCGCTTGTCCACGTTAGCGAGCAAAATGCGCGTCGCGAAACCTTTGATGTTGTTTTTGATGGTCGCTTGCGGAGCAATCCGTTCGATCTTTCCCTGCACTTCCAGCCCCGGCACCGCTTCCACCGAGATTTGAACCATCTCATTCAATTTCAAATAAGCGACATCGGCCTGATTGATGTGCGCGTTAATGATCATGTCATTCAAGTTCGCAATGGTCAGCACTTCCGTCCCACCGCCGACTCCGCCCGAGCCGGAAACCGCCTGGCCAACGGAAACCGGCCGCGTCAACACCGTGCAATCAAATGGCGCATCAATCCGGGTTTTGCGAATCCGATCCTTGACCAAATCCAGGGCTTTTTCTCCCTGCAACAGGGTGTTTTTGGCTAAGTCATACTGGGTCTTGGTTTCTTCGTACAGCTCCTTGGAAATTAGTTTCGCGTCATACAACTCACGACTGCGCGTAAAGTTCCGCTCGGCTTGTTCCAGTTGCAAACTGGCACGCGCAATGTCCGTTTGGCGCGACTCGATCTCGATCTGGAGGTCCTGGTCATCCAATTGAAACAACAAACTGCCCTGCTTGACCGAATCCCCCAAATCCACCGGCAACACGGCAATGCGCCCGTTGATTTCCGGTCGCACCGAAACTTGATCGGCGGGGCCGATCTCCCCGGCGGCGTTAATGATGAACTGAATGTTTCGCGATTCCACCTTGGCCGTGTTGACGCGGGAAACCTTCGCGCCGTTCGACGTCAACAACGGCCGATCTTTGAAATAAACAAAGCCTCCTCCCAACAAGGCAATCAATATGAGGACCCACCACCAATGCTTCATGTCACTAGTCTTTCTTCACGTTAAGCCTAACGGGTATCGAAGCGACCGCAAACCATTTGTTCTCCAAGCGGCTAAAAGTGCTTTTTCTTCGACTCAACACATCCTCGCTTCGGCCCGTGCGACTCATACCACCGTGCCAATAATCTGATCGTCGCCCCGGCAATGAAAAAGGCGCGAAGTGAACTCACTCCGCGCCTCATGAAATTTACCGTGTCGTTTTTAGGTCAGCGAAATTTTATCGCCTTTTTTGAGCGTCACGATGGCTTTTTTCCAATCTGGCGCCTGGCCCGCTTGGGCGGTGCGTTGACGACGATACTTACCGCGAACCTGAAGCGTATTGACGCGCAGCACCTTGACTTTGAACAACTCTTCCACGGCGCGTTTGATCTGCGGCTTGCTGGCCAGCCGATCCGCCTTGATGGTGTACTGGTTGTATTTCTCGCCCTGGCGCGTGCCTTTTTCAGTCAGCCGGACGGTTTTGACGATGTTGAAAGCGTTCATGTTATTCCTTGTTCAAGCGGGCTTCGACCTTTTCAAAGGCGCCACGCGTGAAAATCAATTTGCTCGGACGGAGCACGTCGTAGGTGTTGAGCGTTTCGCTGGTGGCTAACGCGACTTTCGCCACATTGCGCGCCGCCAACGTGAGGTTCTGGTTCGCGCCGGTGGAAATGACGAGCACCGTTCCCTCCACACCGAGCGCCTTGATCACGCCCACAAATTCCTTCGTCTTGGCCGAGGCCAGCTTCAGATCATCCACGAGGATGACATCGCCCGCCTTGAGCCGTTCGGTCAACGCTTTGCGCAAGGCGAGTTGCTTGGTCTGCGCGTTTACCTTCTTGGCGTAACTGCGCGGCTTCGGACCAAACACGACGCCGCCGCCCACCCAGATGGGTGATTGGAAAGAGCCGGCGCGAGCGCGGCCAGTGCCTTTCTGCCGCCACGGTTTCTTGTTCGTCCCGGCGACTTCGCCCGCAGTCTTGGTGCTGGCCGTGCCACTGCGTTGCGCGGCGCGATAAGCAGTGACGGTATCGTGGACGGCCTGCGTGCCGCGTCCCCCTTCCACCAAGGTGAACTTCACTTCGTGTTCACCCGCAGCCTGACCTTGAATGCTTTTAACGGAAATTTTCATCGTTACTCCTTATTTCTTCGCGGCCGCTTTCTTCTTCGCGGGAACTGCAACCACGGCAGGCTTCCATCCCTTCGGGCGTTTCTTTGATTCACGAATAATGACGTAATCGCCCTCCGATCCCGGGAACGACCCCTTGATCAACAGCAGATGGTCCGCTGCGCGCACTTGAATGACTTGCAAGTTTTGCGCGGTGCGACGCACCTGTCCCATGTGACCAGGCATCCGCATACCGCGCATGACCGTGCCCGGGAACAACCGTTGGCCGATGGCACCAGAACGGCGATGCCAGCCTTTAGCCCCGTGCGTTGAATCACCACCGGCAAAACGATGCCGTTTGACGACACCTTCAAAACCGCGACCCTTGGTGGTTCCAATGGCATCCACAAAATCGCCCGGAGCGAACAGGTCCGCGCCCACCACTTCTCCCGGTTTTACTTCCTTGGAGAAATTGCGGAATTCCTTGATGCGCTTGACCGCCACGCCATTGTGTTTTTTAACGTGCCCAAGCAAAGGCTTGGTCAGGCGCTGTTCCTTCTGGTCATCAAAGCCCAGTTGCACGGCGTTGTAGCCGTCCTTGCCCGCCTGCGTTTTTACCTGCAATACGCGATTCGGGCCGACAAGCACCACCGTCACCGGGGTCATCACGCCGTGGGCGTCATACACCCGCGTGTGTCCGAGTTTTTTTCCTATAAGTCCGAGTGGCATGAGATAAAGTCGTTGCGGTTAAATCTTGATGGTGATGTCCACGCCCGCGGGGAGATTGAGTTTTTTCAACTCGTCCACGGTTTTGGCGGTTGGCTCGAGAATGTCAATCAGCCGTTTGTGGGTGCGTTGTTCAAATGTTTCCTGGGATTTTTTATCCGCGTGTGGTGAACGATTTACGGTGTAGCGTTCCACGCGGGTGGGAAGAGGAATCGGACCGGCGACTCGCGCTCCGGTTCGTTTTACCGTATCAGCAATTTCGCGCGCTGATTGGTCAATGACGCGATAGTCGAAAGCCTTGAGCCGAATACGAATGCGTTGTCCTGCCATACAAAGAGCAATTGTCTATAATCTTCTTTCCGGTTAACCGCCGCCCAAAGGGAAACGGGGTGCAAAGAGTATCAGACCGCCGCGCGACCGCAATATGTTTTTGCAACAATTTTGATTGGGCAAAATTTTCATACCGATTTGCCGCTGCCATTGGTTATTGATCACGCGTGGCAACCTTGTTTAGCCGCTTCCAGCCTCGCAATTAAATCCGGACTCTACCCCGGACGCTTCCGCCGCCTGACGATCCACCGCTTTGAACACTCAGGCTGGATTCGCTGTCCATCCGTTCGTAGTATCGAAGTCTTTCATGAATACTGGAATCAACGCCATCAACGAAGCCGTCAAGGAAGCCAGCGCGTTCACCCATCCGCTGTTTAATGAACTCGGCAAAGTCATCATTGGGCAAAACTATCTGACCGAACGACTCGTCATCGGCTTGCTCGCCAACGGCCACGTCCTGCTTGAAGGCGTGCCCGGCCTCGCCAAGACGCTCGCCGTGAAATCACTGGCGAACACCATGCACGTAAAGTTTTCGCGCCTGCAATTCACGCCGGACATGCTGCCCGCCGACGTCGTCGGCACGCAGATTTACAATCCGCAGTCCGGCGGCTTCACTACGCGCAAAGGCCCGGTGTTCGCCAATTTGGTTTTGGCGGACGAAATCAATCGCGCGCCCGCCAAGGTGCAGAGCGCGTTGCTTGAAGCCATGCAGGAACGCCAGGTCACCATCGGCGACCAGACCTTCAAGCTCGACGAACCGTTCCTCGTGCTCGCCACGCAGAATCCCATCGAGCAGGAAGGCACATATCCGTTGCCCGAGGCGCAGGTGGATCGCTTCATGTTGAAATTGAAGATCGGCTATCCGACACGCGCCGAGGAACGGCAGATTCTCGAAGTAATGGCGAAAACTTCCGGCACGCCGAGCGCGAGCGCGGTGGTTGACCCGAAGGACATTCTCAAAGCGCGCGAAGTCATCAATGACATTTACGTGGACGACAAGGTGAAGGATTACATCGTGGACCTCGTCTGCGCGACGCGCGATCCCGACCATTACAAGATCGCGGTGAAGGATTTCATCCAGCTCGGTGCGTCGCCGCGCGCGACCATCGCGCTGACGCTGGCGGCCAAGGCGTATGCGTTCCTCAAGGGCCGCGGCTATGTGACGCCGCAGGACGTAAAGAGCATCGGCATGGATGTGTTACGCCACCGCGTGGCCATCACCTACGAAGCCGAGGCCGAGGAAAAAACCAGCGAAACGGTCATCCAGAAAATCTTTGATGAACTGCCCGTGCCGTGAAAATGAAGACCAAATAAATGATGAATGAAGCATGTTGAATGAACTCGACATAGTCCGCGATGTTTCCGCCCGACTGGATGGGGCGGGCATCGCTTACATGCTGACCGGCTCGATGGCAATGAATTACTACGCCCAGCCGCGCATGACGCGCGACATTGATGTCGTCGTCGCACTACGCCCTGCGGATGCGGCGCGCCTGATTCAGTTGTTCAGCCCGGATTACTACGTCTCGCCGGAAGCGGTGGTCAGTTCCATCACACAACAATCGCTGTTCAATCTGATTCACCACGAGAGCGTCATCAAAGTGGACTGCATCGTTCGCAAACAAAGCGAGTATCGGCTTGCGGAATTCAATCGCCGGCAGCGAATCAAAATCGAAAATTTTGAAACGTGGATTGTGAGCAAGGAAGATTTGATTCTCTCCAAATTGTTTTGGGCCAAAGACTCGCACTCGGAATTGCAACTGCGCGACGTGAAGAATCTCGTTTCGACCGGCTGCGACCACGCTTATATCCAACGATGGACGCAAGAATTGGGAGTGACTAACTTATGGCAGGAAGTTGTAATATGAACGACACCTCCCCGGAAATCGCCGAACTTGTCCGCCAAAAACTGATGGCCCGCACCGGCGCGGAACGTTTCGTGATGGGCGCGCGGATGTTTGATGCCGCGCGAACTGTGGTGCTGGCCTCGTTGCCGCCCGGACTTTCCCCGCTTGAAATCAGACAGCAGCTCTTTGAGCGGCTTTATGGCCAACCCGCGCCCTTCTGAACCCACAAGTCATGAACTACGAAGCCGAGGCCGAGGAAAAAACCAGCGAAACGGTCATCCAGAAAATCTTTGATGAACTGCCCGTGCCGTAAACTTCAGCCTCAAGCAATCCGAAGGGATTAACAGGCAATGACCTCTCGCGATTTTTACCGAGTTATAGATCAAGCGCTTCGCCCTGCACTTGAACCCTTGGGCTTTGCTCGCCTCAAAACCGCATCATCCGTTTGGGTGAAACCTTTCGACAATCTATTCGTAGCACTTCAAGTAGAGAAAGGGGTTAAGAATCCCTACATTAAGCCACTCGGAGGAAAATTTAATGTGCGACTGCATCTAGTGAAATCACCCGATACCACGGAAATGCACTCAGCTACTTCTGTTTCATTTTTACGATATCAGTCGGACGATGATTTGGCAGAAATGAAGCGCATCCGGCAGAAAATTCTTCGCAAGATTTTATCGCAAAATATATTTGAATCAGAGTTTGATAAATCGTCTCTCGAAGCAGCCAAACCGTTGATGGAGCTTGGTTTTGAGCACTACCCCAATCGAAGACAGCCGTGGCCTTTAGAATATCTCGATATCGAGGATGTTGCCGAGTGGGGGAAATTCATCGCCAGAAAGGTCGCGGCGGCATTTGATGGGATTTCAAAAGAAGGCAATTCCGCCCTGATGTACAAATGATTCCCCGCGAAATTCTCAAAAAAATCCGGCCGATCGAGATTCGCACGAACCGCATCGTGACCGAAACGCTCGCGGGCGCGTCATCTCAAGCGCCGCAGCAACTCGTCCGGATTCCGAGCGCCATCAAAAACCGACACGATGCTAATGCGGTCTGGCTGGACGGAAAAGTAGATGCTGTAACGGTGAAACTTTCCGAGCAGTCTTGCCTTGCGAGTTGCCAGACTCGCGAAACGAAAGCGTTCGGGATTTTTCAGAATTTCCCCGATGACGTGATTGACCTCGGCTTCAAATTCATCGCCCAAGCCGGGCTGTTGTTCATCATACCAAAGAATGGCCTGGTCGTATTCAAGGCGGGCACCGGACGCGAAAACAATTTTGCGCGTCATGCGGCGCGGCGGGCTTTCAATTTCTGCCTGGCTTCGGCGCGCACCTGTTCCCAAGGAATCCCGCGTTCGGGATGTTGCCGCAGTTCTTCCGCACGACGGTCGAGTTCAGCCTTCTGTTCAGCGGTAAGTTCATCATCAAAGTCGCCAAATTCCAGCTCAATGGTTTCGACGAGTTCGCGGCGCTCGGCTTCCGGCATTCGACGCAGTTCTTCGAGGATTTCTGTCCTGCTCATGGCGGCAATTTACCCCTTTGACTTGCCCACGCAAGCCGGAGTTTCCCCCGGCTTGAATTCGCCAATCGCCAACCGCCAATCCGCAATTTTCCCATGATTCCTCGCGAGATTCTCAAAAAAATCCGGCAGATCGAGATTCGCACGAACCGCATCATCACCGAAACCCTGGCCGGCCAGTACCAAAGCGTCTTCAAGGGCCAGGGCATGAATTTCGACGAGGTGCGCGAATATCAGCCCGGCGACGACGTACGCGCCATTGACTGGAACGTCACCGCGCGCATGAATCATCCGTTCATCAAGAAGTTCGTTGAGGAACGCGAACTCACGCTCATGCTCGTGGTGGATGTCAGTGGCTCGGGGCTGTTCGGCTCCCGCGACCAATCCAAGCGCGAACTGGCGGCGGAAATCGCCTCGGTACTCGCCTTCTCCGCCATCCGCAACAACGACAAGGTGGGACTGATCCTCTTCAGTGACGAAGTGGAAAAGTTCATTCCGCCGCGCAAGGGTCGCAGTCACGTTCTGCGGGTCATTCGCGAAGTTTTGTTTTTCACGCCAAAACGGTCGGGCACAGACTTGAATCGCGCGCTGGAATTCTTGCTGCGGATTCAATCGCGCAAAGCGGTCACGGTGATCATCTCGGATTTCATCGGGTCGCCGACGGTGACAACGACATCCTCGTCACAAAACAATCCCTCGTTCAGACGCGACGGCAGAGGCGGCGACACCCCCCGGCTGCGTCCACAGATGCCGCGGCTCGAATCACTGGCGCAAACCTCGTTCACGAAGTTGCGCCAGGTGAACCGGCGGCATGACGTCGTGGCCGTGCAGATTACAGATCGCTTTGAACTGGAGTTACCTGCGCTGGGGCGATTGGTTTTGCGCGACGCGGAAACCGGCGAAATTGTGGAAATCAACACGGGCGACGCGCGGCGCCGCGATGCGTTTGCTCTACGCCAGGCCAAGGCGCAGGCGGAAACCGAACGTCTGTTTCGGTCCGCGGGAATTGATTCCATTCATCTGCATACCGATCAGCCCTACGGCGCGGTGTTGGCGCAGTTTTTTGAAACCCGCGAAAAACGAAGGTTACGCGGATGATAACCAACTCGACCGCCACCATCACCAACGCCACGGACATCCGGGACATCGCGCCGCCGCTAGACATTCCCAGCGGTTACGAATGGCTTTGGTGGGCGTTAGCCGCCCTGGTAATGGTGGCGCTGCTCGCGCTTTACCGGTCTTGGTGGCACAAACGTGCGCAAGCACCAATCGTAACCCCGGTCATCCCGGCACACCTGCGCGCCCGGCAAAAATTACAGGACGCGTTGGCGCTGATCGGACAACCTAAACCCTTTGTCACGGCGGTTTCAGACACGCTACGATTGTACCTCGAAGAACGCTTTGATTTTCGCGCCCCGGAACGCACGACGGAAGAATTTCTGAATGACCTGCAACGGACCGATCGCTTGACGGAAACGCAAAAGGACGGTCTGGGGCATTTCCTGACGAATTGTGATCTCGTCAAGTTCGCCAAATACGAGCCGGGCGAACCGGAGTTGCGCAGTCTGCACACCTCGGCAATACAACTCGTGGCGGAAACCGAACCCGTGACCACGGCCGGCGCCCCAACTCCATGACCTTTGGACACCCATATCTTCTGCTCCTGCTCCTGCTGCTGCCTGTGGCTGCCTGGCTGAAAGGGCGGCGGGGCCAGCCGGCCGCATTCATTTATTCCTCCGTGCAACTGCTGCACGGGATGCAGAGCATTACGAAATCAAGCGCGGGCAACCTGCTGCTCGCGCTGCGCTGGCTGACACTGGCCCTGTTCATCATTGCGCTCGCGCAACCCCGGCTTACCAAGTTTGACACCACGAAAGTAACCGCCAGCGGCGTGGACATCGTGGTGGCCTTTGATCTCTCCGGCAGCATGGCGGCGGAAGATTTTGAAATCCGCGGTCAGCGCTTGAACCGCGTGGCGATGGCGCGCGCCGTTTTGGAAAAGTTCATCGCCAAACGCCCCAACGACCGCATCGGGCTGGTTGCGTTTGCCACCCAGGCTTACATCGCCGCGCCCATCACCCTGGATCACGACTTCCTGCTCAAAAACCTGGATCGGCTGGATCTCAACACGATCAACGGAAACCAAACCGCCATTGGCTCGGCGTTAAGCACCTCTGTCAACCAACTGCGCGAGCTTAAATCCAAGAGTAAAATCGTCATCCTGATGACCGACGGCCAAAACAACGCCGGCAAAATTCCTCCGCTCACGGCGGCGGAAGCGGCGCAGGCGCTCGGCGTAAAAGTGTACACCATCGGCGTCGGCACCGAAGGTCAGGCCCCCATGCCGACCACGGATTTTTTTGGCCGGCGCGTTTACCAGATGGTGCCGGTGGACATTGACGAAGAAACCTTGCAAAAGATTTCCGACCTGACCGGCGGCAAATACTACCGCGCCGACAATGCGGAAAAATTCGCCGCCATTTATTCGGAAATTGATAAACTGGAAAAGACCGAGGCCGACGTGAAAAAATTCGCGCGGCACACGGAACTGTTCCCCTGGCTCATCGCCGCAGGCATCGTGCTGCTGGTGGCGGAGTTGGCGATGGGTCAGACCGTTTTGAGGAGGCTGCCATGAGATTGTTGATGGCTGATTGCCAATTACCGATTGGAGAACCACTTCCCGGCCGCAGTTTTTTGCGAAGATGCCAGGATCGCGGTGAATTCATTGGCTCCAGTCAGAAAAACCAAAAGTTTCCGTGCCGGCACGGCTTCAGATTCGATCAACAATTTGAGCCAAAGCGCGGTTTCATCGGCTTCTTCTTCAACCGTTCCGGTTTTGGTGATAAATTCCGCCGGACTGCGGGCTCGACAACCAGCCCGGTAATTTGCCGCGACCGAAGTGCCGCTTCGGACGATTTGTTTGGCAATGGTGCGAAGCTACGAACCCGATCGACAATCGGTGATCGGCAATCGGCAATTTCAAAATGAACTTCGCTCACGGACACATTCTCTGGTTGCTGACGATCATTCCGCCGCTGCTTGTCATTTTCTTCTGGTGGGCACTACGCGAACGACGACGGTTAATGACCCAATTCATCCAAGTACGACTGCTTTCCGGACTGACCTCCGGAGTTTCGCCCAAACGCCAAAAACTGCGCTTCGCTCTGATCATCAGCGCCAGCATTCTGCTGATCGTCGCCCTGGCCTGCCCGCAATGGGGTTTCACCTGGGAAGAATCGAAGCAGAAGGGACTCGATATCGTCGTGGCCATTGACACCTCCAAATCCATGCTGGCCGAGGACATTGCGCCCAACCGATTGCAACGCGCCAAACTGGCCGCGCTGGACCTGATGCAACAAGCCCGGGCGGACCGGCTGGGGCTGGTGGCATTTGCCGGCGGCGCCTTTCTGCAATGCCCGCTGACCATTGACGATAATGCGTTTCGTCAAAGCGTGGAAGCGCTGGATGTGAACATCATTCCGCAAGGTGGCACCGCCCTGGCCGAAGCCATCAACACGGCGCTCACTGCCTTCAAGGAAGGCGACAATTTCAAAGTCCTGGTCCTGTTCACCGATGGTGAGGACAACGACGAAAACGCGCTCGAAGCGGCGCGCGCGGCGGCCAAAGCCGGAATGAAAATTTTCACAATCGGCATCGGCACCACCGAGGGCGAATTGCTGCGCTTCAAGGACGCCAAAGGCAACGCCGACTATATCCGCGACGATCAAGGCAATGTGGTCAAATCCCGGCTGAATGAAACCCTGCTGCAACAAATCGCTGGCGCCACTTCGGGCGGCTTCTATCTGCCGTTGCGCGGCGCAAAGACGATTGACACCCTTTATGAAAAAGGCCTGGGGCCACTGCCTAAATCGGAGGGGCAGGAAAAACTGGTGAAAGAAATGCGCGATCGTTATTACTGGCCGCTCGCCGCCGCCGTCCTGCTGCTGCTCATCGAAGTGCTGCTGCCCGATTATCGCCGCACCAAAACTTCCAGCGCGTTCACTGCGCGAGCCGCAACCATCGCTTTATTGACCACAATGCTCGCGATGGCTTTTGCGACCGCTTCCGCCCGAGCCACGCCCGCGACCGCTTTCAAGGATTATCGGAACGGCAATTTCACCAACGCGCTGACCGAGTACGAGCGATTGATCAGCATTGCCGCCAAAGAGCAAAAACCAGCGGACCCGCGCCTGGATTTCAACGCCGGCGCCGCCGCCTATCAAGCCACGAATTACCCCGCCGCCTTGCAACATTTCAACGCGGTGCTGACGGCGCGCGACGTGAAATTGCAGGCCAAAGCCTACTACAATTTGGGCAACGTGCATTACCGCCTCGGTCAACAGGCGCAGGACCTGGATAAATTGGAGACGGCCTGGAAGGAGGCGGCCCAACAGTATCAACACGCGCTCGCCTTGGAAAAAACGGATGCGGACGCGGCCTTCAATCTGGCCTTGGTGGAAGATCGTTTGAAACAGATTGCCGCCTTGCGCAAACTGGCGCAACAGGCCAAGGCCGCCGCCGACGCCGCCACGCGCCAGCGGAACTACGCCCAGGCATTGCAGATCATGGAGCAACTGAAGCAGCAGGCGCCGATCGTCGCCCAGCCGTTTGAAGCCTTTACGGAAAAGTTAAAGCAAATCAATGAAATCGCCCAACCGCATCCCGAAACCGTTCCGCCTGCTCCTCGGATTTAGCCTCGGAGTCTGGTCCGGAACGAATGTTTTCGCAAAAAACGTCGATAACTTTTTCCACGGCGGCGCACAATGGTACTTGTCGAACAACGTCCCCGCGGCGCTCGAAGTGGTCACCAACGGCCTGCAACAGTTTCCTGATGACGAGAAGTTGCAGAAGCTCTACGAACTGCTTCAACAACAAAACCAGCAGAATCAGCAAGACCAACCCAACCAGGACCAGCAACAGCAGGAACAGCAGAATCAAAAGTCGGATCCATCCAAGGACCAGAAAAACCAGGACCAGAAAAACGATCCATCGCAGTCCCCGGAGGAGAAAAAACCGGACCCGTCAAAAGACCAAAACCCGTCTCCGCAAGATCAGCGGCAAAACAAATCTGAAAAGCAGCCCAAAGACGGCCATCAGGATCAGGAAGCCAACCCCATGGAAGCGCATAAGATGACGCCGGAAGAAGCCAGGCAATTACTCAACACGCAGAAGGGCGAGGAACAGCTTCTCCTTTTCCAACCGCAAGGCGAACCCAAAAACCGCAACAAACCGCTGAAAGATTGGTGAGCCGACGGGCGATTTCAGAGCCGTGGCTAAGCCGGAACGATGCAGTTGGTCCAAGGTGGAACGACTAACTTGGCCGTTCTGAGCGGCAACCTGCCGTCCAGCTGAGCGTAAGGAAATTGTACACCATTGAGTTCGCGCTCTTTGCGTTCGGCTATCGGGCTGGCAGCCCGACAGAACGGGCCAGTGGCCCGTTCCACCCAAACGCCAATCGAATCGTTCCGGCTGAGCGGTAGAAGACGACTGCCAGTCCAAGACGCTGCCCACCCCCAATCAATGACGAACGGCAGTTGGATGCCGCCTCGTGGTTAAAAGTTTAGTCCGCCGCCTCACGGGGACCGCAACAATATTTGAAACGCTCTGGATGAATTAGACCGGTTGAAAATCCATCCCAACGTCGAAGGTTGATCATAAAAAAACCACGGCATCCTCACGAATGCCGTGGCTGAAAATTGTCCGATTTCGATTTACGGGAACTGCAAGCGGTTCACGCCCGGCCCTGCAGAGCCGGCGGCCAACGCGAACACCCCCGGAGTGCGACTGCTATCGCTGGTGTTGTTCAGTCCTTGGCGGAATGCCGTGGTGCTGAAGCCTTGCACACTGCCGTCAGCCAGACCAACGTTGCCCGCCTTCGAGTGTCCATTGTCCTGATAGCCAATCGTGGTTGCCGCCCAATTGTTATTGGTACCGGCGCTGACGAACTGAGGTGTCTTGGTGATCTGATTAGCGCCAGTTCCCAGATTATGATCACCGGTCAGAAACATGCCGGGAGCGGTATCAATTGCGTCCACACCCACAAAGTAGCTGGCGTATTGATCATTCTCGAAGCCTTGAGCCGCACCCGTTCCAGTCAACGTGGGACCAAAAACCGTGGCCTGCACGTGGTTCCCTTGCGCTGCCAACGTGGCGTTATGTGACGGCGCATTGTCCGACGGGCAGTTCAGAATCTTGGGGGTATTCAACTCGTTGGACATGACCAGGAACATCTGCCAGACACCACCCTGAGTGGGAACAGTGGCAGTCTTCCAAGGTAACACCGCCACGGTTCCGACCGCTTCGGCAGCACCACCGCTGGCCCGCGGGACGCTCATAGGATTTTGATCGTTGTTGTCACCCGCCCAAATCCGGAAGGCCAGACCGACCTGTTTCAGATTATTGGTACAGGAGATACGTTGCGCCTTGGCCTTGGCCTTGGCGAGTGCCGGCAAGAGCATGGCCGCCAGGATCGCGATAATCGCAATCACGACGAGCAGCTCAATGAGCGTGAACGCTCGGGATTGTTTACGTAGTTGTTTCATTGTTGTTTGTTCGTTTTGGTTTTTTTGTTTTTGGTTAAACAGTGAATGCACTCTATAAAACTTGCACCACCAGTCAAACCCGTTTTCGATTTTTATTTAGCACGGCCAATACCAACTCAATTTCCCGATGAAAACCGAGTGAATCGCGACCACATGATCAAATTCACGCGGGAATTTCGCGCACTTTGCGTGAGTTGCACGCAGGCCAATGAGTGGTTCCGTACAAACAGATTTTTCCAATTTTTCGCTTTCGGTCCTCTCCTTGCAAAAGAGGAGACGAGCACCAGCCGGGAGGATCGCAAGCCGGTTGAGGTGGTCAGATCGGCCTCCCCGCAACTCGCTGACGCCCCCGCAACGCGGCAAATCTTCTAAACCGTTTTCGAGTGGCGGCGCTCGCCGACGGGCGCGAGGGTGTTGTCGAAACACATTGCGATATTGCGAATGAAGAGTCGTCCGGCATCCGTCACTTCCACGCCAACGGGCGTCCGCCGCACCAATCCATCCGCCTCATAAGGCGTCAGTGCGGCCAGTTCGTCGGCAAAGTGCTGCTCGAAATTGAGGTTCAACTGCCGCGACATATTCGCGAAATCAAGCGACAAATCGCACATCACACGCATGATGGTTTCGCGGCGGATTTTATCCTCCTCGGTGACAAAGTAAGCCTTGTGCAACGGCACGCGTCCCGCCGCCACCACTTGCTGATATTGCGGCAGCTCCTTTTCATTCTGCCAATAGGCCTCAGGGGTTTGCGACACGCCCGACATGCCGAATGCGTAAATATCCGCTCCGGCCCGCGTGCTGTAGCCCTGGAAGTTGCGCTGCAATTGTTTCCGGCGTTGCGCAATGGTCAGTTCATCTGTGGGTCGGGCAAAATGATCCATGCCGATATAGACGTATTGATTATCCGCCGTCAGCCGTTCGATCACGAGCTTGAGGATGGCCAGCTTGGTTTCGGGCGAGGGCAGGATTTTATCCTCCAGAATTTTCTGCGCGGGCTTGATCCACGGCACGTGCGCGTAGCTGAACACCGCGAGCCGGTCCGGTTTCATGCCGAGCACAATGTCCAGCGTTTCGTTGAACGATTCCCGCGTCTGGAATGGCAGTCCGTAGATCAAATCGAGATTGATCGAAGTGTAACCCAGTTCACGCAACCAATCCAACGCCTGCTGCGTCATCTCGCGCGGTTGAATGCGATGCACGGCCTGCTGCACCTCGGGATTGAAATCCTGCACGCCCATCGAGGCGCGGTTGAAACCGATCTCCCGCAACGCCACCAGATGATCCCGCGTCAGCCGGCGCGGATCAATTTCCACGCTCGCCTCGATATCCGCCGCAAAGGTGAAATGTTTGTGGATGATGTCGCCGAGGCGGCGCAATTCATCCGGACGCAAAAACGTGGGGGTGCCGCCGCCAAAGTGCAACTGCGCCACCCGCCGTTGCGGATGCAGCAGCGTTTTCATCCTGGCCACCTCGCGTTCGAGATGATCCAGATAATCGGCCCCCTGACCGTGGTTCAGCGTGATGACCTTGGTGCAGGCGCAGAACCAGCAGCGCGTCTCGCAGAACGGAATATGAAAATAGATGGACAGGTCCCGCGGGGTTTGGTTGTTCGCCGCAATTTTTTCCGCCAGTTGCTCCCACGCAATGGTGTCCACGAACTTGGTGGCGGGCGGATAACTCGTATAACGCGGTCCGGCCACGTTGTACTTCCGCACCAAATCCAAATCTACGTTTAATGTGTTCATCAATCGGTTCTCAATGTGCCCGGCCCGACCCGCACCTGCAAAATTTCAACCCGCGCGAATTGCGACAAAACGCTCAAGGCAGGTCGGCGCGAAATTGCTTTACCGTATCCACCAGCGCTTGGATGTTCTCCAGCTTCGCTCCCGGCGTCAAACCATGTCCCAGATTGAAAATGTGCCCGGGCCGGTCACGCATGGTTTCCAAAATCTGCAACGTCTCGCGGCGCACCTCTTCGGGAGTGGCCTCCACCAGCAACTGCGGTCGCAGATTTCCCTGAATGCCAATGTGGGCGGGAATGATATGACGCGCAACCGCCAACTCAGTTTGCCAGTCCACGCCAATCACATTCGCGCCGCTCGCCGCCAACTCCGGCCAGTTCCCGTGCGTGCCAAGCGAAAATACAATCATCGCCGGCGCGACGTGATTTTCTGCCGCCACGGCGGAGGACTCCCCTGCCTCGACTTTTGGCGCGGGAGTTCCGCCCAGCCGGACGATGATTTCGCTGATCCAGCGTCCGCTGGCTTCTGGGAACTCGGATGCCGCCAGATGGCCGCCGTGGCTGTCAAAAATCTGCAATGCGTCCACTCCCGTCGCCGCTTGCATTGTTAAATACGCGCTGATTGCCTCCGTTAATTTTTCCGCCAGTAAAAAGTAAGTTTTCGGGTCTTCGCGGAACAGCGCCAGGGCGCGACTGTATTTAGGCACGCTCGCGCCTTCCATCATGAAGGTGGCCAGCGTCCACGGCGAACCGCTGAAACCGATCAACGCGGTTTGATCGCCCAGTTCCCGCCGCAACCGCCGCAACGCCCGCTCCACGTAACTCAAGCGTTCGCCCACGGCGGCGACGGAAAGTTTTTCAATATCGGCACGGCTCGTGACCGCAAAGTCCATCTGCACGCCGCCGGTTTCCTTGAAGTAATACCGCTGCCCCAGCGCTTCCGGAATCACGAGGATGTCACTGAACAAAATGGCCGCATCGAACCCAAAGCGCCGCACGGGTTGCAGGGTGACTTCCACCGCCAACTCGGGATTTTGCACCAGCTCGACAAACGTGTAGGTCTGCTTCAACGCGCGGTATTCCGGCAACACGCGGCCAGCCTGGCGCATCAACCAGACCGGCGGCCGGTCGTTCGGCCGACACCGACAGGCATTGATGAAGCGCTGGCGCGCCGTCAGCGGCGCGTTCACGATTTTTGCAGAAAAGCGTTGGCCATGTGTTCAAGCGCAGTAATCCACTGCGGATGCTCGTTGAGACAGGGAATGCGCGTAAATTCCTGCCCGCCCGCCGCCTTGAAATCCGCCTGCCCGCGCAAACCGATTTCCTCGAGCGTCTCCAAACAATCCGCCACAAACGCCGGGCAAATCACCAACAGACGCTTGCGACCCTCCCGCGCAAGACGGACGAGTTCCCGATCCGTGTACGGTTGCAACCAGGGGGCTTTGCCGAGTCGGGACTGAAACGCCACCGAATACTTTCCCGCCGGCACCCCGGCCCGTTGCACAAAGGCGCGTGTCGTTGCCAAACATTGCGCCCGATAGCACGTCGCGTGCGCCGGACTGGCAACCTCGCAGCAATTCTCGACTCGCAAACAATGGCAGCCGGTCGGATCGGCTTTATGCACGTGCCGTTCGGGAATGCCATGAAAACTGAACAAGAGATGGTCGTAGTCCGCTTGCAGAAATTCCCGCGCACTGGCCACCAGGGCGCTGATGTAATCCGGCGCGGCGTAATACGGCGGTTGCACGACGAGCTTCAGATTTGGCGCGAGTTTTGCCACCACCTGACGCGCCCGCGCCACGGCGGTTTCGTAACTTGACATCGCATAGTGAGGAAAGAGCGGAATCAGCAACGCTTCCTGAATTCCCCGCGCCACCAGCTTTTTCACGCCGGATTCAATCGAAGGATTTTGATAGCGCATGACCAGTTCAACCGGCACTGGCAGACGCTTTTGCAATTCCGCCTGCACCCGCTGACTGATGACGATGAGCGGCGAACCTTCCTTAGTCCAAATCTGCCGATAGGCGTGCCCCGATTCCGCCGGGCGCTTGATTAAAATCATGCCCACGATCCAGCGGCGCAGCGGCCACGCCACATCAATCACCCGCTTATCCATCAGGAATTGATTCAAATAGCGGCGCACGTCCGGAACGGACGGAGAATCGGGCGAACCGAGATTGGCCAGCAAAATGGCTTTGCTCATGCGCGGAAAGAGTAAGCCGAACCCAACCCGGTGGCCATCTTAGAAAACATCCGCCCGTCGCGTTTATGCCGGGGAGAATGGCAACTGATACGAAGACCAGCAGCGGACGACAGCGTTAAATCAGCCCAGACAACGACGCAGCGCAGGTTGCCACCCGCTCGGAAATTCTAATTCCCGAGAGCATCGAGTCGCTCAAAGACACGCCGTCGCGATAGTGGCCCGCGAGGAAGAATCCCGGCCAGTGTTGTTCGAGTTGTTGCATCCGCTCCTTGAACCGACCGTACCCCACGTTGTATTGCGGAATGGCCTGCGGATACCGCGCCACATGACGGAACACCGGCTCGCCCCGCACTCCCAGCAACGTCCGCAAATCATTGCAAACCAACTGCACCAGTTCATCGTCGGCAAGCTGGGCCGACTCGGGGCGCCGTGCGCCCCCCACATAAGTCGTCAACGTCAGATGCCCACTGGGAGCGCGATTGGGAAATAGCGATGAGGAAAAAATCGTCCCCAGACTTTTGAAGCCCTCAATCTTTGGAATCAACATCCCGAATCCGGAACAATCATGCGCCACGTCCGCGCGCCGAAAACCCAGGACCACGCTGCTCACCGGTGGATAACGAATTTCCGCAAAGGCCGTCAAATCGGAGGGGGGAGTGGCGCCGGCGGTTGGCGGGTTTGATTCGCCTTCCAATTGCAACTCCGCCAGTTTGGTCGCCGTTCCACAAAATATCACCGCGTCGTGGTTGGCCGTAGCCGCGCCTTGAGTCGTGTGGCAATGAACCGTCCAGCCTTGCACCGTTCGGACCAGTTTGGTCACGGCAGTTTTCAACCGCACCGCGCGCCCCAGGTGTTCGGCCAGGGTATCCGGCAAAACCTGCAACCCTTCATCAAACGAAAGTTTCGGAGCGCGATCCTTGGCCACCTCGCCGCGACGTTTCCGTTCGCGCGCGCCCAAAATCTGTCCCTTGATCATTGAACCGTAATTATCTTCCAGCGCCTTGAGCTTTGGAAAAGCGTGAGCAACCGAGAGTTGATACGGATCACCGGCGTACACCCCCGCCACCAGCGCATCCACGGTGTATTCAAGAAATTCCAGGTTAAAGCGGCGCGTCACAAATTGCGCGATGCTTTCCTCCACGCCATCGCGACGCCGCGGCACGAACGGCTCGCGCAATGCCGCCAGCTTGGCTTTCCAGGTGAATAATTTCGTGGTGAGAAAACCGGGCGGCGAATGGGGCATCGGCACGGGCCGCCCATAACGAACCACATAACGCGCCCGGGCCTTGGGGTCGGTGTCCAATCGCCGCGATTGCAGCCCCGCATCCCGGATGAGTTGGGAAATCTGCTGCGTCGTTTCCAGCAGTGTGTTTGGGCCAAACTCCGCCAGAAATCCATCCGCGCGCAACGAACGAATAACGCCGCCCACGCGATCGCCGGCCTCATAAACGGTGACATCAAAACCGCGCCGCTGAAGATAAAACGCGGCGGTCAGTCCTGTGATTCCACCGCCAATGATTGCCACCGCCTTCATCACCATCAAACTGGTAAAGCCTCCTCTCTGGAGCAAGCGCAGAGTCTGACGGCTCGATAATTTAACTCCGCCGCTGCTCCATTTTGTTGTTGCGCCTCCATTTTAGCACGGCTTGAATCCCCTCGCTTTGCAACCGCGCGCCCCGGTCGGACGCAGATTGAGTGCGCGAGGCGAACCAATTTACTCGACCATCATGAAACACTCTCTCAGCCATTTTGCCGCTCAGGCAACCGGTCTCCGCACCGTCCAGTTAAGTCACGGCGTTCGGTTCAAGCGTTTGGCAAAACCTCGCTTAAACTCCGCGTTGCTTGGCCTTGGGATGGTTCTGGGGATTCATACAACCATTACCGCCGCCGCACCACGATTTCCCAATCTCGCGGCTCAACGCGTGTTGCCGCAAGGCTCCGGCTTTGCCGCCCAATTCAAGGCCGACGCGGGAATTACCAATCATCCTGCGGTCATCTTTGCCGATGATTTCGAGCAGGGCGAACTCGGAGCGCGTTGGGACGAGAAAGGACGCACCAAAGGGAAAGCGCTGAGCTTGGTCTCGAGCGATCACCGGCTCGGTGGCCAGCGTTGTCTGCGTGTCGAAGCCATCCTGGGCCAAAACACCGGGGATGGATTGACTCAATGGTTCGAACCCACACCCCGGGTTTTCGTGCGGTTCTATACGCGTTTCGATCCGGACTGCGATTACGTGCATCACTTTGTGACGTTGCGCGCCAATCAAGGTTTGCACGGCGGCGCGCGCTGGAGCGGTTTCGGCGGCGCGGGCGTGAAACCGAAGGGCGACGACCGCTTCTCCACCGCACTCGAACCGTGGGGCAATTGGGGGCGCTGGCCAGCACCCGGCAAATGGAATTTTTATAGTTACTGGCACGAGATGGAAATTTCCAGGGACGGCAAGTACTGGGGCAATTCGTTTGCCGTCGAACCCCAACCGGTCATTCCCAAGGCGCGTTGGATTTGCGCCGAGTTCATGCTCCAAGAAAACATGCCCGATCAACCCGATGGCGAACAGGCGTTCTGGATTGAAGGCCAACTGGTCGGCCACTGGCGCGGAATCAATTGGCGCAAGTCGGCTGGTCTGCACGCCAACGCGCTAACGCTCGAAACCTACATCACCGATATGTGGACAAAAAACGTGACCAATGTGGTCTGCTTCGACAATCTCGTGATCGCCCGGGAATATATCGGTCCGGCGGGCGCGGAATAAATCGCAACTTTCAGCGCCAGGCCGGACCAGGACTGTTGCCCGCCTGTGTTCACCGGAGCCAAAAATCACAAATTCGCAACAACTTATGAAAACCTGGCAAGTTCTATCCCCCGGCGGCGGCGAATGAAAAATCAGAGGCCACAAAATCAACATTGCTATTCGGGGCCGGGATTGCATAGAGTATCGCCCCACGTCGGGGCGTAGCGTAGCCTGGCTAGCGCGCTTGTTTCGGGTACAAGAGGTCGTGAGTTCAAATCTCACCGCCCCGACCATTTGACTTTCTGTGACACCACACGCCAGAGCGAGACTCTGGCCTGTATTTACAGGGGTTTCCTCCACTTTTTCAGAGCCGTTTCCGTTGCCATTCCGTGCCACGAAATGCCCCCCGGGACTGGTCTTTGTGAGGCTATTTGCGTGTATGGTTGTGAGGATGGGACTGCGGCATACGTCGGAAGCTGGCTTGCGTCCGTGTAAATGTTCGCGGTCAGAGCGGGGTCTGAATGCCGCATCAATTCCTGCGTCAGGCGTTGCGAAATTCCTTTCTTCGCAAGACGCGTGGCAAACGTGTAGCGGAGCGCATGAAAATCCAGCTTTCGCCCCAAAGCGTCGAAAGATTCAATTTTCGCTTTGGCAAGGTCGTTCTTGAAATACCGCTCCGGGTGCTGTTTGACGGAAAAGACTGTCCGGGCATCATCGCCCTCGTGACGGGGCAGGCTCGCGAGTTGCGCGGCTAGAACCGGGTGAAGCGGCTGAACCGCTTCCTTGCGATTCTTCGTCGTGCCCGCACGGGCGATGAGATAGGGGCGGGTTTCATTCAAATGTAAATCTGCCCAAACCAGACGGCCAAGTTCACGCAAACGCAACCCTGTATAGATGGCCGTGAGATAAAGCAGGCGGCGGCTCCCGGCAATTGTCAGAAG
Source organism: Verrucomicrobiota bacterium (assembly GCA_039806955.1). Classification (GTDB taxonomy): domain Bacteria; phylum Verrucomicrobiota; class Verrucomicrobiia; order Limisphaerales; family JADLHS01; genus JADLHS01. The sequence goes on along the minus strand of JBDHQI010000002.1, from coordinate 121,901 downwards.
CCTTCCAAGCTCTTCCGAAGTGATCGCGCGGCGGCGGCGCTGCCGTCCGCGCAAATCAACCTTTGTTACGGCTTCAAGGGGGTTGGAGGGGATATCCGCGTGAGCCGGAACAAGATGTCCGTCGATTGCCGGGAGTGCAACGCCCGGAAATATATCGGCCCCAATGAAAATCCGATTTGGGAATGGAATCGCCGCATGGCTTGCGGAGAATAAACCTTGCCCTTGCGGAGAATAGGGGGCATAATCTCCGCATAGATTGCGGAGAATAAGGCATGTATATCCACGAGCGCAAAGAATGGCCGGAATTTAAGTGGGAGCAGGCGCGGCTTGCGGGCCTGCTCGCCGACGTGCGCCATTTGCAGGGCCGTCTCTTGGGCCGCATGGAGGGTTTGGGCTTTGAGCTGAGGGAGGAGGCGACGCTGCAAACGCTCACCGCAGACGTCGTTAAAACAAGCGAGATCGAGGGAGAAAGACTGGACGCGCAAACGGTGCGTTCATCCATTGCGAGGCGCTTAGGGCTGGACATCGGCGCATTGCGCCCCATAGACCGCAATGTCGAGGGCATTGTTGACATAATGCTGGATGCCACCCGCAAGCATGACAAAGCGCTCACTCAGGAGCGGCTGTATGACTGGCACGGGGCGCTGTTCCCGACCGGCAGGAGCGGCCTGCAAAAAATCACCGTCGGCGCCTGGCGAAAAAAAGAGAGCGGGGCGATGCAGGTGGTTTCAGGCCCAATCGGGCGCGAAAAAGTTCATTCTGAAGCGCCAAGCCATGACCGTCTTAAAGGTGAAATGTCGGCCTTCTTAAAATGGTTCAATGAAAAAAGCGAAACCGATCTCGTTTTGAAATCGGCACTGGCGCATTTCTGGTTTGTGACCATCCACCCCTTTGAAGACGGTAACGGCCGCATTGCGCAGGCGATTGCCGATTTGCTGCTGGCGCGCTCAGAAAATACGACGCAGCGTTTTTACAGCATGTCGGCGCAAATCCAGCAGGAGCGGGGGGCTTATTACAACGTGCTGGAGAAAAGCCAGAAGGGCACGCTCGATATCACGCCGTGGATCGAGTGGTATCTGAATTGCCTGAAACGGGCCATTCAGGCCTCGGACACGCTTTTGGAATCCATCCTTATCAAGGATCGCTTCTGGAAGCTCCACAAAGGTGAGAGCTTCAACGAGCGGCAGCGCAAAGTCATCAATCGGCTGCTGGATGGGTTCGAGGGCAAGCTGACATCCTCGAAATGGGCCAAGCTCGCCAAATGCTCCCAGGACACCGCAGGCCGGGACATCAACGATCTGCTGGAGCGGAAAATCCTGGCCAAGGAAGAGGCGGGCGGTCGCAGCACGAGTTACGTGCTTAAAGTGTCTCGCGCCTAAAGGGAGACTACCGGGCGGCGTTCAGCAGCGTTTTGATCTGTTGTATGAAGTCGAGTTCGATTCCTACAAGATCATGCTCCCAAATGCGAATGACAATCCATCCCTGTTGTTCCAAAGTTTTTGTGACGAGCTTATCCCGCCGTTTATTTCCGCCGAGTTTCTTCCGCCAAAAATCGCGGTTATTTACGGGCATGTTGGAATGTTTTGGACAATTGTGCCAAAAACATCCATCAACAAAAATCACCAGACCTTCCTTTCGAAAAACAAAATCAGGTTTTCCAAATATTGGGGCATGACGCCGCCAGCCTGTAATGCGGTGCAGGCGGAAAAGTCTGGCGAGGGCCAATTCGGTTTCCTTGTTACCGTGACTGCGAATGCGGGACATCACTTCGGAACGTTTCGCTTTGGTAAAGACATCTGGCACTGCAAATCATCCTTCGGATTTAAATCCAAGCCGCTTCGCTTCTTCAACGATCTTGATTCCTTGTGCCGCCTGTTTGGGAGAAGGGGGCTTTTTGCTGGATGCCAGTTTTCCAAGGCTAAAGGCAAGTCCCCGCTGCCATGGGAGCAAATTGTCAGTTTCCTTTGCCCAACGCCCACTTTCACAGTCCCTCACGATGCTCCATCGGGTTGAAGCTACACCAAAGGGCGGTGGTTCTTTTGGCCCACCTATTCCACGGACCTCAATCCCATCGAACATCTTTGGGGCAACCTCAAGGTCCGGCTACGCAAAGACCCGCTCCTCACCGCCAACTCCTTTCCTTTTATCACCAATATGGGCCTGTGTTGTTGATTGCTATATTTTCATGCTCCGCCAGTTTCTTTGCCATCCTGCCCACTCAGACGGAGTTGGAGTGATTTTATTTCGCATCGGTTCCGTTTGGTGTTGGCTCCGGCTGAATCCATAAGGCGTCGTTCATGTAAGCGCGGGCGTATTCGTAAGGCATCTGGCCATCTCGGGAAGGACCAGCTGAGTTGCGGAACAATAATACGCCTTCATCCGGCTTGGCGCCATCGCGGTAGCCCACGAGTAAAATGCTGTGCCCGTCAAAGACTTGATCGGGTGGACACATCTGTAACACCTCCGCCTGCCAGCGTTCCCGTTGCGGCCAGCGGAATCCACCGCACACTGGCCAGCCGGCGGCCAAGGTTTTTTTTAGCAGAGCCAACTCCGCATCGCTCAATCCGGTGGTGGGATTCCAGCGTTTGATCCAATGCGTGCGCAATCGCAGGTCGAGCTTCTGCTGCGCATCCGTTTGCGCGGCAGCTTCCGGTTTGCGCGCCGACTCGAACTCCGAAGTGTAAGGCATGAAGTCCTCGCGACACACACCAAACCGCGCGAAACCCCGTTCGAAATCGGAAAAGAAACCGCCATCGCGCCGATTCCGACGCGTCTGATTCGCAGCCCAATTGAGAAAATCCACACTGAACAATTCCCCGTGGCGCGTTTGGCTGGCGGCGGCAAATTCCAGTGCGCCGATATAGGTGAAAACCGAACAGGTCGGGCGCGCGCCCTGACGGCGTGGCGACAATTGCCACGCTTCGAACCTGGGGCGCAAATCCACCGCCGCCGGCAGAAGAGATTGATTGGGGGTGATCGCGAGCGTCGCGTCGCTTGAATCCGCCGCCCCACTGAAGCAGACCCCAATGCAGGTCAACATCAGCGCGGTACTGCAAAGCAACCTGAATTGAAGTGGCACGCTCATGGCAATCGGCAACCACGGGGCAAAGTAACGACGTATGCGCCACCTGTCGAGTTTGCAACCCGACGACGCTGGCGTGATGAAATTACCGGCAGGGTTGGAAAAGAAAAACAGCGGATGGCATCCCTGCCACCCGCCGAACTCCACACCAACCAACTAGTACCTCAACCGGAAAAATACTGCCGGATTGGCCGGATCAATGGCAACGCTAAAAGGCGGCACGGCATTGCTCACCACCTGCCATTCACCAGTTAAGCCGATGTCCAGGAGTTGCTCTGCGCTGCCCACAACCCGCCCTGCTCCGCCGGTTAGTCCAGCACCAACCGATCGTCGGGGATCGTCCAGGCCAAATCAATCGGCCCCGGGTAGCCGAAAGGATAATTGTGTTCATGCTTCTCATTGCCCGCCAAGGTTAACGCGACATTTCATTTGTTGGTCTCAAGATGACGATTGGGGGCTTGGGTTCATCATGGCAACCCAATCTCCAATCTGGACGCAACGACACCAATCCTTAAACTCCCGCGCATGACGCTCTCGCTTCCGAACCGGATCATGCGAATCAAACGACATCAATCCCAACCCATGCATCGCTGGGCCAACGCGCTTTGTGCGCTGTGGATCAGTTTCCTCGGCGCTTCGAACGGTCTGGCTAAATCTGATGACACGGAGGCGCAGCGGCAGGCCGATCAATGGCGGATCGAGCGGCGGATTATTGATATGCACCAGCATCTGCAATACACGCCCGCGCTGCTGGATCAAGCCATCCGGGTGATGGATCGGTCCGGTATCGGCATCGGCGTGGATTTGACGCCGGGCACGGTCACTCCCGATCCGAACGGCGCCCCGAGCAGCTTCGAGCGCAACCGGCAATTACAAGAGGAGCGACATCCCGGACGTTGGATTCAATACATGAATCTGGATTACAAAAATTGGGATCAACCTGACTTCGCCGAGCAAGCTGTGCGGCAGGTCGAGCGCGGTCACGAACTCGGCGCCGCTGGATTGAAGGAATGGAAACGCCTGGGTCTGTTTTTGCGCGATGGCGCGGGAAAGCTCATCAAGATTGATGATCCCAAACTGGACCCGATGTGGAAACGCCTGGGCGAATTGGACATGCCAGTCAGCTTGCACGTCGGTGATCCCAAGGCGTTCTTTGAACCTTACAACGAACAGAATGAACGCTGGGCGGAATTAAAAGATCATCCGAGTTGGTGGTTTGGCGATACGAACAAGTTTCCCGCCTTTCACGAAATTCTGGAGGCGATGCTGAATGTCGTCGCCAAACATCCGCACACCAAGTTCGTTTGCGTGCATTTTGCCAATAACGCGGAAGAACTGGATTGGGTGGACGCTGCCCTCGCCCGCCATCCGAACCTCTACGCGGACCTGGCAGCGCGGATTCCCGAGATCGGACGGCACGATCCCGACCGCGTCCATCGCCTGTTCGTGAAGTATCAGGATCGCATTCTCTTCGGCACGGATTTTCAATCGCTGTCCAGTCGCATGATTCTGGGTTCGAGCGGCTCCGAACCGCCCCCCTCCGAGGCGGACGCCGAAATGTTCTTCCTCAAGGAATGGCGTTGGTTGGAAACGCGCGATAAAAATTGGCCGCACATGACCCCCATCCAGGGCGATTGGACCATCAGCTCCATCGGACTGCCCGCGAGCGTTTTGCGTAAAATTTATTTTGATAACGCACGCCAGTTACTCGGTCGCTCAATGCCGTTGCCGCACCTTCAAGCGCGCCGCATCAGTCAGGATTTTGATCCCGCGCAGCAAACCGACGAAACGCTCTGGCAAACCACCTCACCCGTGACGCTGGAATATCAGGCCAAGGATTACGCGGCGCGACCGGAACTCGCCACAACCGTTCGCGCGTTGTGGTCAGCCAAGGCGCTATATTTGCGCTATGAATGTCCGTACACGAAGCTCACGCAATTTGAGCCGGCCCAATTTGACCGCGAACGCCACAATATGGACGAGCCGGGCGTGAGCCTCTGGGATCGCGATGTGGTGGAAGCGTTTATTGCCGGCGATCCGAATGACCTGCATCGCTATGTGGAACTTCAGGTGGCGCCGACCAACGAAAAACTCGATTTGACGCTGAACCACGGCTGGCGCGACTTTGCCTGGAGCAGTGGTTTTCAGACGGCGGTGCGAGTGGATCGCAAAGCCAAGGTTTGGACCTGCAAAATGCGCATCCCGCTCAGCTCACTCGCCCCGACCCAACCCAAGGCCGGCACCCAATGGCGCATCGGACTGTATCGGGGCGATATTGCCAATCGCGCGGGTCTGGCGTTCAGTCCGACGCTGAGCAGCACCTTTCACAAGCCGGAAAAATTCGGCATGTTGGAGTTTGTCGAGTAGGCGGATTTAGACGCGGGCACCTTCCGCGCCGCGAACGGGAGCTGGCCGTGAAGCCATAAAAAATCCGGTCAGCCCCACCAACGCGCCCAATCCCAACAGCAGCCAAGAGTAGCTGACTCCATCATAACCGTGCGTGCGGATGTGGCTTGAATCCTTGACGAACGAGCCATACCAAATTACGAACGCGAGGAGTTGGGCGGTAACCAAGCGGAGGGAAAATCGAAGCGGCATCCCGTGAACTTCCCGTGCATGAAGCCAGCCGCATCCAACGATGAAGTAAACGCTGATCAGCACCGGCGCTAAAACCGGACCGTACCACGGCACGGGAATCAGAAACAAACAATCCCAGGTGAGCAATGATTCCGGCCAACCCGCCAGCCACCAAAGCCCCGCATAATAAAAAATGTCCCAGATGCCAAACGCGTAGAAAAAGCAGCCCACCCGCAAACGAAAGTTGTCCGCCGCCAACCACGCCACTGCACCGAGCATCACCAGGGTGACAGCTTCCCGGATGAGTTCAATCCGCAACCGCTCCAATGGCGAGGCTTCCGCACCCGTTTCAATTGGAAGCAACCGGCGCAGATAAATCACGCAGATGGCTTCGAGCAATCCCATCGCCACCGCGTAAAGTCCCAACCAAGCCAGTCGCGATCCGACCGCGCGAACCTTCACAGAAGAAGTCAACATCCGGCGAAACTAAGCCACGGCGCGCACCGGTGCAATGTTGCGTCCACTCCAGAAATCAACCACGCCACAAGCAATCATGTGCGCACTCAACCCCAAGCCAGCACTGCAACACCCCGCAGCGGCACAAATCAATCCGCTGCCGAAACAAAAGGTTCTGTTCCTCCACGCGCGGCTGCATAACGACATCAAACGCTCGCGACATTAGGCGAATCATTCACTTTCACCTTGTGGCATCACTTACGCTAAAAAGAGATTGAATTGCGAATCGCCTTGAACACACAATGAACGCGCATCGCGAGGTTGGAAGTTGGAGTGGCGCGAGCGGAGTGGATCAAAACCATTACCGGAAAAATCAAGATGAACATCGCCGGTGAAAATAACCGCTTCAGTCGCCGAACCGCAGTGAGGAGCGGACGGCGCTGGCAGCCAATTTGTTCTGCTTTCATTGAAACGTCACGCCCGTCACCTTCCTCTGACGACCAAATAAAACCAAATCGAACCGGCAGCCCAGCGGGCGGCCATCAAGACTGGAGGCCAATATGAAAATTGTATGTGGAACTGATTTCTCGATACACGCCGCCGCCGCCGCGGATGTCGCCGCCGCCATGGCCGCGCGCGCCAAAACCCCGCTCGAGCTGGTGCATGGACTCGAACCGGCCAGCCTGGAATTCCTCTCCAAAGAAGGCGTGGATGAAGTGTACGCCCGGCTCCGGCGCAAGCTGGGCAAGGAAGCGACCCGACTCCGCGCGGCCGGCGCGGAAGTGACGGAAAAAATGATCCTTGGCCGTCCGCAGGAAGTATTGGTCAACGAAGCCTCAACCAACCATGCGGATTTGATTGTGGTCTCCAGCATCGGGCGGATTGCACCAAGTCGCTGGCTAGTCGGCAGCGTGGCGGAGAAAACCGCCCAACTTTCAAAGGTGCCCACGCTCGTCGTACGCGATCACGACCGGTTGATTGCCTGGGCCAAAGGCAAGCGCAAACTCAACGTGTTTGTCGGTTACGATTTTTCGCCCAGCTCGGACGCCGCGCTGGAATGGGTGGCGACACTGAAGGAAATCGGCGTCTGCCGCACGGTGATTGCTTACATTTCCTGGCCGCCCAAAGAAACCTGGCGCTTCGGCATCGGCGGTCACAGCGGATTGACGGAAAACGAACCCGAAGTGCGCGCCATGCTGGAACGCGATCTGAAAGAACGCTGCACCGAAGCGTTTGGCATGGGCCTGCCGGAATTGCGCATCGTCTCGAGTTGGGGACCAGTCGAGGAGAAGCTCGTTGAACTGGCCAACGCGGAATCCGCCGATCTGATTGTTCTGGGTACGAATCAACGTCAGGGGCTGAGCCGCTTTTGGCTCGGCTCGGTCTCGCGCAACGTGCTGCACCGCACCGTCACGAACCTTGTGTGTGTTCCCGCGCCGGAGGAAGTGGATTTGAATCGCGGCCAGCTTCCCAGCTACCGCCGCGTGTTGGTGCCAACGGATTTTTCCAAACCGGCCAATCGCGCCATTGCCTACGCCTATGGCGTCGTGCCGCGCGGCGGCGAAGTTTGCCTGGTCCACATCATTCCGCCCGCCAACGTGTTTCAAGCGTCAACTCCGGCCAACGGCGGCCCGCAGGACAAACGCAAACAAAAGCTGAAAACCCAATTGCAGGCGTTGATTCCCAAGGAAGCGGAAAAACGCGGCATCAAAACGCGCGTTGAAGTGGCCGAACACCAACATCCGGACCTGGCCATCTGTCAGGCCGCCGAACGTTTCAGCGCCAGTTTGATCTGTCTCGGCTCGCGTGGCCGATCCGGATTGAAAAAGAAACTGCTCGGCTCGACCACTGAAGGTGTGATGCGGCGCAGCCCTCATCCGGTGCTCGTCGTCCCCAAATAGTCCGGGCTGACCAAGCACCAGGGCGCGCGGCTTTTGTTGCCTCGCCTCAAAATTTAAAGCAACGCCCCATGGGCGTCCCATATCCGCATCACTCCGGTCGAGGTTGAAGGCTTACGAACGATGCAGAGAAACCGGGTTGGGCGCACAAGCGACAGCCCGCTTCAGCGGAACAGGTGCCAATGGGCTGGTCCCGGTGCGAACGCCCCTTCGGGTTGACGCACTGAAGCGACATCAATATCGCGCTCCGTTCCGGCGCTGGCCGGCATCGGGTTGAGTGGACGTTGGCGCGTTTCACTCGAGCGAACGCAAGCCGTCAGGACTGAGATCGTTCGCGCGCCACTGAAAAGTCGCGAGGATTTTGCGTTGGGGCTTGACGAGTTTGGTCGAGAATTGTTAAGCCACAGCGCCACAATCATCCGATGAATATTAACGCGCTGAAAAAAGTGATCCGCAACCTTATTCCCGCAACTTTCCACGGCCGGGCTCACCCGTTGACCAAGCCATTGCGCGTTGGCGCTTTTCTCTTCACCTGGATCGTTGGCGTTCACTTGTTGACGGCCGACTCGGAGAAGGAAACGGCCATCATCGGAGGAGCGACAGCCGCGGTCAGTTCGGAAAATTCCAACGTGGGTGGTGGCGGCTACCGATTGCTGCTGACAAATGGTGTGGCACGCGTGCCAGTGGTTGTGGTTGGTGGCACTCCGTATCAAATGGGTTGGCACCTTGGTCACTTGTTGAAGCCGGAAATCCAGCGCTTCGTCCCGGCGGCCGTGGCGGGATTCAAGCAACAGCTCAAAATTGCCGACGAGCAGTTGGACCAGACCTGGGCCACAACGTCCGCGTTCAGCGATCCGCGCTTCGTCCAGGAACTGGCCGGGCTGGCGGCGGGCGCGGAAGTGCCCATTCGCGCGCTGCAATACGCGCATTGTTTGCCGCTGTTGATGCCGTATTCGTGCAGCGCGGTTGCCGTCTGGGGCAAAGCCAGCGCGGATGGGCATCTGTATCAAACGCGCAACCTGGATTGGAATCTCGAGGTCGGCGCGCACAATTTTCCCGCGCTGGTGGTTTATCTGCCGACAATCGGCCACGCGCATGTCCTGCCCACGTTCGCCGGAATCATCGGGGCGAATTGCGGCATGAACGCGGCGGGCATCGCGCTCTCGGAAATGGGCGATTCACCCGAACGCGAGATGCCGTATTTCCTCCAGGCCCCGCATTTCACGGCGTGGTTCCGCACGGTGCTTTACGACGCTCCCGCCCTGTCGGGCGCACTGGACATCTTCAAGCAACAGCCCATGACCAAGCGCTATCATTTCGTGTTTGGCGATGGGCGAGCGGAAAAGTGCGCTGTCAAAATCCGCGCCCACAGTCCCGAGCCGGTTGCCGACCAAATCCGCATCTGGCGCGACAACGACCCGACGGATGAGTTTGCCCCGAATGTGCTGGCAAACGTGGTTTACAACGACGAAGGGCGCGGCGCGTTCCCAACGCTGCGCCAAAACTACGGCAAGTTCGACGGCGAACGCATGATGCAACTGGCTTGCTCGATTCCGATTCGCGGCGGCAACGTAATGAACACTGTTTTTGACGCAACGGCACTGCGCCTCTGGGTCACCTACGCCGGACCGAGCGACGAGGCTTATCAGCGACCGGCGGTTTTCCTTGATCTCACCAGGCTGGACGGCGACCACGATGGTCGGCCGGATTTGCAGGAGGGTTCACAACCGGGCAGCGACGGTCGTCCGGCGTTTCTGGATCAAACCCGTTAAGGTTGGGTTCGCTGCATCACGCCGGGTGATTATTTATCAGTTTGCGCCCGCCGCCCGGACCACAACTCGATCGCGCGCATTACGCGCAGCGGGTAATCCGTTTGGATCAGGTCAATCCCCCATTCCATCGCCCGCAGATACGCCTCGACCCGCTCGAATTCGCCGAGCGCATCGGAAAACACTTTGATGCCGAGCGCGTGACAGCGAGCGATCAATTCTGGCGACAGGATTTTCCAATCCACATCCACGGCGTAAGGCTTCAGTCGGGCGACCGCCTCCAACTGCTCCACCCGGCGCAACGGCGGCAGCCCGCGCAGAACCGGATTGAGCGCTTGCAGTTGCGCGATGAACTGCGGCGATTGATAAATCACCGTACGCTCAATCATGCCCTGCGCTTTCAGTGAACTGGCGACCAGGTCGGCGGGAATTTGTTTGGCGTCAAAATAAAAATTCACCCGGCCTGAAAAGGTGACCATGAATTGCTCGAAACTGGGCACTGGGGTTTGGACGAAGGCACGACTGAACTTCACGCCAGCATCCAGCGCCTGAACCATGGCGGTGGTCGCTTCACTGATTGGCCCCACTCCGTCCGTGGTGCGATCCAAACGCGCATCATGTAATAGAAAATGACCACCGTCCCGAGTGGCACGCACATCAAACTCCACGTAATCCACGCCCAACCGGATGGCCTTCTCAAATGCCGGCATCGTGTTCTCCGGCGCATATCGGCCGGCGCCGCGATGCAAGGAGATTTGCACCGGTCGTTGGGTGACACGCCGCCATAAGGCGTGCGCGAGCACTTCCTCGGGCACATCCGTTTGCAACCAGTCCACACCCGCAACCATGGCGCGTTCCCAAAAATCAGGCTGATCCCATGATCCCACCATTTTCGCCAGCACCTTGATGTCCGCACGATGAAAGGCCGCGACGCTTTCAGAGGTCAGATCCGGCGCGGCAATCGCCACAGTGGTCAGACCATTTTTCACCGCCCAATCCGCCCCGCCCAACGCCGGTCGCCATCGGGTCATCGTGGCGATTTTGCCGCCGCCAAGCCGTCGAACCTGCCGACATTTTTTCGCATCCAAATAAACCACCACCTGCGCTTCCATGCGCGCGTCCGCAATTTCTCGAACGAGTTGCGCCACATCAGCCGCTCTACCATCGAGCAAAAGGTTCAGCCGGCCACGGCAGATCGCGAAGCCATCTTCCAGCGCGAGCAACGTCGTGCCTCGAAAGCGTTCGGCGAACGCCGTCCCCACATCCACCCGGCACAGCGTGGCCCAGTCGGTTTTGTTGATTTTGAACGTCGCGCCGTTGGTATCAATGACACTGGCGGAAGGCGCGAGCACATGCCGACCGTCACGGGTGCGGCGCACGACCACCACGGCCCATTCCAATTGATCTGCGATGCAATGTTCGAGCGCAGGTCGTGTATGGGATGGCGCTTGCCGCCCGGCCCCGCCGGGGGCCACGACCTGCAGCGCGCGCGGCGGTTGCACGGGTTCAAAAAACGAAAACGGCGGCGCGGCCAGACCCGCCGACGCCGCCAATCCGAGCGAAAGCCACATGCCAAGAATTGGCAATCGCAACCGTCGAGTGGCGCGGAACGTCATGTCGCGAATCATCGTGAAGTCGCGGCCCAACACAAGCCGTAAAAGCGCAAATCCATTCGCGCCCATGCGCAAGCCGCCGAACTCGTGATTTGCGGACCGAATTGCACGAACAGGTTCAGCGTTGCTTGTTCGGTGTCCAAACGCTACAACGCCCGCAACAATTATGAAATTGGCAATGGGATTTTCTTGCTTGGGCTGGCGGGCCGCCCTCGGTTTCGTCATCGGACTGTTGTCCAGTCACGGATGGGCCGCACCAACGGATCAGGTGCTGCAGACCAAATGGATCTGGTTCAAGGGCGCGGATGTTTACGCTTACAATCAGGCGGTCGTGGCGCAAAAGGATTTTCATCTCGCCCAACCTGAGCGAGCCACGCTGCGTATCACAGCGGATAGTTTTTACCGGCTTCTCATCAACGATCAATGGGTCAACGACGGCCCGGCGCGGAGCTGGCCGGAGCATTTCCAATACGACGTCATTGACGCGACGCCTTACCTGCGCAACGGCCCGAATGAGATCCGCATCATCGCGCGTTACTACGGCGTCGGCGATTTTCATCGCGTGCCCCGGCAGGCCGGATTGCTCGCGCAATTGGACGTCACGCTCGCCGGTGGCAAAACCACGCGGATCAGCACGGACAGTTCCTGGCAAGTGGCGATATTCCCCGCGCTGATCGCCAATACGCCCAAGGTCAGCATCCAAATGGAGCCGGTTGAACTTTACGACGCGCGACCGGCGGAGAAGCTGGTATTCCAATCCGCCGCGGTTCTGTTCGGCGCGAATGACGGACCATGGCAGGATTTGAATCCGCGCGACGTCGCCCTGCTCACCAAGGAGCCGGTTGCGTTCAAATCCTTGAGCGCGGCCAAAGTGGTCAAAGCTGATGGCTGGAATTATTGCGTGCCGGCGGCGCGATTGGTGCATCCCGGTTTGATCGAAGCCAACCAGGAAGTCAGTTGCGCGTTCGGCATGGCAACGATTCTGACCGCCGATCGCGAAACCGCGGTGAACCTGCAATCGGAGGGCATGAAGCTTGCGATTGACGGCGAGCGGCGCGACGGTGCAGTGAAGCTTGCCGCTGGCACCCATTTCGTGCTGGCGTTTCCCGACCAGATGTTTGGACACAACAAGGAAAAGGCGGTGCGCTTTATGAATCCGCAAGGGTTCAAACTGCACAACCCGTTGCAGCCGGATCGGGAGAATCCCTGGGTTTTTATCCGTCTGCCTGAATACGCCATCGCCACCAACGATCTCGTCTGGATGCAATTTCGCAGTCACGATTCCTTCGGGGAAGCCGCCCGCGATTATGCAAAAAAGTCCGATGGCTGGCTGGCCGCGATCAAAGACGCTGCCGCTCTACAACAGACTTTCGGTCAAAACTGTGAGTTGCTGTCCAGCGAACGGATGTTCGTTCAAGATGTGTTCTGGCAGTTCACGCAGCGACAGGTTGTCGCCGACGCGACGGTGTTGGTGACCAATCCCTCGGGCGCGCTCCACGACAATCCCGAGTTCACCACCATTCAACCCAGCCCGGACGGCGATGTGGAACTGCTATATGATCTGGGCGAACAAAACTGCGGTTATTGGAACTTCGATCTCCAGGCGGAGGGCGGAGTGGCGGTGGATATTTTCGCCGTGGAATACATCGCGCCCGACGATCGCATCCAATTTCCATGGAGCAATCGCAACGGTTTGCGTTACCTCACCAAGCCGGGCCACAACCGGTTCACTTCACTGAAACGCCGTTCCGGTCGCTACGTTTATCTGACCCTGCGCAATCAGCACGCACCCGTGCGGCTGCGCCACTTCAACCTGATCGAATCCACCTACCCGGTGGATTACATCGGCAATTTCAGTTGCAGCGATGCGCGACTGGATCGCATTTGGGACATCTCCACGCGCACGCTCAAACTGTGCATGGAAGACACCTACACCGATTGTCCTCTTTACGAACAAACGCATTGGGTCGGTGACGCGCGGAACGAATCGCTGCTGGCCTATGGCGTGTTCGGCGCGCACGATCTCGCGCGGCGTTGCATCAACCTCACCGCGCAATCGCTCGAACACTACCCGTTTGCCGGCTGCCAAACCCCATCGAGTTGGGACGTACTCCTGCCCGCGTGGAGTTTGCTGTGGGGCATTTCCACCTGGGATCATTACTGGGAAACCGCCGACATCGCCTGGCTGCGCGGCGTCTATCTCACCGTGATTCAAAACTTGAAAGGCGTGGAAAAATACGTGGATCACCGTGACCTGTTCAGCGGACCGTTCTGGAATTTCTTTGACTGGGTGAACATTGATCAGGCGCACGAAACCGTTTTGCACAACAGTTTTTTTGTCGTGGGCGCCGTGGACGCCGCGCTTAAGGAAGCCGACGTGTTGGGCGACACCACGCACGTCACCTGGCTGAAATCCTTGCGGGCGCGACTGGTCAGCGGCATCAACCGGCTTTGGGACGACGCCAAACAAGCCTATCCGGATTCCATACACGGCGACGGCTCGATCAGTCCGTCCATCTGTCAGCACACCAGTTTTCTGTCTCTGCTCTACGACGTGGTGCCGCCAGAACACGCACCGGCCGCCATCAACAACGTGACGAACCCACCGCCTCAAATGGTAAAAGTGGGGTCGCCGTTCGCCGCGCTGTATCTCTACGAAGCATGCGAAAAACTCGGCCTTGACGACGTGATTTTGCGGGAAATTTATCAGCAATACCTGCCGATGGCGGAAGCCGGCGCGACGACCGTGTGGGAAAGTTTTCCGACCGGCACGACGGGCGGCAGCGGCTTTCCGACGCGCAGCCACGCGCACGCCTGGTCCAGCGCACCCTCGCGTTTCCTGAACCGCATCGTGCTCGGCGTCAAAGACACCACGCCGGGCGCGGCAACGATTCAAATCAGCCCACGCCTGAACGGTTTGACCTGGGCGCACGGCACCACGGCCACGGCGCGCGGTCCCGTGCAGGTGAATTGGAAAGTTCAGGACCGCACCTTGAATGTCTCCTATTCGTCACCCGACAACGTAAAAACGACCTTCGTCAAAAACGCCACGCACAACGGCCTGAAAGTTGTGGTTAACGGCCAAGTGCTGGAATAATGAAACCATCCAACTGCCGCATCCTTTGAACAACCAAGTGCCAACCTTGATTTTTCCCGGCGCAACCCCTGAAATACATTGCGTGAAAGTAATCGTCACCCGTTCTGGACTTGGCCCCTCGGAAGCAACGCCAGCCGCTTCCGCCTTTAGCCTCATAACGCCACAGTGTTTCCGTGTTGGTTCCGGGTTGCTGATGGCGGCCGCGCTCGTACTAACGCTTTGGTTTTCCGCAGTGCTTGGTCGTGCCGATACGTTCGCCGCTGCGCCAGAGGCTCGCGGGATCTGGGTTCACCTCACCCATTTCAATGCGGATCCGATTCAAGGCAAAGCCGAGGTTCAGGCGTTCGTGGATCGTTATGCCGACGCCAATTTCAATTTCGTGCTTCCCTGGGTGCTCAGCGAATACATGACGGCGCTGACCGATCCCGCCTACCAAAGCAGTCAACCCACCGCCAGGTGGGACGCGCTGGGAGAACTGGTTCGCTGCGCCCAACAACGCCACCTGCAGGTGCATCTCTGGTATTCCTTCACTTACTACAAATCAGCGAGCAGTCCGGATTTTAATCCGCAACACGGCGGCGATCCTGCCTGGGCGGCCCGGCGCGTCATGCCTCCCAAAGAACCGGGCCAGCCACCGGTTGTATCCGCGCCGATGACGGACGTTTGCCCCATGCACCCCGAAGCGCGCGCCTGGCAGGTGAAATTGCTCGAATCCATGCTGGATCGTTATCCAGGGATTTCCATTCACATCGAAGAACCGGGGTTTGGTTATCCCGGCAGTTGCGCCTGCGACCTATGTCAATCATTGTTCCGAAAAATCTATGGCGCCGATCTGGTCGCCTCTATCAACACGCCAGCAGCGGAAGATTTTCGTTGTCTGGGTATGACGGAGTTCATCCGCGAACTGCGCGCGAAACTGGAGCCACGCACGCCACGTCCAATCCTCTCCGTCAACGGCGGTCCGCTCTGGCGCAATGATCGCCGGCTCGGGCGCGATTGGAAACGCTGGGCGGACCTGGGTTGGTTGGATTATTACGCCTCGCAAAATTATACCGACAAACTGGACAACTTCACCCGTCTGACTCAAGGCGTTCTGAAGGATTTGCAGCCCTGCCCCGTGTTCATCGGCATTGGCGTAAAATGGAGTGGGGGCGCGACCCCGTTGCCAACGATTTTGCAGGAAGTGGAACAAGCGCGACAGTCTGGCGCCGCGGGTGTCATTCTATTCAGCGCCACGGCACTTACCGACGACGATTTGGCCACGCTCAAATCCGGCCCATTCAAACAACCGTCCGAGTATCCCAACGCTCGACGCTAGCCCCAAAGTGGCATCGCCGTCCCCAGCGGTAGTCGTTCGCGCCCTCGCGGACGGCATCTGGTTCTAAAGTTAAGGGCCACCGAGGCGTCTCGACTCGGTTCGGTCAGAACTGCGGCGGGACGCCGCAGCCACATTGTTGGCCGGGCACACGCTCCCGGCCACGGCGTCGTTATATCGGGAGGGACGACTTCCACGTCGTCCCCAACTAATCAGAGGCGCGGTGGAACGCATCCCTCCAAGGGAAATAGAACCGCAAAATACACGGAATACTCGAACGGGAAGACAAGGGAATGATTGTCAGAGGAATGGGCATTGGGGGAGCATCGCCGTCCCCAGCGGTAGTCGTTCGCGCCCTCGCGGACGACATCCGGTTCTAAAGTAAACCGTTCCACTCAAACTGAATCCACTCAGCCAATCGAGAGCGATTGCGCCGTCGTATTATCGGCTCAACGCAGACATCATTCCACCAGGCGCGCGCGGTAAAATCGTTGCGTTGCCGTTTCCCCGTCTTGGTACTCCACCACGCCATTACTGCCAATGACCAGCGCGGGGCCGGTCCACTCGGAAAAGTCGCTGGTGTGTTCGAGATAGTAACCAACACCTGGATCGCCACGCAGCTCCAACCGAATCCCGGTTTCCGGTGTGTAATCAATTGATCTGAGTTGCGCGTAGGCGGGTTTGAAGGCTGGCGGCCGCGCCAGTATTTCCGGCAAAGTGTCCGTCTTTACCAGCAACCAATCCACCTCCCACCAACCTTGGCCAGTCACCAGTCCCACGTATCCGGTCGCTTCGGGGTGGGCCGGAAAATAGTCGTACCAGGTCCTCCATTGTTCCGGCTCCGGCGTTTCCCCATTGGCTGGCCATAAACGGGCCAACAAATCCGGATAGTTGGTGAGCGCGTTGGTCTGATGCCGCACGCGCAACCAATACCAACGATTGGTCGTCCACGTTGCCGCCGCCAGCGGTCCCGCCGTGGCTCCCGGACCGAATGTCCCAACCCGGGTCATCCCTTGGCTCACCCCCAATTGACTGGAATACTCACCCGCCGCATTGGTTGCGGCCCCCACCGCCAGTCCGCCCAGCCAGCCTGCGCCCGAAGGCAGTGCCACCGGTCGCACCCGGGCAAGCAACTCCACGGTGGATTGATCCCCAAGCGCGGTTGCGACCAGGACTGCGGGGGCATTGGGCATTGGCTGAATCCGGAGAACGCCGCCTTGTTGCTGGAACGCCTGCGGATCACCATGCACAACCCAGTTGGTTTCCAGCGGCGTCCCAAAATCCTGCTGCCAGCCGCGCAGATTTTGCCCCGATTCCACCGGCATTCCGAGTCGCGTCACTCGCACCTCGCGCACATGCAGGGTGGTGGTGCTCGGCGACAGTGCGATCCGGAAATCCGCTCCGCCATTTTGTGAATTGAGAAAGCGGGCTTCGGACAGGCGAAATCGGGCGGTTTTCCACTGTCCGCTTCCTCCCAAAGTGATGCTGGCACCACTGGCCGTGTAGGCGCCGTTGAACGGCGCATTGGTATCCGACCCGTCGTACTCGATGCGAAAACTCCCGCTGCCAGTATCCAAGTAATCCACCTCTACGTCCACGAGCATGGTGTCCGCCCATTTGAACGAGTCATCCATCCTTAGGTAAATGTAGCGGCCGCCGTAAATGGTCGGCACCACCACCCGGCACGACTGCCCGCCAATCACCGTGTTGGTGGTCACCCCGTCGGCGGACTCGAACTGGATCATCCCATCGGCTTCATTCGTTGCGGATAGAGTGGTGCGGATGGATTTGAAGTCCGAATAGGCGCCGCGCGGGCGGGGCGGCACGACGCCCGCCTTGAACCAATCCACGTATTGCCGGTTCAGTTCAATGTACTGTCGGCCATACTCCAACGACGCGGCGATGTCGGTGCCCTCGTGATATTCATTCCAAGTTTCAATGTGGACCAGCCGGGTGGGGGCGCGCAGCAGGCGGATCCAGTTGCGCTCAAAAAAAGCACCCTCCTCGCGGGGCACAATGAGCGGAGTGCGGCCGGGTACCGCAGAATGATCGTAGCCCGGCCCCAAAGCGGCCACACCGGAATTGCGCAACCCCAACGCGCCACCCCAGGCGTAGGTATTGTCTGCCGTAACATTCCAGGAAACTTCTCGAACGATGTACGGATCACAACCGCTGAAATCTTTGGCGAACTCCTGTCGTACATAATCAATACAGCTCTGATCATGCGCGGCGGCAAAACCGGCTGAATAAAGAAATATAATCGGACGACCTTCAATCGTGGCCCAGTGCCAGGCGGGCACGAGTGAAAAGAAATCCCGAATGCTCTCGTAAAACCAGCGTTGACCGGCCTCCGTGGTCAGATCCACATGTTGACCAGCCGTATTATGTTGGAGTGTGGAGGTATCGTAGAACAGGCCGATGCCCGGCGGATGCGCGCCTTCCGCCACCAACGCGGCGCGCGCAGCCACCAACGGCGGTAATCCGGAAAAGCTCCAAGGTTGATTGCTGATGGGTTGCCCGGAAAGGCGCTGCGAAGGTTCGCCCCAGTACACCGGCAGCAACACGTCCATCCCGGCGGCAATCATATCCTCCAGTTGCTCCCGATGCCACGACTCCAACTTATACGAAAATCCAGCCAGAGTCGGCGGATGATCGGTCAAGGCATCTGAACCGTCGTGATTCGTGAGGTGCGCGCCCGTCAGAACGTCGTACCAATAAAAATAGGTGGTCAGCACCACGGGCGACTGACTGGTAAAGTTCTTCGCCAAAGCCAGATCTTCGGCGCGCGGATGCAAGTACGGCCCGAGCGGCGGATTGATGGACTGCGCCCCCCCGCCGACATTCCACATTATGAAAGCAATCGCGAGCAGATGGCTCGCGCTGGAAGCGAACGTGCGGATGCAGGTTGTCATGACCTAAAACTATCACCGCCAAATTGGCTGTCGAGCCTTTCAGTCGAGCCTAAACCATCAAGTCGAAAAGAGTGCGATGACTGTTAAAAAGGCTGTCAAAAAAGGCTTGCAAACATTTTTGGAAAACGGCAGGATGCGAGCGTTACCAATAAGCAAGCGGTGCATTACGAAAGCAACCGGGGCGTTCGATGGCGTACCCCGGCGGGCATGAATGCAGCAACCAAATCCAGATGGAGAGTCACCATGAATATCAAGAGCAAAACACTTCCCGGTTTAATCACTTCCTTATTACTGCTCGGGGCAGTGACGCCGACCCATGGACAGAACGGGCCATTCGATCCAGAGGCATGGCCGTCCACCATCAACCCGAACCTGCCCGTCCACTTCGTAGTGACGGATAATCAGCTCGCTTCCCCCGGGAGCGCGTGGATCGAGGACGCGCTCATCATTCGCAACGACGGCGATCAAACAACAACCGACATCACGCTCAACGGGCACACCGGCAAAAAGACCACCGCCGGATATTTGAACGTCGCGGACCTCTACTTCACGGAATGGGCCAATTACGAAACCATTGACATCCTCCTGCAAGTTTATGGCGACACGGCGCTGCTCAACAATCAAGGTCAACCGCGTAACTTCAACTTTCTAACCGGCACCCTGCCTGAAATCCATGATGTCAACGGCGGCCAACTTCCGGTGGAGGTGAACAACAAACGTTGGAACTGGGTGCTGTTTCGGATTCCCAACAATATCCGACCTTCGGATGGAAACCGCTACATCGGTACC
Source organism: Verrucomicrobiota bacterium (assembly GCA_039806955.1). Lineage (GTDB taxonomy): Bacteria > Verrucomicrobiota > Verrucomicrobiia > Limisphaerales > JADLHS01 > JADLHS01. The sequence goes on along the minus strand of JBDHQI010000002.1, from coordinate 102,393 downwards.
ATCCCGGTCAACGCCCAAGGCGCCTATCAATATGGTGGGGTCAATGGCGGAACAATCCGCTTCCAATCCGTACCCGGATTGACGGTGCGCGTCATTGCTTTTGGACCGCAAGGGGTTTTTGGTGAACCGGAACAGATCAACCAATTTTTGCCCCCGGAAACCTGCGACCCCGAGCCGGATACTAATCTTGCCGGCCTGGATATCGCCAACAACACAGCCGCTCACATGGAAATTATTGACCGTGATGACCAGGTGGTCGAATACCAGGACAACGTGGGGCCGGAAGGCGACAAGCGCCGCGCAGTCCGTCCGGTATGGAACTACCTGAACTTTGGCATCACGGACAACTATCTTGGTCAACCGTGCAACGATCCGCACACCATCAAGGTCTGCGTGGAATTTTATGATGATCCCAATTTTGCGGGTTACGATGTGCGTTTCGGACCGGAAGCTTTTGCCACCGACGCCTCGGGAGGCGTGGCCTTCGTACCAGAAACCCAACGGCATACCCTGGAGGGCACGGGCGAATGGATCCGGCGTGCTTGGACCATTCCTAACGTAAATTTATTCGGCGTGAATGCCGCCCCGACGCACACGGCCGGACCACGATTCATCTCCGAAAACGCGCAGGTCTTTGTTTCCTCGATTCAACTGGCCGTGCTACGCACGGGCGACCATCCCTTGGCCGGACAGGACCCGCTGGCAGATTGTTATGAAGATCCCAACATCTGCACTGAACGATATGGCAATTATGCCGAATTAGATTTGGCTCAGGGAATCCGTGACGGCTTGGAATTAGGCGCCAGCAGTGGCGACCAGGAAATGATTGAGGAAGAAGCCGGTCCAGCCAGTGACCGGCGCATGGCGGTCCGTCCGGCACGAGATGACGGAACGCCAGGAGCCAAGCATGAGTTTCTTAATTTTCAGATTACCGGCGAAGCCCTCGGGCCAACCACCCAACCCAATGCGCATTTGGCCATCTGCGTCACCTACTACGATGATCCCGCCCTGGTCGGCACGCGCTTCCGTCCCGAGGTGTATCGCACCATGAAAAACGGAATCCTGTCCTTCGGTTACACTCCGGACAGCTATTACGTGACGCTCGAAGGCAGTGACACCTGGAAACAAGCCTACTGGGAAATTGAAGACATGAACTTTACCGGCGTCAACCAGGGCCCCCAGGCCGCAGCCCGGTTCATTGTGCAGGATTCGAATGGCGTACCAGCGAAAATTGCGGTGACACAAGTCCGCTACGGCGTCATCCGGCCTTGCGGCCCACTGGCAGGAGTGAATCCTCTTGAGGATTGCAAACCTGTGGAAGTCACTCTGAACATCAGTCTGGAAGGAAACGAAATCGTCCTCAGTTGGCCGGCAACGGCCTCCGGCTTCGTGGTCCAAAGTACCGAGAACCTGAATGATCCGCAATGGGGCGGCATCAACGTGACGATTGAAGTGATTGGTGATCAGCAAGTGGCGCGGCTGCCCACCAGCAACAACATCCAGTTCTTCCGATTAATTCGATAGTTACGAGGTCAAGAACGGGTACATCGAAGCGAAACAGGCGTTTGATCTGTTCATGCAGGATTTGAAAGACATCCAAACGGCGCTGGGCATGGATCTGACGGCGGGCGGTTTGACCGCCATCAAAGACGTGACTGACAAAACCACCCGCGACGGGCACACGCTGCGAAGTTCTGCGCAGAAATTGGTCAACCATTTTCGGAATCTTGGCGTGGAATTGTCCGCCGTCGCCCCAAGCCCATGATCGCCCGGCGTTCACCAAGCCGCCGGGAATTCCCGTGTCCAGCCGGTTTGATCCCGTAGCAGGTGAATCGGGATAAACGTGACGTCGGAGTAACCTTTTGCCAACCTAACGCATGGCTCAAACTCGATTCCAACTCGTCCTCGTCACAGCGCCCGATTGGAAAACCGCCCGTCACCTAGCCAAACTGACGTTGACAAAACGGCTCATCGCGTGCGCCAATCTGCTGCCGCGGATTGAGTCCCATTACCTCTGGCAAGGGCGCTTGGAACGCAACACCGAGATTTTGCTCCTGCTCAAAACCGTCCGCACCCGTGTTCCCGCTTTACAACAACTCATTCTTGAGGCGCATCCCTACGACACGCCGGAGTTTGTGGTGCTGAACATCACCTCCGGCGCAAAGCGTTATCTGGATTGGGTGCGGGAAAGTTGTGCGTAAGCCATTGGCCTCGCGATCGGTTTTGCGTTTCAGCCCGAACGCCTGATTGAAGCCGATGCTTCATGATCTGAGAATCCCGCTTCTTTGCCAGAACCAAAAATACCGGCCTCCAAACCACTGCTGTCACCCGATCGCCCGAGCCTCAAGGATTGATGGCGGGAGTGGCTGGGCTGGCGAAGCGCGCGCGGATCAAATGCGACAGTGCTTTCATCGCTAATTCGATGGGCAGGATCGGTTTGACGATCCAATCACTGTCCGTGGTGCCAGCAGCCTTGGCGCGATGTTCAAAATCCACGTAGGAGGTGATATAGACCACCGGCAAGTTCGCGTGTCCCGGCAATTCCCGCAGTTTGCGGGTCAACTCAAAACCATTCAGTTGCGGCAACTCGACGTCCAACAAAGCGAGATCAAATTGCTCCTGTATTGCCAGGTGCAAGGCCGCGTTGGGATGGGTGACGGCTTCGGCGGTTATTCCCACACGGCGCAGGGCCGAGAGCACCACTTCGTTCGACGTCGGATCGTCGTCAACCGTCAGCACCGTGCCCAGTTTGGGATTGGAGTAACGCTCCGTCGGAGCGCGTTGAATCAAGTCGCCCAACAGAGTCACCGCGTTGGTCACCGTGCGGGTGGTGGACGCATTGATGAGTTGCGGTTTATCAGTTAATTCCACCAACAAGGCCTCCAGCGCATTACTTAATCGCGCCAGGTACGGCAGCCCCGCCAAACCCGCCGAGCCGCTCAGGCGATGCACGCGCTGACAAAGGTCACTTAAGCTGCCAGTGCGACTGGCCAATGCCGAGTCGCGGCCAAATTCCTCCGTCAGCGTGCGCAGCGTTTCATATTCTGCCGCGACTTTTTTGAGAAACCCAACCCGGAAGGCTTCCACCTCCGGACTGCGCGGGACCGGAATGGCTTCGCCCGGAGACTGTGCGTCAGCCGTCGGGGCGGAATCCGGTTTATCGCTGGTCATTTCGTTCGCCAGTTCCAATAGCTTCGCGGGCGTATAGTCACCTTTGACGATGGCGCGACTGATCCCCAGCGCATTGACCTGACGCGCTTGCTCGCTCATGAAGGCATTTGTCCAGATGGCGACCGGAACGCGGGCCAACGATGGTTTGCTCCGAATGAATTTCATGACATCCGCACCCGAGAGCCGGGGCATCATCAAATCCAGCACGATGAAATCGGGCACCATTTCGCCGAGCAGCTTGATCGCGGCCAATCCGTCGGTGGCGGTGTGAACCTCATACCCACCAGCCACGAGTTTTTTTCGATACAATTCCAGCACCAACGAATCGTCGTCCACTAACAAGATTTTTTTTGTCGTCATGGATTAAGCAAGCACCGGCGCGGCCGGCAGATAAATGATAAAAGTCGTTCCCTCTCCCGGCACGGTTTTCACCTGGAGCACGCCGTTCCCCTCCTTGACCAGGCGCGATACGATGTTCAAGCCCAGACCGGTCCCATGACGCGCGTCCTTGGTGCTGAAGCGCGGCTCAAAAATCCGGGGCAAAACCTCGAACGGAATTCCGGGGCCGTTATCGCTGACCGTCAATTTCACCAGTGGCGGGACATTGCGAAAGTTCTCCACATTAAGGCAACGCTCGCCCGGGCCATCCTTGAATTGTTCCAACGCCAGCGGTTCGGACAAGGCGCTGCCCGCAAGGCGAACCCGGTGCGCGTGGGGCGACGCTTGCAGCGCATTCACGGTCAGGTTCTGCAACAACTGGATCAAATCCGTGCCGTTCATTTTCACGGCCAGATTCTGCGCGAGCGGCTGCACTTCCAATTCATTACCGGTCATACTGGGATGCAGCTTCAGCAGCGACTCGAGATCCGCCAACAGTTGATTGACGCTAATGTGCGTGAACTCGTCCGGACGGCGCCGCAAAAAACTGAGGTAGCGACGCGCAATCTCGACGCAATTCGTCACCTGCCGGGTCACAATCCGCAACCGATCTTTGACAAACGCCAGCGTCTCGGCGTCCACGGAATCTCCCGATCCGAGCCGTTGGTGGATGAGTTGCAGCGACCCGGAAATTACCGTCAACGGATTGTTGATGTCATGGATGACGCTGGCGTAAATGTCATTTCGGCCCTGGGCGATCTGGCCTTCCACCTTCTCCCGCTGCAATTCTTCGTATAGTTTTTGCAGCTTCTCGTTGTTGTTAAGGATGACCGTGTCCAGGGTCCGACGCTGCATGGCGTTCGCCACGGCAGCGCGTATGTCGGCCAGATCGTAGGGCTTGTTCAGATAATCACAGGCGCGCAGTTTCAACGCCCGGCGGATGGTGTCCGTGGTTTCAAACGCCGTGATCATGACCGCCTCGATGGTGGGATCAATAAACTTGATTCGTTCGAGTACGTCCACTCCCGACATGCCTTCCATCCGGATGTCCAGAATGGCGACTTCAATCCGCTCTTTTTGAACGATCTCAATCGCCGCCGGCCCGTCGGCGGCCAGATGAATCGTGTAATCACCCTGGAACGCTACGCGCAGGGATTCACGCACACCGACTTCATCATCTACGATGAGCAACGTTCCCCGCTTGCGCGGCTTTATCTTTTCATCTGTGGAATCAGCCATGGTTCGTTCTGCTTTGACTCTTCACGCTCCGGACCCGCATCAAGCGTCGTCATTCGACGACAACCGACACGTCATCGTAATCGCGCATGGTTCGGGAACAAGCCGGAAAGCCGCCCGGCCCACCAATTCCGTTTTTTGGACAACCGGCGCGGCGCCACGCACTTCAATCGCCCAGGTAATGCAAACTGACCTTCCGCGCGTGCGGCGCGCAGCGGTGTTCCCAAACGTAAATGCCCTGCCAGACCCCCAGGGTCAACCGGCCTTGCCGCAGGGGCAAACAGAGATTCACCGAGGTCAAGGCCGTCCGAATATGCGCCGGCATATCGTCGGGACCTTCGCAGTTATGAACCCACCGGCGGTCGCCATCCGGTACCAGCCGGGCGAAGAAATTTTCCAAATCCGTTCGCACGTCCAGATCGGCGTTCTCCTGAATCAACAACGAGGCCGAAGTATGCCGCAGCAGCAGCGTCACCAGTCCGTTTTGAAATCCCCCGGCCTCAACCCAAGCGGTCACTTCGGACGTGATTTTATACAAGCCCCGCCCGTGCGTGCTGAGGGATAATTCGTGAAAGGCCTGGCGGCTCATGATTATCGCGCCACGCCGCTTTTGGTTGCCGCAGCTTTCGTCTCAAACACCCGCTCCAAATCCGGATTGCGCGGTTGCCCCGCTTTGATGGCTTTCTCATAGTGAAAGCGCGCCAACGGAATGTTGGGCGGCTCTTCCGAGGCGTAAAACACGGCCAGATTATTTTGCGCGCCGCCATGCGCTGGATTGAGCGTAATGGCTTTGCGAAATGCCTGCTCGGCCGGACCGCGCAGCCCCTTCTGGCTCAACGTAACTCCAAGATAATTTTGAATGTCGGCATTCTGCGGATTCAACTTCGCCGCCCGGTTCAACGCCTCAATGGCTTCATCATATTTTTCTTCCTGAAACTTCAAATACCCCATCAACTGATTCGCATGCGGATTGTCCGGAGCGAGGGACAAGGCTTGGTTCAGATGAGTCTCGGCCTCGGACAAGCGTCCCAGCTCAATCTGGATCGCGGCGAGATTCGCTAGGGTCTTCGGGTCGTTTTCATCCTGGCGTAGAATGGCGAGGTAATCCTCCTCCGCCTTGTCGTATTGCCTCGAGGCGAACCGTTGCTGCGCGCGGGCGGCCAACGCCATGACGCTGCCTGGCGTCCCCTGCCCCGCCACCGCGCCATTCACGGACGGACTGGAGGCTGGGCGAGGTAACGCCGTCAGCTCCGGGGTCGGCTTGGGGGCGGCCATCAAAGCCAGCTCTTCTGCGGAATAGGGAATCGCTTTGGCCTCGAAGACTTCAAGTCGCGCTTTCAAGCTCTCCACTTCGCGGGTCAACTGATTCACCTGCGTCATCAACTGCTGGGTGCGCGCATTATCCACGCTGCCGACATTGCGACGCTCCAACGCCCGATAAAGCTCGTCGCGCTGCCGTTCGAGTTCCTTGATTTGCTCATCCGCGCCCCCGCGCGATACGATTTCCGACTTTGCGGTCGGCGTCGTTTGCGCGGCACGGGCCGCGATCAACCGGGTTTCCAACGCGGCCTTTTCCAATCGCATCACCTCGGCATCGGAATTCAGTGCCGCAATCCGGGCCTGGGCTGCCGCCAATTGCTGCGCCAACTCGGTCGAGCCGGAGTCCGGCGCAGAGGCCGTCGCCGCTTGGGCTTGGGCCAGTTGTTTTTTCAACAACTCATTCTCCGCGCGCACGGCGGCCAACGCCTCGGTTTCACTCGGCGCCGTGCGTTTCTGCTCTTGTTCCAGGCGAGCTTGCAGCAACTCGTTCTCCTTAAGCAAAGTTTGAATGCGCGCCTGCGCTTTCGCCAGTTCTCCGGGATCAATCGTTGCGGGTTGCGTGCTGAACGCTTCTTTCAGTTTGGCCTCCAAGATCGTCTTCTCCAATTGCAACTGCCGCACGGACTCCTGCAAAGAGGCAATTTCCCGCTTCAAATCAGCAGCCTCTGCCACCGTTGTTTCCACCCTGTTCACTGCTTGAGATTTTGTCACTTCATTCGTGCTGCTGGCGGCGGGCGCCGGAGTTGATTTGGAAACGACGGCGATCCGGTTCTCCAGAAATTGGAGGCGGAAATTGACCACCTTGGGATTCCAGCTTGGATAAACTTTCTGGATTTGGTTCAAGGCCGTTTGCGCTTCCAAATATCGGGTCAGGGCGCTCGGTTCGTCGCCCGACGCGCGCAACGCCTCGGCCTCTTGCATGAGGTTGTAAACGTGGACATATTGTCCCTCCACCGACTGCGCGCGCGCCCACCCTAAAATCCCCAGGCAACACAGCCACCAAACACAGATGCGCTTCATGGCCACAAGTTAATGAACCGGACGTTGCTTTGGCAATGGCGGCGTGTGGAATTTGACACGAGAACAGAGGTCATGGTAGCGTCACCGCCGTCAGTTGCCTCGTTATGAGCTCAATCCTGAACCAACATGTTCTGGTGTTGAACCGGCTGTGGCAGGCGGTGAACATCTGCACGGCCCGGCGCGCGCTGACGTTATTATTTCAAGGGCATGCGCAGGTCGTTCTAAATCACACCGACGGATCGTTCCAAACCTATAACTTTTCCGCTTGGCACGATTTCTCCCAGCAGGAACCTCATCCGGAATCCATCCACGCCATCTCGTTCCGCATTCGGCTGCCGCGCGTCATCCTGTTGCTCGCGTACGACCGCATGCCCAAGAAGGAAGTCAAATTCACGCGCCACAACATCTTCGAGCGGGATCGCAACACCTGTCAGTACTGCGGCAAAGTCTTTGATCGCAAAGACCTCAATCTGGATCACGTGATCCCGCGCGACCGCGGCGGGCCGACGACGTGGGAAAACATTGTCTGCTCCTGCATCGAGTGCAACACGCGCAAGGCGAACCATGCGCCGCAGGAAGTGGGCATGAAACTCATCAAGAAGCCGAAGCGACCCAAGTGGCGGCCCTTTGTGCAGATTAATTTCAGCCTGCACCAACACGACAGTTGGAAGCACTTCGTCAATCTCGCCTATTGGAACGTCGAGCTGGGCGAAGACGTGGGATAACCGCAGCACGAAGTTGCGCTCGGGGCGCAATAGACCATTAACCGCCCGGCCTCGTCGCGAGTGAACATTTCACTGCTCTCGCATGGGTGCGTCCGCCACGCTTACTTCCCGAATTTTAATGGCACGATAGGCGGCGCTGGTATCCCAGGAACACAAGCCGAACGGTTTGGAGAGCATGATTTCACCAAAGCGCACTTCAAAGCCGCGACCGGCAATCGGCAGATCCACCACCTTTTTCTGCTCGACCCAGGCTTCAATTTTCTGTTCAGTCACCCGCAAGCGAATGCGATACCAACGCCCGGTTTCAAAGCTGATGTATTTGGTCGTCTCGTTCTCGGAAGCGTTGTTGCCATCCACATTGGAAAGACCAACGATCCCGCCGCCCCAGCCCCCAACAATCAAGCTGCAGTGCATGTTCTGAATCGGAAACGTCAGGCCGCAGAAAAAATCTTCCCCGGCCACCCGCATCGCGTCAAAAGCCACTTCATAATTGATCTGAGACACCGGATTCGTCGCATTCACCCCCACGAACGGCGTTCCGCGCTCCAGCACCATCAAGCCGTTGGTGAGATAAACGCGCCCCCCTTCATCAAACTCCGTTTGCCGCCAACCGGTGAAGGTGCGCCCGTCAAAAAGATCACGCCAATCGCCCGGACCGAACGGCGCGAGCGGTTGTGTGGCGGCCAGACTCAACAGCCCGGCTTCGGCCGGTGGGGCTGCGACCTCGGGCAACAGTGCGCGGGGTTCGCCGGGATAAACCGGAGCCACCGTATAACGCTGACGCGCGCAACCACTCAGTATTGCCAGCGCCAACACTCCCATCATAAAATAATTACGGTTCATTACAGCCATCACTCGTAGCGAATTATCGCTCCATGCGCCAGCCGAAGAACAACAATTTTAGACCGCCACCCACCCCGCCCAACCCCACGCCCATGTTTCTGACCGCGCGCCCGGATGGCTGCACGTTGACCATCCGGGTGCAACCTCGCGCTTCCAAAAATGAAATCGTCCCCAATCCCGTCACCGAATTGCGCGTTCGCGTAACCGCCCCACCGGTGGACGCCGCCGCAAATGAAGCACTGTTGCGGCTATTGGCGGAAACACTGGATTGGCCGCGCGGCAAAATCGAACTCATTCGCGGGCACACCGCCCGGCTCAAGGTGGTGAAAATTTATGGAATCACGACGACCGAAGTGGCACAACGACTCCCCATTCCGACGGCACGAAATTAATCCCCACGTCAGCGCAGCCGTACGAGTCGCCACGTCGGGATCAAGTTGAATCAGACTTGGCGCGCCCCCGGCCACTTGTTTTACTCCGCAGGCCTTGAATCTTTGGCCCCATCAACTCGAACCGACCGGCGCATACGCTCCGTGGTGGTTTCTGGGCATCTTCATCGCCGCTTCACTTTTGATGATTTGGCGATTGGAAGCGCTCAGTGCCAGCGGCTTTGAGGGGACGGTGCTCGGCACGTTAATCATGCCATATTGCTCGGGCGCCGGAAATCTGCTGTTCACCTTTATCATCGCGAAAAATCACGGCCCGGGCGCGGAAGTAATGACCAATGCGCTGGTTAATAATCTCACCAACATGACGCTGTTGATCGGCCTACCCATACTGTTATGGCCGGCGGTGTCTCCCCATGACTCCAACTCACGCAAGCGCAAATTGAAGCGAAAACACGACCCGAACAAAGCCACCGCCGAGATCAATCGGTTGTCTGTGTTATTGACGTTGCTCGCGCTTTTGTTTTTTACCGGAGCAACCTGGGCGTTGGGGCGCGACGGTCGCCTCACGTTCAATGACGGCCTGGTACTCGTGGGTTTGTTTCTGTTCTGGCAAAGCTTCCATGTGTTTGAAGTTTTGAAACAACAAGTCGGCAGCCGCACCCAAACCCTCACTTGGGCGGCAGGTTTGGAACTCGTGTTGCTCGGCATTGCCACGTACGCTTCCTACGTCAGCCTGGACGGGCTGGTGAATTGGTTGAACACCCGCCCCACTGGTTTCATCAGCCGCGAAAACCTGGGCTGGCTCACCGGATGGCTGACGGTGCTGCCGAACGCGTTCCTCGCGCTGTATTACGGTTGGCGCCGCAAGCCGGAAGTGGTCTTCACTTCGCAGGTCGGTGACGGCCATATTTGCATTCCGTTGTGCGTCGGCATTTACGCCCTTTACCAACCGCTGGCCCTGCCGCACGTCTTCATGTCGAGCATGTATTTGTTGGCGGCCGTCACCGTGACGCAATTATTCTTTATCGGGGTGTTGGGACGATTGCCGCGCTGGACGGGGTTCGCCCTCATCCTGGCGTACGGCTATTTTCTGAAGCTTGGCCGCTTGAATTAAACCGCGCAGCTCCGGGGAGCTTCCATTGCGGCGCAAATCTTTTCGCTCAGATCCGCGAACGGAACCTGCGCGCTCAACCAACGGGGATTCCGGGCGATGTCCTCCATCGAAGCGCGGGTGTTGTTGCAAATCAAATAAACGCCATGCCCCAGCGCCATGAACGCCTCGAAATAGGTGCCGCGGCCATGCCGCTCAAATTCAAAATCCCCCGGCCGATGGCGACCGCTGAACAACGCTTCCCGGAGCGTGCCCAGGTCACGCAAAAAATTCTGACGAAATTCGTAATGGCGCGGGCCGAAGTAATGCAGAATTCGCGGGTTGGGTTGGGCCAGGGAAATGATAACCCATTCGTCAAAGACCGTATCGCCGTATTGCGAGTCCATTTGTGCCGCGCAAAAACGGACCGCCGTCATCATATCATCCAAATTCAGTGAATTGCTCATTGCGCCAGGCACGGACTGGAACAAATTCAGTGCCAGCACCGCAAATTTAATTTCTGCGCTCTTTCGGCTCGAAATTCCGCGTAAATCGCGTGCGGACGGAGTTTTCGCAGTCTTATTGCCTGGGTTGAGTGTCCATTTTTGAGCTTCGCTTCAAGCGAAATTGGTTTACGTTGCGAACCGCCAATGCCGCCGAAATTCATGCTGCCTCGTCCGCCCACTTCGAGTGCTAAACCCTTCGAACAGCGGTTGAACCAACTCGTTACCTGGACGGCGACCGGCCTGATGTTGTTGAGCTTCCTCGCGCTGGTCTGGCAAATTCTATCTTCCGGAACCCTGGTGGAGAGCAACGGTTGGAGCTGCGGTTTATTTCTCATCACCGCCACATTGAGTGCGGCGCTTATGCAGACGCACCACAGTTCCGGAATGAAGGTCATCCTGGCCGCCATTATTATTGGCTTGGGCGGCGGCGCAACGCACTGGGTCGGAGCGACAACAAACCTGCCCTTTGGCCCGATCATTTTCACTGAACACAGCGGACCAAAGATCGCGGGGAAAGTGAGTTGGGCCATGCCGTGGCTGTGGATCATCGTCGTTCTAAACGCCCGCGGCATCAGCCGGCTCATATTACGCCCCTGGCGCAAAACGAAAACTTACGGCTTTTGGGTGATTGGCCTCACGACCGGGCTGGCCACTTTGCTGGCTGTCGCCCTCGATCCATTTGCCACTCACACCGGCCATTACTGGCTCTGGTTGCCCACCAGGTTTCCCTTCACGTGGTTTAACATGCCGTGGTCGAATGCGCTGGGCTGGGCTGTGACCACCCTGTTGCTGCTTGCGTTTGCCACTCCGTTGCTAATCAGTCGCGGTTCCCGCACGCGCAAACTGCCGCCAAACTATCAATCGCTACTGATCTGGGGACTGCTGCTCGGCTTGGGCGCGATCGGGGCGGCGGTGGGAAAACTCTGGGCGGCGGTGGGCTTTGACGTTTTGGTGCTGGCGATTACCACTCACTTCGCCATTCGCGGCGCGCGCTGGTAAACTGCCGCAAATCTCCCCCCCAATTCGACCGAACGCCAAACCGCGCCATTCCGCACCACTCAAATCTCAGGCGCATCCGCCGTCGGAGGTCGGATGATGCGCAACCGGCTGACGAGAGTGCCGTTCATTTCTTCCACACGCAAATTGCAATTCCCTGCGCTCAAGCGATCTCCCACCTTGGGAAACCCGGCCAGCTTGTGCGTCACCCAACCACTGGTCGTGGTAATCCCTTCGGTTTGCAGATCGCAACCGACCAATTCTTCCAGCTCGTGCAACGGCAACGTCCCGTCCGCTTCCCATTCATTGTCCGCAACCGCCACCAGCAACGGTTTCTCCTGATCGAACTCATCCTGAATTTGGCCGATCAACTCCTCCACGATGTTCTCCATCGTCACCAAGCCGAGGGTGCCGCCGTATTCGTCCACCACGATGGCCAGATGCAGCTTGCGCTCTTGGAACAACTGCAACACGCGCTCCAGGTGCGCTGTTTCCGGAATGTAAACAATCTTGCGCGCCACGGAGCGCAAATCCGCTCCGGTATGCGCCTTGATGCGGGCGGCATATAAATCCTTGATGTGTACCGTGCCCCAAGTGCGATCCAGGTTGCCGGCTTCGCACAACGGAAAACGCGAGTAGCGTGATTTTTCCGCCACGCCGAGACACTCCGCAATGGTGGCCTGCGTGTCCAACGCCGTGATTTCCTTGCGCGGCCGCATCACGTCGCGCGCCACCCGATGGCGCAAATCAATGGCGTTTTGCAGAATGGCCCGACTGAATGGTGATGCACCGGTTTGCCGTTGCGCCGAGGCGATTACCAGTCGCAACTCGTCTTCCGTTTGCACGCCCTCGCTTTCGTGCGCCGGCTGCAACCCAACGCTGCGCAACAACAGCAGCGCGCTTTCGTTCAACAACCAAATGAACGGATACATCGCCAGATAAAACCAGCGCATCGGATACGCCACCCACAGTGCGGTCGGCAAAGCCAGGCGAATGGCCATGGATTTCGGCGCCATTTCCCCCGCCACGATGTGCAGGAAAGTGATCACGCTGAACCCGACCACCACCGAGATCGTCTGCTGCAGCTCGGCGCTTTGCAACTCGAGCAGTTGAAAGATTGGCCGCAACAATTCCGCGAACACCGGTTCGCCAATCCAGCCGAGACCAAGACTCGCCAACGTGATGCCCAATTGGCAGGCGCTTAAATACTCATCAAGATGTCGCGCCAAATGCAGCGCCATCCGCGCGCGCCGATTTCCCTGCGCAGCCAGCGGCTCAATCTGCGTCGCCCGCACCTTGACCAGCGCAAATTCCGTCGCAACGAAAAAGCCGTTGAGAAAAACCAGAAACCCCACCGCCAGCAACTTCAACGCAATGGCCATGAATAATTCGCCATTCATCAGAACTGCACCTCGCCAAAAATGGTTTTCAGGATATTGTCCAGTCCCACAATCCCCGTTTCCCGACCGTCCGGCCCCAACACGATGGCCAGACGCTGGCCACCGCGTTGCATTCGTTCCAGCGCGACATCCAACCGGATGTCCTCCGGTAAAAACAGTCCGGGCGTAAGCAAGGCGCCGACCGGCATTTGTTCGTCGAGATCCGTGTGATAAATCAAATCATCCACACTCACCACGCCCGCGACGCGTCGGCGCCCGTCCTGTTCCTGCCAGACCGGGAAACGGGTAAATCCACTGATCCGTGAAGCCGCCAGCGCCGCGGCCACCGTATCGGTGGCCGAAATACTCACCGCCTCCGACAAAGGCCGCATGATCTGTCGCACGGCGACGTTTTCCAAATCCAGCACGCGCGAAATCATCACCCGCTCGTCCGAGGTAAAAACCTGGTCCGATTCCTGAGTGGCAGCGCGCAGTTCTTCGCGATTGCCAAAAAGCCTGCGGGAAAATTGGCGGCCACCGGTCCACTGCAACAATTGATGCGCCACCCATTCCACCAACACCACCAGGGGACGCAACCCGATGTGCAGCAGACGGAACGGTCGGGCCAGCCACAAACAAAGGCGGTTGGGATAAAGGCGGAAGAGCATCTTGGGCAACAAATCGAAGCAGGTGTAAAACACCAGCACCGCCACGAGAAACCAAAACCAAAACCAACCGGATTGCAGCGGCGCGCGCCCGTGCAAAACCGCGAAAAAACTGCCCAAGGCGACGAAGTTGAACAGCGTATTGCCCACCACGATGGTCCAAAGAAAGTTCTCCGGATTTTCCAAAAACTGGTGCAGCAATCGCGCCGAGACATCCCCGGTGCGCGTCAGGCGACGCACCCGCAAACGGCTCAACGCAAACACCCCGGCTTCCATGCCGGAAAGGAGAAAGGAAATTCCCAGACAAACCACCAGACCAATGAAAATGAGAAAATTAGTTTCCATTTATTTTAACTGCTCGACGAGGAGCTCGCGCACGCGCCGATCCTCCACCGCGCGCGCCGTCAATTTAAGCCCACGAACCACCACTGATTCACCGACGGTCGGCACCACCCCTCGCAAATGCACCAACCAGCCCCCCATGGTTTCCAGGCCAGGCACCTCGGGTAGCAACGGACATTCCCGCCGAAAGTCATCCATGCGCATCGTGCCATTCACCCGCCAGCGCCCCGGACCAAGTTTCTCCATGACGAACCCCGGCGTCTCGACCTCGCGATAAAACTTGCCCACCAGCTCCGCCAGGATATCGCTCATGGTCACCACGCCCGCGACACTACCAAACTCATCCACGACCACCGCCATGCCACGGCCCTGCCGTTGCAGACTCTTGAACAATTGCAACAGGTTCATGGTCTCGGGCACGAACGAGGGAAATTCAATCGCGTCCGCAAGGTCCGCATTCGAATCCAGCAGCAACGTCCGCGTATTCAAAATGCCGACGATGGTATCGGGCGACTCATCGTATATCGGCAGCCGCCGATGATGAAAACGGCGCGCGGCTTCCATCATTTCTTCAATCGAAAGATCATCCGGAATTGCCGCCAACTGCGTGCGTGGTTGCATGACGTCTTTCACGGTGTGCCGATCCAGATTAACGATCTGCAGAATGATGTCGCGAGCGGAGCGAGCCAGATTCCCCTGTTGAAAGGCGAAATCCACCAATTCCTGATAATCCGCATCCGTCAGGGTAAGCTGCGGCTTGACGTGCCGTGGAACCATCCAATTGATGATTGTACGATCCACAAGTTGGGCCACCCGATTCAGCGGTTGCGTGAGCCGCTGCACCAGCAACAGGGGCGCGGCCACGCGACACGCCCAGACTTCCGGCCGATGCACCGCGAGAATTTTCGGCACGACTTCACCCACGAACAAGACCAACACCAGAACCACGCCTAGAGCCAGCCACAGCGGCCAACTTCCCGTCAACCCCAGCCAAATGCCAATGGCCAGGATGGCCGCATTGGCAAAGGTGTTGCCCAGCACCATCGTCGCCAGTAAATCCTGTGGGTGCTCCAACAATTGCGCGACCTGCGCGCCCCGGCGGCCTTTTTGTTCGGTAAGCGACCGCACCTGCCATTTATTGAGTGAGAAAAGCGACGTTTCCGCCAAGGCAAAGAAGCACCCCATCCCGGTCCAACCCAGGATGATCAGCAAGGCAACAAACTCTGCGGCTTCCACACCGAAAGCATGGAAAAATCAAGCCGTTGTTGGAAGTTGAAAGTCCGTAGTGCCCCGAGCCAAAGCCCGACGGATCCCGCCGGGCCGCCGGCGCAACTAACAAAAAAGCAGGTCCGCAAAGGCGGGAAAACGGACCGGCTTCGAATTACGGCCGCCAATAGGCTCGCCAGTATTGTTGCGCTGGCACGATCGAGTTGGTGATTTCCAACGTGGCGTCGACAAGCTGATTGGTAGATTGATTCGTCCAATGATTCAAATTGGTCGAAGTCTGAATGACGTAGCTCGCGCCCGGCTGGCCATGCAACTGGAAGCGGAACGCGTCGGCAACCGTCGGGACAATCTCGAGTCGCGGGGCGGCTGGTGTGAACGTGAACAAAGTCAGCGAGAGCCGGGGAAACTCATGCGTAAAACTGGCGCCGACATTAGCAAGCAGATTCGTCGCGAGATCCTGCTGCGCCATCGGAGCGTTGGTGCGCGCCGCTTCGTCATTGGGAATGCCATAGAACCGCACCGTGGCGGCACTCGCCGGTTCATAGCCCGCCAGTGAAATGTTGCCGGTCAAATCCGCGGCCAGGGATTTGTTCAACACGAGCAAAGTCAGCGATCCGTTTTCCTGCATGGCCGCATAGGCGGCAAGCCAGGGGTAATCGCTGCTCGCACTCACCAAGTGATCGCCCGGACGCGCCCAAAGCCGCATCAATTTGGCCGCGTAAAAAGTGGGATGCCGCTGACTCACGCCGTTCACCAAACCCAAATCACCATAGTCGCGCCACCCATACAGGAAGCTGCCAAAATTTCCACCGTGATCCGTGCCGTTCCGCAGACACCACCAGATGAAGCCTTGAAATTCGGTTTGCAGCAAACGACCCAAACTATCGGCGTAATACAAGCCATTGACCAGACTGGTGGATTGGCGGCCTTGCGCACCCGCGTCGCTGTTGTTTTCGGTGACGACCAATTCGATATTAGTCCCGCCGCCGCCGAAGTAATCCTGGATCTGCTGGCGCAGATTCGCCGCGTCGGCCTGCCAATTACCGGTGGATTGCAGGAGCGACACATCGCTCACCGCCGAGCCGCCAGGGTTGTCTGGATTCGTCCACTCCGGATAGTGGTGATGAATCAAGTAATCCGGAGTGGCGCCAAGCGCCTTCAACGTCGTCAACAGCACGGGCGTCCAACCGTTATGCGTCTGCCCGGTGCGCGGATTTAGCGCCGGGTGATCCGAGTAGCCATTGGCGTATGCGTCCTCGCCCGGAACAGCCACCACGCCGATTTTAATACTCGGATCCACCGCTTTCATTTGGGCCATGTATTCCGCCGCGCGTACGGCGTAGGTGTAAGCGTGGTGCGCCAACACGTTGGTATCCGTTTCCCAGGTGCCGTAACATTCGTTGCCAATCTCCCAATATTTGAAACCGAGTTGATTTGTAACATTGGCGTGGCGCACCCAGGCGGCGGCTTCCTCGGGAGTGCCACTGCCATAATTCACCACCACGAAAGCCTGGGCGCCGACATTGGTGGTGACGTGGACCATGTCCGAAAAAGAGGCCGCCCACTGCCAGGTGTTGTTCAACGTGACATTGGCGGCCCAATGGTACTCATCTGAAAGCGAACCGCCCGGCATCCGCACTGCAGTCGCGCCCATTTCTTGCAACAACGCCATGGTCGTGGTGGCGTAAGGCGGATCAAAATACTGGTCCCACATGGTGAGGTTCACGCCAAAGTGCCGCGCGTCAATGGTGCGGATCGTTGGGGTGGCCTCGACGTTGATGTTGACCTGCTCGGGCACCGGCTCCGGGTCAAATTGAACGTCGTCGAGATAAAATGTTCCGCTCGCACCCGCCGCCGTAAGCCGCAGGTTGATCCGATGCAAATTGGTGGCGTTGACGACGCCGAGTGAACTTAGGGGAATCCGATACTGCTGCCAGGCGTTCGCAGGCAACGCACTCGGAAGCGTGACCGTCGGCCCGACCGACTCATCGGGATAACTAAAATAAACCTGCAACTGTTGCCCTCCGGCCGTTCCGCCATGCGCCCAAAACGAAAAATGCGTGTAACCGTTGAGATGATAGTCTGAATGATAGAACGACGCGGCCTGCCATGCGCTCGCCGTCACCCGAATCGAGAATGTGCCGGAATGAACGGGGGAAGAGTTATCCAAACTGCGACTGGCCCAGCTCCAATCCTGAAATCCGTTTTGCAAACTATCGGTGTAAATGGGCCACGGTAATTGAGCGGGCAGAGTCATGGTCGCCAGCCACAGCCCGAGCCAACCTCCCGCGACCGCGCGCCAGCCACGTTCCAACTTCAAATATCCCAGTTTGAATAACATCACGCTCAGATTAAATCCTGACCTGAATCGCCAAGACTGACGGCGAGGTCAAGGTGAATTCGCTGTCGGGCTGATTGCCAATTGCCTCTCACGAACAGTTCGATTCCCTGATATCGCCGCCGCATAGACCTTTTTCTCAAAGGAAAAGCTGGAGCCGTGTCCATCTGACGGCCCCAGCTCAACCCAATCCGCCCCGGTCCAACCTCACTCCCAGACTACATTCACTTCAGAACTCGTCGCTTCCGGCATGGTTTCCGACGAGGTATTGGTCGCCGTCACCGTCCAGGTGCCGACATCGCCGAATTGTATTACCCGCTCTAAAGTTCCATTCACCAGAGAAGCATCCACCGGGAAAACCGCGTACTGATCGGAACTGGTCAGATGAATCGAACCCGTGGCGTTCCGAACGATATGGAACGTGTCATCCACGGCATTGATGGTCACGGTGGTAAACTCGCCAAACAACACCGGAGTCGGTGTGCCGGTCTTGCCCGTGGGAGTGTTGGGGGCATTGGTTTCACCCGGTAACAACACCTGCAATTGCGTGGCCTTTCGCTTGATCAATCGGAAGAACGCGGCGTTGCCGGCCGGGATCTCGTCTCCGGCCACCAACTGCGCCCGCACTCCGTTCATCGAAAGGACCGGCCCGATGGCGGGATCAGTCCAGGCTGCGGGATTGGCCAGATTGTTGGCAATCTGGAGATTGAAGCCAGGATCGGGCAACGTCCACATCACCCAACTGGCCGCCGGATCCGTGATCAAGAACACTCCACTGGGTGAAGGCGAGGCCGAAGTGTTCCAAATGTAATCGGTGTCCAGTTCGGTATCCGTCAGAAAATTTTCCGAATACGGACTGATGGTTCCCGTGATGGCGAAATCCGCAATCACGAGCGCCTGATTGAAGGCATTCGCATTGTTCGCCTGCAATCCGAGATACACGTAAAATCCGGGGGCCGTCTGCTCGGCGAAGTAATTCACGTTGTATTCGGGCAGCGTCATCTCGGCGGTTGCGCCATTGGGAGCGATCAGGGTGATGGCGGTGTCCGAAGTAAATTTGACCTGCCATTGCCCCAGAATCGTGTCACTGGTGACCTGCCCGAGGAAGCCGGATTCCAAATAATTGGGCGTGACTCCATCCCAACTGCCGGGAGCGTTGGTATAAGCGCCGCGCGCTTCCTCGCCCCCGTAATACATCGCTTGTTGGTGATCTTCGTTGACTTTGTATTGGAATTGCATCACCCCGCTGGTGGTGGAACCTTGCAAACGAATTTTGACGCAGTTGGTCGCGTTCCAATCCGGCGCGCTATGCAGATAATCCGGATTGGGCACCAGGAACAGCCACGCTTCGCAATCCACTGAATTGGGATAACCGGCGATCGTAAACGCATAAGTGACCGGATTTTCCGCGGTGGCCTGGCCCACCCAGCTCAAGCCGTAATCCTGACGGAGTACCACTGATTGGCGATCATACAATCCTCCCGCACTGGTGAAAAGGTTGAGTCCTTTCGTCGCTGGCGCAGGCAACCGCACCACGGGCGGCGGCGGTTCGGCCTCCGTGCCGGTTAATATGACGTTATCAATCCAAAACCGCGCTTGGGCGTCATTTTCAATCGCCCCATTATTACTGACCCATTTGTGAAAAACGATTCCGGTAACGCCATCAATCTGGCTCTGCGATTTGTTGATGGGAATCTTGATATGCACCCAACCCGCCGCCGCTTCCGCAGGGATGGGAATCTTCCCAATCACCGGCGCCATCTGTCCGCCTGGCCCGCCGCATAAAGCCACGTCCAAGTTCATGATTCCTCCCAGACTCCCCTGCCCACTCCGCAGGATGTTCTGCCCCAGTTGATTCGTAGCATCAGACGGAATGGTGCTGTAATCATTAAACTGGCCAATGGTTAAATCTGAGGTGTTATCCCATTTGAGGTCGAATTCCAGATTATCGTAACTGGAAAAGTTTAGAGTTTCACCGCCATTCCACCACGGATTGCCAAATTTGCATATCCAGGATGTGGTCGGTGTATCCTGCCCCTGGGTCAACACCGTCGTAATCAACAACGCGCCGGGTTCCAGGCCTTCATTCCCGTCCCAAGCAACCTGCCCGGGCCCCCATTCATTCCCCCAGTGGTTGGCTGAGTCATCCACATCGAACGTCTGAATGACATTGGTGACGGACATTTGTGCCCAAGCCGGGCCAGCGCCCACCATCAGGGACAACGCAGCCCAACCAAGACAGATACGTCGTTGGATCGAGTTTATTTTCATAATTTTGAGTTTGTTAGGTTCGGAGTGTTTATCGCAAAATTAGTTCTACCGGCGACGAAATACATTCCACATCAACCGGGCGGCCAACCCCTAGCGCGGCCTCCTCCAGTTCAATCCTGGTCCGTCTCGGTGCTTTCATCGTCGTTATCCTAATCATCCGCCTCTGTACGTCACGTCATTAAAAGTCATTACAAGCATCAATCACTAAACCGCCCCGGCGATCGGCGCTTCAATCACCGGTGGCAATGGTCCACATCCCCCGAGGCGCACTCAAGGTTCCGGTACCAATCGTCTCCCCCACTTTTTGGGCCTGGACGTGCCCGTCATGGAACAAGTAGTTAAATCGTTCGCCATGTGCCTTGTACAAGGCGGCGCCTTGGTTGACGCCTCCGGTCGCCGTTGGGTCCTGCGAGGGATGGCTCGGGTCCATTTGATGCAGCGTGGACCCATTCTGACTCGGCCCGAGACTGATGGAGGGCCAGACGTTGCCCACCGCGCCCTGCCCGTTGGCCTGTTCCACCAACAAGAGGGTGCCGGCGGCATCCTTTACCACGGAAGTCTTGTAACTCTTCGCGTTCCAATCCGGCAAGTTTGACGCTGGCAACCCCGCGTCCTGCCAGTAAATCCCGACGCCGCGGTTCACCCGCGGCAGAGGATACGATTGGTTGCGGGTGCTGATCTGGTAGTCCACCGACCAATTGGGGCCGGCGGCGTTCATGGAATACGAACGCACGCCGGAAGCGGTCTCTGTTATCCACCACACTTTCGCGCCGCGATCCGCCGGACAGCGCTCAATTTTTGGCGCCAGCGCCACGTCCACGATGCCCTGGTTCAAATCTGCTTCCGCAGCTCGTCCGCCGAGATATTGGTAGATGTAGGTATCCCAGGCGAGTTGCCCGCGCCCCGCCTCGTAAGCCGCCGGGGGAAACATCTCCTCGCGATCCAACGTGAACAACAGAATGCCCAAGCCTAATTGTTTGAGTTGCGACACGCATTGAATGCGGTGCGCCTTGGCTTTGGCCTGGGCTAACGCCGGCAACAGCATGGCCGCCAGAATCGCAATAATCGCGATGACCACGAGTAATTCAATCAACGTAAATGCCGCCGCCCGGACAACTGACGCACGCGCCCGTTCCGCCGGGTGCGAATCAAGAACGGTTCGGTATGATTTCCAGAGTCTCATTATTTTTCATTCACCAAAATCACCCGCATTTCCCGGCTCAACACATACTTTTTACCAGGAGGTGGCGGCGGCACGGCGATTTGAGCATCAGCCATCACCTCCTCAAAACTGCCGGGCCGTTTTTTGGTGGCGATGATCCAGCGACGCACCTCGCGAGTCAGTTCCGCCAGATTCGCATCCGCATAAGTGCTGGCGGCTTCCGCCGAGGCGCCTTGCGTAGCCAACCCTGATGTCGGCACATCCGCCTCATGCTTGCCACAACTGGTGATCCAGAGCATCCCACCGGCCACCAGACCGACTCCTAACCATGCATGTTTTCTTTTCATCAACTGCGTGCCATTCCCATACCGATTATCTCAACCGGCTTGGGTTATACAAACATTAGCTGCATCGCAGATCAACCTCATGTCATCAAAACCAATTACAAGGACCGAATCCCAGCCGCAGCGCCAACGCCCCCATCTTACCGCGAAAGAAATAGCCCGTTCCCCCGACTCGCGACCGCCGTTCCTCCGGAACTTATCCCCAGCGCATCGCCACTCCCATCAGCGTACCACTCCAGTATTGTCGGCTTGTGTGCCCCGGCGAATTGCTCTAATTACGAGCCGTCCCGGTATGATCGCTCGTTTGCTTTCAAGACCAAGATTGCGCGCGCCGGATTGGCGCCACGGCGCGGTCCGGGGTTGGAAACTCATCGGCAATCTCGGCTGGCTGCTCGTCGTCAGTCCGGTGGCCGCGCAACCGACGAATGCGTTCCGGTTGGCTTCGGCGGGCGACGCCTACGCCATCCAAACCTGGCGCACAGATGACGGGCTGCCGCAGAACAAAATCACGGCGCTGCTGCAAACGCAACGCGGCTATCTTTGGGCCGGCACGTACAACGGCATCGCGCAATTTGACGGCCTCCAGTTTCGCGTCTTCAACGCCTCGAATACTAGGGGCCTGGACAACAGCCAGATCACCAGCTTGTACGAGTCACCCGATGGCACCATCTGGATTGGACACGAATCCGGCGCGATCTCACGTTACAGCGGCGGGACATTCAGCGCGGTAAGCCTGCCGACCAACTGGAGTCGCGCGCTGATTCAGGATTTCATCACGGACGAACGCGGACAGGTTTGGGCACTCAATCAGCCGGGAGCAGCGCGACGCATCCAGGACGGCCTCATCATCCAACCCACAACGGACATGAGCGCAAACCCCTTTGTCGCTCCGCACGCTATTGGCAACGAACGGCACGAGGCCTTCGTTCTGAGAAACGGAGTGTTGGCCCGGCTGAGTTCGAGCGGCTATCAGCCGGTCAACTTTGGGGATCCAGCGGAACGCCCCTACTACGCAGGCGTGACTCCTTCGCGCCACGGCGGCTGGTGGGTGGTTGGTGAAGGTCAGCTGCGTCAATGGAACGGACAAGCCTGGACCGCCAACTACGGCGATCTTTCCTGGCTCAACGCTTCGATCACCACCATGCGCGAAACCGCCTCGGGGAAGTTAGTGATCGGCACGTTGCAACGCGGCTTGTTTATTTTTGATCCCGACACGGCGCATTGGAGCGGGTTGGATCGCACGCACGGTTTGCCGCAAGATTGGATCTGCAGCCTGATCGAGGATCGCGAGCAGAACCTCTGGGTGGGCACGGCGGGCGGTCTCGCAGTGCTACGCCAGCGTAAGGTGCTCATGCAAAGTCCGCCCGACAACTGGGAGGGTCGCCCGGTCCACGCCATCACGCAAGCGCGCGACGGCAGTGTCTGGGCGACGAGCGAGGGTGCCGGGATTTATCGGCTCCACTCCAACCAATGGACTCATTTCAATCTGGAAAATCAGTACGCATGGGCCGTGCTGGCCGACAGCCAGAATCAAATTTGGGCCGGCACCTGGGGCGGCGGTTTGTTTCGATTGGAACACGACGCATTCGTTGCCCAGACCAATCTCATTTCTCCGGCCATTCCGGTGACTGCGCTCGCGGAATTCCCATCGGGCACCTTGTGGTTGGGGACGGGCAACGGCCTGGCCCGGATGCGCCAGGGACGATTGGAATGGCTCGCTTCACTGGGCGGCGCGGCGGCGGGTGATGTTCGGGCGATTGAACCCGGACCGGATGGTGCCATTTGGATCGGAGCGCAAGGCGCGGGGCTGGGCCGACTCAAGGATGACCACTGGGAAACTTTCCAAGCTGCGGAAGGTTTCCCCGCCAAGTTTGTTCTCGCCTTGTACGCGGACACCGACGGCACCCTTTGGATCGGCACGCTGGATGATGGCCTGGGCGGTTACCGCGATGGACGGTTTAGCATCATCAACCGCAGCCAGGGGTTGCCCGCAAACACCATTTTTCACATCGCGGACGATCACGCGGGTCACCTCTGGTTCAATTCATTGGCGGGACTGTTCCGCCTCGACAAGGAACAGTTGCTCGAATGTGCCGATGGCCGGCGCAATAACGTGTCCGCACTGGCGCTTGGCCTCACCGAAGGTTTGAGCACGTTGACGGGCACGGGCGGATTCACTCCATCCGGTTTCCGATCCACCGAGGGACAACTTTGGTTCCCCACCACCCGCGGCATAGCCACGATCTCTCCCGCCTCCATCAATTCTGATTCAGTGCCGCCGGCAGTGTGGATCGAGGACGTCTCGATTGACGACCAACTCACGATGCCAACCACTCCAAAGCAATCATTTCAACTGGGCGGCAAGGCGGCGGTTGCAACGCGTCAGTTGGTGGTTGTGCCGCCCGGACGACGGCAGTTGGACGTGCAATACACGGGCTTGAGCTTCATCGCGCCCGAACGGGTGCAATTCAAATACCGCCTTGACGGTTCGGGAGTAGAAGCCGATTGGGTGCCTGCCCACACGCGGCGACGGGTGACTTTTAGTTTTTTACCTCCAGGCGAATACGTGTTTCGCGTGGCCGCGCGCAATGGCGACGGCTTGTGGAACGAGGCCGGCGACACGCTGGCGATTCGCGTGCTGCCATTTTTCTGGCAGACGTGGTGGTTTAAAATTCTGGTGTTTAGCGCCGCCGGGGTGAGTCTGGTCGCGGTGGTTTTCCTCGAATCTCGAGGCCGTCTGCGCCGTCGTTTGGAACGCATGGCGCACGAGCGCGAACTGGAACGCGAACGATCCCGCATCGCCCAGGACATCCATGACGACCTTGGCGCAAGCCTGACACGCATCGGAATGTTGAGCCAGTCGGCGGTGGACGATATGCCCGACGCGGCGCGTGCCACATCCAGTTTGCACCAAATCTATCAAACTGCGCGCGACCTGACCCGGGCCATGGACGAAATCGTGTGGGCGGTGAATCCCCGCCACGACACCTTGGACAGCTTGATCAACTATGTCGCCCGATTCGCGCACGATTTTTTGAGCGCCGCACAGATTCGCTGCCGTCTGGACACACCTTTGCAAACTCCGGAGGTAACCGTGCGTTCGGAGATTCGTCACAATCTCTTTCTGGCGTTCAAGGAGGCATTGAACAATGCCGTTAAACACTCCGGCGCCACCGAGGTGCGGGTGAAGCTGGAACTTCCTCCGGATGGTTTGCGACTTGTCATCATGGATAACGGCGCAGGCCTGGTCTCCGCCAAGCATCCCTCCCACCGCGACCGGGTCAGCTCGGGCTACGGCGTGGCCGGCATTCAAAGCCGGTTGCAACAGATCAATGGCCACGCGCAAATCCACAGTCCTCCCGCCGGGGGCACGACCGTGGAACTTTATGTGCCCCTCGCCCCCCGCGGCCACAACCAAACCCGACAAATGATCCCGGCGCGTGCCTCATCTTCTCGTCTGTAATGAAAAAGCACTACAATACCCGCGCGCCCCGACCTGCTATAAATCCACCAATGGCCATCAAGGTTTCCATTGTGGAGGACGATCCAAAAGCGCGTGAAATTCTCGTGGACTGGATCAACCGTGCCGAAGGCTTCCAGTGCGTGAGTCATCACGACTCCGGCGAGGATGCGGTGGCTCACCTGCCGCAGGCCAGACCGGAGGTCATTTTGATGGACATCAATCTGCCCGGCATGAACGGACCGGAATGTGTGCGCCAACTCAAACCGCGGTTATCCGAAGCGCAATTCATCATGCTCACGGTTTACGAGGATTCGGATCACATCTTCCAGGCGCTGCAAGCCGGCGCGGCGGGGTATCTGCTCAAGCAAACGCCGCGCGCGGGCTTGATCGCCGCGCTGCGCGAGGTGCATCAGGGCGGCTCGCCCATGACCGCCAACATCGCGCGCCAGGTGGTGCGCGCCTTTCATCGCCCCGTGTCGCCGCAGCCGGCGCTGCCGGAACTTTCCGCACGAGAAACGGAAGTACTGCAATTGCTCGCTCGCGGTTTTTTATACAAGGAAATCGCGGACAACCTGAACGTCGCGGTGCCCACGGTGAATACTTATATCCGCCGCATTTACGAAAAACTGCAAGTGCGCTCCCGCACCGAAGCCGTGGCGCGATTTGCCCATCTGCCCATTCGCGATGCCGGAGCATAAAGCCTGGCGATGAGGCGACAAGAGCTGCCAGCCAATCCGGCCGCTTACTCGCGCAGGCTGCGCTTCAGAATGGAGCAGAGCGCTTCGGGATCGTTCTCGCGGCGCAACTGTTCGCGGAATTTTTCGTCCATCAAACGCCGCGCCAACTGGGAAAAAATCTTCAAGTGTTCGCGGGCGGTCCCCGTTTCGCGCATCACCAGCAATAGCACCACGCTCACTGGTTCGCCATCCACGCCTTCCCATTCAACCGGTTCGCGCAGCTTGACCAGAATCAGCGAATCGAATTGCACGGAATCCGTCTGGCAGTGCGGAATCGCGAACCCGTGACCGAAACCCGTGGCGTAAACGGATTCGCGCTGCCACAAGGCGGCTTCCACCAATCGCGGCTGAGCCGTACGACCAGTGACATACAACCGGTCAGTCACTTCCTTGATCACCTCTTCCCTGCTGGCGCTGTCTGAATCCACAATCACCAAATCCGGCCCAAATAACTTGGCCGTGCGACGCGTCGTGACTTCCGCCAAAATCCGGCGCACTTCAGCAGCGGTGGCGCACGCCAGAGCGCGGGGGGCCAACTCGCGGGCGGCGGCGACCGACCATTGCGTCACCTCGGCCTTGATCGGGGCCAACCGCGAGATGGCGACGCTGCTTCGCTCCAAACCAAGCCCCATCAAGAGCGGTACACATTCGAGCCGTCCGCTCATTTCGCCGCACACCCCAACCGGTTTTCCAGCGGCTCGCGCGGTGGTTGCAATCTGGTGCAGCAAGCGAAGAAACGCGGGATGCAGCGGATCGAAGTGCTGGCTCAACCGTTGATCCGTGCGATCCGCCGCGGTGAAGTATTGCAACAAATCATTCGAGCCGATGCTGAAAAAATCCAGTTCCCGTCCCAACGCAGCGAGTGAAAAGGCTGCCGCCGGGACTTCGATCATGGCGCCGATGGACATCATCGGGTCCAACCGCACGCCCGCCGAACGCAACTGCTCCTGTTCCTCGCGAATGATCCGCCGGGCCCATTGCACCTCCTCCACCAGGCTCACCAGGGGAATCAACAATTTCAACTGACCGAACGCCGAAGCGCGAATCAGCGCGCGAACCTGGGTGCGAAACAGGGTTTCAAACTCGGGATAAAGTCGCACCGCGCGATAGCCCAGGAACGGATTGCTCTCGACCGGCAAATTCAAATAAGTCAACGGCTTGTCACCGCCAATGTCCAGCGTGCGAATGACCACGGCGCGACCCTCCATCGCCTGCACGGCGCGCTGATATTCAGCGAACTGTTCGTCTTCCGGCGGCGGCGTGGCTCGGTCAAGAAAGAGCATTTCGGTACGAAACAGGCCGATCTCATCCGCTCCAGCCGAGTGGGCCACCTCGGCTTCCACAGCGGTGGTGATATTGGCGCCGACCCGGATCGCGATGCCATCGGCTGAACGCAATTCCGGACGCGCAAAGCGACGCAACCATTTTTGCCGGTCAGTCAGTCGTCGCCGCTCTAATTCATAATAGCGACGCACCGCGCCAGTGATCTCAGTCACCAACAAACCACATTCGCCATCCAGAATCGCCTCCGTACCGATGCCCGGTTCCTGGCTCAGCCCCACCACGCCAGTCAAAGTCGGAATGCCAAAGGATCGCGCCAGAATAACCGTGTGCGAAGTTTCGCCGGCCATTCCTAAAATCAATCCGCGCAGGTGCTGGCGATCCAGACTCAACAACTGATTCGGCGTCAGCGCCTCCGCCACCAGAATTGTGGCCTCAGTTAGATTTAACTGCTCGCTGACCGCCGCCGAACCATAGACCTGTTTCAGCAACTGAAAACATACGTCGTGGAGGTCCAGCACACGTTCGCGCAACAGCGCCTGACCGGCGTGAATCAGTTGTTTGGAAAAATGCGCTTTAGCCGCCAGCACCGCGCCGGCAATGGAACAGGAATCCTTCCGGATGGACTCGTGCAGATACGCCCAGAATTCCGGATCCCGCGCCATGGCCCGATGCGCTTTCAACAAATCCCGTCCGAGCGAAGCCTCCTGGCGTTGTAGTTGGATTTCGTACTCCGCTCCCAGCGCCGCCAGCGCCGCATCTAAAAGCCGAACCTCGGCTTCCACGCCGGCCCCATTGCGCAGCGGAATGTCTTTTGATAAATGCAACCCCTGCCCGCGGCGTAAGCGGCCGTGACCGATACCGTTCACCACCGGTTTTCCCGGATGGATTCGCCCGCCCGCCTGGCGCAACAACCGGGGCAGTTCGCTCGTCCCGCTCAACATCGTCACCGGCTCGGGCAGCGAGACATCGCAATGCGGAAATTTGTGCTGCAAAAAATGGCGGAGCGCCGTCCATGCCTCATCGGCATCGCGCCCACCGATCACCAGGCGGCAGCGATCTCCCTGACGGATATCCGCGCCGACGATGGCCAGTACGCTTTTGGCATTGGCGGTGTACCCCGTGCGTTCATTGATGAGGCTGGTTTCCGCCGAAAAATTGCGTGTCACTTCCTCCAAAGCGCTCGCGGGACGGGCATGAATCCCGTTAGGCAACGCGCATTCGAACTGGACTTCGCGAGACATGAGCAATCAGAGATTTTGCACCCGCTGAAAAATAGCTTCGGGATTTTTCAAAGCTGCCTGCACCGATACTTCAATTTTGCGCACCTGCTCAAAGCGCTCGGGTTTCTCGATTGCGATGTCGGCAGCCAGAATGACCGCATCCGCCGCGTTGATTTCCTCGGGCTGCAACTCATTCTCGATTCCCATGGCACCTTGCGTTTCCACCTTGATCTCGTGCCCCAACTTGCGCGCAGTTTGCTCGAGTCGTTCCGCCGCCATGTAAGTATGCGCAATACCCGTTGGACATGCCGTAACTGCAACAATTTTCATTTTCAAGCTCCTGCCGAAGTTTCCACCGGCTTTTCCGTGATTCGTTTCAGAGTGTTGATACAAAGCGCGGTCACTACCGAGCCGACCAGAATGGCTACGATGTAAGCCAAACGGTTGTCCACCACGGGCAACACAATCGGCCCGCCATGTGGCGCATGATCGCCAACGCCACTCAACATTGCCACCGTGGCGGCCACCATCGAACCAATCATGATGGACGGAATGACGCGAAACGGATCGCTCGCGGCAAAAGGAATCGCGCCTTCGGTGATTCCCACCAATCCCATCCCGAGCGCGGCCAGACCGGCCTCGCGTTGTTCGCCCGCCCACCGCCGCCGGCTGATCAAGGTGGCCAATCCCAACCCCAGTGGCGGAGTGCAGATGGCCGCGGCGCACGCGCCCATCACCGTGAAATTACCCTGCTGAATCATGGCCGCGCCAAAAAAAAAGGCCGCTTTGTTAACCGGGCCGCCCATATCAAAGGCAATCATCGCGCCCAGGATCATGGCCAATACCACTTGCGATCCGCCTTGCAGTCCTTCCAAAAAATTCCCCAAGCCGATCATGGTTTTGGCAATAGGCAGGTTGATTCCCAGCATCAATAATCCGATCGGGACGGTGGCAAGGATCGGAATGATGATGATGGGCATGACCGGGCGCAGCAATTTGGGCGCGGGCAGTTTTTTGATCCAATTGACCACATGGCCGGCGGCCAGACCAATGATCAGCGCCCCAAGGAATCCCGCGCTGGCGCTTTTCTCATCAACCACTTGAGGCAATCCCGCGATGAAACCGCCCACAAAACCCGGCACCAATCCGGGCTTCCCCGCCATGGCATAGGCGATGAATCCCGCGAGCACGGCTGGAAATAATTGGAATGACTTTTCCCCAATCAACGCCAGGTCCTGAATCAAGCGCGGCGCTTGGGAAAAATCCGGACGCCCCTGAGCGTCCAGAAGTTGGAACTGGAACACGTAAGCGATCGCCACGGCAATGAGAATTCCACCACAGGCGATAAAGGGAATCACGTAAGATACCCCGGTCAGCAAGTATTGCTTGTGTTTGCGAAGCGCTTCTTTCACTTTGCGCAACGTGTGCGGTTGTCGGAAAACCATAGTCAAGGGAGCAGCGCCAGGCCACAAGCGGAAAGATGTAACTTTTATTGAACTAAAGTATCATCACCCCCGACGGCAATTCACCCCCGACTGCGCATGAGTTTCGTCGCTCCGATTTCCTCCTGGCCGGAAGCACTGCTGCGGCGCCAAAGCATCCAGCACGTTTACGTTTGCGGTCACGAACTCGAACCACCGCTGTTGAGCCACGTAGTCAACTTCCCTCGTTTGGAAATCCCGTTGAGTGGCTGTTACGAAAATCAAATTGAAGCGCAGCACCAGGTTGTCACCGTTCGCCTGCGCCCGGGAATGGCACTCTTTGCGCCACCGAACGGGTGGAATCTGCCCACCTGGCGGCAACCGGTGCAATTGCTTTCCATTTTGTTTGGCAAAAAACAAATCGGCATCAGCATCGTCAACTCGCGCAATCCGCGCGCGCCCCGCCTGGCGGCGCAAAAATTCTCCCGCCCGCGACCGTTGACCGGCCCCATTCCCAAAATTCTGGAAGCTCTGTTGGAGTTGCCGATGACGGAACGCACCGCGCCGGCATTTACCGACCTGTCCCGCGCCTTGTTGCTATGTCTGGGCGAGAACTATCCGGTCGCCCAAACCCACCCCCTCAGTCCGACCCGGGCCTTGCTGGAGGAGATTTGCGTTTATTTACAAAGCCATTACCAATACGAAGTCACGCGGGAATCGGTCGCCGAACATTTCAGCATTTCGCCCAACTACCTGTCCCGCATCTTTCAAGTGCAGGGCCACATGACCTTCAGTCAGTACTTGATGCACGTCCGCACGGATCGGGCGAAACACCTTCTGCGCACCTACAACTTGAAACTCGGCGAAGTCGCCGCGCGATGCGGCTACCGCGACCTGGCTTACTTCTGTCGCGTCTTCAAAAAGTTGGCAAAGGTAACCCCGGCAGAATATCGGGGCAGCCAGGTGAGATTTGCGGATGAAACTGGCGCCGCCGCCGCCGAGCCTTCCAACACTTGAAATCACCGCGCTTGCAACCAGCGGTCGTCACGACAAGTGACCAGCCGCGACTACCATGAAGCGCCTCGCTCACGGAGGATGAATTGCCGCTGGCTGAATGAATTCGGGGCGGAATTCCAGCTCAACTCGATAGCGCTCCCGTCGTCGGTGCGCTCTGACTGAAGGTCAGCTTTTCCTTATCGCTGCTGACCTGGATCGGATCGCCTTCGTGCAGGTGCCCGCGCAAAATTTCCTCGGCCAACGGGTCTTCGAGATAACGTTCGACCGCTCGACGCATGGGCCGCGCCCCGTATTGCGGATCGTAACCTTTCTCCACCAGGAAATTTTTGGCCGGGTCGTCCAATTCGATTTTCAGGTTCTTCCCTTTCAATCGCTTCGCCACCTTGCTGATTTCCAGCTCGAGAATTTGAATCAAGTCCGGACGTGTCAACGTGCGGAACACAATCACATCGTCCAAACGATTCAGAAACTCCGGTCGGAAAACCTTCTTGGATTCGTCCAGAATGCGTTCCCGCATCTTTTCGTACGAGAACTCATCGGAAACCGGTGAAAAGCCCAGCGTTGCACCGCGCTTGATCGTGTCCGAACCGACGTTCGACGTCATGAGAATGATCGTATTACGGAAATTGACAATGCGCCCCAGGCTGTCGGTCAGTTTCCCTTCCTCCAAAATCTGCAACAGCATGTTCCACACATCCGGGTGCGCTTTCTCAATTTCATCGAACAACACCACGGAGTACGGCTTGCGCCGCACTTGTTCGGTTAGCTGACCGCCTTCCTCATACCCAACATAGCCGGGAGGCGAACCAACCAGTCGCGACACGTTGAACTTCTCCATGTATTCACTCATGTCGAGTTGAATGAGGGATTTGCCGTCACCAAACATCTGTTCGGCCAGCGTGCGCGCGAGCAGCGTTTTCCCCACGCCGGTCGGCCCGAGCAGCAGGAAAGTGCCAATGGGTCGGCGCGGGTCCTTCAAATCGGCCCGGGAACGGCGAAGCGCTTTGCAAATTGCTGAAACTCCTTCCCGCTGGCCGATCACCACCTTCTCCATCTCGTCTTCCACGGCCAGCAGCCGCGCCATTTCATCCTGACCCATGCGTTTCAACGGAATGCCGGTCCACTTGGAAACCACGGTCAAGATGTCCTCCTCATCCACGACCACCCGCTTTTCTTCACGCGCCGTGCGCCAGTCGGTCAAAATTTTTTCGAGCTTTTCCTTGGCCTGCTTTTCCTGGTCCCGCACCTTGGCCGCGCCTTCAAAATCCTGATTCTTGATTGCCTTTTCTTTCTGGTTCTTGAGGGCTTCGATCTCGGTTTCAATATGTTTCACCTCGGGCGGACGCGTCATGGTGCTGATACGCGCGCGTGATCCGGCCTCGTCGAGAACGTCAATGGCCTTGTCCGGCAAAAAGCGATCAGTGATGTAACGGTCGGAAAGTTTGACCGCCGCGGTCACGGCGTCCTCCGTGAATTCGGCTTTGTGATGGTCTTCGTACTTCGGCTTCAGGCCTTTCAGAATTTCAACCGCGTCCTCCACCGAGGGCGCTTCCACTTTGACCGATTGGAAGCGTCGTTCCAACGCCGCATCCTTCTCGATGTACTTGCGATACTCGTTCAACGTCGTGGCCCCGACGCATTGCAGCTCGCCACGGCTCAAGGCTGGTTTGATAATATTCGAGGCATCCATCGTGCCTTCCGCCGAGCCGGCGCCTACGATCGTGTGCAATTCGTCAATGAATAAAATGATGTTCTTGGCCCGGCGAATTTCGTCCATGACCGCCTTGATGCGCTCCTCAAACTGACCACGGTATTTTGTGCCGGCAACCATCAACGCGAGGTCCAGCGTCACCACCCGTTTATCCCGTAAAATTTCCGGTACGTTTCCCCGCGTAATTTCCTGCGCCAATCCTTCCACGATGGCGGTCTTGCCCACGCCAGCTTCTCCCAATAAAACCGGATTGTTCTTGGTGCGACGACAAAGGATCTGAATCACGCGCTCGATTTCATCCTTTCGGCCAATGACCGGGTCCATGTCGCCCTTGCGGGCGATTTCCGTCAAATCGCGCCCGAACGCCTTGAGCGCGGGCGTCTTGACCTCACCCTTCTTTTCCGGAGTACCGCCCGTTGTCAGTGCGGGTTTTTCCGACTCCTCGCCGAGACCAGATTCATCCTGGCCGGCGAAATTTGGATCCAGCTCCTTCAAAATCTCCTGGCGGGTTTGTTCGATATCCACCTCCAGGTTCTTGAGCACGCGCGCCGCGACGCCATCACCCTCGCGCAACAATCCGAGTAAAATATGTTCCGTGCCGACGTAGGTATGGTTCAGCGCCTTGGCTTCCTTCGAGGCCAGAGCCAGCACTTTTTTCACGCGGGGCGTATAGGGGATGTTCCCGATCATTTTTTGATCTGGTCCAGTCCCCACCTGTTTCTCGACCTCCATGCGCACCGTATCCAGATCGAGCCCCATCTTCTCCAGCACGTTGACCGCCACGCCCTGCCCCAACTTGATCAAGCCCAGCAACAGGTGTTCCGTACCGACAAAGTTATGGTTGAACCGATCCGCCTCTTTGCGGGCGAGGGCCAAGACCTGTTGGGCGCGCGGGGTGAAATTGTTCATGGCTTCTTCGCTCATAGATGCTCCAAAGTGTTATGCTTTCTCGTTCTTGTCCAATCCCGCGCTGTTGGTCCCACCTGGCTTGATGATCGGCCGATTCACGGGTCTCAATTGCTCGCGCAACATGTCCGCTCGAAGCAGGTCACGTGCCTCGGCGGAAAGCTTGTCCACGTGGGATTTTTGCAAATGGGCGGGTTGCGTCAAAATGAACAACTCATCCACAATCAAGCCGGCGCTGCTTGGAAATAACCGCAACTCCACGCCCAACCGCATCAGCGACAACAGATTCATGGTTTCTTTTGAGGAAATGCTGTGCGCATTGGCCAGAATGCCATAGGCGCGACCGATATGGTTATAGACCACCTTGGCCTTCCGCTCCAGCAATGTTGCCCGCGCGTTTTCCTCGTGCTCGATGATCTGCGCCAACACTTTTTCCAACCGTTCAACAATGTCCGTTTCCGACTCGCCCAGCGTCATCTGATTGGAAACCTGAAAAATGTTGCCCAGCGCCTCCGTGCCTTCCCCGTATAATCCGCGGACGGCCAGGCCTAATTTGTTCACCGAGGTAATGATCGGATTGATCTGCTCAGCGAGCACCAATCCCGGCAGGTGCAACATCGCGCTGACGCGAATTCCCGTGCCCAGATTGGTCGGACAGGCGGTGAGATAACCCAGTTGGTTGCTGAACGCGTAATCCAGCTTTTCTTCCAGTTCAGAATCCAATCGGTCCACCAACTGCCACGCCTGTCTGATTTGCAATCCTGGATGCAGTGCCTGAATCCGGAGATGATCCTCTTCGTTAATCATGACCGCCAGGGTTTCGCCAAAATTGATCACCAATCCACTCCCGGCGCTCTTGGCAGCGTGCTCGCGGCTGACCAGATGCCGCTCCACCAAAATCTGTTTATCCAGCGGCTCGAGGTTGTCCATGGTTTCGGAAAACGCACCCTTCATCTCGGGGAGACTTTCAATCGCCGGTCGGATGATTTCCAACACACGCATCCGCTCCGGCTTTTTAGCCCAGCCGGGGAACGCTCCGTCCCGAATGTTCCGCGCCAGCCGCACACGACTTGACAACACAATCCGGTCGTGCGGCCCTTTGCGGTGGACGCTTTTCGATACTGGCTCTAAAAACTCGTCGAGGTTCATCGGTTTATTTCACGGTGGCGGCAGGCAACGGCCCTTTCAACCGCTTGATCTCATCACGCAACTGCGCAGCCTGCTCGAAGTCTTCAGCTTCCACCGCTTTATGGAGTTTCTTCTGCAAGGACGCCAGTTGCAGTTCAAAATTGCGTTGTGCGCGCAACCGTTCCGGCACCTTTCCTTTGTGTTGCGCACGTTTTTGCGTGGATTTGATCAATACTTCCAAACCTTCCGCAAACGTCTGGTAACATTCCGGACACCCCAGGCGACCACTCTTCTTGAAATCCACCTGCGCGAAGCCACACTTGGGACACTTCAGCGTCGTGCCACCTGCCGCCTGTTCCAACTCTTGCGACGCGCCCAGGCCCAACAACAAATCCGCCAGCGAAAACCCCGAGGGATCATTGACGCCCTTTTCCTTGGCGCACTCTTCGCACAAGTCAATCTTGTGCATTTTATCCCCGGTAATCTGAGTTAAATGTACTGTCGCAGTTTTCTCTTTGCAGATGTGGCACAACATAACGATCAACCTTTGATTCTATATTGGCTCGCCGGTGGAATTCGTCAAGTTACGGTAATCGGCCACCAACTTCCGGGTCCAGCGCCCCGGCTTGCCGTTTCCAATCACCCGTCCGTCAATCTTGACCACGGGCATGATTTCCGCCCCTGAACCGGTCAGAAAACATTCATCTGCGTTAAACAAATCGTACCGCGTGAGATTGGGTTCAGCCACCTGCATGCCAGCCGCCGCGGCCAGATCCATCACGGTCTTGCGGGTGATGCCATACAGCGCGCCCGCCGCGAGCGGCGGCGTCAACAACGCGTCCGCCTTCACGATGAACAAGTTGTCCGCCGTGCCTTCCGCAACGTAACCCTCCGCATTCAACATCACCGCCTCTTCCACGCCCGAATTATTCGCCTCGATCTTGGCGAGGATGTTGTTCAAGTAATTCAGCGACTTGATGGCGGGATTCAACGCGCTGTGCAGATTGCGCGTGGTCGGCACCGTGATGATATCCATGCCTTTGGCGTACAACTCCGGTGGGTACACCTGAATTTTTCCGGCGATGATGATCAC
Source organism: Verrucomicrobiota bacterium (assembly GCA_039806955.1). GTDB lineage: Bacteria > Verrucomicrobiota > Verrucomicrobiia > Limisphaerales > JADLHS01 > JADLHS01. Next base: position 67,011 of record JBDHQI010000002.1, on the reverse strand, counting down.
CACTGGACGTTTGCACTTTAGCGGATTCAACCCCAGCGTGCCGACGCCCCGGGTCACTACCAACCGAATGTAGCCATCGCGCACTTTGTTTTTGCGGCAGGCCGCCAGCGTCGCCTGCATCAATTCCGCGTGCGACATCGGAATGTCCAGCAGAATTGCCTTCGCCGAGTAGAACAACCGGTCAATATGCTCCTTCAACTTGAAGACGCGTCCGTTGTAGGCCCGGATGCCTTCAAAAATTCCGTCGCCATAAAGCAATCCGTGATCGAACACCGATACGGTCGCCTTGTGTTCGTCATAGTATTTTCCGTCAATAAAAACTTTCATCTTTATGTCTTGCACACTAGAAAAAAGCTCCCGGCAGCGCAATCGAACAATCTTGCCGCCGGGCGTGCCGCGACGTTGACAGATTTGCTTTTTTCTTCCTAATCCCGGGCGAACGGCTAAAATCTTCATCCGCAACGGCCTTGCGGCCAGTGGTTGCAGTCATTCCCGCGAAAAACTATGAGTCATCCTGTTGTGAGCATTTTAATGGGCAGCGATTCTGACTGGCCCATCATGAAAGCCGCCGCCGAAGTGCTGAAAGAATTCGGGTTGGAAGCGGAAGCCAAAGTCATCTCCGCCCATCGCGATCCGCATGGCCTGGAAGAATACGTCCGGCAAGCCCCAGCTCGCGGACTGCGGGTGTTCATCTGCGGCGCCGGCGGCGCGGCGCATCTTGCCGGGGTCACGGCTGCGTTCACCACCCTGCCCGTCATCGGCGTGCCGATTCTCGGTAAATCCACTGATGGATTGGACGCGCTGCTCTCCATGGTGCAGATGCCGCCCGGAGTCCCCGTCGCCACCGTCGCCATCAACGGCGCGCGTAACGCCGGCGTCCTCGCCGCCCAAATCCTGGCCGTCGCGGATCCGCAGTTGCAGCACGAATTACAACAATTCAAAGTGCGCTTGATGGAAGCCTCGCGCGCGAAAAATAAAAACCTCACCACTTAATTCCGCTGATGGAAAAACTCCTCGCCGGCGTCCGCAAATTTCACATTCAGGAACAGCGCCAATACACCCAACTCTTTCGCCGACTTTCGCGGGAAGGACAGGACCCACACACGCTGTTCATCACCTGCTCGGATTCCCGCGTCATCGCCGAATTGATCACCCAAAGTCAGCCGGGCGATCTTTTCGTGGTAAAAAATATTGGCAACATTGTGCCTCCGGCCGATGTCACCGGCAGCACCAACTCCACCGCCGCCGCCATTGAATTCGCCATCACCTTGCTGAACGTCCGGGACATCGTCGTCTGCGGTCATTCCCAATGCGGCGCCATTGCCGCCCTGCTCCATGGGCTGCCTCCCGAAACTCCCGAGCACTCAAACCTGCACGAATGGCTCGCGCTCGCCGCGCCGGTGCATACGGCACTGCAAACCCGCTACTCACCGTTGCAAAGCCAGTCCGAGCGCGTCGCCGCCGCCACCGAAGAAAACGTCTTGCTCGCGCTTAAAAACCTCCGCACTTATCCTTGTGTGCAAAAGCGTTTGAATGGGGGCTCCTTACGCTTGCACGGTTGGATTTTCCAGATCGCCACCGCAGTGGTACACGCTTACGACCCGGCCCGGGACCAATTCCTGCCCCTGACACCTGAGCCGAATGCTCCTCCAGCCAATCACTGAGATAAAGCGGATTGTTCGCGGTCCTGGCTTCAACAGAGGCAAGTCAGTCCGAAATCAAAACCAAGCCGATCAGCAAATCCGCCGGCATGAAGCGACACCGGTCGTCAATTTGATACCGCCGCTTGGCTTGAAACTTGAGAGGCCCGCCGCCGCGCGACGCCGGCTACACCTGCTTAAAACACGTAAATCCTGCGCTTTGCATGTCTTCACGATTCTACTAATGTGAGTCCATTAGCGCAAAATAACGGAAATACAACAAACGCCACAGGACGAGGAGATTCTGAGGCGTTTCGGGGAGGGCGAAGATTGGAAAGTTTCCACGGCAACTGTTGTGGACGGAATTCTTCGGCTTTATTCTAAAAACGCGCAAGCGGATCGAGACATCATACACCAGGACACCGAAGGCAAAGAGCGTCGCCGAAGCGTCCTGCCCGATGACGGAACTCCGTTTCGGCAGCTCTATCTGAAAACCAATGATGTTTCCATTTACACGGCGGTGTCGAATTTCTTCAAAGCCAGCACGAAGGCATTCTGGGGCAATGCAAACGATAAGTCCTACATCCGGAAGACAGTGGGAATTCAAGGGCTGTTCGATACTATGCGCCTGATCCTTAAGAACTTTGCCCAAGACAAGAACATCAGCGAGGCGTATTTCGAGAAGTTTCTAATGCCTTCAGCAGACGGGGACTTCTCGGACAAGTTTTTCCAAGCCTCTGGAATTGGCAGGACGCACGTGGCAAAGGTGATCCAGATTCGGGCTGGTCTTGTCGAATTGAATGAGTCCAACTCAGACTATCCTGAGTACAAGCGGCTTTGTGGTAAATGAGGTAGTGGCAATCACGACTTTTCGGGCATGGGCGGTTGCTCATTGAGCGCGGGAGAGGCTTGCGCGGCGCGCTGACGTTCCTTTTCGGCGATGAGTTGCCGTAACTCCTCGGCGTTATGCACCACCGGACCGGTGTGGGGATATTTGGCTGTCCACTCTTTAAGCTGGTCAACGAAGCGATCCACATCGTAACCGGCCTCGGCCGCCAGCCGGTCTTTGATGTCTCAAATTTCCTGCAGGATTGGGTCTGTTTTCATGGTCTACGGCGTTGTGTTGGGCGAAATGCCGCAATTATATCAGGACGGTTACGTCGCTGCAGTGTGTGCGGCGGTTTACAATCGCGACGGCGTCAACGCGGCCGCCGCGGGTGAATGTTATGAATTGGTCGGGACGCGCGGTCAGACCACCGTCATGGTGGTCGACCAGGCTTTTGGCACGCCGGCGGGCACATGTGATGTCGGCCGTCCCTACTTCGACCTTGGCACCGCGGCGTTCACGAACCTTTTCGGCCCCGGCGATGATTACGGAATCGCGACGTATCGGCTGGTGCCGGCCCCCGTCACTGGCAACCTCAAAATGATTTGCACCATGAACTCGGGCGGATATTACGTCACCTTTCGCCCCTACAATCATCGCACGGGCATCAGCAAGCTCGAGATACAACCAACGGCCAACGGACCTTGGATCGAGCTGTCTCGGGACACTGCTAACAACTTCGTTTACAGCTCGACTCCTCCCCTCAGCGTTCCGTTTAACGCGCGCATCACCAGCCGGTTTGGTGAGGTGGTGGCGTTCCCGACGATTACCTCCCTGAACACCGGCGATAAAATCACCGCGAATGGTCAGTTCGCCCTTTTCCCCGATCAGGGGCCATCACCCGTGTGGAGGCTTCCTCCGGTGTACGCTGAGGGACTCACGAATATCCTCGGCGCTCAGTGGACCACTACAACAAGCGGCGGACTGAGCATCACCCCGGCCTACTCCGGAAGCGCCTATCAAGGCAACTACAGCCTGCGAATCGCCAACTTCGTTGGTTACAGCCAATTAAGTCTTTTCAGCCCGCTTAAGGTTCCAAAACCTCCGGGCGGTTACCTGGAATTTGCCATTCGTTCCGAGGGCGCCGTGATCAATGGCCTGACGCTCAGAATCAGAGGTTCGAGTGCGGGCGGCGCGACGGCCTGGTCAGCCCTCATGTCCCTGCCAGCGGTCAACAACACTTGGCGCGTATTTCACATTCCTTTGGACCTGAACAACGTGCCGGCACAAATTGACGCCATTCAATTGAGCAACCCGACCGGCTCGACTTTGCCTTCCGTTAATCTCGATTCGATTGCTTTCCGTTGGTGAGAAACAGTTGGCGGCGAATTCCCACGGCTCCGAACCCCCGGCTTGTAAGCACAGGGAATCAAACTTTAGGCGATTTGGTGACAATGATTTATTCTGGCGCCGATTGAGCTTGGGATTACGTCAGACCTGAACTTCTTCCGGCCGCCGAACTACGGATTCGTCCACTCTGACCACTCACCAGCCGGAAGAATCATCCTCTGCTTCCGCGTGTCCCCAACGGGAAACTTTGGCCCATTCGCGCTCGTAACCGTCACAGGTGACCTGGTAGGCCGGGCACAACGGGCAGCCATCGCCGCGGATGATTTCCACATTGGGCGTGGGCGGATAACGTCGCATCAGATCCTCCGCCGTGAACCGCACCTTCATCTCCTTGGAAGTCAGACCACGCGACGGCAATTCGGTGATGCCGGCGTCCCGCAGACAAATCTCGCCTTCGACAAACAACACCGAGTTTTCCGCGTCAATGTGGTGTTGCATCGCCTCAATGTATTGCTCGGTGGCGGCGCGGAGCTGGATCTGCTCCACCGGGGACAACGATCGCTGTTCGACCCACTGCTGGAGTTGATCCAGGAGGACTCGGAATTTGCGGTGATCATCCGTCATGACGGCAATCGGGCCGCGATCGCCGGAAAGCTGGAGCCGGTTGACCAGGACCGCGAACAACACTTCCTCTTCCCGGGCATGGTGAAACTCATCAGCAATGACACGAAAAAAATTGATGAACCGCGACAGGTCCTTCGGACGCGCCTGGCCCCCGATGAGTTGAATCACCGCCGTCCGAAAGGAATCCAGCATCTGATCAATCAAATCGTGCTCGGCGCGCAAGTCTTTCAGCAATTTCATGGAGGCAAAATGACAGATGCGCGTCCTGGGAGCAATCATGCTGTCGGCGATCACCGACTGTAAAAGGTCGAAGGCAAAGCGAATCGCGACTCGTCCACGCTTGACGCACAACATCCCGCCTGGCCATTCGCGCCAGATCGCAAAGCAAGCTGCTAACTCGGTGACCGATCAACCCTGTCCCTCCCCGCTGGCAAAGGCAAATGTGAAGTGACTGTGAAGCAATACTTCAGCCCGTATCTCAAGGCGAAGATTGACGAGTTTAACGCCAAGCACGGCAAGAAAAACAGCGGCAAACTGGTGGAAGAAAACGGAAACGGAGAATCCAACGGCAACGGCGACGAAGCCAAGAAGCCCGCCGCTCCATTCAAGTCCGTCACCATCAGCGACGCCGGCCTCGAACTGGTCGAAGTCGTCCAATTCGACACGACGCTCCGCGCCGACGGCGTGTGGGCAAGCAACCTCGCGCTCGAAGACAAAGCCGGCCCGAAAGAAAAAATCAAAGGCAAATACACCGTCGAAGCGCAAGCCTTCAAAGTGAAGTTCCGCAACATCGCCGGAGATGAGATTGTTTTGGATTATCTGACAAAGAAGGCGTGAATTTCAGGAGCAGAAAAAGGCGAACGGATTTCTCCGTTCGCCTTTTGAATTCTCGACACCTTATCCTGACCTTTCTCCCCGGTCGAGGCGGAAAAGGAATTTTCAATAGCGGTAATGCTCCGGCTTGTACGGACCGTCCGCCGGCACGCCGAGGTAATCCGCTTGCGCCTTGGTCAACTTGGTCAGCACGACGCCAATTTTTTCCAGGTGCAATCGCGCCACTTCTTCATCCAATTTCTTGGGCAGACGATAGACCGCTTTTTTGTACGTGTTCTTATTGGCCCAGAGGTCAATTTGCGCCAGCGTCTGATTCGTGAAGCTGTTGCTCATTACAAAGCTCGGATGGCCGGTGGCGCAACCCAAATTCACAAGTCGCCCTTCCGCCAACAAATAGATGCTCTTGTTGCCAGGCAGAAAATAACGATCGTATTGCGGTTTGATGTTTTCGATGCGCACGCCCTTCGTGCGTCGGAGCTGCTCCACCTGAATTTCATTATCGAAATGACCGATGTTACATACGATGGCTTGATCCTTCATTTTAAGGATGTGTGGCGCGGTGATGACATCGCAATTGCCGGTGGTGGTGACATAAATATCCCCCGTGCCAAGAGTGCTTTCGAGCGTGTTGACTTCAAAGCCTTCCATCGCCGCCTGCAACGCGTTGATCGGATCAATCTCGGTGACGATGACGCGCGCGCCATAAGCCCGAAGCGAATGCGCCGAGCCTTTACCGACATCGCCGTAACCGCAAACCACGGCAACCTTGCCCGCCACCATCACGTCGGTGGCGCGCTTGATGCCGTCGGCAAGTGATTCGCGGCAGCCATAGAGATTGTCGAACTTGGATTTGGTGACCGAGTCATTGACGTTGATGGCGGGTACAAGAAGCTTGCCCTGCTCGGCCAGTTGGTAGAGACGATGAACGCCCGTGGTGGTTTCTTCCGAAACGCCGCGCCACTCTTTCACCAGCTTCGTCCAAATGCCGGGTTTCTCCTTGGCGAGACGGCGCAACAACGCTTTCACCACACTGACTTCGTGACTGTCGCCTTTAGTTTGATAAGCCCACTTCGAACCGCGCTCGAGTTCATAACCTTTGTGGATCAGCAGGGTTACGTCGCCGCCGTCGTCCACAACCAATTGCGGCCCCTGGTCACCGGGAAAGAGAATCGCCTTCAAGGTGAGTTCCCAATACTCCTCCAGCGCTTCACCCTTCCACGCGAAGACGGGCGTGCCGGTGGCGGCAATGGCGGCGGCGGCATGGTCTTGGGTGGAAAAGATATTGCACGAAGCCCAACGCACTTTGGCGCCAAGGGCCACCAGAGTTTCAATCAACACCGCCGTCTGGATGGTCATGTGCAGTGAACCCGTGATCCGCACGCCCTTGAGCGGCTGCTGCTTCGCGTACTTCTTGCGCACGGACATCAAGCCCGGCATCTCGTGCTCGGCCACGGCGATTTCTTTGCGCCCCCAATCGGCCAGCGCAATGTCGCGCACGATATAATCCTTGCCGGTGGGAGTCCTGGCGGCAAACGCGGCAAGGTTGGGCAACGCGGCACTAGCTTCCGCCAGAATGGAACTGACTTTGGAGTTGGCAATTTTAGGCATGATTCAAAACGAAACTGGTTCAGGTTTATTGGTTGATTCTCAGTTGGTGGAGACTACGCCACCTCCGATCGCTCATCCGCGCGGAGATCGCGAAACAGTCTTTGGTTAAAGGGCGCGGAGCAAAGCCTCGGTTTTATTGGTGGCTTCCCAAGTGAGGTCTTTATCGTTCTTGCCAAAATGGCCGTAGTTGGTGGTCTTCGAGTAAATCGGTCGGCGCAACTTCAACTGGTCAATGATGGCGGCAGGTTGGAAATCGAACACCCGGTTCACAGCCTTCAGAATCTTGGCGTCATCCACCTTGCCGGTGCCAAACGTGTCCACATGCACGCTGACCGGATCGGGATAACCAATCGCGTAGGCAAACTGAATCTCGCATTTCTCCGCCAGCCGGGCCGCAACAATGTTCTTCGCCACCCAGCGCCCCATGTAAGCCGCGCTGCGATCCACCTTGGTCGGGTCTTTGCCGGAAAATGCGCCGCCCCCGTGACGGCCCATGCCGCCGTAAGTGTCCACAATAATTTTGCGACCGGTCAAACCGGTGTCGCCCTGCGGACCGCCCACTACAAAACGGCCGGTGGGATTAATCAGGAATTCGGTCTTTCGGGTCAGCAGTTTGGCGGGCAGAACCTTCCGGATGAGTTGTTCAATGCAAAAATTTTCAATCTCGGCGTGCTCGACATCCGCCGCGTGTTGCGTGGAAATGACGACGTTGGAAATCGCGACCGGCCGGCCGTTTTCGTAAATGACCGACACCTGCGATTTCGCATCCGGACGCAACCACGGCACTTTGCCGCTCTTGCGAATCTTTGTCAGTTCGCGACCGAGCCGATGCGCGAACATGATGGGAGCCGGCATCAACTCCGGCGTTTCGTTACAAGCGTAACCGAACATCAACCCCTGATCTCCCGCGCCCTGCTTTGCGGTTTTTTTGCCACGGGCCTTCCGGGCATCCACGCCTTGCGCAATGTCCAGAGATTGCGAGGTCACCAACACGTTCACGAAGACCTTGTCCGCGTGGAAAACATCGTCATCGTTCACGTAACCAATGTCGCGAATGGCTTGCCGCGCGATTTTCACAAAGTCCAATTTCGCCTTGCTGGTGATTTCGCCGCCCACCACCACGAGGTTGCTCTTGGCGTAAGTCTCGCAAGCGACGCGACTGAATTTGTCTTGCGCCAGACAGGCGTCCAGCACGGCGTCGGAAATGGTGTCGCAGACTTTGTCGGGATGACCTTCCCCGACCGACTCAGAAGAAAAGATGTAGGTTTTGCTCATTTGGCAGCTGGTTTGGTTAGTGACGTATTAACGTATCAAGATAGGACGATACACTCTAATGCAGTTTGGTCAACCTCGTTCTTTGCCCTGCAGTCAATCTGACCCGTGGTTCTTTGTCGCCACTGACAGGCAACCCGCCATCATAATTACCCTGCCCATCAAGTCTTTTTGACCGAATCAATCAGAACGGCAATCGGGAAAGTTCGTCCGGACGAACCATCAAAAATTCGCGATCAAACCAATCCTGAGCGGTTCGCGGAGCGGTGGCGGTATCGGGCGGATCATCAAAGCGGGGCACCGCCGCCAATACCAGCGACTTGGCTTCCAGCCAACGACGGACATTCGTCCCGTATCCACAAACCGCCACAACTTTCAGGGAACGCGCGGTAATTTTGGCGGCCAGTTCCGGCGACCAGGCCGGTAATCCAGCGAAAACGAGCAAAACTTTTGCATCCGGATTTTTCTCGATTGCCGCCAACAATTGTTCGGCGGAAACCGCTCCAACATCCATCACTCCTGGTGGACGAGGCGCCCATTCGGTAACCAGAGTGACTCCAGACTGTCGGCGTAAAGTTGCCATCAAGGCATTTATCCGCTCGCCATTGGCGTCCACTTCGTTCTTATCCACCGGCCGGCTGAGCAAGATCACTTGTCCTGCGTTATCGGCTAGTTGCACCGCCTCGCGAGCCAAAACCTCGCCCACGGCCGCGCTGGACTTGAGATTGATTTCGGGTGGAGAAAAGTAACGCCAGAGAAAGATTCCAGCCGCGCCCAACAACAAAACACTAACCAAACCCAGCAGTTTTTGCGATTTCATCCGATAGCAGTGGTGGACTTGAAAAACGGCCCCGCGTCACTCGGCATCCCACATCCAACGGGGATCGTAGATTTTGTTGCCCGATCCAGTCCACCGTGGATTACCGTAAGCCACCCGGCCTGAGAAATCCCGGCCCGGATAGTATTGCAAGCCGATCAAGCTCACTCTGATGGCCCCCGCATGACCGTCAGAAAACCCAACCACACATCGCCCCGCGTGACGCGACACGGGCCGCTGGGGATCGTCGTTGTAATAACCCACGTTGGTTGGCGTGCGATAATACAACTCCTGCATGCCTTTTTTCTCCACCCAAAGATCAGGATCACGCTCCGTGGAATTGGCGATCAAACCAGAGTCGGCAAAGGGCACGGTTTCACTCGGATGCTTGATGGAATTCAGCTTGATGGGGTCGCGCAACCAGCCACCGATTTCCGGGTGATTCAGGGCCACTCCCATGGCGCCGTAGGTGCTGGATAACACCGAGGGGCACGCAATGACGTTGGTGGTGGTCATGTACGGGCGTAGCGCATCCGGCCAGAGCATGCCACTGCCCCCTGCATTCCACCAGGCGTCGGGCGGAGATTGTCGTCCATCATCCAGAAACAAGACCATCGAATCGTTATTATCGCTGCCATAGAGGATCATGGACAAGCTGACCTGCCGCAGATTATTTATGCACTTTGTGGCTTTGGCCTTTTCCTTCGCCTTCCCGAGCGCCGGCAAAAGCATGGAAGCCAAAATAGCGATAATGGCAATCACCACCAACAGCTCGATCAAGGTAAAGGCGCGGACGCCGATCCCGGAACGCTTGGGCGAGCGCGAGTCAGTGTAGCCACTCTGAGCCGCCGCGCGACTTGGAGGACGCTCGCGAATCATGACATTCACATTGGGGTTTAGCATCACCTAATAGCTGGCATATACCAGCGGCGGTGTCAAGGTTGCGTCCGTGCGCAACTGCGAACTTGTGAAGCGGAGTCAGATTTGGCAGGTCTATGCGCGATGAGTTCCACGCTGAAATCGCTGCGGGCCCTATCCGACGCCACTCGACTGCGCATCATTGCGTTGCTCGAGAAAGACGAACTTTCCGTCAATGAACTGCAGGAGATCACGCGCATGGGGCAATCGCGAATCTCCACACACCTGGGGCTGCTGGCGGATTGCAATCTGGTCACAGCGCGGCGCGATGGGAAGCGCACGTTCTACAAGTTGAATCCGGAGGCGAAAGGGACGACGGCGGAATTCATTCGCGTGGCCATCCACGGCGCGCAGGAGCTGCCTGAACACGCGCACGATCGAATCAATCTGAAACGGATTCTCAACCGGCGGCGCGAGCAGGAAAAAGTCTTCTTCAACCAGGTCGCGGGCCGATTTGACCGCGTCTATGGCCCCGGCCGTTCCTGGCCGGCGTTTGGACAATTGCTTTTACACATGCTGCCGCCGCTGATCGTCGCCGACCTAGGCGCGGGTGAGGGGTTATTAAGCGAGCTGTTGGCGCGACGCTGCAAAAAGGTTATTGCCGTGGACAACTCAAAAAAGATTGTCGCGTTTGGCGCCGCCAAGGCGAAGAAGAATGGACTAAAAAATCTGGAGTTCCGGTGCGGCGACCTGCAACAGCCGCCCATCGAAGCCGCCAGTGTGGATGTGGTCATCCTCAGCCAGGCACTGCATCACGCTGAAGACCCGGCGGTCGCGCTGGTCAGCGCGGCGCAATTGCTCAAACCCGGCGGCCAGGTGCTCATCCTGGATTTGCTGGCGCATAAATTTGAGCAGGCGCGCGAACGATATGGAGATCGCTGGCTCGGATTTGCCGAAAGCGAATTGCATCATTGGTTGGAAGCCGCCGGCTTCAAAAAAATTGACGTCAGTGTGGTGGCGCGTGAAGAACAACCGCCCCATTTCCAAACGCTCCTGGCGGCTGGCGAAAAATAATCCCGACATTTACTGGCACGGTTCCGGGGCGAGCACAAGCGGGCCGCTACTTCACTTCAGCGCGAGGTTGAAAGGCATTTTGCCGACGCGAGTCGTCTTGATTTATTCAAAATTAAAAATTCAAAAATCGCTCTTCGCACTCGAAGAGCCGGCACGCGCCGCCGTCTCATGCTCGTATGAAAAAAATACTGCTTGCAACAACAGTACTGGCCGGGGGATTGATGGTTTCCCTGGCGGGCATCAACATCAGCATCGGAATCGGGATTCCCTTCCCACCACCGGTCGTGGTCCAGCCACCCGTCATCGCGAGGCCACCGGCCATCGTGGTGCCAGCGCCGGTTTACCCCGCGCGGATAATTGTCCCGACGCCACCACCTCGATACGCGCCGCCGCGGTTGCGCAACCCGCATGGGCATGGTCCAGCACATGGGGATCGCCGCCGACCGCGATGCTGACGGATTACACCACAATCAATCGAAACCAGCCGGAACTTTCGTTCCGGCTTTTATTTAAGCGGCACGGGTGGAGGAGGTCTGGATACAAATGGACTGCGGCAACGGATGGAGCGGCTGGTTGCCAAGGCTAACGCAATAAATCATCCACCTGTTGAGCCAGGGCCGCCAGATAATCGTCGCCGTGCGGATGATGAGTCAGCGCGACTAAAATGTAATGTCGCCGCGCGCCGGTCACGACCGCTGCATCATGCAACCAATCTTCCCACGAGCCCCATTTGCGTATGATCTGGACGTCTCGTCCTTTAAGGCCGCGCACGAATTTAATGTCATCGTGTGGAATATCCGGCGACCTAAAAATATCGCGCATGGTCTGGGAGGCCGCTGGCGAAACCAACTTGCCTTGTTCGAGCATCAGGAAATAGCGCAACACCTGTCGCACCGTGGCGGCATGTGAATTATCGCCCGCCGGTGAACCGTAGCGCTCATCGCCGCGTCCATAATGTTTGCCGACCCAAAGTCCGCCGCCCCGGTCAGCATCATAGAAACCGTATGAATTGAGCACCGCTTGAATTTGCTTCAAGCCGAGTTCGCTGGAAAACTTTGCCGCCAGAGCATTATCTGAAGCCTTCGCCATCAGTCCCAGCTCGTGCCGCGTTGTCGGCGCGAGGTTGGTGGCCGCTTCGGGATGCAGTTGAAAATACGCCAGCAAAATTCCGATCTTCGGAACGCTGGCGGCGTACTCTTCGCGATCCGGATTGATCATCGCCAGACGCAAAGTCCGCAGATCCAGCACGCCGACGGCGGCTTGTTCCGGCGTCAGGCCGAACCGGGCGCGCAGGCCGCGATCTATTTGCTCCAACGCCGGTTGCAAGCGCGAATCGGTCGGCGTCGAGTAATCCAATTGGTAATTGAGATAGGATTGATTCACAGAGCAAGTTCGCGTGACGCAGCCACTCAACCCCACACTGCCCAGCAAAGCCAGGAAGAAAGCCGGGGAGGAAAACGAGCGGCGGCGCATGGACTATTTCAACAGGTATTTCGCCACGGCTTCACCGCGCGAATGGACGTGGAGTTTGCTGTAGATGCTTTTGATGTGCATGCGCACGGTGTCAATGCTCAACCCAAGCGAATCCGCAATTTCCTTGTAGGCGATTCCCTCCGCCAACCGGTCCAGAACCTCGCGCTCCCGATTCGACAACTTCTCGATTTCATTTTCGCTGACCCCGCGCTGGTTGAAGTACTGCACCACTTTGCGCGCGATATGACCGGACATGGGCGACGCGCCGCGATAGACGTCCTCAATCGCCTGGAGAATTTCGCTTTGCGGAGTGCGCTTCAACAAGTAGCCGCTCGCGCCCGCCAGCAGCGATTTGAAAATCTTCTCGCTGTCCTCGTAAGCGGTCAGCATCAGGATTTGCGTTTCCGGCAACAGCGCCTTGATTTTACGCACGCACTCGATGCCGTTCATTTTTGGCAAATTGATGTCCACGACCACCACTTCCGGAGGCTCGGCAACGATGGCGGCCAACGCCGCTTCTGCGGTCGCGTAACCTTTTCCGAAAGTAAGCCCTTTGCGCCGGTTAATCTGGCCGGCAAGGTTTTCGCGAATCCAATCGTCATCCTCGACGAGGGAAACTTTGATCGGCTTGTCGGCTTTCTCAACCATGAACCATGCTAGCTTAAGGCAAACGGACGCGCGCCCGCCAGTGCCACGAAGATGTGTGGGGCAACGGGACTTGTCACGCCCAATTCCCCGGCAAGCGCAACGTAATCAAGGTGCCGCCCTCGGCATTGGTCGTCATCTCGAATCGGCCGCCAATTTCGGCCAGACGCTGTTGCATGGTTTGCACCCCGATCCCCGTCGGGTCGGCGGACGTGGTTTCATGTCCGCGTCCGTTATCGCTGATCGTCAGCGTTAATTCCTTGTCAGTCACATTCAAGCCCACCTGCGCCTCAGTCGCGGCCGCGTGCTTCAGCACATTATTCAGCGCCTCTTTAACCGCCATGAACAGATTGTGCCTTTGCCCGGTGGAAATCCACGCGTCCGGCAAAGCGGGTGGCAACTGCAGCCGGCAACGCACGTGCGTGTGTTGAAAATACTCCTGCGCATAATGAAAAATATAATTGGCCAGACTGTCGAGCGTGTCATTGCGCGGATTGACCGTCCAAACGATTTCATCCATGGCTCGTGTCATGTCCTGAACCGTCCGGGAAATTTTTTGCAGCGGCGCTTTGCCTGGGTTGCTCGGCACCATTTCGCGCTCCGTAGATTCCGTCAACATGGCGAGCTTCGTCAAACGCGAGCCAATGTCATCATGCAAATCCGCCGCGATCTTCCGGCGCAAATTTTCCAATCCCCGCAGCCGGGCGACGCGAACCCGATACAGTCCACCGACTGCGATCAGCACCAGCGCCGCCACGCTCAAACGGAACCACCACGTCTGCCAGAAGTGCGGCAGAATCTCCAGAAGCAGGCGTGCGCCATCCACCGCCCACACGCCGTCATTATTGCTGGCCAGCACTTCAAACTCGTAGCGACCCGGCGGCAGGACATCAAAGTAACCAATTCGTTGGTGTCCTGCCTCGATCCATTGCGGGTCCAGTTTGGCCACCCGATAGCGGAATTCATTCTTCTCCGCCGCTTGCAAGCTGAGCGCGGTAAAATGAATTTCCAAACGTCCCCGCCCCGGCGGCACTCGCACCACCTCCCGGCCATTGAGCCTCTCCGCCGCACGCGGCACCACCTGCTGGTCACGCACGACTTCCTCAATCACCACCCGGGGCGGCAGCGGGTTTAATTTAATTCCTGGCTCAACGATTAACGCCCCACGAATGGTGGCAAACCACAGCCGGCCATCAGTCCCCTTCCATCCCGAAGGCTGGGCGACGCCGTTGCACTGCGCGGTCGTCAGACCGTCCTCCGGGCCGAATACGGTGCAGTTTAATTGTCGGTTTTGTGTTAACGCGAGATTGTCAAATTGCCAGCGGCTGATCCGGAAAATCCCGCGCAAACCGCTCATCCAAAAATTGCCCGTCTCATCTTCCAGAATCTCGAACACCTCATCACTCGCCAGCCCCTCGCGAAGCCCATAAGTAACCACGCTTCCATCGCGCCGCCGGCTTACCCCCACCCCGCGAATACTGATCCACAGATTGGTTTCCGCATCCTCGTACAACGTGTTGATGTAACCAGCGGGCACCTCGGGCGCGGACACAAATTTCCCCGTCGCATCATCGTCAGTGAAACACAAGCCCGCCTCCGTGCCGATCCACAGCCGCCCCGAACGACTCTCACAAATCGCCGTGATGTTGCTGCCCACCAGGCCGTTCGTCATGGTGTAGGTGTCCATTTGATTGGCGCGTTGGGCGTTCAAACCGCGCGCGGTGCCCACCCAGGTCGTTCCGCGACGATCCTCGTAGATCACCCGCACCGGCGCGGCAATCAACTCGTGATTTTGCGTGAACACATTGGTCAGCGCCGCGGTCAGTTGGTTTACGCCTCCGGGCGCATCCATTCCCACCATCAGGCTGCCGTCGCGTTTGGGCCACAAGGACAAAACCATGTCATGCGTCAACCCATTGGTTTCGTTAACCACCGTGAACCGCCCCTCGCGCCAACAGTTCACGCCTCCGCCCCAGGTACCGAACCACATGTTCCCCGCGCGATCCTCACAAACCGACGTGACGTTGTTGTAGCTCAAGCCGTCCTGCGTGGTTAAGGAAACAAACCGGGTCGGAGTCAGCCGGTACAGGCCATCCCGTCCGCCCACCCAGAGATTCCGCTCCTGATCCTCGAAAATGGTATTCACCATGTCGTTGATACCCATTTTGTTTCGCGCCCAAGGCAACACGATGCCATTGACCCGCCGCAATAATCCGCCATACGAGCCTACCCATAATTGCCCCAGACGATCTTCACGAACGGCAGTGGTAATCCTTTCGGGCAATGACTGGTGCTCAACAAAATTGGTGCGATAACCTGTGGCCAGACAGGACAATCCGTCTGTGGCGCCCAACCAAAGTTGCCCGGCCCGATCCATCCACGCCGCTTTCAAAATGCCGCGCATCGGCCCCAAATCGAAGTTAACCGCACTGACCACGCCCCGGGGATTAATGCTGATCAATCCCGTCACCGTGGCGACTCGTAGAATCCCATCCTGCCCCTCGGCCAGAGCCTTGACCGAATTATTGCGCAACGGCCAGGCCGCCGACATGGAAACGAACCGGCCATCGCGAAAATAAGTCAACCCGGTTTCACTGCCGATCCATAGCGTGCCGTCACTGGCTTCGAACAAGCATTGCACCTGATTGTCCGCCAGTCCGTTGGTTTGAGTAAATGACTGCGGGTGATCCGCCGCCAGCCGCGTCAACCCGCGCGCCTCGCCCGCCACCCACAACGCACCATCACGAGTTACGCACAAAGCCGTGATGGAGACCTGTTCAAGATGAGAGATTTCCATCTCCGCCGTGGAGGTAAAACGGACGCCATCGAAACGGCGCAAGCCGCCCCGTGTTCCCACCCAGAGATAACCGTCCGGAGTTTGCGCCAGGGCGGTAACGGTATTCTGAGGCAGGCCCTCATCCGTCTGCCAGACGCGCAGGTCGTAATGCGCCGGCAATCCGGGAGCGGCCAGCACCCGACTCAACGTCCAGCCAATCAATCCCGCCCCACCGCAAAAATGCCGGATGAAACGGCAACAACGAGCGGCGGTGCTAATCCGGGCCAACGGCATAATGACGCACAAACCTACTGATTATGTCCGCTGAGACAAAGCATTGTTACATGAATATGTCTTAAGCCGCTGTTGAACCAACAAACCATTCCTGATAGTACTTTGCACGTTGATCATGCTAAATCCAAATACCAACCGTTCGGAGCGATTGGATGAAAACCCTCCGTTCGGTGATTCTAATTGAAATAATCAGTCTAAAATCTGCCTTAACCCTTCAGTGAACTGCTCAAACTAGAAGTAAAAATCGCATGAAAAAAACCGTTCTATTATCCATCGGCATCCTTGGTTTCGCGCTGGGAATATCACATTTGTCAGCAGCCCCTCTGGTTATTGACGATTTCAATGTGAGCGCTGGCCATTTTACCTGGGACCCCACCGGTTCGGGATCCACCGCAGGAGTCTTGGCTACTTCCACAACCCGCCGCGTCACAGAGGATCCACGTGAAGGCACCGGTTGCCTACGATTAGTCTTGAACACTAACGGCGTCATCCCGCTGCGGATTCGCCTCGTCTCGGGGGGCGGTTCAGCAGCCAACAACACCACAATTCCAACGTCACCCGATGTTGACGGTTGGATCGGTTTTTACGCTCGCACCACCAATACCGGCTGGGATGTTCAGTTATGGCTGGCGGGACCATTGATTAATGGCAGCCTGCGACATAATGGCAGCACGCAGAAGGAACTGATCGCTGACGGCGAATGGCACTTATACGAGTGGAATTTGGACGATAACTCGGGCGGTGAAGATGGTTGGGGCAACATCCCCAACATTATCACCGGCTTTAGCGAGGTCCTAGATGGTAACCATTATATAAACTCGATAATCTTTAGAAACGCTGAGTCGGAGGATGCCACCGCCGTAATCGATGTCGATTTTGTGGCCCAAAACACTGAGGGGTCCGTAGCGGATTTGCTGGATGATCCCTGTCGAAATGTCAGCGGGGTGTTACCGATCGGCCCTATTTCCAGCGATGTGAATGAAGTTACCATTGTCGGAGCGACGGCTTCGACCTCGGCCATCACGGTTTACCAAAACTCGGGACCTAACGGGTCCATGGTGGCGGTCGGTTCGAAGACCTCGGATATCGTGGAAGGAAATAACGCCGTTACGGTGAGTGGCCTGCAAAAGGGCGGCATAGTAGCGGCTACGCAGACCGTTAATGGTCAAGAAAGTTGCGTTCCAACCATCGGCCTCTTCGTCGGTGGCGGAGCGAACCCCTCGATTCGAGCCGCATTAAGTATTCGCGAAACATCCAGTGAAGGTCCGGTGGGGTCACCCGGAATTTCCACCAGCGCCAACCTGCACTTTCTGGGTACGGCATCCGTTCAAGCGGGGGCTCCAATCAACGCGCCGATTATTTACCCGAGTAACGATTGGCAAACCGTGACATTCAATCGCGGCAGTGGCGCTACCGTCGGTGATGCGACTGGTCTCGTAGCCAGCACGACCTCCGAATCAGGATACAATCCGACCGATATCGTGGAACTCCAAGTCTATGCTTATCGCACCCTGCCCAACGGCAACATCATTTACTCCGAAACTCCGGCGCAGTCAGACGTAGTGACCAGCAATGATGTATTTGCGGTCAATTGGGCCTGGAATGCGGTACCCGGTGCGGACGGATACCGTCTGTTGCGCAGCTACTGGTACGGTGGCTTTTACGAATACGTGGACGTCACGGATACTCAATACCATGATCAAAATAACAACTGGATCTATGATCCCAATGAAACAGTGGACGCCATCGCCATCAAGACCGCGCAGGCGGGCGCCTCAATCCAATGGAATCCGACCGCGTCCAACACCAACAACCTGCCCGGCGACTGGGGAATTTTAGAGGCGATCGGCTTCATTATTGACGACCCCGGTGACACCGGACCGTTTGATCTCTACATTGACGATCTCAAGAATGGCGACACCGTATTCCAGACGTTTGAAACCGCGCCTTCCGGTTCGACGGATTACGGTTTCCGCGCCCCTAGTTTTTCAGGCACAACCTCGGGATCCCTGTTGACTACTCCCAATGTGGGTCAAGTATCCAATTTGGCGGCGAACACAGGCAGCAAATCATTCCACGCCCGGTTCCAATGGAAAGGCACCAATTCAACTACCTGGCTGCGACTCACCACCTCCGGAGTCAACAACCCGCAGGTGAATCTCAATGAGCCGATTTCTTTCCGACTCTTGATGCAACCGGTTGGCGCCACGCCGCCCACTCCGCCGGCAGCGCCCGAGTTGAGCATCACCGAAACGGATGCCGGAGTCGTCTTGAACTGGGAAGGGGGTCACCGCTTGCAATCGGCCACCACCGCCAGCGGACCGTACGCCAACGTCCCGCAGAATAACAGCCCCAATGTTTGGACGAATATCACCAGCGGCGCGTTCTTGGGGCCTTGGACGAATAGCTACACGGAGCCAGCCCGGTTCTTCCGATTGGCGGATTGATGGTCCGGGAATAAACCTTTCAGGAAGCCGGATCTGAATTTGCTCCGGCTTCCTTTTGACCATCGAACCCATAACGTCGCTGCAATCAAATCCGCCCTGACTGGAAACGCCATCGGGATTCCCAACTCAAAGACACCGCCCGAGGATTTGAACTTTACCAACCGACGCGGCGGGCTAATGTTGAATCACGAGCTGACAATTATGAAACGGCACACGCCAGACCTCTCCAGCAAACCGTGCCACGGGTGCGTTCCCCCGACGGCAGCTTCGACGCCCGTTGCGGAGCCGGTGGGCAAACCGGACTGTCCGTGGACTCGTCATGCGTTCACTTTGATCGAACTGCTGGTGGTCATCGCAATCATTGCCATCCTGGCGGCCATGCTGCTGCCCGCGCTTGCCAGCGCCAAGGAAAAGGCCAAGCGCGTTGCGTGCGTCAGTAATTTGCGCCAGGTCGGATTATCCGTCCACATGTATGGCAATGAATTTCAGCAGAAGCTGCCCAGCGGTCGTGATAACAACGGCGAATGGCATTCCATCCGCATCAATCGCGACACCTACACCAACCTGGTTCGCTACACCGGTAATTTCAAAATCATGGACTGCCCGAACTTCACGTTCGGCACCCAGACCCGCTACAGCGGCGACTACGGTTATCTCATCGGCTACAATTACCTTTGCGATGCCAAAATCCCGACCGCCAATCTCGCGGCCCCCCGCTCCTGGCGGGTTGCCACCCGGCTGACCGACTCTCCAACCAACGCCATCGCCGCCGATGAGAACCACTGGGGTGACACGTTGACCATGGCGCCGCATACCAAATCCGGACCTTACCAAGTGAACGGCGCCGCCTTCACTCGGGCGGGCCGAACGGCGGTCCAGGTGGGCGCCGCTGGAGGCAATGTGCTTTATCTCGACGGCTCGGCGCGTTGGTTAAAACTGCAACAAATGAAAACCAACTACGCCTCCTCCTACGTGCTTTATTACGGCTTGTGGTAATCCGACCCGCATCAAGATGTTACGCTTAAACGCGGACATTTCCCGTTAACGGGCTATATTGCCGGTGGAATTATGGACACACTGCAAGAAACGCCATTCCCCGGACTGCGTCGTCGCGCGTTTACGCTGATCGAACTTCTGGTAGTAATTGCCATTATCGCGATTCTCGCTGCCATGCTGCTGCCCGCGCTTGCCAAGGCGAAACAGAAAGCGTATCAAGTCAACTGCACCAGCAATCTTAAGCAGGTCGGTCTGGCCATCGAAATGTACACGATGGATAATAATGACCGGCTGCCCGGCCCGTGCTGGACGGGAATGTTTTTCACCTACCGCGATACCGGGGTGAGTGGCCCCAACCGCTACAACGGATCGCTGGCGGCGTACATTGCGTCCTACCTGGCCTACCCGCCGCCCGCCACCACGATTACCCGCACCGCCGCCGTGGCGATCTGCCCGGCCTCTTTTCGAGCTCTGCCCAAGCTGACGCCGAACCCGCCACTGTATGTTCCGGTCAGTTATTTTTCTTTAAGCACCGTGACCAACGATCCAGGAGTGGGATTGAACGTCATCACTTTCCCATTTGGCCGTCCGGAAAATCCACTGGCGGAACCGAAAAAAGCCTCATCCATTCTGCGACGCTCGGATAACTGGGCGATGACTGATTGCGACAAACAATTGCTGACCAGCGTGGGCATCACCAGCTCCACCTACATGAATTACATTCCTTTGCTGCCCGTCCACGGCGGCCCCGCCCCGGCCACCCGGCAATATCTATTCTTTGATTGGAGTGTGCGCTCCATGCGCACACCGAAATAACGCCGGTTTCGTGAGCCAACTGGTTGTGCGCCGCTCGCCCTCGCTCGTCGCAGGTGGGCCTCAATCAAAATCGCTCGCGCCTTTTGCCATCAAGGCCCGACGCACAAGACCAACCGCCTCCTCGAACGGCTTTCCCGCCTGATGACAACGGTGTTTCAGCGCAATGATTAATCGGCACGCATTTACTAAACTTGACGACACTCGCAGTAATCCTCACAGTTGATGGGAACATAAACTTCATTTTGGTCTGATTTTTTATGAGTGACGTAAATCCATTTGACTCCCAAGCCTTTCGCACTTTTGATCCCGGCACGGGCAAGGAAGGCAATTTCTACTCGCTGCCCGCTTTGGAAAAAACGGGGCTCGGCCCGATTTCGCGACTGCCGGTTTCCATTCGGCTGGTGCTGGAATCAGTGTTACGTAATTGCGACGGCACCCGGGTCACCGAGGCTGCCGTCCGCGCGCTAGCCAATTGGAAACCCCAGGCCGAGCGCACTGAGGAAATTCCGTTCGTCGTGGCGCGCATTGTTTTGCAGGATTTTACCGGCGTGCCGCTGCTGGTTGACCTGGCCGCCATGCGCAGCGCGGTGGCGCACCTCGGCAGAAATCCGAAAATTGTCGAACCGTTGGTGCCGGTGGATCTCATCGTGGACCATTCGGTGCAGGTGGACTTTGCGGGAACGCAATTCGCCATGCAGCGGAACCTGGACCTGGAATTTCATCGTAACCGCGAGCGTTATCAATTTCTCAAGTGGGGGATGCAGGCGTTTGACACCTTCAAGGTTGTTCCGCCGGGCATCGGCATCATTCACCAGGTCAATTTGGAATATCTCGCAAAGGGCGTCTTGAGCGCCAACGGCGTGTATTATCCTGACTCGCTGGTGGGCACCGACTCGCACACAACGATGATCAATGGTCTTGGGATTGTCGGCTGGGGAGTGGGCGGGATTGAAGCGGAAGCCGGAATGTTGGGTCAGCCCGTTTATTTTTTGACTCCCGACGTGGTGGGAGTGCATCTAATCGGCGCGTTGAAGGAAGGCGTAACCGCCACCGATCTGGCGCTCACCATCACGCAACTAATGCGCAAAACCAAGGTCGTTGGCAAATTCGTGGAATTTTTCGGTCCAGGCGCGGCCGCCCTGCCCGTGGTGGATCGAGCCACCATTGGCAACATGGCGCCGGAATATGGCGCGACCGTGGGCTTTTTCCCCATTGACCAAGAATGTCTCAATTATCTGCGGGCGACGGGACGCACCAATGGCGAATGTAAACTTTACGAAAACTATTATCGCGCCCAAGGACTGTGGGGCGTGCCCGGGCTTGGCGATATTGACTATTCGCAAGTGGTTGAGTTGGATTTAAGCACCATTACCCCGAGCGTGGCCGGACCACGACGCCCCCAAGACCGGATCGAACTGGCAAATCTGCGCCGCGAATTTTTCGCGGCTTTCCAGCGGCCCATTACCGAAAACGGATTCGGCAAACTCCGGAGCGCCTACGCCACCACGGTCACGGTTGCCTCGGATGGAGATTACCATCCGGGCGGCGGCAGCGAGTCGCCCGTGTTGCAACAACAAGCCATCGCGGCGGGGACCAATCCCGTCACCGAACGGGAGATGGTTTTGAACCGCCCCTCGCCGGATCTCATTGAAGCCCATGCGCCAGCGCTCAAAGCCAAGCTGCATCATGGTTCGGTGGTGATCGCGGCTATCACGAGTTGCACCAATACGTCGAATCCCAGCGTCATGCTGGCGGCCGGTCTGCTCGCCAAAAACGCAGTTGAACGCGGCCTTAAAGTTCCGGCAGCAGTCAAAGCATCGTTGGCCCCTGGTTCCCGGATCGTCAGCGATTATCTTAAAAAGACCAATCTGCAGAAATATCTCAACAAGCTGCGATTCAACGTGGTCGGCTACGGCTGTACGACATGTATCGGCAACTCCGGCCCGCTGCATCCAGCCATTGAAGATGCGGTGGTAAAGAATGATCTTGTGGTGGCGGCGGTTTTATCGGGGAATCGCAATTTTGAAGCGCGCATTCACCAAAACATCAAGGCCAACTTCCTGATGTCGCCGCCGCTCGTGGTGGCGTTTGCGTTGGCGGGGCGGGTGGATATTGATCTTAGCTGCGAACCGCTTGGCAAAGGCAAGGACGGCAACCCGGTTTATCTCGCCGATATCTGGCCGACGCTGCAAGAAGTGCGCACGGCGATGGAGTCCGTTTTGAAACCGGAAGTTTTCCGAAAATTGTATCGGGATTTTGTCGCTCAGAATCCGAAATGGAACGAAATTTCCTCCCCCACAGGCAACGTGTACGAATGGGACACCAAATCCACTTACATTCAGGAGCCGCCGTTCTTTGAAGGCTTTACGCTAAATCCCGCCAACATCCAGCCGGTTACTGGCGCACGAGCCTTGGCGGTGTTCGGCGACAGCGTCACCACGGACCACATTTCACCAGCCGGTTCAATCAAGAAAACGGCCCCGGCAGGTAAATATCTGATAGAAAATGGAGTCGAACAGACCGATTTCAATAGTTACGGTTCGCGGCGCGGGAATGACCGGGTAATGACACGGGGAACTTTCGCCAATGTTCGTATCAAGAATCAGATGTGCCCCGGTATCGAAGGCGGCTATACGGTTTATTTTGGCGAGCGCGAAGTGCCGGCCCCTGACAAACCATTCCAAGTCGCCGCTGGAAAACCCACATTTATTTACGACGCCAGCATGGCCTACAAAGCCGATGGGGTGCCGTTAATTGTTCTTGCCGGGCAGGAATACGGAACCGGCTCCAGCCGCGACTGGGCCGCCAAGGGCACCAACCTGCTGGGCGTAAAGGTTGTGGTTGCGCAAAGCTTCGAACGTATTCACCGTTCCAACCTCGTCGGCATGGGGGTTCTGCCGCTCCAATTCAAGGATGGTGCCACGGTCCAAACCCTCAAACTGGATGGCACGGAACATTATGACGTAATTGGGTTGGATGAAAAATTGCATCCGCAGCAGGACTTGACCTTGAAAATCACCCGCAAGAACGGTGCGGTTGAAACCATCCCCGTCCGTTGCCGGATTGATACCCCCATCGAGGTGGACTATTACCGGCATGGCGGAATTCTCGCTTACGTCTTGCGCCAATTACTGGCAAAGGCTTAAGCGCCTGGCGCGCGGCAGGAATGTTCCGGGTTTTCTTCCATCTCGATATGGATGCGTTTTACGCCTCCATCGAGCAACGCGACCACCCGGCTCTCAAAGGCAAACCAGTTATTGTCGGCGGTTCACCAACGCAACGTGGAGTCGTATGCGCGGCAAGTTATGAAGCGCGCAAATTCGGAGTTAAATCAGCCATGCCCAGCGTCACAGCGGAAAGACTCTGCCCCAATGGAATCTTCCTACGACCGCGGATGGACGCATATCGCGCTGAATCGCGAGAAATTATGGCCATCGTTCGGGAGCGGGCTGGGGAACGCATCCAACAGGTTTCGATAGATGAAGCTTACGTGGAGGTTTCAGCCCGGTTCCAGGGCGCGACCACCGACGCCAGTTTGGAACTGGCCCTTCCCCTCGCTCACGCAATCAAGGCGGCCGTTCTCCAAATGCGCCAACTTACCGTCTCCATCGGGATCGCGCCCAACAAGCTCCTGGCCAAACTGGCGAGCGACTATCAGAAGCCTGATGGATTGACCCTGATCCGCGAATCCGAGAAGGTAGAATTTTTGAAACGATTACCGGTCCGAGCGCTGCACGGAGTGGGAAAAATCACGGAGGAAAATTTGCGCCGCGTTGGTATTCAGACCATCGAGGATTTACAAAATTACCCAGGCGATCTGCGCTCCATTGTCGGCTCCTGGGGAACCGAGCTGCGTCGCTTTGCCTTCGGCGACGATGAGCGACCCTTGGATTTGAGCGACGAAGTAAAGAGCATCAGCAGCGAAAATACATTTCTCCACGACACGGAAGACCGTCCGACTTTGCGCGCTTGTTTGAAGAAACTCGCCGAAGATATCGCGGCGCATTTGGAACAACACCACCTGGCCGCCCGCACCGTACAGGTCAAGATCCGCTACGGAGATTTCACCACGCTCACCCGTCAGATTTCCATGGAAGAACCATTGACCGAAGGGCGAGAAATTTATCGGCTGGGGTGCTGGCTGTTGGGACGCGAGCAATTGGTTAATCGCCCGTTGCGCCTGTTAGGGCTGGGCGTCAGCGGTCTGATTGAATCGAGCATCAATCAACTCCAACTCCCTTTTCCAAAGCAAGCAGCCGCTGTTGCCTGCGTCCGGCAATCCCTTGGCGCAGCCAATAAAAAAAGCGCGCAGCCTTCGCTACGCGCTCGGAAGAAAAACTGATCAAGCCTTGCGCTTGCCGCAACCAAACAATGCGAGCATCCCCAGCAACGCGATGGTCATCGAGGACGGTTCCGGGACACTAACCGTAAATCCCACGCCATCGAATCCTTTTTTCGCGATATACGCCACAGAACCGGACTCGCTGACTGCGAGCAGCGTATTATCGAGATTTACTCGAATCTCCGTAGCTCCGCTCGTATAAGAGATTGAATTCGCATCAAGTGCGGCATTGATGTCGAAATTGATTCCCCCAGACCAAAACAAACCGATACCGGAGTTGCTGACCAGATCAAATTGCCCGTTGGCGTTCGGGGTAAAAACCATGCTGCCCGTCAGGCTTACTGGGTTTATGCTGACTCCATCCACGCTCAAAATATCGAGGAAAAAGGAAGTAGCTACAGCCACCTTCGTGCCCCCCGTACCAGTTCCAGCCAGAGAGAAATCGCCAACTTCATAGAAGTGCAACTGGGAAATTGAATTTCCTTCGGTCGCCTTGATCAAGAAATTCAAC
This sequence comes from Verrucomicrobiota bacterium, assembly GCA_039806955.1. Lineage (GTDB taxonomy): Bacteria > Verrucomicrobiota > Verrucomicrobiia > Limisphaerales > JADLHS01 > JADLHS01. The sequence goes on along the minus strand of JBDHQI010000002.1, from coordinate 41,808 downwards.
TGACCATCCGTTAAATCAACGCCACCGCCTTGAGAAAAAGCGGCAAAACCTTGTGGATTAAAATCCAAAGTATCTCCTGCGATGATTGGCGTGCCGAACAGTGGTCCACCATCGGTTGCCGAAGATTCCGTTACTCCTTGGAAAATAATTGTAGAGCCCAAAAAATCTCCGTAAGAGTATGCTGCGGCTTTACTGCTTGTTGGTTCAGCGACCAATACTAAACCAAGTGCCAAAATCCCACTCCCGATTCCAGCGTTGGAAATAAATGCGTAATGCTTTCTCATAGTTGTTAATAGGGCTGCAGTTGCTCGGGTTCTCTTTACTGGGTTTTGAGCTACTGTTTAGCTGCTGAGATTTAATCCTCACCGCGCAAAATTTACAAGGATTTTTTCCAAGTATTTTTGAATATTTGCCTTAAATATCGATTTTATCCGGAAAAGACCCGACAACATCTGACGCATAACTGCGGACAACAATGACTTCGGACCAAAATGATGCCAAAAAAGCAAAATGCGCCAGTGCTTTCCTGGCGCATTTACTTAACGTGGTGAAAAGGCTCTTCGCTCAATAATGCCTGGCGACCTCAGCCCAATTGACGACATTCCAGAACGCCTTTAGATAGTCACCGCGCTTGTTCTGATACTTGAGATAGTAGGCATGTTCCCATACGTCCACGCCGAGCAACGGTTTCCCTTCGCAGCCGGCAATCGCTTTGCCCATCAATGGATTGTCCTGATTCGCAGTAGAAACCACTTCCAACTTGCCATGATGCGAAACCAGCCAAGCCCAGCCGCTGCCAAAACGCTTCAACCCGGCGGCTTCAAATTTCGCCTTAAATTCGTCGAAACTGCCGAAAGCGGTCTTGATATCGTCCGCCAATTTACCATTCGGCGCGCCGCCGGCATGCGGGGCCATCGATTTCCAGAAGAAGGAATGATTCCAGTGTCCGCCGCCATTGTTGCGCACCGCGCCCCGAATGTTCTCAGGAACAGAAGCCAGATCCTGAATCAATTGATCCAAGGACTTCGCTTCGAGAGCGGCGTGACCAGCAATGGCCTTGTTCAAATTATCCACGTAACCTTTATGATGCCGTCCGTGGTGAATTTCCATCGTTTGGGCGTCAATGTGTGGTTCCAATGCGGATTTGTCGTAAGGAAGAGCAGGTAGTTCAAATGCCATAATAATTCTCCAATAAACAGTTTAATAACTGCTTATAGCGTAGCAAAAGAAGCCGAATTGCCAAGCGTCGAAAATTATCTCGTCAACGCCTCAAAGTTTTTCAATAGCTGCAGACCAACGCGTTGGCTCTTCTCGGGATGGAACTGAGTGGCAAAGATGTTGTCCTTCCAAATTGAGGAGGCGAACATTTCGCCATATTCGGTTCGCGTAGCCACGACGCCCAGATCGGTTGGCTGCGGAAAAAAGCTGTGGACGAAATAAACGTAACTACCATTGGCAATTCCGCGATAGAGCGGACAATCCGAACGGGTAATTTCAATTTGATTCCAACCGATCTGCGGAACCTTCAGTCCACTGGCCGACGGAAAGCGCACAACTTTACCCGCCAGAACGCTCAATCCCGCCGCACAACTGTTGAATTCCTCGCTGCGCTCAAAAAGCACCTGATAGCCCACGCAAATACCGAGAAAAGGGCGGCCCGATTTGATAAAGTCTCGCGAAGCCTCCAGCAATTCCTGCCGCCGCAAGGCGTTGATGCAATCGTCAAATGCTCCAACTCCTGGCAACACCAAACCGCTGGCCTCCGCCAGCCCATCCGGCGATTGAGTTATGCGCACCACAGCTCCGACCTGAAGCAAGGCTTTATGCACACTCCGCAAATTGCCCGAACCGTAATCAAGCAAAGCAATCACTGAAGCATTAAAGCAAAAAGTGGCCCCGGGAAAAGCCGGAAGGTGCGAGCGCAACTTACGCGGGCAAGGTGCCGGCAGGCAACTGTGTCGCCCGAGTGCCAACGCGTAGTCCTTGTTGCAGCCATTCGCCTGGTGCGTGGCCGAGCTGAATTTCCCGCGCAACTGCAGCCAGAAGCGCATCGCCCGCGCCGACAGTATTGCGCGGTTTTCCGCGCGGCGGGACAGCAAAGGACTGGAAATTTTCAGCGGAATTTATCAATAAACCTCGTTGCGCGCCGCGTGAAACCAGCACCCAGCCATGCGTGGCTTCGGATAGCATCCGGGCGGCTTTGATCAGCCCGGATTCCGAGTGCATCGGACGCCCCCACCATTGCGCCAGTTCATGTTCATTAGGTTTGACTAAAAACGGATGCGCTTTGACCGCGGCGCGCAATGGCGCGCCATCACAATCCACCAAGGTTTTGACTTTCATCTTCCGACTCAGGTGGATGAGTTGAAAGTACGCGTTGATCGGAACTCCACGCGGCAGGCTGCCGGACAAAATCAAAAGGTCACCCGGTGACAACAGTTTTCGCACCGCCATTTGAATTTGCGCCCAATCCGTGGGAGACAACTTCGGCCCCAGGGGATTGAAACGCATCTGCCGACCGGATTGGGCCGTCACGATGATATTGGTCCGCGTGGCTTCACGAATGGGAACAATCTGCGCCCGGATGGTTTCGTTTCGCAAATGAGCGGACAACTCAGTCCCGGAGCGCCCCCCCAGCGGCAACAGCAGCCGGGGTTTGCTTCCGAGATGCCTCAGCCAGCGAACGACATTGATCCCTTTGCCCCCGGCCCACCGGCGCTCGGAATCAATGTTGTTCTTCTCTTCCCACAACACTTCCCGAACCCGCCACTCCACATCAATGGAAGGATTTAACGCGAGGACCAGAAGGTTCGTCACGGCAACAGAACGAGCCGATAGTACACCGTATTGAACGAACCGGTTTGCGTGCCATCATCCAGGTATTGGTAGATACCCGTGGCGGAAGTCACGATTTCCGGAAACGCGGTCCAGACGGGCGGCGCCAACTGCGACGACCATTCCACCTGATACTGTTGACCGGGCGGGCCGCTCCAAGTGATTTCAACGCCATTGAAGCGCTTGAGAATCCTAAGGATCACCGGCGGCGGCACATAGGTGGACAGCGCCTGACCCTCGCGAACGCGGAAGAAGTGATACGGTGAAGGCAAGGGCACGCAATAGGTCGTTGCGGCACCCGTGCCGTAAACCGTAGGCGACACGGCAACCCAATCGGAACTGGGCAAGTTTGTCACCCCTTCGACGAAATACGGCGCACCATCCAGCGACGTCCAGGTCAGGCAAAAGCTGTTTGATCCCAGAAACGCATTGGTGATCACAATGTTCGTGCCGTACATGTTCCATTCGCGCACCGCCGCGCAATAGCTCACCGGACCAGGTGATAGGTTGGCAGCCGCAAAATACCAGTCCCCCGGAGTCAATGGCACGGGCTGACTGAAATCAAAGACGGTAATGATTTCGTCATTGGTATAAACATTCGCGCTTAGATAATCGAACACCGCCAGCGTGGGCGGCAGTTCGCGCCGCAAAACCAGCGTCATGTCCCCACTCAAATCCCGCAACTCGAATTGAGCGCGAACCGCTCCCGCCGAAACGGAGTAGTGGTAGTAATCAAGCGAGAACGGTAACGGATTGACCGTGCAATAAGGGATGGCGTTGGTCAGCTCAACCGTGGGCGGGAACGTTGCCAGGTCAAAGTCCACGTAAATGATGTATGTGGCGTTGACCGGATTGGGGTTTTCCACCGCCAGATAATAACGCTCACCCGGTAGCAAATTCGCCTTGGTGCTGGTCGGCGGCACGATGCTGGGAGCGCTCAACACTTCGGTATGATTGGCCGCGTTCAGCGCGAAAACCACATCGTTGACATTGGTGGCCCCAGAAGCGGGCGGCGCGGTCTGATTGAAATAGAAATTCAATCCCGGCGTGGCGCGGAACAACACGTTCGTGGCATAACGGGCGAACGGCGGCACATCCACCGCGTAATAGATGATTCGGCCTGCCGGAATCTCCTGCTCCAAAGGGTCGCCCGGGCGCAATATGCGCGGCGCCGGAGTGTTGGTTTGCAAAATAAATTGCAACTGCCAATCCAGCAGCGCGACGTTGTTGGTCGCGCCCGTCCGCGAATCCAGAATTTCCAACTGCCACAACCCGTAAGCGCTCTCGCCTTCAAGAACCTTCAAGGACTCCTCCGGCAGGACGTAAAGGGAGTCGCCGGCTTCCGTCACGGTAAAGTGATCCATCAAGACCTCGGCTGATGAATTGGTTTCCACCGGCCCCAAGTGAACGGTGGTCAAATTGCTGGTAGCGGTAAAGAATAGCCCGCCCAGGCGCCAATTACTGCCTCCCGTGAAGGTATTGGTATCAGCGTTGGGGATATAAATCTGCGCTCCCAAACTCGGTGCGCAAACCGTCGGCGGAAAGGTCATCCCGCATTTCCCCGCCGCCCCAGCGTCGTAGATGGCTTGAATTTCTGCCGCCGATAAAACGCGACCATAAAGCGTAGCCTCGTCAATGATACCACGGAAAAATTCTCCTTCTGGAGAAGACGCACCAATGATCAGGGACGCCGAATTGAGGGTAGCGGCCAGATTGCCTGGTATCGTCCGCGTACGAACTGACACCCCATCCAGGTAGGTCATCAACTCGATGGAATTTCCCGGAAGCTGACGAAAAGTAGTCGCCAAATGGTGAAAGGTATTCTTGCTGGGAACGGGTTGATAGCGTGAGGCCTCATAAGTTCCCGGATCATCTCCCACACCTGCGTAATTAGGGTCGTTGTAGTAAGGTCCAATTCCCGATAACACGACGTTGATCCCGTAATTGCACGGAATGGTGGAAATGCCACGTTTCGCAATCAGACCATAATCGTATAGCGACGGATTAGTGTCCTGATACCAAAGTTCAATGCTAAATTCATTGAGCAAATTAAGCGAAGGACTGTTGGCAATCTCAAGATACGAACCGGAGTTCCCATCGAAATTGAACCCTTGTCCGACCAATCCCGTCCCGTAGGTGACTCCACCACGTACCACCGCATGGTTTCCACCCACAATATCCAGAGTATTCCCGTCTCCCGGCCACCAACTGATGATGCCATCCAACGTCGGCGCTTTTCGGTACGCATAGCCCAACTGGTATGAGCGACCGGGCGTCGTAACCATCGTACGGTTGATTTGACCCGCCCGCAACGCCAGTGAATTAGTCCCCGCGTACGCCGAATTGGTCGTGACCGTGACGGTCTCATCAACCACGTTCCAGCCATCCGGCACGCCCACGGTTGGCGCCGCGTAATCCTGCGCCAGCGTGGGAAACTCAAAATCGCTCAATACGTAATTCGCGCCCGCCAGTCCGCGGAATGGCGGCGGCGCAAACTTGATCGGCAGCGTGGTCTTGTTCGTGTTATCCGTAAAAATCAGATAACTGTGCATGCTGCCGATGGAACTCACCGAGTATTCCCACAGCGTATTCGTTTCGGCGTTGCCAAATTCGTTCATCCGGATTTCAACGAACGTGGAATGGCCGGGACCGTAACTCAAAGTGACCTGCCCGGTCCCGCTGACCATGCCGGAATTGAAAATCTGAACCCCTTCATAATAGGCGGTCAGTTGATCCGGCAGTTGAAAGAAATCATACTCGATCGTCATTTTTCCGGAAACGGCGCCGGTATCAATCGGCACCGAATTACTGGTCGGGCCGCCGTTGGCGGCCACCGGGACAAAATTTGTCACCGCCAGCGTACTGCCGAAACCGTCGGCACTCAAACCACCTCGATTTTCCGCCAGCAAAACCCGCGTTCCTTTCGGACTGATCAAGGTCAACGACAAATCCGAAACCCTGGGATGATCCAGACGCAACGCCACGTCCATTTCCGCCACCGGCAAGGTGTTCGTAATGAAAATGGAGTAGTTGGTAACCGCATCATCCAGCAAACTTTGCTTGCCGCTCAAGCCAACCGGAATGGATTGCGGCGGCGGCCCCAGCAAAATCGTGCTGCGGTACACAAAGGTCTGACTGGTGTTATTGGGATTGTAAACGCTGATGAAGTAGCGCCCGGCTGACAACGGGGGCAGTGACGTATTATCAATCGTCAAACACCCTCCCGGCGGAACAACCGTCTTCTTGAAATCATAAGCCTCGCGGGTGGGCCGCCGGTCTTTGCGGACATAGATTTCCAAAGGCTTGGGATTGTTGGCCGTAATGATGTCCACGCAAATGGTCAGGTTGGTGGCTTCCACCGGCACGTTGCGCGAGAAATGACGCCAGCCCAAACCCGCCACGGTATTCGTAATGTCACAATCGTCTTCGCATTGCCGATCCAGTCGAATGGCCACGGTGTTGACCCGACCGGTCTGCGTCAGGGCGTCATCGCTGTAAGTGAAATACCAGGTGCCGCCGGGAGCCTCCCCCATGAAATCCTCGAAGGTCCCCGGTCCCGAGGGCGGAACCGAATCAAGGAAATCCCCCTCACCACTGTCGTCATACAAAAACGCATACGGTCCCGGCGGATCGTTATAGGGCGGATTGGGCACGCTGCGATGATTGTCAAAAGTGACCGCCCGCAAATTATGATCCACGGTGGCAATAACGTCTCCGTAGCGTTCGTGCGTGACGTTGTTGGTAATCAACACCCGACGGATGGATTCATTCACCCCGGTTAATGAGGCGCGCGTGATCGCCACGAAACGCGTGCCTCGCGGCAAACTGGGGCTGCCATCGGGAATGTCATATCCCAGCATCGGATACGCGGTCACGAAGCCGTTTCCATCCTCGGCGCCCAACGGCAGCTCGCTGAATATCCCCCACAACTCGAATTCGGCAGCCTGTTGATCCTCGGATTTCACCCCGATGTAATAGATCGCGCCCATGGTGGAATTGCTGTAGGTCACAAATTCGTCGCCGCTCAAATCATTGCGACTCAACGAAACCTCGGCCGCCGCCAACGCGCCGGGATCGAGATTGGTGAGGGCGGCATTGGTTGAGACGTACAAATCCAGATCCGCATACCGCCGCGTGGCTTCGCCCTCCACCGCCGAAAATACTCCCATCCGCGGCGTGGCCAAATCGCGCTGTTGCGAAATGAGAAACGACGCGTTGGTGAAGCTCGTGTTATTACTCATCGTGTAGAAGCGCCATTGATTGGTCATGCCACTTGATGTGCCCAGGAGCGGCGTATTCGCCCCCACGTGCTGTCCGACCAGCGTACCACTGGAAAAAGTTGCCACATTGAGTGAATTGCTCACATAGGTCACCACGGGTGGCGCCACCGAAAGCAGCGTCCGGCCCGCATCCAAGGTCAGCGACGTCGGCCATTCGCCTTCACCGGAGGAAATCACCAGCGCGTAATCCTGCACCGTGTCATTGGGATGCGCCGTGACGGCGTTCACATTGATCGCGCGCGCCATCACGGTGATGGAATAATTCGTGCCCAACTCCGGTCGCAAATACACATTTTCCACGTTGTTGATCACGTCAAAATTTGGCGGATCATTCGTATCCCACGGAGCCGTGTAAAGACTGCCCGACATGAAATCGTTGCCCAGATAAATATCGCCGGTATCCAGATTGGTTACGATTAGATCAAGGTTGTTCACCAACTTGATCCCCGCCATCGGATTGCCGGCGGGATCAGTCCAAGCCAGCGTGACGCGCAGAGATAGAAAGCGCCCATCCTCATCCAAGGACACAAACCGCGTCACGCTCTGTCCTGTCGCCAGAGCATCCGCAGAGGACTGATCGAACGCCAGCACCGAGTTGGGTTGATCCAGTGTGAACGCGTTGGTAATGCCGGGAGGCAGCGTATTGTTCAATTGAATCGCTCCCCATCCCTGATAGGTGATTGAATTTTGCGTCTGAAAACTGTAAAGGCTGCCCACGGAACGCGCGCCATTGATCAGCAAAGCCTTCATCAACGCCGGACTGTTGGTGCGATGCAAATTCTGCTCGAAGAAGCCCTGCATCAATGCCAGGGTGCCGGAAGCGTGCGCAGCGGCCATACTCGTGCCGGATTCATACCGATAATAATGCGGCCCTTCGCCATTGGTGCTGGTGATCGAATTGTTCAGATTGCTCAACACTTGATAGTAGTCACCCAGGTCGTTCGTGGTGACGATGATGGTGTGCAGATCAAAGGCCACGGTGTTGGAAGTGGTGTTGACAATGTGATACGACCAGTTTTGCCCGACCGCACCACCCAAGTCCGGCAAATCAGGCGGTATCGAGATGCTGTTGGTCCGGGTCAAATCATTATTGCCCGGCGTCGCCAGGCCATCCTTCCTCACGTAAATGGGCAGATCTGGAAAAGGAGTGGGCGAGTCAAGGTTGGGGCTGACGAAAATACTCAAGCCCACCGCGTTGACGGGCAGGAACAGGAAATAATCTCTGCCCGTGCCACCCGGAAGCGATTGATCCGTCAACGCGGTGCTATGGTAGTTGGTTGGATTGTAATACTCCGGCTCATCCCACTGGCTGGAGCGCGCCGAAATTACGAATGTGCCGGGCGCAACCACGTCGGGTTTGACGCGGCCAGACTCACCTTCGATTCCCACGCCCACGTTGCCCCGGCTTGAAAAACGCGCCACTTGATTTTCCGAACTGGTCATTTCCTTCCACGGGGTGGTGGTATTCGTGGTCGTTACGTCGCCGGTGGTGGTAATCTTGTTGACTTCGTTGGTAATGTCCCGAGCCAACTCAATCGCACCCACCGTCAACACATTCTTGGCCGTGGCCGGAGACCAGATCGTGCCGGCGCGCCCCCCCAATCCATTATCATTCCCGTTGCCGTCGTTGCCGGCGGCAAACACAAACAGAACGGGTTGCGATCCCGTTACCCCGGGCAACGCATCGCGCACGGCGGCGTCATAACTCGCGGCGGCCAGGCTGTAGGAATGGTCTCCGTTGTACCCCCAACTGTTGTTGGAGATGAAAATGTTCGTGCCAGCCGTCCCTTGTTGCAGTTCAGCGTCGGACGCAGCGGCAACAGATTGTGAAAACAACTCCGCTTCCGGCGCCATGCCGCGAAGCTGATTGGTCGTGGCGGGATTGACGGAGCCGAACGCATTGGAAACCGTCAAGGACATGGCGCCGCTTCCGGCAATGCTGCCCGCGACGTGCGTGCCGTGCCCCGAGGTATCCACCAACCCGCCGGGACCAGCGCCCTCAACGCGATTGAGAAGATCGGGATGCGTCGCATCCACGCCAAAGTCGTTAACACCCACGCGGACGCCCTGCCCCGTTAATCCGAAATAATTGGTTTCCGTCACCGAGTCTTCAGCTACTCCCAACCGCGCCCGACTCAGATCGTTGGCCGGTTTGCGCGCATAGGCGAGTTCCAGCAATTGCACGCCTGGCGACCGGGCCAAAGCCAGCCAATCCGCCTCGGCCGCAACCGTTGCCACCGAGCCGAAGGGACTGCGCTCTTCAGCCAGAATTGCGATGTCCCGCGCGCGCAACAATTCGCGCACCTCGGCTTCCGCACCCGCAAACATCAGCACATTCAAACGCGCCCCCTCTGGGAGCGGTTCAGCATCCAGGGCATAAGCCAGCAATTCGGATTTCAATTTGTAAATGGGAGCAAACGGCAGCACGGCTTGAATGCCCGTTTGCGTTTGCAATTGGTTCGCAACTGCGGCACTGGCCCGCACGAGATAGGCGTTGTTGGGGATGTAAGAAACAAACTCCGCTCCGGCGGCGCTCAGGCGCGCGCGAAAGGCATCGTCCACCGTCCCGGCGGCTTGAACCACGTAACTGCCCGGATCGCCGCTCGACTGCAAACTCGCGGGCACCTGAAAATTCACCGGCTGCCGCGTGTCAATCAACGCGTTCTCAAGCAAAATCGCATGGGTATCGCGCTCCAGTTGCTTGAGGGGTTCCCGGGTATTGGACAGACGGTATGTCAGCAGATTGGTGCGGTTCCGTTCCGGATTTTGACGCACCAAAAAATCCGACGCCTGCGCCGCACTGGCCACCGTCTCCGAAACTTGCGGCTTACGAACGGAGGCCGAGGCGGCCGGGTTTTCCGAAGCCACTTCACGCTCGGTCCGGGGAGCGCGGCTCGTTTGCCACCAGAGCACGCTCAATATAGCCAAGCCGATCAGCCCGGTTAAAATCAAGATTCGACGACGCATAATCTTTCCTTCCGACTTTTTTCCGCTTTCCGCCAACGCTCCACCGCGACTGGCTCATTCCGGCCCGAGAGGATTAAAACTCTCCACAACAATCCGCGGTGGATACCGACGCGCAACCGGCAGATTGGTGCTGGTGTTTCGCGGATCGGGACTACCTTCCACGCGCACCACCGCGCGAATCGCCTGTTCGGCGGTGATGGCATAATTCGTACATAAACCGGAATAAGCGCCGCCCGCCAGAACGGAGTCCGGCGCGGGTTGCAACGCCTGGCCGTAGGCGTAAATCACAAAACGCGGCGTCCCCAGTTGCAGCAAAGACATCACCTGCTGCGGCAGCCATTCATACGCGGCATCGTTTATTCCTTTTTGTAGCCCGGCACTGCCGGCTTTCAAATTCAGGAATGGCGAGGCATCCGTCAATTCCGGCACGGCCAGAATGTCGCCCAGATGCTCGAACGTGCCGCCGCGGAAATAATTCGTATTGGAACGGGTGCGATTGATGCCATCCACCAACCGGACCAACGGCGGCCAGAGATTGGTCGCTTGCGCGTCATAAATTCCGGCCGGTTGGATAACTTGCAGATCGTATTTCATTCGCGACGATGGCCGATTCTCAATGGAGTTGGTCAGAACGGTTACGCCGCTGAAAACCGCCGACCAAGCAGCCAGTCCGGATTGGTTGACCGAGAGTCGGCCGCGTGAGGCGTTGTCATTCAATGCCGTGGTGAACACGTCGAACAGGAGTCGATCGGACACGGGATAATTGTAAAAGCCACCTTCCAAAGTCCGGCCACCAGCCCAATTCGCCCATTTCTGAGCCGCCTTCTGGAAGATCGAGCCGTGCGCCCACTCTGTCGGGGATGAAGCGATACTCGTCAGCCCGAGGTTAGCAGCTTTCAAATACACGCTTTGCCACGGCGTGCCGCGATGCACCCGACCCAGCCAGCCAATGGCTGGCAGCGCATTGGTTGGGAAATCCCAGGCATCTGAAGCGGTCACCATCGGATCTTTGAGCGACGCGTCATACGCATTCGGGTTGCTTACGCTCGAAGCCAGGACGTCGGGCCAGGGGTCATACCTGGTATTTAAAATTCCAATGGAACCCCGTTCCGCACTGCCGGTAATTTCAGGAACTCCGGACGGATTGGGTTGCGTTATGGGTATCGAAAAGCCAGAGCGTCCACGATCATACAAATCCTCTGCCAGATAATGAACCAGAGGATCGTTAGCTTCATAAATCATGGGCACATAAAATTGCGCCGTTGGCGTGAATGGGGCGTCGGCTTCCAGATCGCCTGCTGCCAGATTGGGCGTCTTTTCTGTTAAAAATTTGTAGAAATTTCTTATCGCTGCATCCACATCACCAGGATTTTCCTTCCGATACGAAGCCCAACCTTCAGAATCATCCGGTATCCGGGGCATGCCCTGAGAAATGTTAATTTGCTGCAAGACACCGACCTGGCCCGAGAGATAGGGTCCGCTCAGGGTATTGGTTGCCCAAAGCAACTTGAGCGGATCACCAGTACCGGTTTCCGAAGTGCAAATCATATCGGTCCAATTGGTTTGAAACACCATGTTCCCCAATAAGACGTAATCAATGATCCGATCCGTCCCCGCTTCCAAAATCATTGCATGCACGCGATTGCTGATCGTCACCCCCCAACGCGGCATCGGAAAACTCGGGTCCGAATCATAGACCGCCGTATTGGTCGCCGCCACGAAGCCAGTCCGATAAGCGGGCAGCGTCACGTAGCCCACCACGGGCAGAAACGGAACATTGGTATTCATCGGGACGATGAACGGTCGCTTGGAATCGGGCACATGACGTGACCAGTTGTTGGTGGAATAAAATCCGCTAGTGACGAAAGCCGGGGGAGAATAACGCATTCCAAGGTCGTTGGTAATGGTTACCGTGGCCCGGTTGGTCACAAAGATATTGACCGGACGCGTGTAATTACTGGCGTAGGAATTCCAAAACTCCGCCCCCGACGGCATGATCACCGACATGGTGAAGAATTGGTTTGTGCTCACCAGATTGCCTGCCGTGTTTTTGCGCACTTTTAATTTACGCGTCATGGTCAGGGTTGGCGCGGCTGAAAACTCATTGAAGTTGGGCAGCCCCTTATGCACCCCGACCACGGGTGGCGCGCCAAAAATCATGACGTTGCCATTGCCAATGGCGGTGGCCGGATTGTTGGTGGCCATGATGTCCAACAAAGGCAGACCGTTGAGTTCCCGTGCATTATCCAATTCCACAAAGCCGGAAATGTACACGTTCGTTCCCACCGGATCGGCCCGGAACAGTGGTCGGAAAATCGTCGGGAACCCTTGCAGCGCGCGCGGATTGGGCTTTGTGTCCCAGAGGTTCGCCGCCAGTTGCAACAGCCGATGCACCGCAGGCGAGTACACAAACTGATTACTGATGACGACCGGGATGTTGGTCACGCCAAAGGCATAATCAATACGAAACAAATTCGTATAAACCGCGTAATCGGAGGCCAGCCATTCCGTCGAGTAAGTGCGCAACAACCGGTCCACCGCATTGGTGAAGAACAGCAACGCCGGATTCACTGTCGCGCCGAAGTGAGCCTGCAGGCGCGCCGTGTCCGTCCAGGCAATGAAGTTGGTGGCGGACAAACCGCCAATGTTGACGTAATTGAGATTCAGTTTCTCCGCGTCTTCCGGCGCGGAGTCGGTGCCCAATTGTTCCAGCAACCGGTAATACGTGTTGCGGTCGTAGGTCGAGACATTGGTGCCGGCAACGGCCAGGCGATCGGGCAATCCGTACGGCATGCCCCAACGGGCTTTGGCTGGATCAAAAAGGTCCTGGAGTGAATAAAAATGATTTTCAAAATCATCCCCGGGCCAGGGTGTTGACATGGTACCATTGGCCTGATCCGGATCCTGAGTGTAGCCCGAGCCAAAGGGATATGCCATCAACGGCCCCGCGCCGTACGCATCGGAAAAGTCCGTCGTCAATGCATTCACGGCATTGCCGCCGAAAAGACTTTGAATGCTGGCTTGGCCAGCATTGCCCATGCGCCAGCGCCACAGGCTCCAGGCGTCATCGAACGCCGTACCGACACTGACTCCACCCGGCGTGTTGGTGGAATAGAGGTTGTAGGTCCAGTAGTTGGTGTTCAGGTCGCGCAAAAAAGCGGCGAAATTCAGCTCCCAGGTGCCTACGCCTTGATTGCGGAAAAAGCCGTTCTGCGGCAACCGCTTGCTGTTGTTGTGCGCATAATTGAGATCGAGAGTATTGCCAATCGGCTGCGCCAGAAACGCGTACCGTGATAGAAATGGATTATCGGGTCCGTGCGATAAATTGACGCGATCCATGATGCCGATCCATTCCGGATCTCCCACGACGTAATTGGTCTCAAGAACACTCGCATTAGTCGCTGAAACGACCGCCTGCCCCAACGCGTTCGTCAGCGGCTGATAACCAGTCCAATCCGGTCGGCCATTACGATCCAGGTCCACGTAATAACGGAACTCATTGCTGTTCGCAAAAGCGCGGTTGGTGACGTACACCGGCGGGCGCGGATCGTAGAGCAGGTTGGTCAGATTCTGAAAAAATTGAGCCGCAGTCAGCGGGCTGCCATTGTTCTGATAGTCGTAGTTGACGTTGGTCAATTGATTGACGGCGGCGGTATCGAAGCCGTACCGATTGATGAAATTGGTGGAAACCAGCAAACCAAAATCTGAGGCGTTGGTGGTGGCCAAGATGCGCGCCAGTAATTGGGCTTTCGCCCGCTCGAATCCCGCCTCCGCTGCCTGACGCGCGGTGCTTTGGTTGACCGACACCTTGACTGCGCCGGATTCCCGACCGGTCAACGCCAGAAATACCACCGCCAGAAAGGTGATGATGGACAACAGGACAATGGTGACGACCAACGCCACGCCCCGCTGCTTCGCGCGGCGAACGGTGGCTTGAGGATGAACGAAAACTCTCATGGGTAGGCGACGGGGTCCACGTTGCGGAGGCTGGTACGCGTCCGAAACACATGCAAGCTGCTGGCTCGATCCTTCAGGAAATTGCGGCGGGCGGCCGCCGTGGGAAACGCCCGCGCTTTGGCGACCGTCGCATCCTCCAACACGCCGAGTTCCACTTCGACGGACGCCGGAATGGCGTTGCTGCGGAAGAGGTAATACTCCATCTCGCCCACGCCGAACAATCCCGGCGTCACCGGCCATTCGGCAATGAGATTCGTCCGGTTCAACCCAGTGAGCCAAATGCCGTCCGGATCATAGGCGCGTACGGCGAACCCAACCACACCCTCCACCATCCGTTCCATATCCTGCAACGGCGCGTTGGTGAAACTGACGAACAACCAGGCCGGATCACTTCCGTAAGGTGCGGTCAATTCATAGCGATACAACGTGCCCATGCCGGCTTGATTGGTATCGGCCACCAGATAGCCGATCCCGGTCCAGCGTTGATTCTGCCGGGTCAAAAAAAACAGCGCGCTCAACAGGTTGGTGCGTTCGATGTTCGACATCCCGGAAAGTGTTTGCAACAACGGCTGCGGGGAAATGATTTGCGCGTAAAAATTGACGCAATTGCTGCCGTATGCAGGGGTGACTTGCACCAGTTCGCGATTGAATTGGTCCGCCATCATCCGCCCGCTTTCCATCACGTCCACCTGCGTCGTCCCCAGTTTATAGGCGCGCTGCACCTGCCCGAACATCATCATCAAGCCGAGGATGATGAACGAAAGCAACGCCACCACTACCAGCACTTCGAGCAGGGAAAACGCCGCCCGCGGCTGCGTGACCCGGGGTCGGGTGGAAAATAAACTGGAGGCGAAAATGCGCACAGCGGAGCTAATAGGTGTTGGCGTTAAAATAATAAACCGGTTGCCCATTCAATTGATAAGCGCTCAAACGTCCGCCGACGAGCGTGCGAAACGTTTGCCGCCCGTTGCCCAACCGCCCGCGCGACAACACCGGCCAGGCGTATTTCAGCCGGACTTCATGCAGGCGATCCTGTAATCGCAGCGCGTACTCGTTGTTGGTCGAGACGTCCACCTGCGCCAGCGGATAGATCTCCGGCACGAGCCGGTAGGTAAACCCCAAGTCTTGCACGATCGCGTTGGTCTGTGGAAATTTTTCCGCCGCCGAACCGCTGATCGCGCGAATGATCGCCACGAGGTGATTGCTCCGCACCTCAGTGCCGCCGAGATAATCAAATGTGGGCTTGCTGATCAGTCCCATAATGTTCAACCCGTTGGTCAGCGGGAATGAATCATTGGGAACGGAAATCGAAGTAACCCGGGAACCGGTCGCCGTATAACCGTCCACACCGGATGCGCCCGGAATCCACTGGCTGTTGAGCGGCACGTTCGTGTCGTAATTTTGCCAGTAGTTGGTAATGCTGACAACGTGGTTGGTCAGCTTGTCCAGACCGCGCGCGCCGCTGCGGATGGCGTCCATCAGATAATTCGCATCCTGCGTAATGATGGTTTCCTCACGGTTATTTTTCTGCACGTTCAAGCCGGCGGGCAAAACGCCGATGATCGCCACCAGCGCAAACCCGATGATGGCCAACGCCAGCGCGATTTCCACCATGGTAAACCCCGCCCGGGACCGGGCGAGCACAGCGGACGCAGTTTTGGCGGGCAACAAAATCATGGCACCAACTCCTGTTGCACCAATCGGGCGCGCCCGGTCAATTTATCCACGCGCACCACGGCGAACGCATTGGTGCTGTTCCCCGGCGGAGACTCGAACATCGTGGGCGATTGCGCCACCGGCACCTGGTTGGCGTTTTTGGCGTAACTGATGGACCCGCGCGCCAGCGGAATGAACTCATCCTCGCCGCTTTCCGGCTGCCCCAGGTAATTGAAGGCGATATACGGCAGGTTGAAACCGGTGCCTCCATCCACGGACGGAAACGGGATGTTGTTTGTGTAACTGAAACCATAGATCGGATACACCTCATACTGCGGCGGCGCGTAGGAGATATAGTTCGTCAAATTAACTTCCGGCACTCCGCGCCGCGGCATGAATTTCCAGGCGGGAATGATCGCGCCCTCGGGCAGTTTTTTCCACGGCCTCAAGTAACGCGGCGACACGCGCCCCGGTTGATCGCCCACACTGCGCAAAGTGATAAAGGCGTAGGCATCCAGTTGTTTGTCGAAGAGTTTTTCCGCTTTGATCCGTTCCGCCGGGAACAGACTGTTGTAAGCGGTTTGATTCGGAAGCGCACCGAGGTTATCCCAGAAGTTGGACGGACAAAATACCATGTAAACTGTGGTGCGCTGGCTGATGGCAAACTGCCGCGCGCGCGCCACGTCATCCAACATCTGCCGGGTTGAAGCCAGCATGACGTCCGCCTGGCGCATGTTGCCAAGCGTCGGCGCCACCAGGGCCGCCAAAATCCCGATGATGGCGATCACCACCAGTAATTCGATGAGGGTGAACCCTCGTTGTGGCGACACGGCCGGCATAAACTTAGTTGTTCCATTCAAGGACATTGTCCTTGTTCACTCCGCTGTTGAATTTCACCGTGGTCGAGGCCTGCCCATCCGGTCCTTTGGACCAGATCAAATAATTGCCGTTATACTCAAAGCTATCGGTGTTCCCGCCGGTATCCGGATTGAACAATCCGCCCACTCCTTGTTGGCCGGTTTGCTGGGCCACTAATCGGCGCGAATACACGGCATCCCGCGTCTTGCCCTCCATGCTGTAATCCAGCGAAATCACGTAAGCGTTCCCCCACGGGTCGCGATATTCACCGTCCAAACCAATGCCAGGGCTGGTGTTATCCACCGCCGAACGGGCCGGCAGCAGTTTAAGACGTTGCGGGTTCAACACGTGACCGAAGTTGGCGGACTTGGTTCCGTTCCGGAAAGTTTCTTCATCCATCAACACCGCGATGATGCCCGAATTGGTCGTTACGGTAATGACGTTGGGCGCCAGCGGCGTCAAGCCACCCCCGAAGGTGACATCGTTGACCCCCGGCGTGATGCCCGGCAAAATCGGTAACCGACCGTATTTGGATTCGTATTGCGTCAGCGCGGTGCCAATCTGCTGCATCTCGGTCATGGCGCGACTCTTTAAGGCCCGAACTTTTACCGCGCTTAAAGCCGGCAACAACATCGCGGCGAGAATCGCGATGATGGCGATCACCACGAGCAATTCAATCAGCGTAAAGCCGCGGCGATCGGATGGGAGGGTGAAGTTATGCGAGGTCATAATGAAAAGTTAAAGCTCAATGGTGCGTCCCTGACAAACTGTGGGGTCTGTGATGATTTGGTGCGGCCAAAAAATCGGACGTCGCCGAAAGCCGTTCCAGCGCCCCCGCAGCAACACCGGCGGGAACCACGCCGCATCCTGCCACTGAACCGGCAGGGCCACTGCGGCGCGATTTCCAAATGTCTTCGGTTCGGTTTTCATCACGTTAATAAGAAACTATTTCGGGCGTGCCCGAATTCCAATTCCCAATTCGATTGGTTTTACCGCCCAAGACCACGTCCACCCATAAATCGAAGCTGCCGGGATTGTTCGTGCCATTTTTCAGGTAACGCCACGGATTCGCCTGGGTACCGAAAATGATCTGCCCCGAGGACGCCGGCCACAGCACCGAGCAGGTCAGCAACCGGATGGTCGAGCCACCCTTGGCGTATTCGTAGTACTGGTCGGAACGCAATTGTTTCAAGAACTGTTCGGCGGGCTTGGCCTCCTCCGCGTTGGACTTGGTGCAATTCAAAATGGCGCCGACGCCAAAATCGCTCTGACAATCCGCCTCCGAAATCCGGGCGGCACCGTCTAGCGAGGTGTAATTGAAATTGGGCGATGCCGTCCCTTCGCGCGTGCTGCCCATCAACTCGAAATACAGGGAATTGCGCACGGGCTCCAGTGGGTGGTCGGGTGGCAGATACCCAAAACGCACCTGGTAACGCTCGATCAATTCCGCCACCTGGCGCAATTGCGCTTTCGCCTTGTTGATGGTGGCCTTCTTTTTGATCGCGGCGCCAGCGGGAAACATGAGGGCGGCCAGAACCGCAATCACCGAAATCACCACCAGCAATTCGATCAAGGTAAACGCGGCGCTCCGAACGGCGGAATTTTGGGTTTGATGTTTCATGGCTTGCTTAAATCATCGCTCGCGAATTTCTTCTTCCATGCGTTCACTTAACCACTGTTTGATCATGCTTTGATAATTCAAATACCGCGAGCGCGCCAACCGCTTGATCCGCGCCAGCATCCGTGGATCAATCCGCAAGGTAATGGTGACTGATTCCGCCACCTCGCTGCCCCCTGCCACCGCCGCTTCCATCAACCGCAGGTCCGGTCGGTTTTCCGACCAGTACTCCGCCTCGGCCGTTTCGTCATCGAAGAGCGGCACTTCTTCCCAACTGCTGATGGTCTGCATCTTTCCCCTCGCGCTTTTGTTTCACTCAGGACAACGTCTGATCCACTTTGCGTTGGTAAAAATATCTTTCTTCCGGCTGGAACGGTCGCGCGTAAATGACGCGAATCAGTTTTCCATTCGTGCGATACAAACTAAAGATCCCTTCGCCACCCGCTGATTTGCCCAAATTAAAATATCGGGCTTGCGCACTGAACCGAGCGGAATCCGGCAATAACTTGATTGCAAACGGATCCTCGAAGGACTCTTCGATCTCTCGCGGCGTCAAAGAACTATCCATTTCAAAGGGCGGATTGTTCCAGTCGAACTCCATTCCGGGTTATTTGTAAATAATTCGCCCATGCAATGTCTTTACTTTGTATTTACACCACACCGGCAAATCGTCAATAGATTTTTTACAGTTTTTGTATTTTTTGAAAAATCGTCGCTTTCAGGCTGACTGCGGAACCACCTAATCTTAACCGCCATCGCCGCCCAGGTTGTTCATCAGGTCAATCAAGGGTAGGAACATCGCGATGACGATGCTGCCAACAATGACCGCCAGGAAAATAATCATGATCGGCTCGAGCAACGAGGTCATGGCCGCCACGGCGTTATCCACCTCATCGTCGTAGTTATCGGCGATTTTCATCATCATTTCCGGCAACGCGCCGGTCTGCTCGCCCACGTCCACCATGGAGATCACCATCGGAGGGAAGACTCCGGAAGCTTCCAACGGCGCGGTGATGGTTTCCCCTTCCTTCACGCTCTCATGCACGGCCATCACCGCATTAGCCACAATGACGTTGCCAGACGTGTCGCGCACGATGGTCAGCGCCTGCAAGATCGGCACGCCACTGCTGACCAAAGTGCCTAACGTGCGGGTGAAACGCGAGATCGCCACCTTGCTGATGACCGGTCCCAAAACCGGCATCTTCAACTTGAACTTATCCCAGAAATGGCGTCCGATTTTTGTTTTGATCACCAACAGGAAAATGACCACGGTACTGACAACCACGATCGCGGTGACGATCATGTTATTGCGCACCATATCGCTGATGTTCAAAACCAACTGCGTGAAAGCGGGCAAGGGACGACCTTCACCCAATCCGGCGAACACTTCCTTGAATTTGGGAATGACCACCACGATCAGAACCCCCAAAATCGCGACGGCCACCACCAACACTGCGACCGGGTAAAACATGGCCGCGATCACCTTGCCTTTGATTTTTTGGGCTTTTTCCTGGAATTCAGCCAGACGATTCAGCACGACTTCCAGAACGCCGCCCAGCTCGCCGGCTTTCACCATGTTCACGTAAAGTCGGTTGAAAATTTTTGGGTGCTGCGCCAGCGCTTCCGAAAAAGTGCTGCCGCCTTCCACGGACAAGGCTAATTCACCAATGGTGCTCTTCAACGTACTGTTGCGCTCCTGCTTTTCCAACACGCGCATGCCGCGCAACAAGGGCAAGCCAGCGTCCACCAGTGTGGCCAACTGTCGGGTAAATGTGGTGAGAACCTTTGACTTAACCCCGCCGCCCAAGCCGGGAATCTTAATGTTGATACTGCCCGCACCCTTTTTCTTGCCCGAACCTTTGGCCGCACCTTTTTTCGGCGTACCCTTCTTTTCCTTTGCGGCGGTGACTTCAACGATTTTGGTGGGGAACAACCCCATCTCCTTGACGCGACCAATTGCCTCATTTTGGCTGGCGACTTCAATGACCCCCTTTTGCTCCTTCCCCTTTTGATCCATCGCCACGTAGCTGAACTTGGGCATAACAAACTCCGGGTTAAGTGTATTTCACGACTTCTTCAATAGTAGTATCACCGTCAAAAATGCTGCGCAAGCCGTCCTCGCGCAAAGTTACCATGCCCAACTCGACGGCCTTCTGACGCATGACCACTGTGGGGGCGCGCTCGGTAATCATGGAGCGGATCGTATCGCCGCAGACCAGCAATTCGTAGATCCCCTTTCGTCCCCGGTAGCCGGTGTCATTGCAGGCCGAGCAGCCGCGACCATAATAGAACACTTTGTCGCCCAGATCGTGCGGTGAGAGGTTCAACATGGACAATTGCTGGTCCGTTGGTTCAAACGGCGTCTTGCACTCCTTGCAAATGCGCCGCACCAGCCGCTGCGCCAGCACCGCCATCAAAGTGGAGGAAACCAGAAACGGTTCCGTGCCCATGTCCACCAGACGGGTGACCGCTCCCGGTGCGTCATTCGTATGGAGCGTGCTCAACACCAGGTGGCCGGTCAGCGAGGCTTGAATGGCAATTTGCGCGGTTTCCAGGTCGCGCATTTCCCCCACCATGATGATGTCCGGGTCCTGCCGCAGGAAGGAGCGCAGGGCCTTGCCGAAAGTCATGCCCTGGGCCTCGTTGATCGCCACCTGCATGATGCCTTCGATGTCGAATTCCACCGGATCCTCGGCGGTCAGTAATTTTGAATCAATCGTGTTCACCCGCCGCAAACACGAATAAAGCGTCGTTGTTTTGCCGGAACCGGTCGGGCCGGTCACCACGAAAATGCCGTTCGGGCGTTGAATCACCTCGCCCACAAAATCCAACGTACTCTTGGGAAATCCCAGGGAATCCAAATCCAGGCTGATCGCGGAACGATCCAACACGCGCAACACCACGGATTCGCCGAATTGCGTTGGCAGCGTGGATACCCGCAAATCAATCTCGCGTTTACCCAACTTGTAATTGATGCGACCATCTTGCGGCAGACGGCGCTCGGAAATGTTGAGGTTCGCCATGACCTTGATGCGCGATACCACCGGCAGCGCCAGATGCTTCGGCGGCGGCGACATTTCGTATAACGCGCCATCCACGCGGTAGCGGATGCGAAACTCGGTCTCGAACGGCTCAAAGTGAATGTCACTCGCCCGGTCTTTCACGGCTTGTAACAACACCAGATTTACAAATCGAACAATCGGCGCTTCGTTGGCCAGCCCCGCCACCAGATCCTCGTCACTCTCGGCTTCCGCCGCGTTGACGGCTTCCTCGGTGATTTTGTCATCCCCGCCCAATTCCTCGAGCAGCTTGCTGACATCTTCACTCGTTTCCTCGCCGTAATAATGATCTAGGGCCGTATTGATCTCGGCAGGATCAGCCAACACCAGTTGGACGTCCTTCTTCACCACAAACCCCAGCTCGTCAATTTTCGCCGGGTCCAAGGGGTCCTCGAACGCCACCTGCAGGGCGCTGCCATCCAATGCCACCGGCACGCAGCGATACATCTTTGCAGTGTTGGCCGGGATCGCTTCGATCACGTTGCGCGGAATCTCGCGGCCCTTGATTGACACCACTTCCGCCCCGAGATGATTGGACAGGGCTTGCAGAATGGAATCCGCATCCATGATTTCAAAATCCTGTAGGATTTGAAACACGGAGGTGCCGCTGCGTTTGAGTTCGGAAACGACTTCCTCGTATTGCAGATCATCCACGAGCCCCTGCTCTCGCACGAGCGCCAACAGCGGATTTGAGATTTCTTCGGCCATGACTGAAATTTATTTCTTGCCGGCGCCCACCGCCTGCGCCAATTCCAATTCCTGCAACTTCTGCTGGATCGTCACCGGATCCTGCGATTTCGTGATGACTTCGTCGCGCGAAATCATCCCGAGCTGATATTTATCCAGGAGAAAACCATCCAGTGTCACCATGCCATATTTGGCGCCGGTCTGGATATCCGATTGCAAGCGGAAGGTTTTGTTGTCGCGAATCAGCGCGGAAATCGAGGGCGTGTTCACCATGACCTCAAAAACCGCCACGCGCCCCGGCTTGTCCACGCGCGGAATCAGCAATTGTGAAATCACCGCCTGCAACACCGTGGAAAGCTGGATGCGAATCGTTTCCTGCTGGTTGATCGGGAACGCGTTCACCAAGCGGTCAATCGTCTTGGCCGCGCCCGTCGTGTGCAACGTGCCGAAGACCAAGTGTCCCGTTTCCGCCGCCGTCACCGCCGCTTCAATCGTTTCCAAGTCGCGCATTTCACCGACCAGAACGATATCCGGGTCCTGGCGCAAGGCGCGCCGCAAACCTTCGGCAAAATTCGGCACGTCCACGTGAACCTCGCGTTGCGTCACCACCGCTTTTTTATGGTGGTGATAGTATTCGATCGGGTCCTCAATGGTGATGATATGCGCGTCATCCCGCTCCTCGTTAATGATGTTGATCATCGAAGCCAGCGTGGTGGTTTTACCGGAACCCGTAGGCCCCGTCACCAACACCAGGCCGCGAGGCTTGTACAGCAACTCCCGGGTGGAGGGTGGAATGCCAATCTGCTCCATCGTCAGCAACTTGTTCGGAATCTGGCGCAACACGAGAGCGAAGTTGCCCTTTTCCTTGAAGGCGCTGACCCGGAACCGCGCCGCGTCGCCGAAGGCAAAACCAAAGTCCGCGCCACCGCGTTCACGGATTTGCTGGACGTGATCGTCCGACGTGATGCTGCGCATCAATTCCTCGGCATCCTCCGGGGTGCAGGGCGGTCCCTCCACGCGGTGCAAAATACCATGGACACGGATGGTGGGGGGGATGCCGACGCGAATGTGAAGGTCGGATGACCCTTCGGACACCACCAACTGCAATAAATCAGACATTGAGTAAGCCATGTGCTAAAAATTCCTGGGGTTTCCTGTTTCGCTAAGCGTCGTCGTCAATTTTCGTCACCCACGGTCGCGCGAATGACCTCATCCGGAGTCGTCATTCCCGCCAGCACCTTGCGGATTCCATCTTCCCGCAAAGTCCGCATGCCCATCTCGCGCGCGCGGGAACGCAACACCGCCGTCGGCACCTTGTCGTAAATCAGCTTCCGCGCTTCATCATCAATCACAAAAATTTCAAAAATTCCCATTCGCCCGCGGCACCCCGTCCCGGAACAATTGTCACACCCTTTTCCTTTGCGGAACGTCGCGCTGGCAGCCGCCGTTGCGTCAATATCCAACGCCTTCAACTCGTTATCCGGCGGCGTCCAAGGCGCGCCACATTTCTTGCAGACTTTTCGCACCAACCGCTGGGCCATCAGGGCGCGCGTTGAAGAAGCCACCAGGAAGGGTTTGACGCCGATGTCAATCAGACGGGTCACCGCGCCGGGCGCGTCATTCGTGTGCAAAGTCGAGAACACCAGGTGACCGGTCAGCGACGCGTTGATGGCAATGGACGCGGTTTCCAAGTCGCGAATTTCCCCAATCATGATGATGTTTGGCGCCTGGCGCAGAATCGAGCGCAACGCGGCGGAGAAGGTCAAACCCACGATTTCACTCACCTGCACTTGATTGATGCCCGCCAGCACATATTCCACCGGGTCTTCCACCGTGATGATTTTGCGGTCGGGACGATTGATAAAATGCAGACAGGAATAAAGCGTGGTGGTTTTTCCTGAACCAGTCGGCCCCGTGACCAAAAATAATCCGTCCGGCAAACTGATCAATTTCTCGATCAATTGCTGGTCGTCCGCCAAGTACCCCAGCTCGGCCAGTCCGACGCGCAAACCCTCCTTGTCCAAAATACGCATCACGATGGATTCGCCGTGCTGCGTGGGCAGACAGGAAACGCGCAAGTCAATCAACTTGCCGCCGCCCACCGTGGTTTGAATGCGGCCGTCTTGCGGAATGCGATGTTCCGCAATGGACATGTTGGATTGAATCTTGAGGCGCGCAATGATGGCGGGTTGCAGCCGCTTTGGCGGACTTTTTACCTCATGCATCATGCCGTCAATTCGCAGCCGCAACCGGAACCGTTTGGCGAGCGGCTCCAGATGAATGTCCGACGCGCGCATTTTGAAGGCGTCAACGATGATTTGATTCACCAACTTGATCAGCGGCGCGTCACCATCCGCCGTGGCGACATTTCCCGCGGATGTAATGTCCTCCATCGGCGCGGCAATCTCCACTTCGCCACGAGTGATCTCCTGAATCATTGTGTCCAGCGCCGTATCCCCCCGCCCGCCGTAATACTTGCTCAATGCCGCCTCAATGTCCGCGTCGGAAGCCACCTGCACCACGATGTCCGCGTGTAACAAATGGCTTAACGTATCAATCGTGGCGATATCCGAAGGGTCCGCCAAGGCCACGGTCAGAGTGTTCTCATGTTTGAAAACCGGAATGACACGATACTTCTTGGCGATGTCGCGACGCACTGCGGCAATCACGTCATCCTCGATCTGCATCGCGGCCAGGTTGACGACCTCCGCGCCGAAGTGCGCGGCTTTCGCTTGGGTGACATCCTCCGGGCGAACTATCTGGTTGGCGACCATGAGGTCCACCACGCCCACGCCGGACGCCTCCGCTTCCTGGCGGGCTTGCGCCACCTGATCTGGGGTCACGAACCCCAAATCCACCAGCATATCAATCAAATAATCGTCTTTCTCAGCCACAAAATAGTTTGGCGTTCCACGAGGTTCACACGTGAAAGCGGTCGGCAGATTAGTCTTGGCCGCCTTGCGGTGTCAAACCTAGAGCCAGATTCGCCCCCGGAAATCTTTGGCCTTAACCACGACACATCATGCGCCTCAAAATCCAGATTTGAATTCACACGCCACTCCACCATGCGCGCAATCAATTAAATCGGGGACACACCCGCTGACCAAAGCCGTCAGGTTGGCCGTTCCCCTCAGACCTCCAACCCAACCAAGAAGGTTGCGTGCTGGACATTCTCTGTTAAAACTGATGCTCATGAATGCGATGGATGCACTGACAATCGCATTGTTGACGCTGCCGGTGCTGATGCTCCTCGGCGGCTGGGGCGTGTTTCTATTCGGGCGACGCCAGCGGCAACGCCGCAAGCAAGCGAAAGCGCGGTTGCGCGCGAAATGGGAACATTCCGTGCAACAACTCGGGCGCTTTACCTTTCTGCCGTATCACCCGATCCAAACCCGCCGTCCGCCGCGTTGGCTGGCGGTTCGCACCCGTGATCCGCATCAGGTCCAACTCGCGTTGGGCTTGCGCAACCCGCAGCCTCGCTCCTGGTCAAACCGCGTTTTCTCCGAGGAAAAACTGTTCATCGCCCCGCCCTTTAACGGTTGGGTGCTGGTCTTTGGCACGGGCTTGCCCATCCCGGATGACGACGTGGATGCCTGCTATCGGTTTCTGCTCCGCCTCGGACGCAAACTGGGGCAGGTGCAATTTTTCCAAGCCGACCCCGTGCTGCAACACCACGCCTGGGTGCAGGTGGAGTTTGGGCGGATTCGCCGGGCCTACGCGTGGGGGGGCAACACGCTCTGGAATCAAGGCGTGAAAACCGACGCCGAGATTGAGTTGGGAATGAATTGCTTCGCGTACGGCGACGACTCGCAAAGTGACGATTGGGCGATGGCCGATCATCTCGTCGCCAACGTGGAAAAAGTTCCGCAACTGGCCCGACGCTGGAGTTTGGACCCGGCGGATTTGGACGGACGATTGTTGCTGCAAAAACCGGGTATCGCCGGAGACGCCGCACGGATCTGAGTCAACGGGCAATTCCCGCAAGCCTTTTCTCCCGTTCAGGACGACCTTTCTTCTGAGCCAACCCGCTCGGTGGTTGTCCTCCAAAGGAAACTTGCCTCCCGGATTTTGTCCTCACATAATTCGGCAATGATTACCGTCGAGGAACTGTTGGCTGACCCTCCCAAACTACATAGCTTTCAACCTTCGCCCATGACTCCTTCCGGCATGTTTAAGCCGGGGGAATTGATCAATCGCTGGAAACTTTCCGACGAGGAGCTGCTGTTCATCGGCCGGACGATTGGGCCTGGCGCCAAAACATTGGAAACGGGCGCCGGCTGCAGCACCGTCCTCTTCGCCCTGCGCGGCGCGCATCACACGGCAATCGCTCCCGACCAAGCCCTGACGGAACGCATCCTGGCCTTCTGCTCATCCAAAGGCATTTCGACCTCGCACTTGAAATTCATCGTGGCGCCCTCGGAACAGGCGCTGCCCCAGATCACCGAAGGAGACCTGGATTTGGTCCTGATTGATGGACGGCACGGTTTTCCGCAACCTTTCCTGGATTGGTACTACGTAGCGGGGCTTTTAAAAATAGGCGGTTATGTGGTTATAGACGACCTGCATATCTGGACGTGCGAAACGCTGATGAACCTGCTGCTGGCCGAGCCGGATTGGAAATTGGTGCATGAGTCGCTCGGAGGTTGCGTTTTTCAGAAACTGGGAAACAGCACGCACAATAATGACTATGATCACCAACCATACGTCATGAAAAACAGCCGCCAATTTTCCCTGCGAGCCAAGGGTCGGTATTTACTGAACCTGCTACGACGCGGCAACTACCGACTGTTCACCGCCACCCTGAAGCTGGGAATACAGTCCGCGCTCATGGGCAAATTCGGCGAACGTCCAAAAGGACGGCGATAACCTTTCACCATCGCCTCTGAACTCAGGGCGAGTAGATAGCCGCGAAAAACATGTGAGCGCAGGCAGGGAGGCGCACGAACATTCCCCACTGTCTGCTCATTCGGTCGCTCAGCCACGATCCTTCCTGTTTCTTTTGATTTGAGTCAGCGCAACGCGCTACTGGCTGGGGAATAGTTTGCCTCCAATCAAGTCCTGTAGCAGTGTCGGGCATGTCTATTCAAGCACCTTGCATAAGACTTGTCTTTTGGGCAACAACCTCGCTCCTGGCATTTCTCACATTTTCATCCGCTGCAAATCCTCTTGATCACTGGGTTCGCCGAAGTTCGGTCGCAGCGGGGGCTAATTTGACCAGCGTGGCTTATGGAAACGGACGTTTTGTTGCGACGGGATTTTACTCAGTTACCATTTCTGAAAATGGCACAGATTGGAATTGGGAGGAAACCAGCCAATACTACTCTGCCCTTGCAACCGGCGTTCAGGGTACTGACGTGCTGGAGTGGAAAGATGGGGAAGCAGCAACGCAACGTCTATTCCGAGCGGGCTATAAATAGTCGAACCACTTGGAGAAGCGGCGCAAGCATAAACACGTCCTCCCTTTACAGCGATTCAATTAAAACTGTAGCTGCCAAAGTAGAGCGAGCTAATTTACAGGAATACTTGAAACGCGCCAAGACAGCAGGGCCACAGATAAAAACCGTCTATCACGGTTTTTCTTCGTTTATCCAGCGGATCACTTTTCGCCTGCCGCTTTGGAGTGATGTTGCCCATTCAGTCTTTTCAATGGAAACCGACCGTGGCTCGATTTCGGGGCCGCGAATTTACGGCTGGGGCGTGGAGTCATCAGAAGCCGTGGGATTTCCGGGTTCCGGCGCGTAGGCCACGAGCATGATGTTGGAATCGTTACCGGCGTTGGCGCGCTGTTCCCACCGTACGAAGCCCGCGCGCGTCAGCAGCGCCTCAATTTCCGACCGGCTCTGAAAATGCAATCCTTCACCGGAACGGGTCAGCCCCCAACGGGTGGCGAACTGTTCCCACCGCAGCACCTTGCGATGGCCTGCGGATGCGGCCCGGGCGCCGTCGCGCAGGACCAACCGTCCGCCAGGCGCCAACGCCTGCCGCACTTTGTTGAGGATGAGTTGTTGTTTCGACGGCGGCCAGTAGTGCAGCACATCCAATAGCAACGCGACCTCGGCCGCGGGCAATTTCGCGGTCAACAGATCGCCGCAGGTAAATTCGACGCGCGGATTTTCCGCCGCACTGCGTTGGGCCACGCGAATTTTTGCCTCGTCGTAATCCAGCCCCCAAAATGTTCGCGTGTCCGTGAACGCCGCCAGCCAATGACTGGCCAGGCCGTAGCCGCAACCCAGATCCAGCACCCGCGCCCGTCGCGGCACCACGGCGTCCAATTGCGTAAAGAACGGATCGAGCTTCATTTTCCATTTTGCGAACTGCTCCACATAGACGCCTTGATAGCGGTACAGACGGGCCACTTTGCGGCGCACCACCGGTGGCGTGTTAAGGGCGTCCAGTTGCTCCTGCAACGCGGCGCGCATCAGTGCTTCGCAATGTTTCATCAACGCCACCACGCCCTGGCGATAATCGAAATTCTGCGGGGTGATACGCGGCAGCGCGCACACGATGGCGTGATACGGCTCGAACCAATAGGCGTCCCGGGGCATGGCTTCATTCGAACCGCAAATAACGATGGGTAAAAGGTCCTGCCGCAATTCCACCGCCAGTTCAAACGCGCCGCGCCGGAAGCGTTGCACGTAACCATCAACGGACCGGGTGCCTTCCGGATAGAAATGCACCGAGGCGCCGGTGGCCAACGTGTCGCGACAGCGTTGCAAGGTGGTGGCAGGATCGTTCGGTTCCACCATGATGTGCCCGAGGATTTTGCAACCGACCCCAAGCATGGGTGCGTCAAATACCCGTTTCTTCGCCGTTTGCCGCACGTCGCCGGGCAGACTCACCATCAACATCACGTCCACGGCGGATTGGTGGTTGCTGATGACAATGCAGGGTTTGGCAAAAGTGGCGGGGCTGAGATTTTGAAATTCCAATTTACCGAACGGCATGCCCTTCACCACACCGCGCGCCATCCAGCGGGTGGCGCGGCGCAACCGATCCTTGGCGTTGTGGGGCGAAACGAGGTTCAGCAACGGGCGCAAAATGTAATACAAAAACACCTGACTGCCACCCAGATGCAGGAGCACCCACAATGTTCCCAGTACGTGCCACCCGCGCGGCGCGCCGCGTGGCTGCGGTTTGTAGAGCAACAATTCCACGCAGGCGGGCGTGATCACCAGGGTCGCCAGAAACGTGCTGGCCATGCCGAGCAGCACCGTCGTGCCCATGGAGAACAGCACCGGATGTTGCGCCAGGATCAACACCGCGAAGCCGCAAATGGTGGTGCCCACGGAGATCAGCACCGAAGCGCTGGTCGGCGCAATGCGCGGTGGATGCCCACGCCAGACATCCAGTTTGCTCGTCGCCAGAAACACACTGTAATCCTCGCCCATGCCGATGACGAAAATGACGAAGACACAGTTCATCACATTGATCGGCAAACCGAACAGGCCCATCAACCCGAGGGTCCAAAGCAATCCAAAACCAATCGGCAACAGCGTGACCACCACCAGCTCGATGGACGCCAGCGAAAGATACACAATCAGACCAACCGCCACGGTCGTCCACAGCACAAAAAAGCCCAGCCCGTTCCGCGCCAGATTGGCGATGTGATCCGTGAACGCTTTTTGATCCACCAAAATAAATCCTGGCAATGCGGCCTGCAATGTCGCCGCCTGCGAACGATCGCTCAATTTAACCAGGGTGCTAATGGCGGTATCGTTCGTGCCCACGGCGACCCGTTCCGCCAGCACCGCCTCCAGCGGCGTGTCTTTGAAATCGTCCAACGTCAGCCAGACCGGCCGCTCGGTGACGATCTTCCAGAACGGCGCGAAGGCCTCCGGTTGAAAACCCAGTTCACCACTGATGCGGTTCAAGTCGGCGCGCAGTTCGCGCTGGCGTTCTGGAGTCCAGAACTGTTGCCAACGACGCAGGTTTTCCTCCTGCGTGGCGGGCGCGGGGCAAATGGCCGCCAGCGAATAGACATTGGTGACGGCGCTTTGCTGCGCCAGCAAAGCGGCGAGTTGATCATTCCGCGCCAGCGCGGCGGCCGGCGTTTCACCCCGCGCAATCAGCAACGACATGCTGAGGGCATCACCCCAGGTTTCGCTGATGAGGTGGTCATCGTTGCGCGTGGCTGACGTGATGCCGTTGAGTTTGGCGAGATCGCCCTCGAACCGTAACCGTTTCAGACCCAGCCCGGCCAGCACCGTGAGTACCGCCAACAGCCCCACCGACCACAACCGATGCCGTTTCTGCCATCCGTGAAAGGCTTCCATCCAGTTGGTGAAACGCAATGGTCGCAGCGCGGCGGTCTCCCGCTTCGGCAACGGCACCAACAAAGTCAGCACCGTCAAGGCAAACGCCGCCGACATCAATACGCCCGTCGCGCCAAAAATTCCGAGTTGGCGATAACCGGACATGGGCGAAACGGCCAGCACGATAAACGCCGCAATGATGGTGAACGCGCCAATGAAGGTGGGCAGCAATAGACGACTTGAAATTTTGGCGGCAGAAGCGCGGTCGGTGGCGGCGTTGTCCAGATGATAGACCACGTAAATGCCGTAATCCACGGTGATGCCAATCGCCATGCTGGCGAACCCCGTGGCAATGGCGGAGACGTGATCATCGGTCAGCGCCAGCACCGCGCCGGCGATGGCCGTTCCGAACAACGATGGCAGAAATGTCACCGTGGCCAGCCAACGACGCCGGTAGGCGGTGAAGCATAAAATGAACATCGCGGACACGGCCAGCGTGAGGCAGCGCATTGCATCCCGGCGCAGCAACGTCGCGTTGTCCAGCGCCATCCGGTGGCCACCGGTGATCGCCACATGCACTCCGGGAAATTCCGCCTCCACCGCGCGAACCACCCGCGATATTTCCTGCATCAACCCCGCGCTTAAACGGGCGTCCGACGAACTGAAACTCGGTTCCACCACCATCAACACGTGCCGGCCATCACCGCTGGTGATGCGCCCATCCACAATTTGCGCGCCGCCAAAACCCGCCTGCAAGGGCAGTGCCTTGGCCGCCATCAACGGCGTGAATCCGATCGGGTCTGCGGCCACCACATTTTTCAATACCAGACCTTCCGGCCCCGCCAGTTTTTGCCGCATGCTGGTCAGATGTTCGCGGATGGATTCAGGCGACAATTTATCGGTCAGCGCGGCCGCATCCGCTTCCGTGAACAAATTCGGAAACGCGCCGGTCAAGAATCCAACTACCTTCCCCAGGCCGCCGGAATTAATTTGATAAGTGATGTGCGTGAAGTTTTGGTTCGTCGCCAGCAATGCGAAAACTTCATCCGCCGCCGCGCCGAGTGATTCGGGATCACCGTGCGAGATGCCAATATCGAGATAAAGCCGGTCAATCTGACGGAACTTGCGCAGGGCGTAACGATAGTCATCCACTTGCGCGTCATTGTCGGGCAGCAGGTCCAGAATGTCCTCCTGCAGTTGGACTCGCGAGGAAATCACGAGCGCCGTCACCATCAACAACGCGGCCACCACCAGCACCCCGCGACGATGCGCGGTCAGCCAGAAATACAAGCGGGCGTAGAGGCGATCGGTCATCGTTTTCGGATCAATTGCGCCACGGCATAGGTGCAGGCCGCGCCCACGAACGCCACGCCCACGGCCAGTGCGAAGCTTCCCACCACCCACTCCCACAGATGTTCCCGCGCGGTCGCCCACCCGCTCGAGTCGGAGAGCGCGGTGAAGTCAGCGGCAAACCCGTGCCCATGCAGCAGCCAGGCACCGGTGTGCAGCGAGCCATAAACCAAAAACGGAATCAGTGGAGGAAACGAAATGTTGCTCGCCACCACCACCACGGCCTTGTTCAAGCGCAACCGATGCGCGGTCCACAACGCCAGCAATAAATGCAGCCCCCACAACGGCGTCAGCCCAAAAAACAAACCCACGCCCACCGAGGCCGCCATCCGGCCCGGTTCGTGCGCGTTGTCGGTGAAAAATTCCCTCACCACCCGACGGAAGCCCTGCTTCTCGCCGCGCGACCACGCCGCGCGCAACGGCAACGGCACAAACCACGCCTGCAACACCAGCAGAATGTTGCGGTTGGTGATGTGAACGAAATCGCGCACAGGCCGGAAATGCGAGCGGCCGGTCAAATTGGGCGCGTACGTGCATTGCACCGGCACCGGAAGAATCGCCGTGCCCACCCACGCGGCGCGCACGAGGAATTCCAGTTCATACGCGTAGCGGTCTGAGTGAATTTTCAATTGTCGTACGAGCCCCAGCGGATACGCGCGAAACCCGCATTGCGTATCGCGCAGGCGCAGCCCCGTTTCGACGCGATACCAAAAACTGGCGATGGCATTGGAACGCTGCCGGTGGCGGGGACAACCGGCTGCCGGCAAATCGCGCACGCCCAGGTGCAACGCTGCGGGTTGGGACTGCATGGCGGCCAAAAATTTCGGCAGATCAGCCACAAAATGCTGACCGTCCGCGTCCATCGTGATGACGTGGGTGTAACCCAGCTCCAGCGCGCGACGAAAGCCCGCGCGCAATGCCGCCGCTTTGCCGCCGTTCGCCCCCAAACGCAACACCTCACAACCGGGCAACTCCGGCAGCGGTTCCGTCGAGCCGTCATCGACCACGATGACCGGCAGCACGGCCACCGCCACCAACGCCACCGGGCCGACCGTGGCGGAATGGTTATAGCACGGAATGACGACGCAGGGTTTCATCGCTGATCCACGAACACCCGATGCTTCCGCGCGCCCGGCGGTTGTTGCAACGCCATGATTTCATCGCGCGTCACCTGGCGGATGTGCGGCGTGATTCGGGTTTGCGCCTTGAACGCCTCCTGCAATTCCCGCACCGTCACCACCCCCTGTACCAGTACCTCAATGCGATCCGATAAATCACTTTCCCGGTGTGCCACCACCACAAAGGTTTCCACGCCCGCCGTCTGTTCCAACACCGCCGTCAAGGTGGCGGGATACAGCGAGACGCCTTTGACTTTGAGTTTGTGCTGGCGACGACCCACAATCGGCCCGAGCCGCGGCGTGGTGCGTCCGCACGCGCAAGGCCCGCGAAACAACGCCGCGCAATCGCCGGTGCGATAGCGCAACAACGGCATGACCTCGACGCCAAACGTGGTGGCCACCACTTCCCCCACTTCGCCCTCGGGAACGGATTGCCCGGCCTCATCCAAAATTTCCAGGTGCAACTGTTGATCGTGCAGATGTCCGCCCTGCCCGGCTTCACATTCACAAAGCGAATTGGCCAGCTCGGTGATGCCGTAGGTGGAATACACCTTCGCGTTCCATGCAGCTTCGAGGATCGCGCCCGAGCGGTTCAACTGAAAGTCGGGATCGCGAATCGGTTCACCAATGCAGATCAATTTACGCACGGAGGCGGCGCGCAAATCCATCCCCTGCTCCTGCGCCTTCTCGGCCACCAGACGCAGGAACGACGGCACGCCGACGATCACTGTTGGTTGCGCGCGCCGCAGCATTTCCAACACGAGCAACGGCGCACCGGCCCCGGTGCGCACCACGCCGCAACCGATTTCGCGCAGTCCCAGCCAATACGCCAAACCCGCCATGAAACAACGGTCCAGCGCCACCGCAATCAACACGGTGTCGCACGCGGTCAGGCCGGCGCAACCGAACGAGAGTTGTTCATTGATCGCCAGGCGTTGCAGGTCGGCGGCGGTGAGCTGCCAAAGCAACGGTTGGCCGGTGGTCCCGCTCGTGGTCACGATCTCGGCGATCCGTTCGCGCGGAACGCAGACAAAATCCAGAGGGCGCGCGGATAAAGTTTCCTTGTCGAGTCGAGGCACGGAAGCCAATGCGGGCACGGTTCGGTGACGTACAAACAGCTCGCGATAATAGGGCGAGTGTTCCTTCACGTAATGGAACGTCTCGGTCCAGAGTTGATCGAAAGTTTTGCTCACTTAAACCGGGTCGAAGTTAGAGCATCCGCCGCCAAAACTCCAGCCGCAGCGCCAGTCGCCAGCCCCAGTCCCATCACCCGCGCGCTGGCGATGGCGTCGGCATCGGCGCTCAGACATTTGCCCGCCATGAACAGATTTTCAAACCGCGCCGCGCGCAGGCAACGGCGCGGAATCTCGTAATACGTGTGCGGCGGCAAATAACGGAACCGCGCCGCCCGCCCTTCCGGCCATTGCTCGATCGGCCACGCGCCGCGCGCCGCCGCATCCGGAAATTTGCGTCCGGTCAGCACATCCGCGCCGGCGAGCACGTACGCTCCAATGATCATCCGCCCCGCACGCGCCGCAACGGTGACGGCCGATGGCGAAGTTTCACAACGCGTAAAACCGGAGACATTCTCTCGCAAAAAATTCAGCAGTTCGGGCACTTGTTGCAGCAATCCGGCGAACTTTGCCGTAAATTCACCCGGCTCAGATCCAGCCTGCAGATGCAACGGAGGAAATCCGGCTCGCGTCAACGGCAACAACACTTGCGCCATGTCCGCCACTGAACCAAAAGTGCGTTCGACGTTACGCAGTGGAAAAATTGTTGCCGCCGCTTGTGTGCGCGCATCGGTGGCCAACATTTCCGCACCAACGGACTCCGCCACCGCCGCCACACCACTGCAATCAATCACCGCGCCAACTGGATGCCCATTGATCTGCGTGATGCGGCCGCCAGCGCAAAGCACTTGCGCCACGGGGCAATTCCACTCAGCACGCAAGTTGGGGGTGGTCGTGATCAGTTCCATTGCCACCTGCCGGAACCGCTCGGGCCGATACGGCAACACCCACATTCGTCCCATTCGAGTCGGAGCGCGGGTTTCACTTACAGCGATTGCAAATTCCCGTGCGAAGCCGTCGTTCAAAAATCTTCCGTCTTCGTCATACAAGCCGCACAAAGTCGTGAGGCCACTGAATCCACCCGTGCCACCGGGGGCGGGTCGGGCATCCAGCAACAGGGTCTGCGCACCAGCGCGAGCCGCACTCACCGACGCCGCCAGACCGGAAGCGCCGGCACCCACCACTGCTATGTCCACATCAGGGTTCATGGATCAAGCAGGCGCTGTCGCAATTGCGCCGCAAACGCCTGCGCTTCGGCGGCGGAAAAATGCGTGGTGAGATGAAACACCGTTACGCGCATCGCTCCCTGGAAATAGTAAAAAATCGCCCCCAGGCCTGGCGACGGAGTCGTTGCGCCCACATGAACAAAATCAGTGATGGTGGCGTTGAAAAATGTGGTGAGGAGCGGCGTGACGTTGGCGGTATTGCCGTAAAAAAACGAGCAAATTTCCCCTTTCAAACCGTGCTGCTTCAAAATGTAAAGATACAGCGGCAGCGGCAGTCCCCGGGATAATTCGGTGATGGCCGTGCCCGCTTCGACGCGGCGCGCGCGCCAGGCCTGCGCGAGTTGCGTTTTGAGCGTAGCCACTGCCGTGGCGGTGGCGACCAATTGTTCCGGCAGCAACTGCACCATCAACATCGCGATCTGATTGCTGAACAACGGTTCGATCGCGCCCTTGGGGCGCAGACTGACTGGAATCGGCAAAATGTAACTCGGCGACGGCCGTTCGATCCGGTCGTGCAAACGGTGTAATTCAATGGCAGCCACCGCCGCGTGAAATTGGGCGTCGCCCAGCGCCCCGCATAGCTTCGTGCCGTTGGCGCGAATCTGCGCCGTTTCCGCCGCCGAGAAGCGTTCGACGTGAAAGCGCTGCGTCCGCGTCGCCTCCGGGAAACGCACGCCCACCGTGCGCGGGGCGGCTTTGCAGAACTCCGTCAATTGTTGCACGTTTTGGCGCGCCAACAACAAGCGCTCTTTCAGCGGCGGCGGGCGGCGGGCGGCGGGCGGTGTCAACGCCGGCAACGGCACCGTCTCGTTACCCACCACGGCAAGAAAGTGTTCGGCGCTGAGCGCATCCATCAGCGCGTGCGTCCAGGTGAAAACCACTTCCATGCGACCATCCGACGTGGCGATTAAATCAAAGCGGAACAACTCGCCGTCGCGAAGGCGCAAAGGTTCGTCACTCAGTTTTTCAATCAGGCCGGGCTGCGCGGCATGTACCCGCACGGCGCGGGACATCAAGGCGATATCCAGCGGGGTCCAACGGGTTTTGAACCACCCCCCCGGGCGGGCGCATAGAATGGGGTGACGCTGCGCCAGCAACTTGAGGCGCGCTTGCAACGGGGCGGCATCGAGAGGGCGATCCAGCGTCAGCACGATCTGACAGGAGTTGCCCGCGTAACCTTGACGTCGCAGTTCATGATCGAACCCGAGCATCAGGTAGTCGGCGCCGTTGAGGGACAGGTCAGCGGGCATTGAGCAGACGCGCGAGGGTTGCCGCCAGGGCGCGGACGTTTTGCAAGGCTTCCGTGGTGATCTCGGTTTCCGGAATCCAAAATCCGTAATCGGTTTCGATGAACACGAGCAGGCGCACGAGCGACATGGAATCGAAGCCTGCCGCAACGAGATCGAGTTCCGGCGTCACCGCCACGTCGGGCGCGAACACTTCCCGTTGCAGGAAGTCCAGCAGTTTGGCTTCAATTTCGGTTGGGCTGATCATTCAGGCCGCCGGGGCGGCGCGGCGAATCTTGCCAGTGACGGGCGTGCGGGGCAAGGCAGCGACGACGTGAAAACGCATCGGGATTTTGTACGCCGCCAGACGCGCGCGGCAATGGCGCAATACCGAGTTCACGTCCAGCGCGCCGCTTTTCGGAACGAGTTCCGCCTCGACCACTTCGCCGAGATGCGGATGTTGCCGCCCAAACACGCGCGATTCGCTCACGTCCGGATGTTGATTCAACACGGCTTCAATTTCTTCGGGAAACACTTTGCGTCCCGCCAGATTGATGACGGCGGTTTTGCGTGAAAGCAATTGCAGATAACCCTCCGCATCCATTCGCCCCAAATCTCCCGTGGCAAACCAACCCTCCGTCAAGAACTGAGCCTGACCCATCCACGGAGCCACGTAGGCGTCGCAAATTCCGGGACCGCGCACTCGCAGTTCGCCGCAGCCGTCGGCATCCGGTTGGTGGAGTTGAATTTCAAATGCTCCCGCCGCGCGACCGACGGAGTTCCAACGTCCGCGCGGATCCTCCAGATTGATGGCCACCAATCCCAGTTCAATCACTCCGAGCGCCTGAACGAGCGGACGATTGAACCGCTTCCAAAAATCCTGGGCAACGCTTTCCGGCAACGCGCAGGTTGTGGAAACCGCGAGGCGCACCATCGGCATTGGCGTGGTGGAAGCGTCCCGCGCGAGGATGGCATAATGAAACGGCGCCGCATAAAGCACCGTGCCGCGCCAGCGATTGGTGGTCGCGAGAAAGGACTGCGCAAGCACCTGGCGCACCAACACAATGGTCGCGCCCGCTTCGATATAGAGCACGATGGTGATCAGGAAATGGTGCGCCATCGGCAGGCACCAAATCACCGTGTCATCCGCCGTGATGCGGAACGCTTGGTTCGCCGAGGCGATCCGCGCGCGGAGAGTGGCATGCGATAACGCCACGCCCTTGCGGACGTTGGTGGTGCCGGAGGTAAAACGGATGAAAGCCAAATCAAGTCCGTGATTATCCGGGGGCGCGGCCAACGTCAGGGGAGTGAAAAAAATGTCCGGAGCCAACAGCACGCTGCCGGCCCGGGAATCGGACGTGATCCAACCCTGCAATTGCATGGCGGCGATGATTTCCCGCGCTTCGTCTTCCGAACCTTCCGCCGGCACGGGCACCACCACCGCGCCACACCGCCAAAGTGCATAGGTCAACGCCACGTAATGAACACTGTTCGCGAACGTCAGCCCGATGCGTTGTCCCGACCCGACCCCTTGTTTTTGCAGCGCGCCAGCCAACGCTTCGGTCCGCCGCAACAATTCACCGTAAGTGACCGGCACATCCGCTTCAATAAGCGCCGCATGCTCCGGTCGTTGGCTCGCCGTCCGAGCCAGCGAGTGAAACAGATTGGCGTCAGGATTCATGGTTTGGTTATCCCGGGCGAACGATGATTCTACTTTGTTTCCCAAACGACTTGGCCATCCACCACGGTGAGCGCCACTTTGACCTGATCGAGCGTGGCTGGATCAACCGCGTGAATATCCCGATCCAGCATCACCACATCCGCCAATTTTCCGGGCGTCAAGCTACCTTTTATGTGTTCCTGAAATTCCGCGTAAGCCGAGCCGACGGTGTACGCGTAAAGCGCTTCGTCGAGCGTGATTTTTTGTTCCGGAATCCAGCCGTCGGGATGCCGTCCATCCAATGTCTGGCGCGTGACGGCGGCTTTAATTCCGGGCAACGGATTCAGGGGCGCGACGGTCCAATCCGTTCCAAACGCCAATACCGCTCCGGCGTCTAACAGCGAGCGAAACGCATAAGTGCCCGCCGCGCGTTCCGCGCCAATCCGTTTCTCGCACCAGCGCCCGTCATCGGCGCAATGAATCGGTTGCATCGAAGCGATCACCTTTTGCCGACCAAACCGCGGGACGTCCTGCGGGCGCAAGTGCTGCGCGTGTTCGATACGAAAGCGCCGGTCCGCCGGACCATTCTCCCGCGCGACCTGTTCATACAAATCCAGAATCGCGGCATTCGCCCGGTCGCCAATGGCATGAATGATGACCTGCAACCCGGCGCAATCCGCCGCCTGAACGCGCCGCAGCATAACGCCTTCCGGCAGCATTTGATCGAACCAAAGCCCGCGGGTTTCCGGCGCGTCGGTGTACGGCTCGAAAAACAGCGCGGTGGTGGAGCCGAGGCTGCCATCGGAAAAGCCTTTCAGTCCGCCAATCCGCAACCAGGGATTGCCAAACGCCCGGCGCACCCCGGTTTGCCCCAGCGCCTCCCACGCGACAATTGAACGCACCGCATAAATGCGCGTCTTCAACTCGCCGCGTTCCAGCAGGCATTGATACCAACCGACATCTTCCCCGGCGGACAAATCCTGCACACTCGTCACACCAAGTGACGCCGCGTGTTCGGTAGCGACTCGAAAAACGGCCAACTTTTCCTCTCGCGTGGGCGGCGGCACGATGTGCTCCACCAAATCCATCGCCGCGTCTTTC
The DNA here is from genome assembly GCA_039806955.1 of Verrucomicrobiota bacterium. Taxonomy (GTDB): domain Bacteria; phylum Verrucomicrobiota; class Verrucomicrobiia; order Limisphaerales; family JADLHS01; genus JADLHS01. The sequence continues at coordinate 2,885 of JBDHQI010000002.1, read as the reverse complement.
AAGATGCCGGTCGGTTCGCCTTGCGCATCACGCACAATCATCCCGCCGGGCATGTCCTGGGTGGAGCGCGTGATTTCGGCTAATTGCAGGGCGCGACGGTTGGCGAGCGCCATGTGTCCGTCCAAACGGCAAACGAACACCGGATGATCCGGCGTGGCGGCATCAATCATCTGGCGCGTGGGCAGTTGCGCGCCGGGGAAATTTTCGTGATCCCAGCGGCCGCCCAGAATCCAACGCCCTGCCGGAATCTTTCGGGCAAAATCTCCCAACCGCCGTGCCAGTTCCTCCGGTGAACGCGCGTCACGCAGGTTCACACCCATGAGGGAAAATCCGCCCATGAGCCAGTGCGCGTGAGCGTCGTTAAATCCCGGCAGGACGGTGCGTCGCTGCGCGTCAATCACCCGCGTTCCTTTGCCCGCCAGTGCGAGTAGCTCCGCGTTCGTTCCGATCGCCAAGATGCGATTGCCGGCAATGGCGATGGCTTCTGCGCGCGGTTGCGCGCGGTCCATGGTGTGCATGGCGGCATTGTGGATGATCAGACTGGGCGCAAGCACAGCGGGAACAACCGACGCAGAGGAATTTGACATGGCAACGACCAATGCTGACAAAAATGTTGGTTTCTCACAGGCCGGCCAATGGCCAGCCTTCAGTCAGAGATGATGCGGCGCAGCACGCTCATACGCCAGAAAAAGGATTGGAAATTCGGTGCGAACGTCAAAGCAACGCCATCGCGGATGAGCATTACCTGGAAACGTCCTTGGTGTAGGCGCTGACGAATTTGATTTTGGCGTCCTTGGCCGCGTCCATGACCTTCACAATTTGTCCGAACGGCGCGGCCTTGTCCGCATTGATGGCGAGCTTCAAATCAGGATTTTTCAGCACGCGCGAAATCAATTCGCCCCGGAGATTCTCCATCGTCACCGGCAGCGCGTCCGCAGTGACCCCGAGCCGCAAACTGCCCTGCGCGTTAATGCTCACCACCAGCGGCGGCGCCTCGTGCGCGTCCGTCTTTTCGCCCTGCGTGGATTCAGGCAACGCCAGTTTCATCGCGCTCTGCTGGCGGAAGGTCGTGGTGGTCATCAGAAAAATGAGCAGCACGATCAACACGTCAATCAGCGCCACGATGACGATGGCGGGCGGCGAATTGCGTTTGCGGGGGTAGAAGCGCATGGTGGCGGCGGATCAATTCCGATACAACCGGTGCAACAGCTCGTCGCATAAGGTTTCCATCTCAACGGCAAGCATCTCAACTTTCTTGGAATAATAACTCCACGCGACCAGGGCGGGAATCGCGATCAACAAACCGATCAGCGTCGCCTTCAAAATCATGCTGATGCCGTGCGCCAGCTTGGCGGCGTCGTTCAAGCCGGACAGACCCACGTCCTCGAAAGTATCCATCATGCCGACAATCGTGCCCACCAATCCAAGCAGCGGCGCGATGCCAACAATGATTTCCAAAATCACCAGCCCGCGTTCCAGTTTGACGATTTCGTGGCGGGCGCGCGTTTGCAACGCGGCCTCGTTTTCCTCGCGCGGCCAGTCGAGTTGCTGCGTCAACACCAACAGCAGCCGTCCGAGCGACGACGGATTCCTTTCACAGGCCTGCCGCAAGCGGGGCGTCTCGGCGCGCGACTGGCAGTTCGCCACCGCGCTTTCGATCTCGGGCGGCACGACTTTTTTCCAGCGTAACGCCAGACCGCGTTCCACAATAAACGTCAGCCCGACCACCGAGGTGATGAGCAGCAAAACGTAAACGATCGTTTCCATGTGTTTCCAATGTATTGATTGTCGCGCTTTTCGTCAGTTGTAATAAAAAGTGAAGGTGATGCGGCGGGAATCCTCGCCCACCGCCAGGCGCATCTCGCGCGTCCATTCGCCGAAGGGGGCCGGATCGCGGATCGCTTTCACGCACATCAGCGACAGCGTCTCGGTCACGGTGTTTTCCAACACTTGCAGGTTGCTGATTTCGCCCTTGTAATTCAGGGTGAACTGCACCACCACCTTGCCCGATTGGTAACCTTCGTAACTTAAATTATCCAGCAGGTCGTACCAACGCGTGGAAACCGCGTCAATAAACATCCGGTCGTACGCGCCGAAACCGGTGGCCTTCACGTTATAGGAAGCGTTCGGGCGTTGCACCGCTCCGCCCTCATTGTGCGGGCGCGGGCCGGGCGCCATCTGCTTTTGCAGCATCGCTTCCCGAATGGTGCGGGGGCGCTGCCGCTCCGACGGCGGCCGCAGATCCGCCTTGGCAATGGTCATCGCACCGGGCTTGATCACCGGCTTGACCTCCTGCGGCTTCGGCGGATCGGGCATCAGTTGATCAAACTGGTTCGGTCGTTCGGCGGTTTCCAGCTTCTGCACCTCGTTCGGCTCCCCGGCGACCTTCGGTTCGTTCAATTGCAGGTCGGCGGTCGGATTCGCCGCGATGGCGTTCCGATCCGAATAATGTTTTGCCTCCTTGGGCGGCTCGGGAACGGATTGATCCTCGTACACGTCCATGAACATCATCGGCTCGCGGTTCGGTGCCGGTTCGGACGCGGGTGGCGAAGCGGGTTGCAACCAACGCGGCAGATGCAGTCTGGCCGACAACTCAAGTTTTTGCGTCACGACATACGTGCCCCAGAGGAACAGATGGGTGGCCAGGGAAATCGCCAGAGCGACACCAAGTTTGGTGAACTCCAGCCGCCCGACCCGCAGGGTCACTCTGTCCGTGTGGTCAACCACCATGAGAAATCAGATTGCCGCAGGCCGCGTGCCGGGGCAATAGTTTAGCTTGCTCCCACCAGGGCTGACGCATACCTAAAATTTCCGGGAGTATGTAGATAACGCAAATTGCCTGAGTGTTTAATTGCGGCAGACACACTGATCATAGGTCAGCCGTT